>NZ_JBIUZX010000005.1:0-418966 GCF_044745265.1 Collimonas sp. NPDC087041
CCGGCCAGCGCAACGTTTCTGCCCAATCCCGACGCACCACCGGTCAATGCCCTGCCCGCATTCGCCAACGGCTACCTGACCTTTGGCAGCTTCAATCGCCCCAGCAAACTCAATCCCGGCGTCATCGCCCTCTGGTCACAGTTGCTACGCGCAATACCGAATGCCCGCATGCTGCTGGGCGCCATGCCGACCGATGGCGATAACACGCAATTGATCTCCTGGTTCGCTGCTGAAGGGATTGCCGTTGACCGCCTCGATTTCCATCCACGCGCCGGCATGGCTGACTATCTGGCCTTACATCAACAAGTCGATTTCTGTCTCGACACCTTCCCCTATGCCGGCGGCACCACCACCCTGCACGCATTATGGATGGGTGTACCAACCTTGACGCTGGCCGGCAACACCGTAGCAGGACGGTCTGGCGCAGGCATCCTGGCACAGGTTGGACTTGATCAATTCATCGCACAAAGTGCAGAGGAATTCGTGCGCAAGGGCCTGACGTGGGCCGGCAATCCGGCAGCACTGGCCGAGATCCGCAGCAGTTTGCGTGAACGCTTCATCGGTTCACCATACAGTCAGCCAGCAACTGTCGCCGATGGCCTGGCCGCTGCTTTGCGCACCATGTGGCGGCGCTGGTGCAAGGATGAGGCAGCTACCGTGATTCCATCAATCCCGCCAGACAATCGTCATTCAACCGAGGGAAACCCATGAACAGCCTGACAAAGCCGCCACAGATATATGTAACGCAGCCGCTGCTGCCGCCTTTGGCAGAGTTCATGCCCTACCTGGAACGGATATGGGGCAACAAGATCCTGACCAACGGCGGCCCATTCCACAAGCAACTGGAACAAGCCCTATGTGAATACCTCGGCGTCAAGCATATTTCGCTGTTCACCAATGGCACACTGGCCCTGATCACGGCCTTGCAAGTACTGCGCATCACCGGAGAGGTCATTACCACTCCCTATTCATTCGTGGCAACCGCGCACTCGCTGCTTTGGAACGGCATCAAACCGGTATTTGTCGATATCGATCCGGTGACGCTGAATCTGGACCCGGCAAAAATCGAAGCTGCGATTACGCCGCAAACGACTGCAATCATGCCGGTGCATTGCTACGGCAATCCCTGTGATGTTGAGCGTATCCAAAACATCGCCGACATCTATGGCTTGAAAGTGATCTACGACGCCGCCCATGCCTTTGGCGTGAAATCAGGCGGTCAAAGCACGCTCAACCATGGCGATCTGTCGGTGCTGAGTTTCCATGCCACCAAGGTATTCAATACCTTCGAAGGCGGTGCCATCGTTTCACAGGACGCCAAAACCAAACAGCGCGTCGATCATTTGAAAAACTTCGGCTTTGTCGATGAAGTCACCGTGGTCGCACCAGGCATTAACGGCAAGATGAGCGAAATCAACGCGGCATTCGGCATGCTGCAATTGCAAGGCATCGACCTCGCCCTGCAGCAGCGTCGAGCAATCGACCACCGTTATCGGGACGGCCTGGCACGTGTGCCGGGCATCACTTGCCTGCCGCTGATGGAAAACCTGCAGCCGAATCACGCCTATTTCCCGATCTTCGTGCAGGATGATTTTCCGCAGAGTCGCGATGCCCTGTATCTCAAACTGAAAAACCACGACGTCTATGCGCGTCGCTATTTCTATCCGCTGATTACCGATTTTCCGATGTACCGCGGGCTGTCTTCGGCAGCACACGAAAATTTACCGGTCGCACGAAAAATATCGGGCCAGGTCATCTGCCTGCCCATCTATCCAGGATTGGCCGAAGAGCATGTCGATTTCATCGTTGAACTGATCGCGGGCGAGCGTGGCTGATGCGTAGCCTGGCAATCACGCCGCAAGCGGCTCATCGGCTACATCACGATACGCTTAATTTCCGGGCGGCTCGATGACATATTTCATCAACGATTATCGGCCACCAAAAAAAGCACATACAAACCAGAGTCAGCATTTACATGGAGTACCACTCATGACAATCACTGCAGTCAACACACATGTTGGCGCCAAACCCATTCTGATTTTCCCGGCCTGCATGCCGCGTTCGCTGGAGTATTTGCGCAAGGCATTGGCCGAAGGCCGCGACGTGATCGGTTCCTCCTCACTTGGCCTGGATCCGTCACGAGACAAGTATCCGGCGTGGCTGACGCTGCCCTACATCACTGATCCCGCCTTTGCCGCAGAACTGAAGCAAGCGATTGACGACTTCGATATCGGCGGCATTTATACGCCTAATCCGGTTGTCTGGTACTTCCTGAATCGGATGCTGAAAAATTTGGCGCCGGGAGTCGTGCTGGTGAACACATCGCCAGCGGATACCGAATTGCACGGTTATCGTGCAGCGCTTCAGCAGACAGAACAGCTATTGGAAACATCGTTGCCGCTGGCGTCTAACATAGCAGCGAAAGAAGCGGCGACCACGATAGAACTTGCAGCACTGCACCGTCACGCCGATGTCATCCCCGGCATGTGCGATCATGAGAAATTACGCGCCCTGTGTGAAATTGCCCGCCACAGCCGGAGCGGTGATATCGTCGAAATCGGTAGCTGGTGGGGTAAATCTGCCTTCATCCTGGCACGGCTCGCACGCTTGTACCAGATTGGCAAGCTGCTGTGCGTCGACCCGTGGTCGAACCAGCACATGGTGCAAAATGATGAACGAGGCATGGTCGATATCGTCTCGGCACAAGTCGATGCCGACGAAGCGCTGGTCGTATTCGAGATGAATCTGCTGCCATATAACGCCAATCACGTGAATTACCTGCGCCTGCCATCGGTGGATGCGGCAACTCGATATCGTTCCGACACCAACGTCAACACTCCTGCTTTTGGCAGCACCGACTACAGCGGCAGGATCGCCATCCTGCATATCGATGGCAATCACAGCTATCATGCCGCAAGCGCCGATATTGCATCATGGAGCGGTCTGGTGCTGGCCGGCGGCTGGATCGTCGTCGACGACTATGTCTGGCCTTACGGCGACGGTCCGCAGAGAGCCGGCGACGAATTCATGGCAGCGCATCAGGACAAGATCGATAGCGCTTTCGTCATGGGCAGCGCGCTGTTCATCCAATTGTCGGCGCCGCTGGACGGCAACGCCTAGGGCGTCAGGAGCTTGACCATCGGTCGATGGTCAAGCCTGCGTGACTCACTCGATGATCCGTGACGAATAATCGATGGCCCGGACATCCTTGGTCAAACTATCGATGGAAAACCGATCAAACCCGGCTTCCACGATGGCGCACGCAGCGTCCATATTGATTCAGCGCGCTCGCAATTCATAGACGCCGAGCCAGGATGCAACTACACCAATCCGTCCGCCGGAGCCACGCCACAGCAAATCCAGCAAGCGGTTATAGATGCGTGTGAACGCCCTCCTCGCACCACTGCCGACATAAAAGGAACGCCATTGGCGCGTGCGATAAGGATCTTTGAAAAAATAGATATCGACCAGCTCAATCAAGCCCGCCTCGCCAAACGAAATCGGCATGCCGGTCGCACCGAATGCGTGGCGGATACTTTGCGGAAGATAAGGCCGGATATGCGAGAAATCGTGATAGAAGCGCTCGCCAACGGTTGGACTGATGACGATCAGACGTCCATCTTTAGCTAAATTCGCGCAGAGCCGCGGCAGCAAATCAACCAAAGCATCAGGGGCGACGTGCTCGATCAGGTGGCTTAGAAACACCACGTCAAATGGTTCATGAGCGATACTAAAAAATTCATCGGGTGTATAGGCCGCATAGCCCTTTTCCTTGGCACGCGCGACATAATCTGCGTTGGTGTCCACGCCGGTTGCCTGAAGCCCCAAAGATGCAAAACAATCGAGAAATTTTCCCAGGCCGCAGCCGAAGTCAAGTACACGCAACGGAGTGTCGCTAGACCCTTGGAATCCTTGCATCATGGATATGATGCGGTCGTATTCCAGGGACTGGTAATGGGCAGGTTTTTTCATATTAAAAATTCCTTTTTTTATAATGAGCGTCCCTTGTCAGACAGCCGGATGTCTCAGGATTGTTTAACCAGCAACGCATGCCCGTTCAGATTGTGAATAAACAGGCCATCGTCGGTACCTGCCACAATTTCATTGATGGCAAGCATGGCGCCCTCGCAGCCGAACATTCCATAGTCGTCGAATACCACGATGCCATTGGGTTGCACCCGAGGCCAGATCGAAAGAAAGGATTGCTTCACCGATTGGTAGGTGTCCACATCGATATGGGCCAAGCAAATCTCTTTCGGCAGTGACGACAGGGTATCGTCCGGAAAAATTCCGCGATGAATCTGGCATGTGGCGCCTATTCGTCGAAACAGCCCGGCGACGATATGTTCGTCGGTATCGGCATGTTCGCCACCGGCATAGAATGTGTCGAACTCAGGATCATGCTTTGCAACCCCGCTGAATGTATCGAACAAATGCACTTCCTTACCCGGCAGCGCACATGCCATCAACGCTGCAGTACCGCCACGCCAGACGCCGACCTCGACAATCGCTCCCGCTACCCGGTGCATTTGCTGGGCCAGACGATAGAGCTCGTAGCATCGATAGATGTCGACCATCGTGCAAGCCTTGACGATATCGAACGTTGCCGTGAACGTTTCGTCATCCAGCCACGGCGAATAGCCGGCAAACGGAATCACCTGGGAATAGCTGTACCCATCCTTCAGAGATTCAAAGCGGGTCTGCCTCATCCTGTTGAGCAGATCCTTTCTTTCCGCACGCAAGACACGTAAAAAATCGGGAGAGGTCTTTTCCATGATGGCTGTTCTTTATTTAATGAAAAATTCGAGTGCGTCGACGTCCAGCACCGGGATCGCGAGCTTTCTTGCAACGTCAATCCGCTCGGGGAAATGATTGTCGATGAATATCGAGGTAGCAGTAATATGGTCGGCTTTGGATTCGCCGGCCCCGACCACAATGATCTGATCGAAAATACCAGCATCGATGTGGGCGTTTTTCAGGGTCGTGGCAACGTCGAACTGATGTCGCGTAATCAATTTGATCTTTTTTCCGGATGCCATCGATTGGTAAAGAAATGCCATCGTGACCGGAACCGCATAGCCGTCCAGGATCAAAGTGTCGTCAAGATCGACAAACACGGTGTCATACTGAAAATTGAACTCGCTGCGCGTCGCAATGTTACGTTCGACCAGCTCGACATGCGAATTGCTCAGGGCAATCAGGTCGCGTCCCAGATAATCCTGAACTGCCATCAACGGCAGGTTAATCCCGCGTGCGCGTTGCGCCACCATGGTGCCGGCAACCCGGCACGATATCTCCAGCAACTTCCATTGCCCGTTCCTGTCAGCCTTCAGCTGAAAGAACCATGGTCCTCTCAGCCGCAGTCCGCGATTGATTTCATTAGCGATGGCAGCGATCTCATCCGTCAGTTCGATTACCCGCGAACGCATCGTGATTCCGGCCCTGACCCGCTCCCGAGTGCGCGGCCCGACCCAGACCAGTCGCTCTTTTTTATCTGTGAAACAGTCGACAGTTATTTCGTCGCCGGGCAAATATTCGACAAGTACCGGATGATCGATTTGCGTCTCCGCGGCGATTGCCTGCTGTCGGTCATGCACAAGCGTCACGCCGTGCCCGCCCTGTCCGAGATCGGGCTTTACGATGACCGGCCATTCCGTAATTTGTTCAACAGAAGAGTAGACACGCGGAATCCATGACGCATCTGCAAAGTGGCGATACGTCATGCTCTTTTTGCGTGCGATTGCAGCGCTTTCCGGATCGCCGTTCACCAGCATCACACCCATTTGATGCGCGCGCGTCGATAAATATTCAAGCACTGTGTCGTGAGTTGCAAACACCATGTCGATGCCAAACTCCGAGAGAAGCGCAGAGAACGCGCGATCGAACCCCTCGGCGTCAATCTTCGGCAGATCGCCGACATAGCGAGCGAAACGAAAGCGTCCATGGTCATCGACGCTAGACGCACCAAAGAGCTCAACGTGTAACGAATATCGAAGCGCCTGATGGATTTCGGCCGCATTTTCCGAACCACAGGGAAAAACCAGGACCCTGACCTTTTTAACCATGCCTGTATTCATGAGTGAATTCCGTGGTCCAGGACCTGCTCCGCGATCCGGTCCAACTGCACGTTAGAGAGCCGCTGATCACACGGCAGGAAAAGTGTATTGCTGGCGATTTGCCTTTCGAATTCAGGCACGAGCTCAGAATTCGCTACTTCCGGCCAGTAGCAAGGCGTATAAATTCGGTGTGCCGCCAATTTCGCGCGTAACCCGATCGGCGCGCCGACATACGGATAACAAAGCGGTACGTCGCCATTATCAAATTCAAACCTGCGCGCGTTGGATGATCCCAGCCGATCGTGAAGATAAGAAAAATTGGCGATGCGACGGGCACCGACTTCGGCATAGTCGAGGCTCTCGAGCACGCGTTGAGTGAGCTTCGACATGACCCTGGGTTCCTGCAATTTCAGGCTTTCTTCAGCTGCGGCGTAATCGGCATAACCGGCCTCCGCATCCATATCGATACGTTTAAGCAGATGCGAACTGCGCTGCAGCGACCCATGATCTATCTGATCCGGTGTTGCTATGGCTTGACGCGTAATCAGATAGCCGCCGTCCGGAACACCGACAAATTTTCGCGGAGAATACAGCGTCGCCAAGCACTCTTCAGGTTTGGCGAAGAAAGCCTGGGCGTTATCGATCACTACCTGTTCACGCGGGAAGCGCTTGAGCACATCAGTAACCTGAGCAGTACAGAGACCGAAGTAATTGACATACAGCAGCCATTCACCAGCCCTGAGATCCGCTGTTTTGACGCGCAGTTGTGCATCGATCTCGTAACGTTTGATCGGGATTCCGCTCGTCGCCAGCGGCTCAAGCATGCTTTCACAGATATACCAGGGCATCCATACCGCAGTTGGCCGGTGAGCGCGCAACAACGCGAGAAACGCCGCCCGCGACGATTGATAGCGCAGCGCATCGCGATGATATTCGGCGCCCGCACGCGGGATTTCAAGCGACAGATAGCCGCCGATCGCGTCCGGCCTCATGCGCCTGGTCGCCGATGCAGCATGGCTTTGATTTGATCGACGCTATTGAACATCAGCACATCAATGATCGACAAGCCGGGATGAAACCTCTTGCCGAATTGCGGGTACGGCCCCAGGTTCGGTTCGATATACGACAGATCAATGCCGGCCGCAGCGAACTCCTCTGCGTCATATAGCGCGCGCCCTCCCGGCAGATTCAGGTAGGTACTGGCCCGTTCTTGCGCGCAGATGTCCAGCACTCGCTGCGCGCCCCTCAGTTCGCTATTCCGATAAACGGTCGACGTCATCGCAAACGTCGTGCCCAAATCAAGATACCTGGAAATTTCGATCACGCCACGCGACGCAATTTGTGAAACGTGCGTAGCGTCCACATGCAATATCTCGTGAATCAATTCGCTGACACGCTGGTAATGCGGAGCCTTGGCATATGCATGGCGAATCGATTCCAGCAGTTTTCTCAGCCAGCGTTCGCGAGGTTGCATCAGTACTTCATTGATTTTTTTTGCAGGACTGGCGCCTGCGAGCGGTACCGTTATATACCGGATGTCGCCATCCAGCATCAGGCGATTGCGATTGATCCAGCCGTTCTTGATGAAATTGACATCGTCGTAAAAAACGAACTTGTCCGCCGCAGCCACCAGCTGGAAATAGCCGATGTACGGAAACAGATAAGGCTGCATGAGAGCCAATTTCATCGCCGGCTATCCACAGCAACGTGAACAAGCAGATCAAGATAATCGGCGGATTCGCGATATTTGCGGGAAGGAGCAGAATGCACGATCGGCCGACTCAGCACCATGGCAGCTGCATGGATAACCGCGGGCAGGTCGGCTCGATCTGCGGAATGCAGGACAACGGCCAGCTCCTGCCCAAAGCGGCTTGCGATTGCTGTGGCAGTGGATGGCAGCTGTGCTGGCGGCGGGTTCATGGACGCGATCAATGAGATTGTTCGCGCCATTATCTGGCGGCTTGCGCCATTCCAAAGGATGGAAATGAGCCCTAAGTTGGCTTCTGTTATGAAATAACCTGAGCCGAGCTACTTATCAACTCGAAACAATTCCCAGGAAAAACCGGCTGGTTCTTCCTCTGCGGAACCGGGCACCTTAGATTGAGGCGTCTTCGGCGTTCCGGCGTCCGCTATTCTGGCAACAATTACTCGATAATCCGCAAAGAATAATCGGTAGCCCGGATATCTTTGGTCAAACTACCGATGGAAATTCGGTCAACTCCGGTTTCAGCAATGGCGCGCAAAGTGTCCATATTGATGCCGCCGGAAGCTTCCAGCAACGCCCTGCCCGCATTCAGGTCGACTGCGTCGCGCATGGCGTCGAGGCTGAAGTTGTCCAGCAAGATCGAGGTAGCGCCGGCACGCAGCGCTTCGTCGAGCTGCACCAGGCTTTCCACTTCGATCTGGATCGTGACGCCGGCATCGAGGCTGAGTGCGGCCTTCATGGCGGCAGAGATGCCGCCGGCTGCGGCGATATGGTTTTCCTTGATCAGGATGCCGTCGTACAAGGCCAGCCGCTGGTTATGACCGCCGCCGACACGCACCGCGTATTTCTGCGCCAGGCGCAAACCCGGCAAGGTCTTGCGGGTATCGAGGATATGCGCCTTGGTGTGGGCAATCGCATTGACGTAGACACGGGTAGCGCTGGCTACGCCGGACAACAGTTGCAGGAAATTCAATGCGCCGCGCTCGCCGGTCAGCAAAGCCCGGGCCGGGCCGTCGATGATGCAGACTTCACTGTCGGCGCTCATCAGGTCGCCTTCGGCATAACGCCAGGTAATGCGGATGCTAGCATCAAGCTGCTGCATCACCGCTTCAAACCACGGCGCGCCGCACAGCACGGCTTGTTCACGTACGATCACCCGGGCCCGCACCTGCTCCTGCGCCGGCACCAGTTTGCCGGTCAGGTCGCCGCTGCCGACATCTTCGGCCAATGCAGTACGGATATTGTTGTCGAAGGCCGCTTGCAGCGCAGCGTCAAAGGGGGCGAAACGATTTTCCAAGTTGCTGGTGTGAGTACTCATGCTGGGCCGATTCCTGAAAATAGTTTTTGTTCTTGCGCCAGATCGCTGGACGGGCGCACATTGGCTTTGCGTTGCGCGGCAAAGTCGAGCATGCGGTCGATGCAGACCACCGCCTTGCGGCCGATCTCTGCGTCGACATGAATTTCATTGTTGCCGGATTCCAGCACATCGGCCAGGTTCTGCAAGCCGTTCATCGCCATCCACGGGCAATGCGCGCAGCTTTTGCAGGTGGCGCTGTTGCCGGCGGTCGGTGCATCGATGAAGCGCTTGCCGGGTGCCGCCATCCGCATCTTGTGCAGGATGCCGTTGTCGGTGGCGACGATGAATTCGTCGGCATCGAGGTTCTGCGCGGCGGCGATCAATTGCGTGGTCGAGCCGACCACATCGGCCTGCGCCACCACCGCTTCCGGCGATTCCGGATGCACCAGGATCTTGGCATGTGGGTGCTGCTGACGCAGCAGTTCCAGCTCGACACCCTTGAATTCGTCATGCACCAGGCAGGAGCCTTGCCACAGCAGCATGTCGGCGCCGGTCTGTTTCTGGATGTAGCCGCCGAGGTGTTTATCCGGTGCCCACAGGATCTTCTTGCCCTGCGCGTGCAGGTGGGCGACGATGTCAAGCCCGATAGAAGACGTCACCATCCAGTCGGCGCGTGCTTTGACTGCAGCGCTGGTATTGGCGTACACCACCACGGTGCGATCCGGATGAGCATCGCAAAATGCAGAAAACTCATCGGCCGGGCAACCCAGGTCGAGCGAACAGGTGGCGTCCAGGTCGGGCATCAGCACGCGTTTGTGCGGGCTGAGGATTTTCGAGGTCTCGCCCATGAACTTGACGCCGGCCACCACCAGCGTCTTGGCTGGATGGTCACGGCCGAAACGCGCCATTTCCAGCGAATCGGAAACGCAACCGCCGGTCTCCTCCGCCAGGTCCTGCAGATCGGCATCGACATAATAGTGTGCCACCAGGACGGCTTGCTGTTCTTTCAACAAGCGCTTGATACGCTCTTTGAGGGCGATTTTCTGTTCTGAAGAAGGGACGTCAGGGACGCGAGCCCAGGCATGAGCGGTACAGCTATTGCCTAGGTCCATTTGCGGCCGCTCGAATTCAACGGTTTTGATGGCTTGGGTTTGCATGACAGTGATGGCTGCTGTAGGTAAATGAATGTAGTGCGTGAATGTGATGTGTGAATGTAGTGCGCTAAGAGCGCAATGATACGACAGAAGGCGCAACAAGATATTTGCGACGCGGTTTAGCAACTGAGCAATCGGACAGGAATTCTACCGCCATATTTTGGAAGCAGGTGCCGACATTACCTTATTGCAACCTTGAATGAACTCCCGTACTATCATTTAACAATTGTCATAAAAGGCAGTAACTGAAAAGCCGCCGGGCAATAAATTGGAGACCGTCCGGCATTTTCGGGGCAACGATAAGAACACAGGGACATCATGATCATTTTTGACAAGACCGAATTGGGCCGCACTGAAATCGCCACCCGTAGCCAAGCCGTCGGACCGCGCCTGCGCACCTTGCTGCTGCTGGTGGACGGCAAGACCGCCGATGATGAATTACTGAGGAAAGTGGCCGGCCTGGGCCTTGGACAAGAGCATCTGGATGAACTGCTGCAGGGTGGCCTGATCCAGATCAGCAGCAACAGCAGCACGACGGTCGCAACTGCCCCCGCGCCACCTGCCGCCGCAGCCACTGCAGCGCCAAAAGCTGCACCGGCGGTTGCGCCGCTCTCCGCAGAACAGATTTTGCCGGCCGGTCAAACCCAATTCGAAGCGATTTATCATTTTTATAACGACACGATCAAAAGCATGATCGGCCTGCGCGGCTACGGTCTGCAATTGAAAGTCGAGCGCGCCAGCAGCGTCCAGGATTTCCGCGAGCTGCGTCAGGCGTATCTGGAAGCCGTGCTCAAGGCCAAAGGTGAAGAAATCGCCCGCAGCCTGCGCGGCCGGCTAGATCAGTTGCTATATCTGGGTGAGCGCGGGCCAACCGGCGCGTAGGCTGAAGCCACCGAATACACAACCATCAGCAGCACCAGCGGATATAAAAAAAGCGTGGCGGATAAAATTCCGCCACGCTTTTTTTCACCGTGCGCTAACCTTTTGCGCCGTGCTTCTATTTATTCAATACCCTGGCTGCTCAGGTAATCCTCATAGCTGCCTTGGAAATCAACCACTTCGTTTTCCTTGACTTCCAGCACCCGGGTCGCCAGCGACGATACGAATTCGCGGTCATGCGAAACGAAGATCAGCGTGCCGGCATATTTTTCCAGCGCGATGTTGAGCGATTCGATCGATTCCATATCCATGTGGTTGGTCGGCTCGTCGAGCAGCAGCACGTTATGGCGGCCCAGCATCAGCTTGCCGTACATCATGCGGCCCTTCTCGCCACCGGACAGCACCTTGACCGACTTCTTGACATCGTCGCCGCTGAACAGCAGGCGGCCCAGGCTGGAACGCACGGCCTGGTCGTCGTCACCTTCCTGGGTCCACTGGCCCATCCAGTCGGTCAGTGTCTTGTCGGTTGCGAAATCCTCGGTTGGATCCTGCGGCATATAGCCAACGTTGGCGTTTTCCGCCCACTTGACCAAACCGCTGTCGGCTTCGAGGCCGGCGATATCGGCGCCGCCGATGCTGCGCAACAGCGTGGTCTTACCGGCACCGTTGGCGCCGATGATGGCGATCTTTTCGCCTGCTTCAACCATGATGTTGAAATTCTTGAAAATCGGCCGGTCGTAGGTCTTGCTAATGCTTTGCACTTCGACTGCCAGACGATGCAATTTCTTCTCGCCGTCGAAACGCACGAATGGATTGGCGCGGCTGGATGGCTTGACATCCTCGACCTTGATTTTTTCGATCTGCTTGGCACGCGAAGTCGCCTGGCGCGCCTTCGACTTGTTGGCCGAGAAGCGGCGCACGAAATCCTGCAGTTCCGCGACCTTGTCCTTGGCCTTGGCATTCGCCGACAACTGCTGCGCCCGCGCTTGCGAGGAAGCCAGCATGTAGTCGTCGTAATTGCCCGGATAAACCTTCAATGTGCCGTAGTCCATGTCGGCCATGTGGGTGCAGACCTGGTTCAGGAAGTGGCGATCATGGGAAATGATGATCATGGTGGAGTTGCGCTGATTCAGCACATCTTCCAGCCAGCGGATGGTGTTGATGTCGAGGTTGTTGGTCGGTTCGTCGAGCAGCAGGATATCCGGATTCGAGAACAGCGCCTGCGCCAGCAACACGCGCAGCTTCCAGCCTGGCGCAACATTGCTCATCGGCCCTTGGTGCTGTTCGATCGCCACGCCGACACCCAGCAGCAGCTCGCCAGCGCGCGCTTCCGCTGTATAGCCGTCGTACTCGGCGAAGCGCGCTTCCAGGTCGGCGGCCTTCATGTAGTCGTCGTCGGTCGCATCCGGATTGGCGTAGATCGCATCGCGCTCGGACATCGCAGCCCACATTTCGGTATGCCCCATCATCACCACATCAAGCACGCGCATTTCTTCGAACGCGAACTGATCCTGGCGCAATTTACCCAGGCGTTCGTTCGGATCGAGCATCACGTTGCCGGCCGACGGCTCCAGGTCGCCGCCCAGGATCTTCATGAACGTCGACTTGCCGCAGCCGTTCGCGCCGATCAAACCGTAGCGATTGCCGTCGCCAAATTTGACGGAAATGTTTTCAAACAGCGGCTTGGGGCCGAACTGCATCGTGATATTTGCGGTGGAGAGCATCTTAAAATTGAACTTTTCTTAATTAAATCAGTAGTTTATGGTGCAACCCAACATTATACACCACAGACAAATATCTACAGAATAGCTCTATATAAAACAACGACTTACCACCGCACATCCGACAAAATCAGTCATCCGGACGGTTGCTCAAAGTACCGGAATGCTGCCACCAAAGCAGGACGGGTCTCCAGCTCGCCATCCTGCCCGCGGGCTTTGCGCATCACTTAGCACGTCAATTTCCAGTGACCATCGACGCCGCCAGACGCCCTACTTCCGCCAGCGCCGCCTCTCGCGTCGCAGGGTTGGCCTTGGTTCCGGTCAGATAGCTGACCACCAGCACCGGCGCACGATTCGGCGGAAACAGGACGCCGATATCGTTGGTCGTGCCATAGGCGCCCGAACCAGTCTTGTCCGCCACGCGCCAGCCGGATGGCAGCAATGCGCGCAGGCGCTTGTCGCCGGTTTTATTGGCGAGCAGCCAGTTTGTCAGTTGTGCACGCGAGCCCGGGGTCAACGCCGTTCCCAGCACCAACTGGCGCATGGTGGATAGCATCGCCTTGGGCGACGTAGTGTCGCGCGGATCACCGGGAGTCGACTCGTTCAGCTCCGGCTCGATGCGGTCGAGACGGGTTACCTTATCGTCCAGCGAACGGAGGTAAGCCGTCAGCAGGGCCGGACCGCCAAAGCTGTGCAGCAACAGGTTGGCGGCCGTGTTGTCGCTCAGCGTGATGGCGGCCTCGCACAGTTCTGCCACCGACATGCCGTCGCCACCAACATGCTTCTCGGTGATCGGAGAATAAGACATCAGGTCAGCCGCTTTGAAGCGGATGCGCCGCGCCAGTTGTTCCTGGCCCAGATCTACGCGTTTTAGCGTGAACCCTGCCGCCAGCAACTTGAAAGTGCTGCACATCGGAAACCGTTCGTCGCCGCGATAGGAATGCGCCTGCCCAGTTTGGGTATCGAGGATGGCGACACCTAGCCGGCCACCGCTTTGCGCTTCTATCTGACGCAATTTTTTCATGAATGAATCGGAATCGAATTTGGACGGGACAGCCGAAGAGGCCCAGGATTTCTGTATATGACCACCTACGAACAATGCCCCGATGCCTGCTGCCAGGCTTCCCGCAAACTGACGTCTTTTCATGCTTTACCTCTGAATTTGATGAACAAGGCCTCGACAATATCGGTGTTAAAGTGATCCCTCAAGCTACAATATCCAAGTGTACCCATAAGAAAAACTATCTCACTTGGAGTAACTGCATGCACCTGCCCTTGAACGCATTGCGCGCTTTCGAAGTCTCGGCGCGCTTCCTCAGCTTTACCCGCGCCGCCGCCGAGTTGAATGTCACGCAGGCAGCAATCAGCCAACAGGTCAAGAATCTTGAGGACAGAATGGGTGTCCAGCTGTTCCGCAGGCTACCGCGCGGGCTGGTGCTGACTGATGAAGGAATCGCCCTGCTGCCAGTGCTGGCCGAATCGTTTGGCCGCATCGCCGCCGTGCTGCAGCAGTTCGAAGACGGCCGTTTCCGTGAAGTACTGACGGTGGGTGCGGTCGGCACATTTGCGGTTGGCTGGCTGATCCCGCGCCTGCGCGATTTTCAGCAAGCCCACCCGTTCGTCGACTTGCGCCTGTTGACCAACAACAACCGGGTCGACATTGCCGGCGAAGGCCTCGACTACGCGATCCGCTTCGGCGACGGCGCCTGGCACGGCACCGAAGCCGAAGCACTGATGGCTGCCCCGCTGTCGCCCATGTGCTCGCCGGCCATCGCCGCGTTCCTGCGCGATCCGGCCGACCTCGCCGGACAAGTGCTGCTGCGCTCCTACCGGGCCGACGAATGGGCCAGCTGGTTCGCCGCCGCCAACCTGCCTTGTCCCTTGCTGAGAGGCAGCGTATTCGACTCATCGCTGACCATGGCAGAAGCCGCCGCCCAAGGCGCCGGCGTAGCCCTGCTGCCAACCCAGATGCTCACCCGCGAACTCCAGCAAGACCGCCTGGTACAGCCATTCAACATCGAAATCGCCAGCGGCAACTACTGGCTAACTCGCCTCAAGTCAAAACAAATGACGCCAGCCATGCAGGTGTTCCGGGAATGGCTACTCAAGACGACCAGCATCTAACCCAAACCAGAAATTAGGGTCAGAGTCGAATTAATTAAATAAAAGAATTGGGGTCAGAGTCAAATTAATTGCAAGCTGCCGGCACGCGCGTAACCGGCAGAACAATGCAATCAGGATCTCAATGTAAGGGGATGCTGGAAGCTCAGCTGAAACCCGTTCGACTCCGAACGCAGTTCGGCCTGCACGCCAACCGGCAGCGTTACTTTGTCGCGGATATGGCCGAATGGCAGACCGGTCAGGATCGGCACCGACACATGGGCGCGCAAGAATGCCAACATGGCGTCGAAGTCGTAGCCGTTGTCATGCGGCGCCAAGCGATATTCGGAAAAGTCGCCCAGCACGATCGCCTGCTGGCGGCCCAGGATGCCGGCATATTGCAACTGCAGCATCATGCGCTCAATACGATAGGGATGCTCGCCGACATCTTCCAGGAACAAAATGCCGTCTTCGATTTGCGGCAAATAAGGCGTGCCGATCAGATGCGTCAGCATCGCCAGGTTGCCGCCCCAGAGCGTGCCGCTGACGCGCACATTCGGGTTGTTGGCGACAGCGAATTGCAATACCTGATCCGGCTGGCGCACGCACTGCCAGAAATGCGACATTGTGAACTCGCTCAGCTCGGCAACGCCGAAATCGCTGCACAGCATCGGTCCGGCCAGGCTGGGCGCGCCGGTCTGCGCCAGCAACGCCAGATGCAAGGCCGTGACATCGCTATGGCCGACGAAAATCTTCTTGCTGGCGGCAAGGCGGCGCATGTCCAGCAGCGGCAACAGCCGCGACATGCCGTAGCTGCCGCGCAAGGCCAGCACGATCTGTACTTGTGGATTGTCGATCGCCTCGTAGATCTGCGCTACCCGCGCCGCATCGGTGCCGCCGAAGCGCTGGTATTTTGCCGCCGGGTCGTAGTAGTCATAGACCACGCAACCCTGATGTTGCAGAGCCAGGATGCCGCGCGCCAGCGCCTGTTCGTCGGGGGCGAAACCGCCGGGGGCAATCAGCGCCACGCCGACGGATTGTTTGGGTTGTGCTTGGGTAGATTCGGTCACGATTGTTTTTGTTGAGCTTGCCGACGTTCGGCGAAAAATTCCTTGAGTAGTGTGCCACACTCATCGGCCAGCACGCCAGCGGTCAGCTCGGTGTGATGATTCAATTTTTCCTGCTCGAACAGATTGAGCACCGAGCCGCAGGCACCGGTTTTGGGATCGCTGGCGCCGTAGATCACACGCGCCAGGCGCGCATGCATCATGGCGCCGGCGCACATCGCGCAGGGCTCCAATGTCACGTACAGTTCACAGCCCGGCAGACGATAGTTGCCGAGGATGGCAGAAGCCGCGCGCAAGGCCATGATTTCCGCATGCGCGGTCGGATCATGGTTGCCGATCGGCTGATTGAAGCCGGTCGCGATGACCTGGCCATCTTTCACCACTAGTGCGCCTACCGGCACCTCCCCCAAGGCCCACGCATTGCGGGCTTGGGAAATGGCTTGTTGCATATAAATCGCGTCACGCATGGGCAATGTGAAAATAATCAGCTATCAACGGTCTTCGGAAATCTCGGCCCAGCAATTCGGGGTTTCATGCAGCACCAGTTTCTGCAGGTGCAAGCCGGTGCCGTAGTGATCCTTGTAAGCCGCCTTGAGGATGTCGTAAGCAATGCGCGCCAGGTTCTCGACGGTCGGAATGCGGTCGATGATGACGGTTTTGTGATTCGGCAGCGTCGCCAGGAAATCGCGCACTGCCGTGTCTTTTTCGTAGACCAGGAAAGCATGGTCCCAGACATCCACCAGATGTTGTTTGGCTAGTGTCTTGATGTCCGAAAAATCCATGATCATGCCGTTGTCGGAACTGCCCTCGACTTCGATGACGGCGCCGACCAGCGTGATTTCCAGCGTATAGCGATGGCCGTGCAGATTGCGGCACTGGCTCTTGTGGTCGGGAATCCGGTGGCCGGCGTCAAATTCGAGTTTGCGGGTGATGGTAAGCATAAATAATGGGTTCTCAATAAAATCTGAATCTGTTCAAGGAATCTGCAGCAGCTTATGGGTCTGCAAGCTCAACTTCCATTTCGGATTGCGCTTGCAGGTTTCGATCGCCAACTCCAGATTGTGCGCCAGTTGCGGGCCATCCATGGCCTGCACATAGAAATGTTCGAAATCAAGCGATTCGTATGCAGCCAGCGACTGGCCGATTTGCGGAATCACCACTTTCAACTCATTGCCCTTGCGCAGCTTCAACACCGAACCCATCTTCGGACTGACGCAAATCCAGTCGATACCCGGCGGCGGTTCCAGCGTGCCATTGGTCTCAATCGCAATCTCGAAACCTGCCGCATGCATGCTGTCGATCAGCGCAGCATCCAGTTGCAGCAACGGCTCGCCGCCGGTGAACACGACGAATTTGCTGGCGGCGTAGGTATCCGGCCACAGCGCATTGATGGTTTGCGCCAGCGATTCGCTATTCTTGAACTTGCCACCGCCCTCGCCGTCTGTGCCGACAAAATCGGTATCGCAGAATTGACACACCGCACTGCTGCGATCTTCTTCGCGGCCGGTCCACAGATTGCAGCCGCTGAAGCGGCAAAACACCGCAGGGCGGCCGGCATGGGTGCCTTCGCCTTGCAATGTGTAGAAAATTTCCTTGATGCTGTAGGTCACGGCGCTTCTCGCATAATTTCGTCAGCCTCGGCTATCCGCCTGGATATCGGGTCAGACACAGTCAATACTCGCAGTTTTTCGTCGTTTTCACTATCAAAAACGACGTTTTTTGCTGGTGTGGGGGATAGGTCGAGTAGCTGGAAAGCCGCTTTTTTGCCAAAAATCCTCGGCAATTTTCGACCCAACCCTCAATTTTAGCGCAAAACGGCCATTCCCGCGCTGCCGGGGCTACATCCACAACCTCAAGGCTGCAACGGCCAGCGCGCCAGCGTCACATGGCGGGTGCGGCCAAGCAGGCTGTGCACCAGGGCAAATTCCCGCACTGTCCAACTGATGGGCTCGATGTCGCGTGACGGAACATTGTATTTGTTGTACAACAAAGTTACGTGCGGCGTGTAATGCGAATTCGCGCTTCTGATGCCGGCTCTTTGCAAGGCTTTGGCCAGCGTCCGCTGGAACGCTGTCAACGCTGCAACACCATCGCCGCCCACCAGAACCAAAGGGCGATTGCGCGGCCGCCCATGGAAATTCAGCACACGTTCGAATGTCACGTCGAACGGCTCCGCCCTGACGCTTGCCGCTGCGTTCATCGCAGCAGTAACGACATCCTGGGGCAACTCCAGGTAATCACCCACATGGCTCAGGGTGACATGCGCGCGGTCGACTCCAATCAACCTGCTTTTGATCCCGAATTCCTCCTGCAGCAGCCGGCCCTGCCTGACGATGGCGGCCGCGGCTTCGGCAGCGGGAATCAGCGCAAAAAACAGACGGTCTGTCGGCCTCGGCGGCGCATCGAAGCCTGGCAAAAATAGCTGCTCATGCATAGGCGTACACCTTCGCGAGACAGAGAATGTCGAAGAGAAGGAGTATCAGTTTACGCTTTTCCCACACAGCGACAGCAAGCGGCGCACTAGAAATCAATCAAAAAGCCGGCGCCGATGGATTTTTGCGAATAGTTGTAATCGATCAGGCTTTCGCCATACCCCGAAAACAAGTGCAGGTAGCCCTTCAAGTTGGTCGTGACCGGAAACGCCCAACTGGCCTCAAGCGCGCCGTGTCCGGTCTGGAAATTACGTCGCGCAAGCAATGAATATTCGTAACCGTCCTGACGATACGTGGCCCGCACATCACCGTGTCCCATGTAATCGACGATATCGATGTTGTCGTTATTGGCTTTCGCGTTATCCAGCCGCTTCCAGATTCTTGCCGACAGCGCCAGGTTGCCGTATTCGGTGCCTAGCTCAGTATAGAAACGGTTCCAGCTGCGCGATAGCGTCGAGGATTGGCCGTTCGACTGATGCACCAATCCAAAATTGAGATAGCGCAAATTGAAATCGCCGATACTGGCATGCAATGGCAGCACCGCAATCAGTTCAGGCTGGTAATTGGTTTCGCGAAACGGGCTGGAATCGGCGCGGTTGTAGGCTTGCCAAAAGCTTTGCTGGGTATAGGCCAGCCACAGGTCAACCGGACTATTGGCGATATCTTCCGCCATCTTCATCTTGAAACTGAGCTGGTATGTCAGCTCAGTGCGCTGCGGTTTGAGCCCATTCGCCTCGCCATTGGCGAACGGCGCATCATTGGTCGATGTGCTGTAATTCGCCAGCAGTACATAATTGTTCAAGTAGGATTTGAGCGCGAACACGCCGCGCTTGGAATCGGGATCGAGCTCCCAACGTTGCACCGTCTGCGAAATCGGCGACTCGCCGGCCTTCGTCGCTACAGCTACCGGCGGCGCCACGATTGGCGCGGCGCTGGCAGCGGCAGCAGGGACCGGCGCTTCCGCCGTTGCCTTGGCCAAGGCATCAAAGCAGCCCAGGCGCGCGCTGGCGTCTGCCAATGCCGAACAATGCGCCAACTGCTGTTCCAGTTCGGCTGCGTGCGACAGTGCCGGAGAAACGCAGGCCAAAGAAAACATGATTTTTTTGATGTTGTTTGTCATGGTGAATTCTAAAAAAAGCGAAACAGCGCGGCCCCAGCCAGTTTTGCGCAATTGCCGAGGGCTATATATAGAAAGGGCTGAACGCCGGGTCAGCCCCACTTGACATCGATATCTCGACCGATCAAAAACAGACCAGAAAGATTGTTTTCATCGACATTCTAAGCTATCGTGATAGGTTTGGCAGGCAGTTATTTGCTTTGGGGATATACATGGACAACAATACGCGATCGGAACGAACACGCGACATCGTCATCCAGGCGGCGCTTGCCATCATTGCGCGCGACGGCCCGCGCCGGCTTACGCTTGACGCCATTGCGCGCGAAGCCGGGATCAGCAAGGGCGGGCTGATGCACCAGTTCCGCTCCAAAGAAGCGGTGCTAAAGGCCTTGCTGGATTACCAGGCCGAATATTTCGACAAATTTTCCCAGGAGTACATGGCACATACCGGAGCCAAGTCGCCAGAGGCCAATCTGTCGACACAAATCGCGGTCGCCCGGGAAGCCGTCACTACGCAAAAATCGGTTGCCTTCGCCATCCTCGGCGCCATCAGCGAAGAGCCCGGGCTCTTATCCAAATTCAAAGAGATTGATGCCAAGAAGATCGAAGCCATCAAGGCCGAGGCCGTTGATCCTGAATTGGCGACCCTGCGATGGTACGCCGCCAGGGGATTGCTTCTGAGCTCCCTGCTCGGGCAATGTTCGCTCGAAGAGGATGAGCGCCAGCGCTTGTTTGAGCGCCTGCTCGACGGCACGCAATGGCAACAAGCCCCCCATAAATCCTGAAAATCCCTTCCCTAAGCCAGCGGAAATGTCCCGCTGAGCGGGCCTAGGCTCGCCTCACCCCCACCGCAATAAATTTGTATGACGCTCCAGTGTAGCTGGGGCGCAACAAATTTTATAAGACAATACAAAACCGACCAGGCGGTTTGCAAATATCAAATTCGATGCTATATTCGCTCCCTGAGTTGGCGCGAAACGAGCGGACGAGGAAGTTGATCTCGATGTCATTTAGCCGCTCTAGCTCACTTATCCAAGACCGCCAGGCATTGATCCGCAACGCAACCATGCCGCGCTCGTCCACCAACCCAAACTAGGCGATGACAGTCATCCCATGGAAAATCTGAAGAGGAAATGAAATGTACATATCCATCAAGGCAAGCCGACTGGCGCTGATCGCAGCGTTCTGCATGGCACTTGCGGCATGCGCGACCACGCAACCGACTGCGTAATCGGGAATCGCCTCGTCATCCAAGCTGACGCCGAATCAGAACGACGATAGCGGACATATTCCCTACAGCTATTCAACCCCTGTGGAATGGCGAAAATACAGCGCGATCATCATTGATCCGGTTGCTATCTACAGCGGGCCAGATAATCAGTTTGGCGATTTGTCAAAAGCGGACAAACAGGAACTCGCCCGCTACATGGATACGACGTTCAACAAGGTATTAAGCCAGCGATTTCAAGTAAGCAGCAATCCCGGACCGAATACGCTCAAGCTCAAATTGACCTTGACCGGCGCGGGCACCAACACCGCCGTGGCATCGACGGTGACCCGCTTTGACCTGGCTGGAATGCCTTACAACGTTGTGCAATCCGTGCGTGGGAAAGAAGGGATTTTCATGGGCTCGGTCAGCTACTCGGTCGAAATCTATGATGCGTCGAACAACCAACTCCTGAAGGCGTTCGTGACAAAGCAGTATCCCAATGCAATGAATATTGCGGCGACCTTCGGTTCGCTCAATGCTGCCAAAACCGGCATCGAAAAAGGTGCGGATGCGTTGGTTGCCTCTCTGAAATGAGCAGCCTCCACACGTACAAATTACTGAGGAATAATCAATGACCTTCCCCTCCACCCTTCGTCACATCTGCCTGCTAGCAACCGTTACAGTCACTTTGCACGCACATGCCGAAAGTTTCACCTCTTCGCTATGAAGCTGAAGATCCGCCTGCCCTCAACGATAGAAACCTTCGTGCAAGAGCGCCTGCCCGGCAGCGAGCGCATCGAGCTGTGTCACGACGGCCGGCAGATCGTCGTTCACCGCGGATGGACACCAATCGTCGATGGTTGTCGGCCGAACGAGGGAGATTGTGTTATTCCGTTTAACTGATGCATTCCCTCGGATGATCCATGCGGCAGCGTCGCTCTAGTTACCTCGGTTCTAGACAATCGGAAAACGATATCTCGAATGTGCTGCATAGCGCTGGACACTGGAGTCCCCACCGAGATGCGCGTTGGCAGCATGCAGTAACAAGCATTAAGCACGAATTTCAGCTTGTATCGCGCCAAATGCCCGTGCTATATTTCAAACCGCTGCACCGCAGCCGTAAGCGTTTACGTCAACCAACGCCCATAGGACCATTCCCATTCACCAATGGAGGGATGCGTTCCGGGGCTTGCGTTCGTACTTCGCTTGCAACGGTTTTGCCGCAATCACCTCGCGGCGCGCTCCTCTCCAACATCGTTCGGGCATGGCTCCTCATTTATCAGGGGTCAATCATGTTTTCCGTAAATCAGACGATGAAATTCAATCACATCAGCTTCCCATCCTCGGACGTCGACGCGACTGCCGCATTCTTCGAACAGCATCTCGGCTGCACCATTTCTTCATTCGGCGGCTCCAGGATTGTCAAGCGACACGACTTCGACATCGTCGTTGACGGCAGTGGCAAACGCGCCGTCGAATGGCCCGAGAATTTCCACATCGGGTTCGAAGTGCCAACAGCACAGGACGTTATTGATCTTTACGAGCAGTTCAGCGCGGCAGGAGCGCAGCTCACAACCGGCGTGTTGCAGCACGCTCGAGGTTCGCGGTTCTTCTGCGAGATCCCCGGCGGCGTGCAGGTTGAAATCAATACGAGGGAGGATGCTGCCGAACAGTATCGTGCTTCGTTTGGGCGCTAGGCGGTGATGATTCGGTACGTAGGTCAAAATATCTAAAGGAAAGGTGGCATCGAGGCCGCGTGCAGGGTTTTACTCTGCACGCACTCGCCATAAGCAGACGACTTCAAACAACGTGTGATCTATCGTTTCAATGCTCCACGTCGGCGTCATTGCTAATGTCGAACAGAAGCAAAAAAGCCCGCATTTACGCGGGCTTTCAGGCATTTTTACTTTCGAGTAGTAGCGAGTGCTAGACATCAGATAATTCCCACTCGATGATCAATAACACCTAAAAACGCTATAAAATCAAACAACTAGCGTTTGCACTGCTTGTCGATACCATACAAAATACCATGTTAAGAAAAGCTGTAAGCAGTACAGCTCGCGCAGCCCGACGAAAAGCGTTTTTCGAGTGGCAGCTTGGTGCCCACAACGGACATCGAAGTCCCCACGAAGCAGACATTCAAAAATGCTGTGCAGAACATCTGCGCCATGTGACTAATCATTAATTTTCGACAAATATTGGCGGAGGAGATTTCCAGCTTGCTGGCTTAATCAAGTCTTCGCTCGCTCATCCACTTCACTATTGCGGGGTCACGGTGCGAAAAGAAACTACTTTTAGCTGCGTCTATTTTTGCAATCCGTAACATTTCGTCTTCGGAAAGCACAAAATCGAAAATATCTAGATTTTCCTCCATTCGGACTTTTCGAACAGACTTGGCCAGTGACACCACACCGCGCTGAAACAACCAGCGCAGCACGACTTGTCCAACTGATTTGCCGTACGTTTCGCCAATCGATGTCAACTCTTTATTTTGGAAAAGATTATTACGCCCTTCGGCAAACGGTGCCCAGGCTTCCGCCTGCACGCCGTTATCGCGCATAAAACTCACGCTTTCCTCCTGTTGATGGAAAGGGTTGATCTCAATTTGATTGACCGCAGGCGCAATTTCATTAAACGCGATGATATCCATCAGACGATCCGGTTGAAAGTTGCTGACGCCGATGGCGCGCAACTTACCTGCCTTGAAGGCTTCTTCCATGGCGCGCCAAGAACCGTGCACATCGCCATACGGTTGATGGATTAAGTAGAGGTCTAGATAGTCAAGCTGCAATCGGCGTAGTGATTTGTCGATGGCCGTCAACGTATTCTGGTAGCCAGTATCCCGCACCCAAAGCTTGGATGTGACGAACAGTTGATCACGCGGTACACCGCAGTTTTTCAGCCCTTTACCTACTGCCTCTTCGTTCATATAGGAGGTTGCCGTATCAATAAGCCGATACCCGGCTCCAATGGCATC
The DNA here is from genome assembly GCF_044745265.1 of Collimonas sp. NPDC087041. Classification (NCBI taxonomy): domain Bacteria; kingdom Pseudomonadati; phylum Pseudomonadota; class Betaproteobacteria; order Burkholderiales; family Oxalobacteraceae; genus Collimonas; species Collimonas sp. NPDC087041. Next base: position 23,716 of record NZ_JBIUZX010000005.1, read on the forward strand.
GACAACACAGCGCTCGCATTCAGCCTGGTCCGGGATCTGAAAAACGCCATAGCCTACGATCGGCATCCGGAGCCCATTGTTCAAGGTGACATATTGCATTTAAATTCCTTTCAAAGTAATTCGATGATCGAGATTTATCCATTAAGCAGCGGGATTTGATTCTGATGTGGGCGTGCCTGAAAAATATTGTGCGTCGGTGACTTTGTCCATCCAGTTCACATTTTTACCATCGAGTGCTTCTTGAACTGCGATATGTGTCATCGAAGTTGTTGGCGTGGCACCGTGCCAGTGCTTATGACCCGGAGGACACCAGATCACATCACCCGCTCGGATCTCTACGATCGGTTCACCTTCACATTGCGTCCATCCGCATCCGGCGGTGACGATCAGTGTTTGTCCGAGCGGATGTGTATGCCACGCCGATCGGGCCCCAGGTTCAAATGTGACACTGGCACACGAGACACGGGACGGCTCGGGTGCGATATTGAGCATGTCAATTCGTACGTTCCCTGTGAAATATTCTTCAGGACCTTTTATTGATGGCTGCGAGCCTACGCGTTTGAGTTGCATAAGATATTTCCTTTAGGTTCATTGGATCTATTCATTATTGAGTACGAAAAATTGGCTCAATAACGCCAATTTTTTTAGTCGATCATTTTGCGGCAAGTTCGCCGTACCAATACGACGCTGTTACCCCGCCGTCCATGAGGAAGTCGCTGCCGGTAATGAAACAGCCATCCTCGCCCATGAGCAGTGCGCCAACGGCACCGACCTCATCGGGCGTGCCGCCGCGTTTGGCAGGAGACAGGTCGATCATGCGGCGATAGCCTTCGCCGCGAGGGCCGTTCAGCTCATCCCTAGCAAGGGGCGTGAAGATAATCCCCGGACTGATGGTATTGATCCGCGCGCCGTGTTTTCCCCAACGAACTGCTTCGGCCATAACCCGCAGGGAATTTCCCCGCTTCGAAAGCTGGTAGGCATGCAGAGAGTCTTTAATTTGATCCGATTGCAGCATCGGAAGCGCGAGTAATTGCTCGGTGGGAGTAGTGGCGAGCGCCGTGTTCTGCTCTGTACTAAGACCAGGCAAGCGGTGCCCGGATTGCGATGCAATAACGACTCCCGCGCCACCCTCGGCGATTACGTTACCGAACTCTTCCAGAATCAGGGCGGTGCCGTACAGATCGATCTTTAGGATAGTAGCTGGTGTGGCCTGGGACGGTGAAACACCGGCTGCATGAATCAGGCCCGTTACGTTTCCAAGCGCTGTAGCCGTTTCAACAAGCGCATGAACCGATGCACGTGAGCCCACATCGACAACAGCCGTTGTTACTTCGAATCCAGCATCAGCAAGAACCTTTGCGGCGGCGTCCGCATTGTCCTGCTTCAGGTCTGCCAGCAACACATGCTTTCCGGCACTTACACGGCGTGCGATAGCCTGTCCGATTGAACCGGCGCCTATGACAACAATCACTTTGTTCATAATCTAATCCTTCGTAGTTAAATTGAAATGGTTTAATTCGGCTAATTTACTTACCGACCAGCTTTTGACGATCCGCCGAATATCGCGCACCTTGAATGGGGACACCGGAAACTGCCGATTCGATTTCGCTCAGGTCTTCGGTTGACAGTTCGATTTCAGCGGCACCGGCATTTTCTTCAAGGCGATGCAGCTTGGTGGTGCCTGGAATAGGAACGATCCATGGTTTCTGTGCAAGCAGCCAAGCAAGGGCCAGTTGCGCCGGGGTTACGCCCCTGCGCTTTGCGATACCTGCCAGCACATCGACGAGAGCGTGGTTAGCCTGACGTGCCTCTGGTGCAAAACGCGGGACAGAATTGCGGAAGTCGTTCGCCCCAAACGTCGTTTCAGCGTTGATTGCGCCCGTCAGAAAACCCTTACCAAGCGGACTGAACGGTACGAAGCCTATACCTAGCTCTTCCAGCAGTGGAAGAATCTCTCGCTCAGGTTCACGCCACCACAGTGAATATTCGCTTTGTAACGCTGTGATGGGTTGAATTGCATGAGCGCGCCGAATAGTGTCAACGCCAGCTTCGGACATACCAAAATGCTTCACCTTTCCTTCACGAATGAGTTCCTTGACTGTGCCAGCCACATCTTCGATCGGCACAGCAGGATCAACGCGATGCTGGTAGAACAGATCGATGCGGTCTGTGCGCAGGCGCTTTAAGGCGTCCTCAGCAACCTCACGAATGCGTTCCGGCCTGCTGTCGAGCCCTTTGCTAATATCGCCATCCCGAAAACCGAACTTGGTTGCAATCACAACCTGATCACGCATTGGCGCAAGTGCTTGACCAACTACGCTCTCGTTGATGAATGGACCGTACGCTTCCGCAGTATCAAAGAAGGTGATGCCGCGTTCGAACCCTGCACGGATCAGCTTGATCGCCTCTCCCGTGTCAGTCGCCGGCCCATAGCCGTAGCTCAAGCCCATACAGCCAAGCCCCAGAGCGGACACGTGTAATCCACTTTTACCTAATTCTCGCTTTTGCATATTAATTTCTCCGATGATGGTTTTAACTGCGAATTACTGACTTACGCCGATACTGCAGCCGACATACAGCTTTGAATCCAGCGACAGCTTGACGATCAAATCTGACAGACTATTTAACGATATGTCGTGTCCGAGGAATGGCTCGCCCTTTTGCGTGATTTGGTAATCGATTTTCGGGTTTTGCGTAAACCAGCCGGGACGCAGAACCGTGTAGTCTAGATTTGATAGCTCGATGACGGCAGCGGCGTCACGGTATGGATCCAGTATGCTGCGATATTTTTCTCCTGGTACTTCGCCATAGATACCCATTGAGCTGACGAAGATCAGCCGCTTCAAACCGGCTTTGTCCATCGCGGCCACGATGCTTTGTGCCTGATTGTTCAAATCCCCGGCAAGACTGGCAAACACCACGTCCTGATCGCGCATTGCGCTGATCAAAGCTGACATATCAAGAACATCACCCTCGACCACCGTCACGCGTTTTGGATCTGGGTTCTTTAGTCGGCTCGCACGACGCAGATAAAGAGTAAGTTTTGCATTCGAGTTTGCAAGAAAGCGTGCCGTTGTGTGGCGAGCGACTTGACCGTTTGCGCCGAGGATAAGAACACGGGTCATTTCTCTGTCCTATCGATCAGCAAGTGAGTTAAGGCCTTCCGAGAACGGTCCGTACACTTCTGCCATGTCGACAGAGGTCACACCGCACTCAAAAGCGCCGCGAATCAAGGCGATACCTTCAGACTTACCCGAAGCAGGCCCAAGTCCAAAACTGAGGTCCATACAACCAAGACCAAGTTCAGAAACAATAAGATCGTTGCGACCTAATTGACGAGTTTTCATGACGTTTTCCTGTTATTTGTTGATGTCACGAAGCTTAGGCCTGTTGACATTCAGTGACTAGACTGTTAAAACGACATGCAGTTATTAGGAGAACTAATTAATGGCTGAATTTGATGACCTCGCGGCGTTTGCTGCCGTCGTGCGTGCAAAGAGTTTTACCCGGGCGGCCGCTCAGATGGGAGTTACCCAGTCTGCTCTGAGTCAAACTGTCCGTGCCCTAGAGCGCAGGCTTGATCTAAAACTGCTTAACCGGACGACACGCAGCGTTTCACCTACGGACGCGGGAGAGCGACTATTTCTCACTGTCGAACCCCGATTGGCCGAGATCGAAGCTGAACTGGCCGTCCTGGGCAACATGCGAGGCAGACCAGTCGGCAATGTTCGGATCACAGCGACTGAACACGCGGTCCGATCTATTGTTTGGCCAAGACTATTGCCGTGGCTACCAAATTTTCCGGAAATTAAGATCGAGATCAGCAGCGACAACCGTTTTGTCGATATTGTGGCGGAGCGTTTTGACATTGGTATTCGTCTTGGTGGCGACGTTGCAAAGAACATGATTGCGTTGCGAATTGCACCGGACATGCGCATGGTTGTGGTAGGGAGTCCGGCTTATTTGAAACGAAATCCGCCGCCGCAATCACTCCAGGAACTGAGTGACCACGACTGTATCGGCTTGCGATTACCGACCTACGGTGGCTTACTGGCGTGGGAATTCAAAAATGGTGGAAAAATTACTAACGTCCATGTCGAGGGACGTCTTTTGTTCAACCGCAGCGACCTCATGGCAGATGCCGCTGTCGCTGGACACGGACTGGCATGGCTTCCTGAGGACATGGTTCAGGAACATCTTGCAGCAGGTCGGCTGGTTACAGTTCTGGACGACTGGGGAATAACTTTCCCCGGATATCACCTTTACTACGCAAGTCGTCGTTCATCGCTAGCGCTTTCGCTTGTTATTGATGCCTTGCGAATTCCTAAATCGAGATGATATCCGTCAGTGAGAATAGTGCAATCTGTCAGCTTTGTGCCGAAAACGGACATCGATGGCATCAGCACAAGCGCTGCAATGCACCCGGTTGTCGATACCATGTCGTTTGCCGATACGGTCACATGGTATCTGCTATATCTTCGATTCAGCATCTTCCCTATGCCACGAAAAATGCCATTGATAATACAGTCAACATCATCAATGGCACTCACTAAACCCAATAAAATCAATAGGTTAAATAATAGCCTCACTCCCACTCAATTATTAATTAAACACTTAGACCTAGTATTTAATTGGCTTTCACAATCGCCTACTCTTTAAATACCATGAAAAATACCATTAAAAATATTTAAGGTGACTGTCGGCACTAACCAATTGTGGACACCCCTCCTCTTGGGCGCCAATCTCGTATCACTTTTTTTCAATCTTCCGGAAAAACGCAGTAGCTTGCACAAAGAATTTACCTACATTTTTTTCCAATTACCTACAACCTTAGCTTGCTGCGATGGTAGCGAACTTATTTCAAATGGACCAGCGACAAACCATTTGTTCTGCTCTGCAATGCTACAGAGTTCGAATGCCAGTGCACGAGCATTGGCTTTATCGCGAAACTTATCTCGTGCTATGTCACAATGATGAGGATTGGGATTGTGTAGTAGTTTTCACGCTAAATTGCTTAAGATGTACTCAAGCCGTTTGCATTGCTAAAAAATCATTGCATAAAATAGTTTCTTCTTTGAAGCCCATGTTATATTCTGGCAACACATTCCTCTAATTTTTAGCCCGTTCCTGTGCCAACACCAAGCCCAGTACTATACTCAACGAACGTATTCCTTAAGTTCCATATTTGCGAACGTTTTCTTGGTGACGTGCATTACATATGGTGCAGTGAGACGTTTGACAGCTCCAAGCACGGGCACTACTCAGGTAGTGCTTTAACGGCACCAAGTTCTGATCCGTGCGCCATCTATAAGCAGTTGGTCGGTGATGTAACGAAGTCGGATCGGCACAGTGCAAAAATTGGTGAGCAAAAAGCCTCCTTGCAAGCGTTAGCGATTAAATGGCGGGATAATGGACAAATAACGTCAGACGAGGCTGAGGAAATAGTTTACATGGCAGCGCACGCCGAATTTCCTCTATGGCGACCTTTGGTTTATGTGATTCCGAGGGCGTTGGTGGAAGCCAAACTTAGATTGGTCGCGCCTGCGAGCCGTGCATCTATCGGTAAGGAATACATAATTGAAAATCTTGGCCGGAACGAATTTGACATCATTGAGATGTAAAAAATCATGCTTGCAACTCTCAAAAATTTCGATCCTGTAGCTCGCGATGGCATTTTGGCCAGCTATGTGCACGCGCTACTGCCAAATCCGGCGTTGGAAGCTTCGCCGAAGAGCGAATTTCCCGATGATTTATACAAGAAATTAAGAGAAGAAATTGGCCGCGAACTTCGAATTGGCCCCGGAGACTCACCAGAAATTCGACAAAAGATACTTCGATTTCTATCGGACCAGATTCGTCAAAACATCATTGCCTCAAAAAAAATAGGTGAAATTAGAGATCGTGTCGCACACAAAGGCGACCTTCCTATCGGCTTATACCAAATAAAATACTCAGATAATTTCATTAAGTTGAGCGAAAGTATGGGTGTAAAGCGCACCGATATTAATGCAGCCATTAAAAACCCAGATCATGTAGAACATTTGAATTTTATCGACGGGATTAATGATTTTGGAACCGTGGTAACGCTTATTTCTAAAACCTTCCGTGGTAGCGACCCATATGTGCTGTTATTGATGGCGCTTAGAGAAAAAACATCACTCAAAATCGATGGCGCGTGGCTGATTTTTCACTCAGATGTAGACTTATCCGGCGCTCAAACAGCGTCCGAGGTATTGGAGCGCTTTCTGAACACTTTTGGTACTGATGTAAAAGTGATGAATGCGAACGAACAACTTTCTGCCGAGGGCGGTGAGGGTAAGCTGATCCTTAATAAAACGTTTCCCATGCGTCCAGGGGCACCAGCGGGCATACAAACAACTAATCCTGAGAAAACGGAGTCTGATATCAAATTCTGTTGGAAGCAGAGCATAAGTACGCTGTCGATCGTATGTGCTTTTTCGGTAGATATTACAAAGTACTCTGCAACCTTACGGAAGCACGGAATTAATATCACTCGCACCAATGCAGTTCATGGCCGCGTTCATTCCGAGAGATACGTGATAAATCCAGCTAACTTGTAGCGCCTCCTATGGCCATTCGAGGATTTCGCGCTCACGAATCGCCCCCCCTGTTACTAAAATGGCCCCCAGCTCATATCCTCCCAGCCGCAGGTCAATAAAAGCCTGAGATTGCATCTCAGCGCTAGCACCACAATTAGGCCTTCAGGGGTGTTTCTCCGCATGCGCACCATTTTTGGAAATTTGAATCAAAACCGACTAATTTAGTGGGCAGGCGTGGTGGGGGTGACCACTACGCGCTCCAGCTTATAGCGTCGCTTCTGTTGTTGCAGTCAGAACAGAGAGCCGTTAGATTCGGGCATTTTCTGCTTCTTTGGCTTCGGCTCTGGATGCGCAATCATTATTTCAGCTGAACAGAGTTGTAGATATGATCTGGCACGCTCTGGATCTCGGCATTCTAGCCAGTCGTCGTACTCGGACGGTGGAACAATCACAAGTGACCGTTTTTCTTCGCCAGGTTTGTGGAATCGATTCATCAGCGGATGGTCGTCGGCGTTTACCGTAATCTGCGTGAACGAATGCGTCGTCGATCCGTCTGGCTCATGCCATGTACGCCACAGGCCGGCGACTGCAAACGATGCTTGGTTAGCCATTCCAATGCTCCAGCGAACGGCTGCGCCAGTCTCGTAGCACGGCTCGTAAAACGATTCCATCGGGATCAAACACAACTGACATTCCCGCCAAGGCTTGGCGTAACTGCGCTTCTCGCCGATTGTTTCGGCGCGTGCATTCATGGTGGAGAATTTTTTGACGCCAGGAGGAATATGCCGCTTCGGCACCATGGCGTAACTGGCCAGGATCACTTCGTTGCCGTCGACGCCGCGGCGAATTATCGGCGCATTGTAGTCGTTGTAAATTTCGTGCGGCCAGTCCAAGTCTTTGGGTACCATGGTCTTGGCAATCGACGGCAGCCGGTCGCGAGGTGTTGCATTGTAGTTTGTGCACATAATTCGGACCTCGGTAGTACAGATCCAATCTAGTCTACCAACACTGGTGCTTTTTGTTGCGCCGTCAATTCCAATATCTCTACCCGCCAACTCTGTGCAAACGTCCGATGCAATACCTCGTCTGCCTCAAGGCCAGTGATCAGCATGTGATCCCGATAAACCCATGTGATCGCAGCATCCTGAAGTGGTGACAGCGAATCAAATCCCCCATTCAGCAACCGCGCCACAAAAGTCGGTCGGTAGGCCAAGCCTACATTCTTTTTAGAACTTTCAAGGCGAAGTTCACCGCACACACAATTCATCTTGCGCATGGCCAGCACTTCGCGCTCAAGCCTACGCCCCTCGTCCCAAAGACATTCCACGCGGACAAACATTTTCGACCTCAAATATTTGATTTATAGGAATAAGGAAAAGTTGGCCCGACGACAGCGAACTGCGCAGGCCCGACAATACGTTGAGTGAATTAATGGACCCTGTGGAACGCGTCATAGATCATCGAAAACGCGCAGGCAATCGCACTTGATCCGCCAAAATCCACGGGATCATCATTCAGCGGGTAATTGAACACGCCAGAATGCTTAATCAGGTTGACATAGGCCGGCTGCAGATCATTGGATCGGTTCAACTCGTCCAGGACTTCCGTTTCTATCGAGTGCATAAGCCGCCAGGTGAGTGGCACTCCTGCAGAGCGATGGCGCACTACTATCGTGTTGATAATTGGTTGCGCACGTGCAATTACTGCGTCAAATTCGTTCATGTCGGTGAGGCGCATAATATTCTCCAAGTTGCAAAATACTGTATGTATGTACAGTATAAACGCATTTTTGGATTTTGCTAAATTCTGCGCAAAGTGCGTCATTTTGCGTCAAACCGCTCCCACATTCCCCTCGTATCTTGGGAATCCAAGATAGTGCAATTAATAGAGCGTGGGGATACTCCCCCCAGCAAGTGCCGCTGCGTCTACCGCCAACGGACAAGCACATGTCAATTGGGCAAATTCCCTAAGTTACAATGACAACAACAATAGGAGAATCAGAATGGATTTAAAAATCAGCAACCCTGAATGGGTTCATGTCGGGAGCGCGCCACTTAATGGCCCAGCTCAGCAAATAAAGGGAGACATCCTCGCACTTACTTTCAAATGCTCATGTGGTCACGAATGGCGAGCAAGAGCGACACACGGCGGAACATTGGGGAGAGGACAGTTTGTCAGAACATATTCGGGATTAACTGTAAATTGCCCTGGACAAGGATGTGATCTTCAGTGGAAGGTTTCGAAAGATGAATACGAAAATCTTTGAGAAATCTAGGTCCGCCACATGCTGCCAACTGACTAAACGTGCCCCCTATGAGCGAGTATATTGATGGGTGAACATAGTAAAAACCTGCGATCAAGGGCCAATATACTAGGGGCCAATAGGATCGGCTTCTGCGTTATTTGCGGCACGCATGGAAAACTTACAGCCGACCACGTTCCGCCAAAGGGCTGCGGTGTACTCCCTGACGTAATTCTGCGACCGCTGATGTCCGCGGATGGCACCCTTCGAGGCCCAAAGATTCAAGGCGGCGTGAAATTCAGAACTATCTGTGGAGGATGTAATAACACGTTGCTCGGCACCCTATACGATCCTGAGTTAAAAGTCTTTGTCACAGATATGCTCACGCAAATCATGCAGACCGCCAACCAAGTATATGCGAGGTTCGTTCACATAAAAATTCGTACCCCTTTGGTCATTCGAGCGCTAATCGGTCACATGCTAGCCGCTCACGCGGTGCAAGAAACATTAGAAAAGCGAGAATCTTTGGGGGCTAACGATTCACTCCGCGATTACCTCCTCAATCCGACTGCAACTTTCCCCAAGGATTGGAGACTGTATTGCTGGCCTTATTTGTCGCGACAACAGGTCATCCTAAAGCATGCAGTACTTTCCGACCTATCAAATTTTAATTTGCGCACGAACCCACTGTATGGGCATGTGATAAAGTTTTTACCATTGGGATTTTGGTTCGTCCACGATCAACCAAGCGATTACCATATTTCAGCCTTTGAAATTACGCCGCCATATGACGCCGAGACAGACTTCATGGAAACGATCATATTTAATCTAAACGAACGCCCCCATTTTCTATTTCCAGAAACTCCACAGGGAAATCAAATGCTAGCGTTTGCCGATCATCAATCGTCCGTGGCGTCCCCCACTACCAAATAGTACTCAGGCGAGGCCCGTGGATTTGCCGTCTTATAGTCCTGCTCGTTTCTTAGCTGCGATTTGCTTTTCATAGTCGTCACGGCACTCGATATTGCAGAACAGCCATCCTACCAATTCGAGGCGGAATACGCATTACAGGCGACTTGATGCCCCCTGATCTGGTCGCAGGGGTTCACTCCAAAAATGCGTCATTTTGCGTCAAACCGTTGCAGGAGGTTTCCCCGCACGCCCCGCGTCGCCTGGGGGCTTAGGGGTTTTGCGAACTGCGTTAAAAGCGATGCATTTAACGGCGCGGGCAGGCGTGGGGGGGACTGCGATTGAAAGGTCGTAGCCAACAGCATTTTTTCATAGCAAGACAACAATGCCGGGGCGTAAAAAAAGCCGCGTAAAGCGGCTTGAGGCGATGCAGGCGCTGCCGTAACAACATGGCAGCGGGTCAGGTATACCGTCAGCGTCCGGCGCGCCTGAGCGCCTTCTGTTCGTTCTGGTAGTCGTCGCGGCAATCGGTATTGCAAAACAGCAGACCATGGTCGATATCCTCGTCGCAGTAATGGCAATGCCCATCGGCCACCAGTTGCGGCATCTTGCGTGCATGCGCCATGGCGTTTTCAATGTCCTTGGCAATGCGCCACTCGGCGCGGTCAGCTACGTCGCTCATGCTGGGCTCTTCCCTTCCATGCTGTCCAGTAGGTATTTGTCGAACTTCACGACCTCTTCTCCTATCCATTCGTTGATCATTAAAAATTGCGATTGCAGCGGCACCAGCTCATTGCGGGCGAACACGCGCGCTGCCGGCTCGACCGCGCCGAAGCCACCGGCATTGCTCGGCATGATGCCCAGCAGTTGCGGCGGCACCCGGTGCGCGGCCAGAAGGTCGTCACGGGTTACGCCCTTGATGTTGAAGAATTCGTCCTTGGCCGCTACTTCTGACACCGGCAGGATCTGGATGCCATCCTTCTTGCCGTTGGGTGCGTACATGAACACGTTGCGGAAGTTGCCCGGCCCTTTGCTTTCCTTCAATGCACGGCGCAGCTTGTCGACATCCTCGATGTTCTGCGCGGCGTCGGTCATGTAGAGGATGAAGCCGGCATGCGAGCCGTTCTGGTAATACTTGCGGCGGAACAGCGTGGCGGACTCGTTGAGCCACGCCGACTGCAAGGCCGATAAATACTGCGGCATGCCGTACACCTCCTGGTTCACATCCGGGTCCATCAAATGGAAGAGCGCACCCTTGGTGAATGCATACTCCTGCTGCCAGCCAGGCACAAAATAGTAGTTATCGAGTTCCTTGCCCCGCCGGGTGTATTTGGCTAACGCGTGCTTGATCTCGAGTAACCTGCCGGTGCGGCTCGTGCGCTTTTCTGGGTAGGCATTCCCAAAGGTCATGAAGTCCAACGCCAGGCGCTTAAACGTTGCCAGCGACAGATATTTATTCGGCACAAAGGTGGACGACAGGATGTTGACCTTGAAGTGAATGGCGCTGCTGTGGTGGACGCTGGCGTTAAACGATTTTGCCAAGCCCTGCCAGCTGATCGGCGGTTCATACCAGCGACCATTGAGCCAACATTCCAGGTTCTCCATGATGTCGGCGTGATCGAGCACTGGCGTCGGGTCGCCAAACGAGAACGCCTCCATCGACTGCGTTGCTGCTGACGGCGTACTTTCTGGCGGCGCGGCGGCGTGTTGCCGTGCGTGTTTAAAACGTTGTTTCTTCATGATGTAAAAATCTCCATAAATGAGGTCGTGGATTCGGAAATGCCCTCAATCGGTTCGTGATCGAGCGCGTGCATACATGCCCAAGCCAGGTCGGCGTGACCGGTATCGGCGGTACGGCCGGCGTCGTAGGTGACTTGCCTGCCGCTGGCGGTGATGGTTTTGCGAATCGCCATGAAGGCCGCCGACAGGTCGGTGGCGCCGGCGTCGAATTCCAGGCGTCCCTTGCTGATGACATCCTTGGCTTTTAAGACCATGCGGGTCTTCACTTCGGGGGAATAGTTGATGGCTGTGGCGCCAGGGAAGAACTGGCGCACAATCGGAAACACGCCGATGCCCATGCCGGTGGTGTCGATGCCGATGTATTCGACCTGGTAGCGCAAGGTCATTTGCCGGATGGCTTCGGCCTGCGCCGCGAAATCCATGCCGCGCCATTGGAAGCGCTCCAGGACGCGGAACTTGCCGCCAGCGACGACCGGCGGCGCCAGCACTACACAACCAGCGCTATCCCCACTCAATGACGGGTCGTAGCCAATCCACACCGGGCGATAACCAAACGGGCGCTCTGCAAATGGTTTAACGTCATCCCACGCGTCCCAGGCGTCGACCATGCAGCGCTGCAGTTCGGCCAGCGGAAATATCGACTTGTTGTCGTCGACAAAGTTACACATCAATAAATTGTCGAACTGGTCGGGGCTGTACTCGTAATCGCGCAACTGATCGAGGTCGAACAGGTTGCAGCCGCCGCGCTCGGCATCCAGAATGGTGACGATCTGGCGCCAGATCTTGTCTTCTCCCGTAAAGCCGCTCGACAATCTGGTGTGCGACACATCGATCTTGGCCTTACCTGCTTTCTGTAGACGCTTGCTGAAATCCTCGCCGATCCAGAACGGATACGCCTGGTGATTGACAGACGATGGTGTCGAAAAATAGGTTTTTCTCCACTTCTTCTGAATCGCCATGCCGGACGCCACCTTGTTCAGTTCCGTGAAATTGTGGGTCCAGAAGAATTCGTCGAAATAAAAATTGCCGTGGTAGCCCTGGGCGGTACGGGCGCTGGTGCCGAGGAAATACAGGTGCGCACCGTTCGGCAACACAATCGGGTCGCCCGACAGTTCGACGCCGGCGGCCTCTTTCGCAAACTGCACGATGTATTGCTTAAAAACGTGCGCTTGTGCCTTGGATGCCGACAGGAAGATCTGATTGCGACCAGTCGCCAAAGCGTCAGCCAGCGCCTCACGGGCGAAATACCAGGTCGCACCGATCTGGCGCGATTTCAGGATGACCCGTGTTCTCTCGTGGCCGTTGCGATACCACACCTTTTGGTAGTCGAACAGCGAATCGCGGAAGGCGTCCAGTAATTGACTTTGTTGCTCGTCGCTAAATTCGTTGCGGGTCGGCTTCTTCTTCGGGCCGGCGTTTCTCTTGTCCAGGTTCGGATTGAGATCGGCCTCGTTACCGCCGCCGTCATAGCGGCGCTTGCGCGACATTTGCACCAGAGAGCGCGTTAATAGGTCGATTTCCTTGAAGTCGCTGCCGCTTTTGACTTCCTTGCTGACCAGTTGCACCATGCGCGCTTCAATTTGTCCCTCGACGCGGTCGATGGCGGTCGACAAATGCCACTGATCGCGCTGCTTCCAGCTGGCAATCGTGCTGCGTTGCACCTTCAAATGCCGGGCGATGGACGAGATGCGCCAGCCCTGCCAGTACAGACTGCGGGCAGCGTCGCGTAGTGCGGCGGGATCATCGACGACAGCGGGCGCCAACGGCTTGCGCGTTCCTTGCGCACGCGAGGAAGAGCGCGGCGATAGTTTGAATGGAGTGGTTTCTGACATGCGGCAAGCGTAGGTGGCTTACGCGCTAAAAGCCCCTGTCGGGAAGTCGCTAATAGCGTTACCAACCCACTGCCGATTGTTGATTGGCGCAGGAATGATGACCATGGCGGTATTCCAACTTGCCCAACATCCAACCATGCCGACAAGTCAAGCTGCTGCCCCCAAATCCAAATTCTTCCGCGTTGCCGTGGAAGGTGCCACCACCGATGGCCGCGTCATTGATCGCGCCTTCATTGAACAAATGGCGGCCAATTTCGATCCGCAAGTCTATGGCGCCCGGATCTGGGTCGAACACCTGCGCAGCACCTGGGCAGACGGTGCCTTTAAAGCCTATGGCGATGTGACGGCAGTGAAGGCCGAAGAGGTCGAGCTGGGCGGTGTCAAGAAACTGGCGCTCTATGCACAAATCTCGCCGACGCCGGAACTGGTGGCGATGAACAAGGCACGCCAAAAGATTTACACCAGCATCGAAATCAATCCGAAGTTCTCCGACACCGGAGAGGCTTACCTGGTTGGCCTGGCCGTGACCGACAGTCCCGCCAGCCTCGGCACGGAAGTGCTGTCGTTTGCCGCCAAGAACCCTGACCAGAATCCCTACGCCAGCCGCAAACAAGATCCCAATAACTTGTTTACGGCGGCGGTGGAAACCGCACTCGAATTCGACGAACCCTCCCCTACTGCCTCCGAAGGAATCAAATTGTCCGACACCGTTAAAAATCTGTTGAAACGTTTCTCCAATAAAGCCACCGGTGACGATGCGCGCTTTAACGAGCTAGTCGACGCCGTCGAAACCTTGGCGACGCATGCGAATGTCAGCGCCGATCAATTCGCGCTTGAGAAGACCCGCGTGGACGCACTGGAAGCCGCCTTGAAGCAAACCACCGAAGATTTCGCGGCATTTCGCCAACAGGTCGACTCCACGGACGCGAACGCAACCCAACGCCCGGCTGCCACCGGCGGCGACGGCGTGGCGGAAACGGATTTCTAAGCGCTGCCTGCCCCAGCTTGACCACCGCCCCCACACATTAAGGAATCAACCGACATGAAAAAACTTACCCGCATCGCCTTTGACAAGTACACCGCTCGCCTGGCGCAATTGAACGACACCAGCAATGTCGCCAGCACCTTTGGCGTGGCGCCCAGCGTGCAGCAAAAGCTGGAAAGCAAGATCCAGGAGTCGAGCGAATTCCTCGGCAAGATCAATATCTATGGCGTGACCGAACAGGAAGGTGAAAAGATTGGCCTCGGCATTTCCGGCCCGATTGCCAGCCGCACCGACACCGACAAAGCCGACCGCAAGACGCGTGACCTGACCGCCTTGGACAACCGGGGCTATCGCTGCGAGAAGACCAATTTCGACACCCACATCAAATATCAAACCTTGGACGCCTGGGCCAAGTTTCCGGACTTCCAGCAGCGCATCGCCAATGCGATCCTGCAGCGCCAGGCGTTAGATCGCATGATGATCGGCTTCAATGGCCTGTCCATCGCTGCCGACACCGACATCGACAAGAATCCACTGCTGCAGGATGTGAACAAGGGTTGGCTGCAGCACTATCGGGAGCAAGCGCCGCAACGCGTGATGCACGAGGGTAAAACCGCCGGCAAGGTCGTCATTGGTGCCGGCGGCGATTATGCGAACCTGGACGCCACCGTGTTCGATGCCCTCACCTTGCTCGATCCCTGGTATCAGAAAGATGCTGGCCTGGTCGCCATCGTGGGTCGCAATCTGCTGCACGACAAATATTTCCCCTTGGTCAATACCAAGCAGGCGCCGACTGAAACTCTGGCCACCGACATCGTGATCAGCCAAAAGAGAATGGGCGGCCTGCAGGCGGTAGCAGTCCCCTTCTTCCCCGACAACACGATCCTGATCACCCGTTTCGACAATCTGTCGATCTACTGGCAGGAATCGGCACGCCGGCGCCGGGTGGTCGATGAAGCCAAGCGCGACCGTATCGAGAACTATGAGTCGTCCAATGACGCCTACGTGATCGAGGATCTGGGCCTGGGCGCCGTCATCGAAAACATCCACCTGGCAGATTGATATGAGTGATCTGTCTCCCGCCCAGCGCCATAAAGCACGTGTCTTGGCCGAGCGTGCCGCTGCCGACGCCGCGCCTGGCGGCGTCACTGCCGGCAGCGCCTATGAGCTGATGCTCTACAAATTGGCCAACGACCGCCGCACCTTAAGCAATATCCAATCGATGGAACGCAAGATCGTTATTAAGGCGGAACTGCTGCCGGAGTACCAGGACTGGATTGATGGCGTGCTGTCGAAAGGCCAAGGTGGTCAGGACGATGTCTTTACGTCACTGCTGGTATGGCATATCGACTGCGGCGAGTACGACCGGGCGGTCGAGATGGCGCGCTATGCGGTAGCCCACAAGCTGACTTTGCCGGACCAGTTCAACCGCGATATCCCGACGATGTTGCTGGATGAATTCTCGGCGGCTTACCTCAAAGGCAAGCTGGCCACTGACCCGGTGGCTGCCGTCGAGATCCTGATGCGCGTGCTGCAGTTGACGGACCACTGCGATGCGCCCGATCAGGCACGCGCCAAGCTGCTTAAAGCTGCCGCCTACGCGATGCTGGCTGTGCTGGACGCCGACGGCAACGAGCTGCTGCCGGCATCCAAGTTACCGCAGGCGGAAGCGGTATATCAGCTGATGGAGCGCGCTCTGACCTTGTTCCCTGGCGTTGGCGTGAAACAGACGATGGATCGCTTGCGCGCCCGAATAGTAAAAACCGTTCCTGGTTAAACGAGCACCCCCTGGCGCACGGCGGCGCGGGTCGATGACGGCTTCACTGCGATGTCTGTCTGACGCCCGCCCACCGCCGGTTTATCTACTCCCGAATATGACGAAAGTTTTACTTTATGAGTTTCATTGCCATTGCGCCGCCTTCCGGCGGCGGTACTGCCACGGTACCGGACGCCGGCTGCGTCGAGAACGACGGCTTTTACCCCGACATCTCGCTGCAGGATATGCGTGAGGCCATGCGTCTGGATGGCACCGTGACGGCGCCGCGCCTGATCCAGGCGATAGTGGCCGCCGTCATGCACGTCAACGCCGAGCTGCGTGACTGGAAGCGCCAACAGATTGCCGCCGGTTTCGCTGCGCTGGCGGCCGTGCCGGCGGATCGGGTCAACCGCGAAAGCGAGCTGCTTGCCCACTACCGGCGCGCGGTCTACTGCACCGCGAAGGCCGATCTGATCGAGCGCTATCGGGATTACGACAGCACGGCGTCCTCCCTGTCGGATAAGAAAACCATGGAGGCATTGGATAACGCACCAGGTGAACAACGCCGTAATGCACATTGGGCCATTGCCGACATCCTTGGCCGTCCGCATGTCACGGTCGAGCTGATTTGATGCAGGTACGCGCCCAGCAGCACGACACGCTTGATTTGCTGTGCTGGCGTCACCTGGGCGCCACTGCCAATGTCGTCGAGGCGGCTCTGGAACTGAATCCCGGCTTGGCCGATGTCGGGCCGATCCTGCCACACGGCTTGCTCGTCAAGCTGCCCGAACCGACCGCCACCCCTACTAAAACCGCCCAGGTCGTGAACCTCTGGGATTGATTGGAGCATTGTCTATGGCAGAACCCAGCACCACCACCCTCGTCGTGACCACCGCCGCCGGCATTGGACTGTCGTCGCTGTTTCCCGGCATCGACGGCAATGCGCTCATTGGCGCCTTTGCTGGCGCCACGCTGGTGGCCATTTCCAGCAAGAATTTAGCTGTGCTGCAGCGCCTGGCATATATGGCCATTTCTCTGGCGATTGGCTATCTGGCCGCGCCCGAGGTCATCAGCAATACGCCCCTGAAGCAATCCGGCGTCGCTGCCTTCTTCGCTTCGGCGGCCGCCATTGCGCTGACCTTGCACGGCATTGAACTCATTCACACCATCGAGCTGCCGGCCTGGCTGCGCAAGGGAGGCAGCAATGAGTAAAGCGCTCACGATGCTGGCACTGCTCAGTTACGCCAGCACTTGTCTGCGGCTGCTGTGCTACCGGCGCGGCCTCGCCAATCACCGCATGCACATTTCGCTGGTGGCGTGGCTGCTGATTGTGGCCACCGGCACCAGCGCGCTGGAGATCCTGCTGGGTCTACGTCATCCGTCCTTTGGTGAGACTGCTGTCGCCTTGATCTTGAGCTATCTCGCGCATCGCACCCAGGGCAATGTCGCCCAACTCATCAGGAGAATCCATTGACAGCATTGACAGATCATTTCACGTTGGAAGAATTCACGCGCAGCGACACCGCGCGCAGCCGGGGAATTGCCAACACGCCGCTACCTGCCATTGTGGCCAACTTGCGGCGCCTGGCACAATTTGCCGAGCTGGGCCGCATCGCGCTGGGCGGCGCGGCCATGGTCATTTCCAGCGGCTACCGCTGCGCCGAGCTCAACCGGGCAGTCGGCGGCGCTGCCAACAGTGCACACCAGGTCGGCCTGGCTTGTGATTTTACGGCGCCTGCGTTCGGCACCCCGCTGGCAGTCTGCCAGGCACTGAGTACATCGAACCTAGCGTTCGACCAGCTGATCTACGAACGCGCCGGCGGCGCTGTTTGGGTGCACCTAGGCATCGCCGCCGAAGGCGTGAAGCCGCGGCGCCAGGTGCTGACCATTGATGCCAAGGGTACGCGGGTCGGTCTATGGACTTGATCGTTAAAAGTGCCATTGCCGCGCTGGGCCTGACGGTATTGGTCTTGACCATTTGTGTACAGCGTGATGCCTTGACCGTCGCTAAGGATCGGGCCGAGCGCGCAGAACGGCAAATTAGCGACCGCGACATCACCATCGACACGCTGACCAAAACGGCGGCCAGGAACCGACAGGCTAGCGCCAAGCTGCAAGCCCGGACCGACAGCATCGCCGCCGCCTTAAACGAACGAGAACAACAAATTGAAAGCCTCCGCCATGCTAACCCTGCCATGCAAGCCTGGTTTGATACTCCTTTGCCTGACGCTCTTATCAAGCTGCGGGACAGCTCCGCCGCAACCGGCGCCGAGGCTGCTAGTGAAGGCCTGCCCGGCAGTGACGCGCTGCAGTCTGCAGGCGGCGACGCTGACAACTAACGGTAGCTTGCTGCTTGCGCTGGAACGCGCCAAGGCGGCTTGGGCAACGTGCGCGGCCAAGGTCGACACGGTGGTGAACTGTCAGGAGAGTGTCGATGTACAAACCGAAAAGCCTTAGAGCGCATTTGACGGCATCCAATGCCGAGCTGCAGCGCAATCCCGATAAACTGTTGATCTTCGCCGACAGCGGCAACACGGTGGCCACGGGCACCGCCTCGCTGTCGTTTGAGTATCGGTACAAGTTGAACATCATCATCACCGACTATGCTGGCAGCGAAGACGCGATCATGGTGCCGCTACTGGCCTGGGTGCAACTACATCAGCGCGACTTGCTCGATAACCCTGATCTACGCAAGAGCGGGATTGGCTTTGATGTCGACTACAACAATCACGAATCCATCGATATCGCTATCACGCTGGCGCTCACCGAACGGGTGGTGGTGAAACAGGCCGGCGCCGGTCGCCTGGAAGTGCAGCACCTGGCCGAGCCGCAAATGACGCCAGGCTACGCGGACGCGTTCTGGCAAGCCTATGCGGGCGAATCGTTACTGGCCGAATGGCATACGCCGGCTATTCCTGAGTGAGCGACGACCTCACCGCAATTGAAACATGGGCCGGCGCGTTGCTGGCACAACTGCAACCCGGTCAGCGTCGGGTTGTAACGCGCAAGATCGCGCAGGACTTGCGACGCTCCCAGGCACAACGCATTGCTGCCCAGCAGGCGCCAGACGGCACGCCCTACGAGAAACGGAAACAGCGCAAGAACCTGCGCGGTAAGAAAGGACGATTGAAACGGCAGAAGGCGGCGATGTTTAAAAAGATTCGAACGCAGAAGAATCTCAAAATCGAGCAAGACGAAAACCAACTATCGGTTGGCTTCCTTGGTCGTGTGGCGCGTATCGCTCGCGTGCACCAGGAGGGATTGACGGACAAGGTATCAAGGAAAGGACCAGAGTATCGGTATCCGGCCCGCCCCCTACTTGGTTTTAGTGCGACCGATCAAACGCTGATTTGCGATTCTTTACTGCGGCATTTGAGCGCGTTTTAAAAACCGCATTAAATCGTCTCGATGATTTTAATTATCGCGCCATCGATTCTCTCAATTTCTGCCATGCAAATAGAAATGAGAGCTTCTTGATTGGGCTTGATCAGCACACCATGACCAAATTCTTCCTTTACTAGGGTGCAGTGTTCGGTTTTCATTGGGACCAAATTCAATCTTGTTCCCCAATATTTTCCAATGAACCCAGTGCTACCGGGATTTTCGTAAATTTCGAGTTCAAAATATGCGGTGTCTGTTGCACATCGATAGCTTTTGATTAGTTTCATAAAGCTCCCCCCATGTTCAACCCATGCTGAACTCATTCAGTATGTTTTGAGCGCACACAAAGTCAAGTGAAATTGACGCATCGAAACGCGACGATCTCATTTTTCCATCGAAATATTTTTTTAGCAACCCCCCATTAGAAAATGGGGAATTGGATCAACGGCGTCACAACATCCCCAAAAAGTCAGTAACCAGAATACCAACCCGCTACCAGGTGCGGCAATTCGCACAACCCGGCAACATGCACCGCATGACTGCCGACCTCTCCGAACTGCTGCGCTTACTCTTGAATCTGATCCGATTCGGCACCATTGCCGATATCGATTACGACATCCAGCGCGTACGCGTCCGTGTTGGTGGCAATCTCACCACATGGCGCCCCTGGATCACTTTACGCGCCGGCGACGCGCAATCCTGGTTCCCACCTTCCCTGGGTGAACAGGTCATCGTCTTGTCGCCCGAAGGCGAGTTGACCAACGCCGTGATCCTTCTGGCGCTCTACTCCGACAAGTCTGGACCACCGTCAACCAATCCAGCGCACCACACCACGCGCTACGTCGACGGCACGGTCGTCCAGTACGACAGCACGACACATACGCTCTCCGCCACGCTGCCGGACGGCACCAGCATCACCGTCGCCCCCGGTAAAGTCACCTCCAACGCCGAGGACACCGAATGCACTGGCAATCTGCTGGTGCAAAAAAATCTGATCGTCAACGGCTCTGCTGCGTTGAATGGCGGCATGAACGTCAAGGCCGGCAAGGAAGGCGGACCGGCAGCTATGGTGCAAGGCGTCATCCAGGCCACCGTCGACATGATCGCCAACAGCATCAGCTTAGTGAAGCATCCGCACGGCGGTGTGAAGAAGGGCGACGACGATTCAGGTGGCCCGAAATGATGAACGCCCGTACAGGTCGCGCCATGACCCGCTTAGATCACATTCGCCAGTCTTCGACCGACATTCTGACTACCCCTATCGGTTCGCGCCTGATGCGCCGTCCCTACGGCTCCGAAGTGCCGGAGCTGATCGATCAGCCCTTGAACGGCGCCACCGTTCTGCGCATCTATGCCGCCACCGCCTATGCGGTACTGCGCTGGGAGCGCCGCATAGCACTCACCGGTGTGCAGTTGCAACGCGACGCCGATGGCGCCGCGACGTTGATCCTCGACGGCATCACCAATGAGCAAGGCGTGCAAATTGCCGTGCCAGTGAAATCGGGAGCAAGCGCATGAGCGCCGCTATCGACCTATCACAACTGCCTGCGCCCAATGTCATCGAGCCACTGGATTACGAGACCGTCCTGGCCGCCCACCTGGCCGAGCTGGAGGCCGCCGGCGTAGACCTGGATGAACTCACCGAGTCCGACCCCGCCATGAAGGTGCTACAGGTCAATAGCTATCGTGAACTCAAACTGCGTCAGCGCATCAATGAAGCCGCCCGCGCTTTGATGCTGGCCTATGCTCTGGACACCGATCTGGATCACATCGGCGCCAACATGGATGTGCCCCGCCTGCAAATCTGGCCGGCCAATCCCGACAAGGGCACTGCCGCCGTGATGGAAGCCGACGACGACTATCGCCGTCGCATCCAGTTGGCGCCGCAAGGCATGTCGGTTGCCGGTCCCGAAGGCGCGTATGTCTTCCATGCACTCTCCGCCGATGGTCGTGTCCGCAATGCGACCGCCACCAGCCCATCGCCCGGTCACGTGGTCGTCACCATCCTGTCGCATGAGGGGGACGGCACGCCCTCGCAGGCGTTGCTCGATATTGTCGCCGCCCGCCTTCTGGATGATGACGTGCGGCCCTTGACCGACTACGTGCAAGTGTGTGCCGCCCGCGTTGTCCATTACCAGGTAAGCGCAAAACTCTACAGCTTTACGGGGCCGGACCCGAGCGTGGTGCAGATTGAGGCCGTCAAACGCCTGCAGCGCTATGTCAGCGAGGCGCACCAGCTCGGACGCGTACCAACCCATTCCGGCATCGATGCAGCATTGCACGTCGCTGGCGTAGAACGCGTGACCCTGCTCACGCCAACCGTCGACCCTGACATCTCGAAGCTGGTTGCCTATTACTGCGACGACGTACAAGTTACCTATGCCGGTATCTGGGGCGAGGCATGAAAAAAATGACATCGCTGCTGCCGCCCAATTCGACACCATTCGAGCGCGCATTAGAGACGGCTACGGCGCCGATCTCGGCTATCCCGGTGCCGCTACGCACGCTGCACAACCCCGACACCATCGCGCTTTCCCTGTTGCCGTGGTTAGCCTGGCATCGATCAGTCGATAGCTGGAAGTCCTACTGGAGCGAAGAGGTACGGCGCGCACGGGTGCGTAATGCCATGAAGATCCACCGCCAGAAGGGAACCGCCAAGGCGGTCAAGGATGTGGTGGCGGCCTTTGGCGGGACGATTCTGCTGCGTGAATGGTGGCAGATGTCCCCCATGGGCGAACCCTACACCTTCGAGCTGGTGATGACCTTATCCGGTGGACAAGGCACCACGGCAGCCTTTGTCGACGATGTGATCAGCGAGGTGAACCGCACCAAGTCGGTCCGCAGCCACTTTACGTTTACCCAGGGCATCGCCACCGGCGCCGCCGTTGCCGTGGCAGCTTGCTCCCGCCCGGTGCTCTATGCCCGTTTGAACCTGACAGAAGTTTAATTCTATGACAGCCCTTTCCATGATCGTCACCAAGGCAGGCCGTGCCGCCCTGGTCAATGCCGAACACAACGGCACCGCCAAATTGCAGATTGCCGAGATCGGCATCACGGCCACCAGCTTTGTGCCTGGTGAGGATATGACCGCCTTGCCGGGTGAAATCAAGCGCATTGCCACCATTGCCGGCGAGGTCGTCGCGCCCGACACGCTGCACGTCACCATCCGCGACGATGGGCCGGATGTCTATACGGTGCGCGGTATCGGCTACTGGTTGAGCAACGGCGTGCTGTTCGCCGTCTACGGCCAGCTTGATCCGATCCTGCAGAAATCGGCGCAGGCCATGCTGTTGCTGTCCGCCGATACGGTCTTTACCTCCATTAAAGTCACCTCCTTGACCTTTGGTGACGCCAGCTTTACCAATCCTCCCGCCAGCACAGAACGCCAGGGCGTAGTTGAGCTGGCCACCGTTCTTGAGGCGCAAGCGGGTAAAGATGCGTCGCGGGCCGTCACGCCTGCCGGCCTGTCGGCCACCATCGCACAAGCAATTAGCACGCATAAGGCCGACGCCGATCCGCATGCTGCCTACGTCAAACGCAGTGGCGACAGCATGGGACCGCTCTCAAGTGCTGCCGACAAGCCGAATATCTCCTATACCGGCCCAGGCCTGGAGGTGCGCGAGGCGGGCCGTGTCGCCAATACCAAGGGCAATGACATCAGTTATGCCCCGAAGCTGGTGTTTAATTGGGAATCGACTACCGCCGTGCAGTTGCGCATGACCGATAAGGGGACGCTGGAGCTGGTCGACGGCAGCGGCACGGCGCACGGCACCTTCCAGAGCGGAACGATCAATGCTACCCAAGCACTGACGGTGGCAGGGCAGACCGTATGGCATGGCGGCAATTTCAATCCTGCCGACAAGGTCAACGGATCAGGCATACGTTTGAATTGGTCCGGCTATGGCGGACAGCCGAACTGGGTATTTGGCGGCAATTCGTCCGACAACGTCGTTGTCTACAATCCCTCCAATTTCAATGTCAATTACGCCAACAGTGCCAATTATGCGAGTACCGCCGGCAATGCCAATGCGCTATCGGGCGTGCCTCTGCGCTTTGCCGACAACGGCGCCGCACAACCGTATTACCTATGGGGCACGTATGTCGGCGATGGTCGGGTCAATGAATTTACGCTGTTTACTCGCTCCAACCTGGCTGTCGGCTCTGCGGTGTCCGCCATCTATGCATCCCAGCTGACCGGCCAAGGCCTGCAGGATGGCGGCGTCGGTTCCTACTGGCTCAATAAAAACCACACCACCTCAGAACGCGCCGGCGCCTGGCAATCACGCGGCTCAGCCTACGAATATGGTTCCGGCACCGATGGCAACATCGGCACCCGTGTTGCCTTGTGGCAGCGGGTGGCGTGATGGCAACCGATCACACCAGCGACAACACAACCAGGAACACGCTCATGCCAATTGCACCCGATCTAGCACTGCAGGAACTCCACGACCCGACCCCGATCCCGCCGGCGCCGCCGTTAGCACAGCCACCGGTGTTAGCACCAAGCGAGGAAGCAACGCCGGTCGATCCCTTTGCCTATACCGACATCAAGGGCATCGTGCGTCTGCCGGGGGGCTTTCAGTGCGAGGTCAAATTCACTGCCCACGACGACTATTTGTCCTTCTTCGCCTGCCCTGACGATGTCGAGGCCCACGGGCGGGCGATCCACGCCGCCTGCGCAGCGCGCCAGGCGCCCGATTATTTCCCCAACGATGCCGAGTATCTGGCGGCGGCGCAGGAGCGCATCGAATTGGCGTTACGGCGTGCCAACAGCGAAGTCGTCATCTATCAGGACCGCGTCGATGTTGACGAGGCAAGCGACGCCGACCGTGCGCAGCTGACGGCGTGGAAGAAATACCGCGTGGCCATCAATCGCGTCCCCGATCAACCGAGCTATCCGCATGCGATCACCTGGCCGGCAGTGCCAAACGCTTAATACGACCACCCACATATCACAGGAGAAATAATGCCCACTGATTACCACCATGGCGTGCGCGTCATCGAAAAAACCGAGGGTACGCGCCCCATCCGCACCATCAGCACTGCCGTCATCGGCTTGATCGCCACCGCCGAAGATGCCGACCCGGTCGTCTTCCCGCTCGACACGCCGGTCCTGCTGACCAACGTCATCGCCGCCCTGGGTAAAGCCGGCACCACCGGCACGCTGCGCCGCACCTTAGAGGCCATCGGCGCGCAGACAAAGCCGTTCACGATTGTCGTGCGCGTGGCCGAAGGTAAGGACGAAGCCGAGACTACTTCCAACGTGATCGGCACCACCACCGCATCGGGCAAGTACACCGGCATCAAGGCGCTGCTGGCGGCGCAGGCCCGGCTCGGCATCAAACCGCGCATCCTGGGCGCACCAGGCTTGGATACCAAGGCCGTTACCAACGCCCTGGTCAGCGTGGCCCAGCAACTTCGCGGCTTTGTCTATGCGGCAGCGCACGGCTGCTTGACCAAGGAAGACGCCGCCCTGTATCGCAAAGATTTCGGCCAACGCGAGCTGATGCTGATCTGGCCGGATTTCGTGAGCTGGGACACCGCCACCAACGCCGAGGCCAGTATCCCGGCGGTCGCCTACGCGCTGGGCCTGCGCGCAAAGCTGGACGAGGCAGTCGGTTGGCACAAGACCTTGTCGAATATCCCGGTCAATGGCCCGACCGGCATTTCGGCGGATGTGTTCTGGGATCTGCAAGATCCGGCCACCGATGCCGGCTACCTCAACGGTAAAGAAGTCACGACTTTGATCAACAGCGGCGGCTTCCGCTTCTGGGGTTCCCGCACCGCTGAGGTCGGCGGGTTCTTCTATTTCGAGAGCTATACCCGCACCGCCCAGGTCGTCGCCGACACCATTGCCGAGGTGCACATGGCCTATGTCGACGTGCCGATGCATCCGTCGTTGGTGAAAGACATGATCGAGAGCATCAATGCCAAATTCCGCGAGCTGGTCAAAAAGGGCTATTTGCTGGGTGGCAGCGCCTGGTTCGATCCCGAATTCAACGAAAAGGAGACGTTGAAGGCCGGTAGTCTGGCCATCGATTACGACTACACGCCGGCGCCGCCCCTGGAAAATTTACTGTTCCAGCAGCGCATCACCGACCGTTACCTGGCCGATTTCGCAGCTGCTGTTGCCGCGTAGTCGCCGACCTACCTATTTACATAGAAAGCACACCACAGCATGGGCATGCCAAAAAAACTCAAAGACTTTATGTTGTTCGATAGCGGTCAATCCTATCGCGGCGAGGTCGAGGAAGTCACCCTCCCCAAACTGTCCCGCAAGACCGAGGAATATATTGCCGGCGGCATGAGCGGCCCGATCCCCGTTGATCTGGGCAATGAGGCTATCACCCTCGAATGGACCGCCGGCGGCCTGTTGATCGACGCGCTGCTGCAGTATGGCGCTCGCAGCCACAACGCCACGCAACTGCGCTTTGCCGGCGGTTACGAAAGCGATGACGACGGCGTCGTCTCAGCCGTCGAGATCGTCGTGCGCGGTCGCCACAAGGAAATCGACATGGGCGGCGCCAAAGTCGGCGACGACACCAAGCAGAAATACACCACCGCCTGCAGCTATTACAAGCTGACCATCGACAACAAGCCGATCTATGAATTCGATTTCATCAACGGTGTTGAGAGAATCGGCGGCAAGGACACCAACGCGTCGATTCGTCGCGCGATTGGCCTGTAAGTCGGGCCAACGCCAAGAACAGCCCTCCCTTTTTTATTTTTTACTTTTAAAAACTCCATCTTATGAAAAAAATTGACATTGCCAACAGCACCGCCCCGACCACTTCCAAGACGATTACTTTGGATGAGCCGATTGTGCGCGGCGACACCGTCATCAGCGAGATCACCATTCGCCGCCCGAAGGCTGGCGCCTTGCGTGGCGTCTCCCTGATGGACCTGGGCAATCTGAGCGTAGCTGCCCTTCAGACTGTCTTGCCGCGCATCACACAACCAACCCTGACTGCCCAAGAAGTCGCCGGCATGGACCCGGCGGACTTGACCGAGATCGGTAGCGAGGTGGCGATTTTTTTGGTGAAGAAAGCGGATCGCCTGGCGGCCTTCCCCAATACGTAGAAGATCCCATGGCCGATATTGCGGTGGTGTTTCACTGGCCGCCGCAGGCCATGGATGATCTGGAACTGTCGGACTTGATGGCCTGGCGCGAACGCGCCAGGGTGCGTAGCGGCGCCGAAGAATAGAGAGGTTAATAAAAACATGAGCGACAAGCAATTGCGGCTGCAGGTAGTGTTTGCCGCGCTGGATAAACTGACCGGCCCTTTAAAAAAGATCACCGGCGAATCCTCCGCACTCGGCAAAGCCATCAAGGCCAATAACGACCGTTTGAAAGAACTGGGCGCCCAACAGAAGGACGTTGGGCGCTTCCGCGAATTGAATGCCGGTCTACATGAAAGCTCCAGCAAATTGCGCGAAACGCAGCAGCAAATCGCCATCCTTGCGCAAAAGATGAAACAGGCCGAACAGCCGACGCGGGAATTAACCCGCGAATTCAAGGCCGCCGTCAAATCCGCCGGCGCCTTGAAACTGGCCGGCCAGCAGCAAGGCGAGCAAATGCAGATCTTGCGCACCCGTTTATCGGGTGCCGGCATCGATACCCAGAAACTCCGGTCGGCGCAAACCTGGTTGAAAGACAGCATAGCCTTTACCAATGCCGAACTGACAACGCAGCAGAAAAAGCTGGCCGCAGTCGGCGCCCAGCAACAGAAAGTCGCCGGCGCCCGTCAACACGCCGACAAGCTGCGCGCCACCGCCGGCAACGTGGCCGCCGCCGGCATTGGTGCAACTGTCGCCGGCGCCGCCGTCGGCGCACCCATCGTCAAAGGACTACAGGAAGCGAAGCACTACCAGACTGAAAAAGGCCGCATTACTGCGTTGGGCCTAGGACCACAAGCCAGCTTTGATGCCGAGAAGTACGCGCGCAGCATGAAGACTTACGGCACCAGCCACGCCGAGAACCTGGAGCTAGTCAGGGACAGCATGTCAGTGTTCGGCGATCTGCCGCACGCGCAAATGGTCGCGCCCATGCTGGCCAAGATGAAATTTGCCAACAAGGCGTTTTACGGTGAAGAGGCCGGCGGCGAGAATGAGCGCAAATTCATGGACATGCTCAAGGTCATCGAGGTGCGCGGCGGCACCGCCAGCGCCGGCAAATTTAACGAGCAGGCCAACATGGTGCAAAAGGTCATTTCCGCGACCGGTGGCCGGGTCGGTCCAAGCGAATGGCTCAATCTCATCAAGACCGGCGGCATTGCCGCCAAGAGCATGGACGAGAAGGCGTTTTACTATGAGCTGGAACCGCTGGTGCAGGAGCTGGGTGGCTTTGGTGTCGGTAACGGCTTGATGTCGAGCTACAACAATCTGTATCAGGGCCGCACCAGCAAGCGCGCCGCGATGAACCTGGACAAATTGGGCTTGATTGGCGATCACACCAAAGTGAAACACGACACGGTCGGCCAAACCGCCCAGCTCGATCCCGGCGCCCTGCTGGGCGCCGATCTGTTCAAGAAAAGCCAATTCGAGTGGATGGAGCAAGTGCTGCTGCCGCAACTGGCCAAGCACGGTATCACCAAGAAATCGCAAGTGTTAGATACCATCGGCAGCCTGTACACCAACCGCAAGGCCGGCGACCTGATGGCCAATATGTATCTGCAGCGCGCCCAGATCCACAAGAACATGAAATTGAACGAAGGCTCCTACGATGTCGACCAGCTCGAACCGTTGGCGCGGGAGCAAGCTGCCGGCAAGGAAATGGAGGCGCACGCCAAGCTGGCAGACCTGCAGTTGACCATGGGTGAAAAGATCCTGCCGCTCTACTCCCGCGCCATTGAGACAGTCACCGCTGCCCTGGATGGATTAAATGGCTTCATGGAGCGTAATCCCACCCTGGCCAGAGTCATGATCGTCAGCTTTGGCAGCCTGGCGGCCATCCTGGTCGTGCTGGGGCCGCTGATGCTGGGTCTGGCTGCCTTGATTGGCCCCTACGCCATGTTGCATGTGTTGTTTGCCAAGATGGGCATTGCCGGCGGTGTGCTGACGCCTATCCTGCGTGGGCTGGGTTCGGCCTTCACCTGGTTAGGTCGCATCCTGTTGTTTGTTGGGCGCGCCTTCCTGATGAATCCGATTGGTCTGGCGGTGACCGCCATCGGGCTGGCCGCTTACCTGATCTATCAGTATTGGGGACCGATCAAGGAATTCTTTGTTTCTCTCTGGGATGGTGTCAGCAGCGTCTTTACCGCCGCCTGGGCCGGCATCAAGGCATTTGCGGGTGGCCTCTGGGCCGATGTGAAGCAGGCATTCGGCGGCGGCATTGTGGGCGTCAATGCGCTGGTGTTGAACTGGTCGCCGCTTGGTTTGTTCTACCAGGCGTTTGCCGGCGTGATGAGCTGGTTCGGCGTTGAGCTACCGAGTAAATTTAGCGACTTCGGCCTGAACATCATGCAAGGCCTGGCCAATGGCATCACCGGCGCGCTGTCGACCGTCAAAGCCGCCGTTACCGGCGCCGGCGACAACGTGGTCGGCTGGTTCAAGGACAAGCTGGGGATCCATAGCCCTAGCCGTGTGTTTGCCGAGTTGGGCGATTTCACCATGCAAGGGCTGTCCGTCGGCCTGCAACGCAGCCAGGATGATCCACTTGACCAGGTCAGCGGTCTCGCCAAGCGCTTGACCCAGCTCGGCGCCGGTATCGCCATCGGCGCGGCAGCCATGCCGGCGTTGGCCTTCGACACCCGGCCACCGATTGCGCCGCGCGCGGGCGGCGCCGGCATGGTGATCCAGGGCGACACGATCCAGATCACCGTGGCAGCTAGCCCTGCCATGGACGAACAAGCCATTGCCCGCGCCGTCGCCCAAGCGTTGGAACAACGCGACCGCCAGAAGGCGGTGCGGATGCGCTCCAGCCTGTCCGATTACGATTATTAAGGATCGCACACGATGATGATGGCTTTAGGAATGTTCGTCTTCAGCCTGCCGACCCTGGCCTACCAGGAGCTGCAGCGTAAAACCGACTGGAAGCACCCAACCACGGCACGGGTCGGCGCCCGTAACGCCCGCCAGTTCACCGGCAAAGGCGACGACACCATCACCCTGTCGGGCTGGTTCGCGCCAGAACTGACCGGCAGCATCTATTCGCTCGATGCGCTGCGGTTAATGGCCGACACCGGCAAGTCGTGGATTCTGATTCAGGGAACCGGTCGGATTCTGGGATCGTTCATCATCGCCAGCATGACCGAGGGGCGCACCGTCCTGGGCCAGGACGGTGACGCAGCGAAGATTGAATTCTCGATCACGCTAGAGCGTGTGGATGAGTCCGTGCTAGGCATACTCAACACGCTCGGAGACCTGGGCAGCATCAAGAACATGCTCAGTCTGGAGGGAATCAGCAACAGCGTAAGCAATGCGATCAATACCGGCGCATCAACGTTCAACAACGTTGCAAATAGCGTGCGGAGCCTGTTTTGAGTACTCCGCACATTTTGATATTTTTATTGACCATAGGTGCCACGACATGAAGCAACGCCCATCCATTGATTACAAGAAAAACGATTGGTTGAACACAACTGCCAATCAGGTATTTCGTCAGCCTCCAGATGAGGGCGAGGTGTCAGCATGGGCATGCAAAGTACTGCAAGCTTTGAATGGATTAACTCATGCGGAGATTCGCCATGTACTGCGGCAAGCCGATGTCCTACTCAGCAACGCCACAGTATTGGATTGTTCGTCTAACGAGATACAAAAAGTCTTCCGAGAATATATTCGCGACTCGAATCCATGAGCGTGACAGCTTCAACTACGCAGCGTTCTATTTTTGTGTTGTATCCGGCGGCAACTTTCGTCGATTGAATTTGATGTGCCAAGCTAAGTACTTGCGACACCAATAAATTTTCGAGCAAATCTGTCTGTTTATCCATGAATGCTTTCTGCAAAGTCTATGAAAACGCAGAGTCGAAGTCTGCGATGCCATTGTAAGCAAACAAAAGAGATTTATTGCCATTTCACCAATGACATATCCAATCCCCTCATTCAAAGTAACTTTGGACGGCATGGACTTAACGCCAAAATTCGCGCCGCGCCTGGTCAATTTGAGTCTGACCGAATTCCGCAGCGACAACGCGGACGAGCTGCGCCTATCCCTGTCGGATGACGATGGTCTGTTGGCGTTGCCACCCAAGGGCGCCCGGATCAATGTGCAGATCGGATGGCGCGACGCCGGCCTGGTCGACAAGGGGGAATTCACCGTCGATGAAATCGAGCATGCCGGCACGCCGGATGTACTGACCTTGCACGCCCGCGCCGCCAGCCTAATCGATACTTTCCGCCAGCCGATGGAACGCAGCTTCCACAACACAACACTAGGCGCGGTGATCGAGGTGATCGCGTTTCAACAGGAGCTGACCGCCGGCATTGCGAACGCCTTGCGGGATATTCCCGTCAAGCACCTGGATCAGACCCGAGAAAGCGATGCCGCTTTCTTGCGCCGGATCGGCAAGAAATACGACGCCCTAGCCACCGTTAAAAATGGAACCTTGCTGTTCATGCCAGCAGGTCGGAGCAAGACAGCATCGGGCCGCGATTTGCCGACAGTGCGGATTACGCGCCAGGATGGCGACAAGCACCGCTATCACAGTGCCGAGCGCAACAGCTACAGTGGCGTGCGGGCATATTGGTATGACGATCGGCACAGCTTGCGGCGCAATGTTGTGGCCGGTGTGCCAGGCAACAGCAAACGGCTGCGCACCACCTATGCCAATGAAGCCGATGCACGCACGGCAGCGGTCGCCGAATGGCAGCGCATCCAGCGCGGCATGGCCACCTTTGAACTGTCGCTGGCGTTCGGCAATCCGGCGCTGACGCCGCAATCTCCAGTGGTAGTCAGTGGATGGAAAGGGGAAATTGATCATCAGGAATGGCTAGTTGGTAAAACCACGCACAATCTGAGCGATGCGGGATTGACTACCGATATTGAATGCGAGACGCGCACCGAGGAGCTTGATGCCGAGCGCGAAGACCAGGTCGATCCAGATCCAGGCGTCACTGGCGTCATTGCCAAATGGCGCGACAAGGTCAACAAGAAACAAGGGGAACAGCTTGCAGGATCTCGAAGCCATCCCAAAACGCTACCGCATAGCTATACGAGTAAGCAATCGGCTGCGCGTGCGGCAAAACTTGAGTGGGCAAAGATCCAAGAACGGCGCGACATCATCAAAGAAAAGGACGATATGTGAGAGACCGGTATCGACCCAAAGCGGCTGTACGCTTTCCTCCGAAGCAGCCGTTCGATTCGACTCGACGTACCTCTCTTGGACCAGCGCAGAGGGAACAGTTTTATGTATCCTTATCGATTTCTTTTCTTTTAATTTTCGGCATCTTAATGAATTTCCCGAGCAGCCAATTCCCCGTCCCCCATAAAAATGCTAAGAAAATAAAAAATTTAAGTCCGTCGAACAGAATGTCCCTGGGAACCCAACGCCACGTACCAATCTTTACAAAAGCTAAAAAGGGCATAAGCAGAAACATTATGGATACGTAGCCTGCACCCATAAGGAGGAACCCTCGTACCCACCAGCCGAACAATCCGTCTGCAAATCTGCTCGTTTTCCATGATTGCCGTTTTGCGTCTTCCGTCATTCTTTGTTTTCTCCGATATGCAATGGCCGCTTCTGGCCGTTAATAGCCGATCGTAACAAGGTGATTTCGACCCAAACCGGTCATTCAGGTTTCTCCAAATCTGTCTTCCAAAGTGGCGGTAGGGATAATCGCTGGACGAAAACTTGACCTGACATATCAGCCATTTTCGGTGACAGCCCTCGTTCAATGAGAGCGCATGCGATTGCGTCGCGTGAGAAATCATTAAGCGCCAATCTCTGGCTTGAATACAAAGATGAAAATTTATCTTTTAGTTCGGCGACAGAAAACGGCGCTAAAAATGCACGGGCGGCAGCAAGATCACCGTTTGAATAAGTAAAGGGGATGTTATTAAGGGCATCTTGTTTTGTGAAACGAAATACGTGTGTTTGGTTTGATAAAGCAATCACATCGGACTTGGAAAAACCTTCCGTATCATACCCAAGGCCGTACTCCTTGTGGATAGCACCTATCAAAAGATTAGCTGTGGTGCAAGTTGACTGCGCTGACTCCGTTCTGGCATCAACTACCGTAATCAAGACATACGATGGCGAAGTAGAGGAGTTATGGATAGCAGCTTCGTAGCTCGCACGGGATTGTACAGATTGAGCTCCGCTAATGGCCCCCGCTGCGAAAGCTGGTGTCACGACGAATGCCAATACGAGGACCGACAATTTCATGGTGCAAATTCCTAATAGAGATGATGTTCACGCAAGCAATCTGAAGCGCCACCTGTTAGCAGACACTTTCGACCGTCCCGTATTGGCCGGTTGCCGACCTTAAAACAGAAAATCTAATCTAGCCCAAGTGTCTTAGGCAAATTCATGACGAAATCGGATTTCTCCGGGTAATCTTTGGCAAGCTCACGAATTTGTAGGCAGAAATCTTTTTTCGTTTCTGCATCCATGCAATACAGTTCACTCGCCAATCCCTCTAGCCTAGCAATTGCGACATCTTCGTCAAGTAAAGCGCCGTCCGTAAACTCCAAGAACAAAGTCATGTCGATAATCGACTTAACTAAGCATTTATCAAGCATGCCTTATCCTTTCGAGAGTCTTGTAATGGCCGAACGCGGCCTCATATCGCATCATCAGATAAAAAATTCCTCTCTTGGATTGTCTTCTTCGAGCTCGCCGAAAACTAAAGTGACTTTTGCTCCCTTCATAAACGGCAAAGCGCACAGGTCTTGCCTAATGAACGCAAATAGCTCCTTCGAAGATGGACCAGCAAAGACGCCTTCAGCATCACCGCCATCAATCGCCATATCATCGCCGAGGTACTCTCCTATCCCACATTCAGCCATCGAAATGCGATACTTGGAGATGAACTCAGAGTACGGAATGATGTCGCGCATTCCATGTCTAAAGTAGATAACGAGATGTTCCATAGCCAATCTTTCTTATGTACGTGAGAGGCAGCTATTGGCCGGTTTGCGACTATCACCGAGTTCAAAAGACGCCGGGATCAGGTCTTGCACCGACACATTTTTTTTGCTCTAGTGCTTGAGCAATATGTCATTGCAAGACCTGACCCCGTCGTCCCTTCTGAGAAATAAAGCGCATCAATATTTTCAATCACGATTCGACGCGAATGCCGATAGCTTTCTTAAATTTTTTGCGGTGTACATCGCGGTTAGCTCATGCCTTATTATGCTTAAAAGCATGTTTTGTGCCGTGATAAGTAGGTCGACGTCTTCGTCGCTTAATCTTGCCGCTTTCGAATGCACGAGACGACCTCGTAGATTGAGAACTTTCCCGTAACTTAAAATCATGTTTTCACGCTCGGCACGATTCTTCCCAAGCAGAAAAGCATACCTATCGGATAATCTCTTAGACATGCTATCAAGGTGATCGTTGCTCCCAAGCAGTGCTTCCAAGCCGATGCATGCTGCAATGTATGAAAAGGTTTGGTTATCCGCAAACAGAGAATCTTCATACCATTCGATTGCAGCCGCGATGCTTACAAAATCAGGTTCATTTTTTGCGTCAAAAAAATCTCTTAGATGCTGCAATTTATTTTGAAATGCTTCGCTCTTTTCCTCGTTAGTAATCGCGAGTCTGGTAGTTCTGGTCAATAAAGATAGTCCTGCATTCTCTCTGACTTGGAGGGTTGTTTCATCGGGAATGAGCTTTCCAAAACAACGCGCTAGCCCATCGGGTAGTGAAGTAAATAGCAGCTTCTGAGTGAGTGTTTCACTCATTGTCGCTTTCGCCTTAGCCTGACTAAAATTTTCGCCATTGCAAATTCCATTGGTCGTCAGAATAAATGCGCACTGCTTTGCCTGAGATATACAGGACGTTGGTAGCGGCGAGTTCGCAGAGCTTTCGACATAACCAATTGTAGAAATCTCTAGGTAGCCGTCGCTTCCCGGCGGTGTATCCCAAGCTGCGCCGGCCAAATCAGCAAGCCTGTTTGTTGCAGGTCGCGGCACGTCTCCGATAACAATTCGTATCCCTTCACAAACATCGTATGTCGCTGTGCCCCAACCAGGAAACGACGGTAAACTTATCCGCAGCGCATATGCTCTTGGTAGCGATTCGAGATAATTTTTGATGCGGAGTATAAGGGCGGTCTTTAGATCTGCATTACCATGCTCCGATAATGAACCTGTACGATCTAGATGTTCACCGTAGAATCCAACACATTCCTGTATCACAATGGAAAGTGCGTTTTGCTTGCTTAGGAACTTTGAATGAAGCTTAGTAATGCTGTCTCGGAGGGCTTCGAATTCGGGACTCCAACGTAGAATTGGAGCCTCGCTATTCAGCGTTACGGTGGAGACAAATTTTTCGATCACAGTTAAATATTTTCCGTGTAAAACAATTTTTGCTGGCGGTTTTACAGGAATATTTTGCCGTTCTGAGTTCATTGCCGTTCCTTTTTTATGCGTTGCGGAATCATGAAACGCTTCGTCATCGGCGAAAGCGGATTGCTATAAAAAAGTCAATCGACGGCGATCCAGCTGAATAACATAATGTCAACTAGCGTGAACGCGGATAACGGGACTTTTATATATCACTTCCTACCTTCTTTTGAGAAGTCTACTTTTTCTTTACGACGCAACTCATGAGTCAAACTCGCAATGGCCTGCAGTGCTTCCTTTGCAAATCCAATATCTTGTTTTTTTAACAAATATGATTCTGGCCATTTTATATCTTGTGACAGAAAATCCAACAACATATCTGCACGTCGCTGCTGATCCTCACTGAGTGAAGATGAAAATGATTCATTACCCAAATACACAAGCATATAACGATCAAATATTGCCTTCACCTTTAGCAAATAAGTCGAAGTATCAACATAATGTCGGTATTGTTTCAAATACCATGCACTGATAAATTCTATAAATATAAATAATGCCGAACACGAAACGATACCATAAATATATTCACTTCTAAATCCGTGAAACCACGAAACCACTTGCCAACTTACAATTGAGAAGATGAAAAAATAGATTCCCCATTTGGTATATGATGTGCCCTTATCAAGTAAAAGCGATGCTTTTTTATCTGCATCATTTGCTTTATCTTCTAAAACTAATTTAATTTCTTTGAAATATTTTTCAAATGAAGATAAAGGTTTTCTATTTTTTTTGTATTTAAATTCTTCACTTATCCTCCTCTCTTCTTCTAAATAATCTTCTAATTCTTCACTATCGATATCAGGTCTAGAACCTGTAGGAAAAGGCCAAGCATCGGCTGGGCTCGAAACCTTCTTGACTCTCAGATTATCAACATCAAAGAAAGAGATCGAGTTTTTAAAAACTGCAGATACCAAAAGCGCAATCGATGCTATCAAAAAACAAATGCCAAATGCTATTTGCACCTGAGTTTTCGTTATATTTTCTATACCATAACTATATACAAAGGAAGTTAGCGCAATAGTCATACAGATAACACTTGCTAGCAGTAATACTCTGCCTTTAAGCAGCTGTATTCGTTCTGTTTTCTTTTCCTCTTCTTGTTTTTGCAACATCATTAAACGTTCGCTCTCCAGCTCCTGCGCATAAAGATATTCTTGATATTTCCCACTATTTATTGCTTCAACAAGTTCTGGGTCGAAAACAGTAGATTTCTTCTCATTCTCATTCATATTTATACCAATAGAAAATATTGATTGAAAATATTGCTATTTTAAAAAAATGTCCATTTACCTGCAATAACAGGGTCAGATACTTATCATTTTATTGAATCATATGTTGCTTCAATGACGGGAGAAAAGGCGGCAGCACTCATCCTTTCTGAGACGGTACCACGTTGACTTACATTCTCATCAGGCATTTCGAAAAACCAATTAATGATTGGCCCATATGGGGAAATATCTAATGATCTATCTTTTTTTGCTTCTTCCATATCTACTTCAAATGCTTTCAAAATATCGTTCAATGACCGAGAGAAATTAGCGGCGGGCATAATTTTAAGATCCTGCTCAACAAGAACTTGAGTATTGACTAAAGCAAAAATTTCACGTGAACTAACACCGTACAAATTAGCCAGTATATTTTTAATTTCAGTTTTTTCGATGCAATTTTCAAGCTTTTCAATTAACGAATTTCGCTCAAACAGTCTATCTAAGAGAAAGGAAAGATGTATCAAGCCACCCTTCCCATTTTTCCTGTAATAATCCAAAATCAATCGATCATCATTTGAAAGTGTACGTCCTGTCGAGTAAGAGGAAATTTCCGAATTACGATGCCGCCTTTTGAAGTATGTTGAAATATTTAGAATCGGAGTAATTATCACAACAATTATTAATGCAACACATATTGATTCGAACAAAAATAAAATGAAATACAAGGGAGCCCGCAGAAAATGAATCCAAAAACTGTCAGCATTTGTAACTCGCTGCCAAATTGGCCTTTCGTTCCCATTTTGATTGGGTTCAACTACCGCGATTTGCCGAATTCCGGCAATCTTGCCAAGTGGGCTGACCCCAATCGATGCATTTATCGGAGCCAGGACCAAAACCTGCACATCGATGAATTCACCTGATTCAAGAATGATCGGCGCAATACTGACTTCGTTTTTTTTATTTAGAAAAACTTGGAGATTACGTTTTAAATAGTCATTGCTGCCAGAGATTCGAGAAACCTCAAGTATTTTCCCTCCTTTGACATAGAACCCTAATGGCTCAGCATCATCGTAGTCACGCTTAACTATGTCCGTTTTACCAGAATTGACAACACTAAGTGTAATGACACGAAGTGTCTCATTCGATTTACGCAAATCCTCGCCAGAATATGAGATATCAAGCTTACTCACGTTCGTATGAACATCAAATACCGTTGAATTTGACGCCACATCCAATGTAAGCCCCGGGCGCTTTTCGTAAAAAAATGTTCCGTAAATACCGAATCCAAAACCTAGAAGTGCGACGATAGCCATTAATCCAGGCGATTTTATTAAAACCCACATTTTCTTTAACATCACATTCCCTCTTATCTAGGGTAATTCCACAAGGCTGAATATCCGACATACCTAATACTTGAGATGAAGGCAAGATAGATGTCGAGAAAATGAATAGTTCGCTCCTTGCGAAAAATAAATATTTCGCATCAGTATTTATCGAAGTCGTAATCGGTCTACTTCATGCCATCGTGGCGGTGCGTTACCAATTGGAGAGAGACATTCAAGGATTTCACCGGACGCCATTCTCTTTGCACTGCCCACCGAATAGCCTTTGCCGTCGACGTAGCAGTAAGCTTGCGTGACAGTTGCTGCACCGGCGTCTGGCGGCAACTGATACAGCGACCAGCCACAAACTCCTGTCATCGCGGCGAGTGCCGCGGATAGTTGTTTGTGTAGCGTGGGCGTCTGATGCACGTTGCCGATGACGACTTGCCCGATGTCCCCTTTAAATTCTGTGGTCGCTTTTCGCCACAGCCTCCGCCTTATTCCTTGGTACTTTTTTTCTTTTTCTTGTCGGTCATGTGGAAAGTCATTGGCGCGTTGACCGTTTGATCTCCATCTACAACCTGGCTGACATTGCCGCTAAATTTCGTCCCGCTGGCCGCCTTCGGCGCCACGCTCATTCCATCTATCAGGGCAAGCACGCCGGCTTTGCCACGGACGTCTAGACCGCGATAACCGGACAGCATCTCTTTTTCGTCGTCAGTCAGCGCAGAGGACGATTTCTCTCCAGTTAAGACGTATTGAACATCTCCGCCAACGTCAGCAAAAGCCTTTAATACATCGCCGCCGGGAGCTGCTTCGTTGCGTTCGTAGCGTCCCCACATACCGCCACGAATCCCAATTTGATTGGCGATTTCTGTTTGCGTAAGGCCAAGTCGAATCCGCTCTTCCTGGAGTCGACCCGAGCAAAGTTCATTAAAATGCACAAATATTCCTTGATTAAGTCCATTTAAATGGATGTATTTACGCCATCCCATAGCGATTACACATCATAACATCATGGAAACATTGCCCAAAATCAGGCGTATCCCCAAGGGAACCACTTCCCAGCCGCTCGGCGCCAGGTTGATGCCGGAAGAAATTGTCGAGGTCAATCAACTCGCATCCAGCAAACGGCAGTCCCGCGCCTGGACTCTCCGCTACCTGATCTTACGCGGCCTCGCCGACTATAAGCGCGACCCAAGCTCTCCCCAATAACTATTAAGGACGCCGTCATGTATCCCGACATCAAACGAATCCGAAATAACCGCGTCATGGTGCGCATGGACGATTACGAGCACGCCATCGTTGTATCCATCGCCAATTATCAGGGCGAATCGGTCGCAACCATTGTGCGGCAAATTGTCATGAAAGAAGCCATGGCGGTATTAGCTGAATACAACAACGACAGCTTAACCCGCAGCGCTGCATAAAAGAAGGCAGCAACTAGCAACTTTAAAGCAACTTATAAGCAGCCGAAAATGCCCGAAGTAGATACCCCCTACGATGACGAAGACACCAATTTTCTGGAGCGAATCCGTCAAAAGGAGGGTCTGGCCAGCATCGAGCAAGTGACCGAATGGCTGTTGAAAACGCGCCTGCGCAAGCAATCTCGCCACATCACCGGTAGAGGCCGCGCAATGCATCTCGTCGACAGGAAGCCATCATGCGAGTAATCAGCATCCCTTGCCCGCATTGCCGCCATCGTGTGCGCGCCGCCAAGAGCCGCACCATGTCGGACATGATGAAGGAGATCACCTACATGTGCCAGAACCCGGATTGCGGCCATGTCTTTGTCGCCAGTTTAGAAGTGCTGCGCACCCTGTCCATGTCAGCCATGCCGAATCCGGATGTGCGCATCCATGTCTCGCAGCATGTTCGCAATGCCTGCGCCAATCAGTTGGCGCTATTCAAGAACGATTGAAAGCCAACCATGATGACCCGCCAGATCCTCGCGCCACCTTAAACACCCGCTAGCTCTTCCTCCTTTTCGTTGTTACCGGCAATGCCTGATGTCAGGCATGCGGGATTCGCTCACCCTGAAAAAAGAAAGCTTCTATGAAAAAGCATCTCGAAACGTTCTGTTCTGGCCTGCTGTGTGGCTTCGTCCTGTTCGCGCCGGCGCTGTGTGTTGCGCTCGGCTGGGTCAAGGGGTGAGCCATGTTCATCATCAAATGCCAGGCCACTGGCCTGCGCTTTTCTGAATTGTTCGCCTGCTCGATGAGCATCACCACCAATCCGGATCAGACAATGAAATTTCATAGCGAAGATGCCGCGTTGTGCCGCGTCAATCAGTTGCGCGTGGCCTATGGCTCGTTTGATTGGGCAGTGGTGCCGCTATGAACAGCAACCAGTTATCGACGCGCCAGGTGCCACACGTTCGCGAAAGCCGGAGCAAGGACGCCGCGCATTCTGTCGGCCATGCGCATTTGAACGTTGCCTACGTGATGTTAGCCGGCGACAAAGAAAGCCTGCGCGCATCGCATTGGAACCGCGTCTCACCCCGTGTACGCAAGATGCTGGCATGGATGGCCGGCCTGGACGGAAAGAAAGGCGACGGCACGCTGCAAGCGCTGGACGCCCTGGAGCGCGGCAAGCTGCATTGCGAAGCCCGCCGGCTCATCAAGGAACTGGAAATCGTCCTGCGCTGTGCGCAAGGCGGCCAACTGCCTAGCCAATTTCCGCCCGCAAACCACGAATCAGACGGCATCGCCGCAAAATCATGAGCTATCGCTTCTATTGCACTGAAAATATCACCAGCCTGCCCAAGCGCATGGGCCGCGCTCTGCGCGAACTGTTTGCGCGGGAAGGTCAGACCAAGCACAGCCACAAGATTGATGTCATCGATCAGATCTGGTGCGAGGATCATCGGTTGCCGCTGGATGCGCCCGATGAAGCGCTGTAT
This sequence comes from Collimonas sp. NPDC087041, assembly GCF_044745265.1. Lineage (NCBI taxonomy): Bacteria > Pseudomonadati > Pseudomonadota > Betaproteobacteria > Burkholderiales > Oxalobacteraceae > Collimonas > Collimonas sp. NPDC087041. The sequence goes on from NZ_JBIUZX010000005.1 coordinate 64,061, forward strand.
CAAACGGCGGAACTGGCGGCCCGCGAGTGCTACAAGTATTGCGCCGATCTGCAATCACTGGATGCGATTGTGGCGGCGATTCGCGAACTGTGCAATCACCACGGCGTGACCGCCCCTACAGGCGAAGAAGAGGTCGAAATCATTCGTCGCGCGGTGGACAAGGCTTGGTGGCTGCGCGGCATCCGCAAAGCCCATGCGCGCCGCTGCGAGCATATGGCGATCCGCCTGGGCTTCACCAACTACAAGGCCGGCCCCTACGTCAGCAACGAAACCGCCTATCGCCAGCAGCGCCGCAACAAGCAGAACGCCAAGCTGCTGGCGTCGATTGAGCTGCAGAATGAAAACGGCCAGATCTACAGCCTGGAAGCGCTGGCTGCGCTCGGCACCGCCAATAAGGCGATCCGGCGAGGTGAACTGATGACGCGCATTCGCGGCTTTGAAGAGATCGCCTTCGACCTGGGGCATATCGGCCTGTTTGCGACGATCACGGCGCCATCGAAGTATCACGCGGTGATGAGCAAAAACGGCGAGTCGAATCCGAAGTACATCGAGTTTGGCGAACCGACGCCGCGCGATGCGCAGTTGTATCTGTGCGACGTATGGAAGCGCATCCGCTCCAAGCTACACCGCGACGGCATCCACGCCTATGGCTTCCGCATCGCAGAACCCCACCACGACGGCTGCCCGCACTGGCACATGCTGATGTTCGTGGCGCCGGAGCACCAGGAGCGCTACGAGGCCGTTATCAGCGCCTATGCCTTACTGGAGGATGGCGACGAACGCGGCGCCGACAAGAATCGCGTCAAGTTGGTGCGCATCGAGGCCGGCAAGGGTACGGCCGCCGGCTACATTGCCAAGTACATCGCCAAAAATATCGACGGCGAACATGTCGGCGATCATCACATGATCGAGGATGGCCGCACCCACATTGTGGTCGACGACCTGGTCGGCGACGAGTTGATCACGCCGAGCCAGCGCGTTTGCTATTGGGCGCAGACCTGGGGCATACGTCAGTTTCAGCAAGTCGGCGGCGCGCCGATTGGCACCTGGCGCGAGCTGCGGCGCGTCAAGGGCGAAAGCCTCACCCACGCGCCGGACGCCGTTAAATCAGCCTGGCAGGCCGCGCAAAGCATCAAGGCCACCGAGGTCAACATCGTCGACGGTAAGCGCGTCAAAACCGTCAAGACGGTCAAGCAGGCGTCATTCAGCGCCTACATGAGAGCGCAAGGCGGCCCCACAGTCGGACGCAAAGGCCTGGTCAAGATCGCCACGCGCACGACCGTCGTCGAAGGCAAGTACGCCACCTATGAGGCCGAGAAGCCGTGTGGGATTTATCACGCATGGAATCCACGCGCCGTATATGAATCGGTCCGTTATCAATGGACAGTCGTCGGCGAGGCCAAGGCTGTTGCTTTTGACTTACCTTGGACTCGTGTAAATAACTGTACGCAAAAAACCAAAAAGAAGACTTCCAGCTCGGTGATCAGTCCGGAGGAATCGGCAGAAATTGCCGCCCGACTGGCCGAATACATGGCCAAAAATCCCCAGCCGGAATACCAGCCCACCGACTGGACGGCAATCGAACAGAAAAGCCGAGACCTGGAACGCAAAACGAAGGACTTCGCGGACGCAACGAACGCGCAAGCGGACGACACGCGCCAGGTCGACAAGGCTGCCTACATCGCCAAATACATGGCCAAGGCCGTCGACGGCAAGAGCGTCATTGCCTAATGCCCGCACTTCCCTATCAATTCCCATCACTGAGAAAAGCTATGAAAATATTCATGCACCTGTGCCTATTCATTTTGTTGTTCTGCGCGTACTTCGGCCTAGGCAGATTTATCTGTGTGATATTCCGCACCTCTCTGATTGCCACCATAGGATGGTCGGCAGTTGTATTTGCAGTCTTGATGCACGGCATGCTCCTGGGGGCATTTAATGGATAAGCCAGTGCAGCTCATCCACGCTGGCGACCGCGTGACCTTTGACAGCGACGAAGGTATCCAGGCCGGCTACGTCAACGACCTGCGCCGCGACGTGGGCAATGGTCAATTGCACGCCCTAGTCGAGCTCGACCATCAATGGCCAGGCATGTTTCGCGCCGTCCCTGTGTCCGCCATTTTGACTTCCGATCCTGTCGGGCCACCTTCACTTCTTCACTTCAACGTCAATTTAACAACTTGCGAGCCTATCGCCGGGGAGAGACTACCTCATGGCTACGGTTACGCAATCAACATGGAGGCCGCCAAAGACTTATCGAAACCGTCATGTAGTAGCTAAAAATAACCAATCCAGAAATCAACGAAAACCCACCACCTCAAGGAGCAAAAGCAAAATGCTGATCAATCGAAAAAAACTACTGGCAATGATTCCACTTTCAGACCGGGTAATCTATAACATGGAAAAGCGCGGCGATTTTCCGAAACGGATTGTGCTAACAAGCAGAAATGTCGCATGGGATCTCGCGGAAATTGAAGCGTGGATCGAAATACGGAGAACTTCCGGGGAACAGGCCGCGCGGCCCGGCTTCACGCCGCAAGTCGCTTGCCCCTGATCGTCCACTCGTCAATCATATCCGCCCAATCCTGCAACATGGCCGTGCGTTGTTCTCTGTACTCGGCCTTGTTGTAAACAGCTCTCACGCCTTTCTGCTCATGGGCGAGGCATTTCTCGATCCAGTCAGTGTTATACCCCGCCTCATGCAGCAGAGTGCTGGCCGTGCGCCTCAAATCATGTGGACCGAACTTCGATAGTGCCTGCCCTTCTTTTTGGGCAAGGCGGTATGTCAGCGTAAGCACCTGGTTCAACGTTGCGCTACTCATAGGGAGATCCGAATCGTAGCGCGACGGCAAGATGTATGCCGAACCACCAGAAAAAGTTTTAAGCGCAATAAAAATATCCAACACCTGCCGCGATAGAAAAACAAGATGCGGATTGCGGCGCTTCATACGTTCCTTTGGAATTGTCCATAAGGCTTGGCTGAAATTGATTTCATCCCATGTCGCGTTTGTTAGTTCACTCTTGCGGACCATCGTCAGCAAAAGCAGCTTGGCCGCCGCACGAATGGATGGCGTTGTTCCGATTCTCTCGATGTACTGATAAGCGATCCCGATTTCTTCCGGAGTCAACGCCCGGTCGCGCGGCTCAAACTTCGCGATGGTAGTCGGCCTTACCAGATCCGCAGGATTTGCCACCGTCTGACCGCGCTCAATTGCCCAGCGAAATACCTGTGACACGATCTCCCGAACATGTATCGCGGTTGCTGGAGCCCCTCGGTCAACGATCACATCCGTCAGTGCACGCAGATCCTCATGCGTAAATTCAATCAATTTTTTGTTGTAAAACTTTGGCTTGATCTCTCGCTCGTACACGGACGTGCGCATGTCTCGCGTCGAGTCGGCCATCTGATAGCCACGTAGCCATTTTTCGGCCCAGGCGCCGAATGTTTCCACGCCCTTCACTCGGGCTTTATCTCTCGCCTTCTCTTTGGCCGGTGACTTGCCGGCGGCAATCATCCTCTTGGCTTCCCCCAGTTGCTCCCGGGCTTCCGCAAGTGAGATACCACCTAGACCATAGCGCCCAAACGTCAGTGTCTCCTGCCTACCATTGATCGAGTAGTTGTAGCGAAAGGAGATCGATCCTGCTGGTGTAACGGCTACGTATAGGCCGTCACGGTCGTTTACTTTGAAAAGCTTTTCACCTGCTTTCAAGTTGCGCAGCTTGGTATCGGTCAACATGGATTTCTTCCTTTCATAGTTAGAAATACCATGATTTCCGCCTCCCCCTTTTTTGCCAAATATCCTATTTAAATCAATGGCCTAGATGTTTCCAGTACCATGAAGTCGAAAAAAAACATGACATGGTATCGGGTGGCGATCATGGCATCGGCGTGGATAATACCATCATGGATGCCATCTAAAATATGTACTTGGGTATACATCGGCGTGCTATTCAGTGCGGTTCCATAAAGCAAAAAAGCCCGCATTTACGCGGGCTTTCAGGCATTTTCTACTTTCGTATACTTGCAAGTGCTAGACCTATTTTCATTCCCACTCAATCGTCGCAGGCGGCTTCCCGGAGATATCGTAAACCACGCGATTGATGCCGCGCACTTCATTGATGACGCGGTTCGATACGCGGCCCAGCAACTCGTGCGGCAGATGCGCCCAGTGTGCTGTCATGAAATCCTGGGTCTGCACTGCGCGCAGCGCCACTACGTATTCGTAGGTGCGGCCATCGCCCATCACGCCGACTGACTTGACCGGCAGGAAAACGGCGAACGCCTGGCTGGTCTTGTCGTACCAGGATTCGTCGTTGTCGTCCTTGGTGTTGCGCAGCTCTTCGATGAAGATGGCATCGGCGCGGCGCAGCAGGTCGGCGAATTCTTTTTTGACTTCACCCAGGATGCGCACACCCAGCCCCGGGCCTGGGAATGGATGGCGATACACCATCGCGTGCGGCAGGCCGAGCGCGACGCCCAGCTTGCGTACTTCGTCCTTGAACAGTTCGCGCAGCGGCTCCAGCAGTTTCAGGTTCAGGGTATCCGGCAAACCGCCGACATTGTGGTGGCTCTTGATGGTGTGCGCGGCATTCTTGCCCTTGCCGGCGCTTTCGATGACGTCAGGATAAATCGTGCCTTGCGCCAGCCATTTGGCATTCTTCAGTTTGCCCGACTCAACCTGGAACACTTCGACGAATTCGCGGCCGATGATCTTGCGCTTGGCTTCCGGATCGGTCACGCCGGCCAGGTGGCCCATGAACTGTGCCGTAGCGTCGACGTGGATCACCTTGACGCCGAGGTTCTCGGCAAACATCTCCATCACCATCTTGCCTTCATCGAGGCGCAGCAGGCCGTGGTCGACGAATACGCAAGTCAGTTGGTCGCCGATGGCGCGATGGATCAACGCAGCGGCAACGCTGCTATCGACGCCACCGGACAAGCCGAGGATCACTTCATCGCTGCCGACTTGTTTGCGGATCGACTCAACCGCTTCGGCGATGTAGTCCGGCATGTTCCAGTCCGGCTTGCAGCCGCAGATATCAACCACGAAGCGCTTCAGAATTGCCTCACCTTGCACGGTGTGAGTCACTTCCGGATGGAATTGCACCGCGTAGAATTTGCGCTCTTCGTCGGCCATGCCGGCGATCGGGCAGTTCGGGGTCGATGCCATCAGCTTGAAGCCGGCTGGCATGTGGTCAACCTTGTCGCCATGGCTCATCCAGACCTTCAGCATGGACTGCGAATCCGGCGTCACGAAATCGCTGATGTCCTTCAGCAGCGCGGTGTGGCCGCGTGCCCGCACTTCGGCGTAACCGAATTCGCGGACCTTGCCCATCTCGACCTTGCCGCCCAATTGCTCAGCCATGGTTTGCATGCCGTAGCAGATGCCGAAAACCGGCACGCCCAGCTCGAACACTGCTTGCGGTGCACGCGGGGTGTCGCCGTCGGTAACGCTGTTAGGACCGCCCGACAGGATCACACCGGCAGCGCCGTAGCTGCGGATGAATTCATCGGACACATCGTAAGGATAAACCTCGGAAAACACACCAGCGTCGCGCACACGGCGTGCGATCAGTTGGGTTACCTGGGAGCCGAAATCGAGGATGAGGATTTTTGAGTGCATGGTGGCTGATTTAGCAAAAAATGAGAATCTGTAATAGGACTTGCGCAAAACGCTCCTAGCAAGGCACGACGACGAAGACAGTACGGCGTACGGCTAGGAGGAGTAACGCGGCTGGGGCCGTTTTGCGCAAATCCTATTTAAAGTGCACGCGCCACCGGCGGTATTCCCGCAGGTGGCGCGTTCCTGGACTAGATCAAGGTGCAAATCCAACTATCAATCGGTCCGATAGTTAGGTGCTTCCTTGGTAATCTGGACGTCATGGACATGGGATTCGCGCATGCCGGCCGAGGTGATTTCCACGAACTCGGCTTTTTCGCGCAACTCATCGATCGTCGCGCAACCGCAGTAACCCATGGAAGAACGCACCCCGCCGATCAGTTGATACAAGATCGTCAGGACGCTGCCCTTGTAAGGAACCCGGCCTTCGATACCTTCAGGAACGAACTTGTCAGCCTTGTTGGCGGAGTCCTGGAAGTAACGGTCAGCCGAACCATCCGACATCGCGCCCAGGCTGCCCATGCCGCGATACGACTTGTAGCTGCGGCCCTGGAACAGGATCACTTCGCCCGGCGCTTCTTCAGTACCGGCGAACATGCTGCCCATCATTACGGTCGATGCGCCGGCGGCCAGCGCCTTGGCGATGTCGCCCGAGAAACGGATACCGCCATCGGCGATACATGGAATGCCTGTGCCCTTGAGCGCTTGCGCGACGTTGGAGATCGCAGAAATCTGCGGTACGCCGACGCCAGCCACGATACGCGTGGTGCAGATCGAACCAGGACCGATACCGACCTTGACACCGTCAGCACCATGGTCTGCCAACGCCTTGGCGGCAGCAGCGGTAGCGATATTGCCGCCGATGACTTCCACCTGCGGGAAATTCTGCTTGACCCATTTGACGCGATCCAGCACGCCCTTGGAGTGACCGTGCGCGGTATCGACCACGATGACGTCGACGCCGGCTTTCACCAGCAGTTCGATGCGTTCTTCGTTATCGGCGCCGACGCCAACTGCCGCGCCTACGCGCAGCTTGCCCTGGCTGTCCTTGGAGGCCAGCGGGTGCGATGTCGATTTCTGGATATCCTTGACCGTGATCAGGCCGCGCAGCTCGAAAGCGTCGTTGACCACCATCACGCGTTCCAGGCGGTGCTTGTTCATCAAGCGCTTGGCTTCCGACAGATCGGCGCCGTCCTTGACGTAGACCAGCTTGTCGCGCGGGGTCATCTTGGCGCTGACTTCGGCGTCCAGTTCTTCTTCAAAACGCAGGTCGCGGTTGGTGATGATGCCGACCAGGCGATTGCCGTCGACCACCGGGAAACCGCTGATGCCATGCAATTCCGACAATGCCATCACTTCGCGGATGCGCATGTTAGGCGGGATCGTGATCGGATCGCGGACTACGCCGGATTCGAAACGCTTGACCTTGGAGACTTCGCGCGCCTGCTCTTGCGCGGTCAGATTCTTGTGGATGATGCCGATGCCGCCCTCTTGCGCCATGGCGATAGCCAGCCGCGCTTCAGTCACGGTATCCATCGCGGCCGACAACAACGGAATGTTGATATCGATATTGCGGGACAGACGTGTTTTGAGGGTAGTGTCTTTGGGGAGGACGTCCGAGTAAGCCGGAACCAACAGCACGTCATCGAACGTGAGTGCTTTTTGAAGTAGACGCATAGTTTTTCCTATAGGCGCAAAACCGAATTATACAGAAATCCGCGCAAGTCGCCTAACGCCACGCAAAACTCGTAAAATATTTCCACAAAGCACTATCGTTTGATTGACATGAGTTGTAAAACATGGCGAAATCTCCGCTCTGCCAATCCCATGCCACCGCGCCCAAGGACAAGTAATGAAAGTGATCCGCCTGAAACAGGTTTTTTCTACCGCTGCAGCGCTGGCCTTGCTCGGCATCGCCACCTCAGCCCTGGCGCAATTCGTGTGGCTGGATGAAAAAGGCGTGAAACAGTATTCGGATATGCCGCCACCGGCCTCGGTGCCGAACAAGCGCATCCTGAAAACGCCGGGTCACAGCCTGCCGCGTGGCAATGACGCCGAAGAAGCCGATGCCGGCGCCGATAGCAAGCCCGACGCAAAGGCGCCGCCTACGATTGCCGATCAAAATGCGGCGTTCCAGAAACGCAAGGTTGAACAAGCAGAAAAAGACAAGAAAGCCGCCCAGGAAGCTAAGCAGAAAGCCGACAAGGCCACAAATTGCGCCAACGCCCGCGCCAACCAGCGCACGCTCGATTCCGGCGCCCGCATCGCCCAGACCGACGCCAACGGCCAGCGTTCTTACGTCAGCGATGAACAACGCGCGCAACAAACCCAGGAAAACCGACGGATCCTGGACGATTGCCAATAAAACGGGAATACCCTGCCCTCGATGAAGCCCGCCTCTCAGCGGGCTTTTTTGTCGGCGCGCTTGCGGCGCGACTCCATCGGATCGGCAATCAGCGGCCGGTAGATTTCGATGCGATCATGCTCACGCAATACCGTGTCGAGCGTCTTCAGTTTGCCGTAGATGCCAACGCGCCAGCAGCTCAAATCGATTTCCCGCATTTCCTGCAGCAAGCCGCTGCGCTTGATGCCATCATGCAGCAAGGTGCCTGCCGGCACCTCCAGCTCGCGCACGACCTGCAGTTCTGGCGTGGCATAACAGACCTGTATGCGGATCGGTTGGCCGACAACGTCGCTGCCGTGATTGGTGGTTGTCATCTCACTCATGATGGCCGTAGACCGCGTCAGCGCGCTTGCAGAATGAATCGACAAAGCTGTTGGCGATCATGCTGAATACCGGGCCGATCAGTTTTTCCAGGATCCGGTTGGAAAACTCGTAGTGCAGTTCGAACTCGATTTTGCAGGCATCGGCGCGCAGCGCCTTGAAACTCCAGTTGCCGTCGAGATGCTTGAATGGCCCTTCCAGCAAGCGCATCCGCATCGCCACCGGCGGCGTATTGCTGTTTTCCGTCGTAAACGATTGCTTGATACCGTGGTAATGTATGTTCAGCGTCGCCACCAACCTGCCCTCGGCACGTTCACGGACCTCAACACCGCCGCACCACGGCAGGAATTGCGGGTAATCTTCGACCCGATCGACCAACGCGAACATCTGTTCGGCGCTGTATCCCAAAAGTACCGTTTTATGCACTACTGCCATTGAATATCAACCGTTTGATAGAATCACAACTTGAAATTTTAACCGACCTGCGCGATTTTCCTAATACATGAGCATTATTGATAATAAAAAAGCCTTCCACGACTACTTCATCGAAGAGCGTTTCGAAGCAGGCATGGAGCTGCACGGCTGGGAAGTCAAGGCAATCCGGGCCGGACGCGCCCAGCTGAAAGAAGCCTACGTGATCGTCCGTAATGGCGAAGTATTCCTGTTCGGCGCCCATATCAGCGCCCTCCTCAGCGCCTCCAGTCACGTCCATCCGGAAGCGGTGCGGACCCGCAAGCTATTGCTGCACGCCGAAGAAATCAAGAAACTGATCGGCAAGGTGGAGCGCTCCGGCTATACGCTGGTGCCGATCAACCTGCATTACCTGCGCGGCCGCATCAAGTGCGAGATCGGCCTGGCGAAGGGCAAGAAGCAACATGACAAGCGCGCCACCGAGCGCGAGCGCGACGGCCAACGCGAAGTCGCCGCGGCAATGAAACAGCATCGCCGTTAAACCATTCCCTCAAAAAAACAGCCCCGGCGCAACTGACGTTGGCCGGGGCTGTTTTTTCACCATCCTGGTTTAGGACTTGCCACCCTGCGATTTCACCACTTGCATCGCGGTTGCAATCAATCCGCTCATGTCGCCCAGGTTTGCCGGCACGATGATCGAATTATTGGTTTTCGCCAGTTGGCCGAACGCCGCCACATATTGCTCCGCCACTTTCAGGTTGACCGCATCCGAACCGCCCGGCGACTGGATCGCCGCCGCAGTTTTACGGATCGCCTCAGCGCTCGCTTCTGCAATCGACAGGATCGCAGCAGCCTGACCTTGAGCGCGGTTGATCGAAGCCTGCTTCTCGCCTTCCGACTTGGCAATCGATGCTTCACGTTCGCCGGTGGCGATATTGATCTGTTCCTGCTTGCGGCCTTCCGATGCTGCGATCAGCGCCCGCTTCTCGCGCTCGGCAGTGATCTGCGCTTGCATCGCATGCAGGATTTCCTTCGGTGGTGTCAGGTCCTTGATTTCGTAACGCAGCACCTTGACGCCCCAGTTGGCGGCCGACTCATCGATCGCGCTGACAATGGTGGTGTTGATGTGATCGCGCTCTTCAAATGTCTTGTCGAGTTCCATCTTGCCGATCACTGAACGCAAGGTAGTTTGCGCCAGTTGCGTGATCGCGGAAATATAGTTGGACGAGCCGTATGAAGCGCGCATCGGATCGGTGATCTGAAAATACAAAATGCCGTCGACCTGCAATTGCGTGTTGTCGCGGGTAATACAAACCTGCGGCGGCACATCCAGCGGGATTTCCTTCAGCACATGCTTGTAGGCGACGCGATCAATGAACGGCACCACGATGTTCAAGCCAGGGCCGAGTGTGGCGTGATACTTGCCCAGTCGTTCCACTACCCATGCATGCTGTTGCGGCACCACTTTGACCGTTTTGGCGATGAATATGATGGCGATGACCAGCAGGATTAACGATACGCTTCCGAACATGATTTTTTCCTTATGAATTGAAGACGGGATCAATTGCCGGACAACGGCAATTGACGGTTAACGATGGAAAACGGATTAGTGCTTCTCAGGTGCATTGCCGACGATCAGCCGGCTGCCACGCACTTCGTGAATCACATAAAGCCCAGACTGTGCAACCGCAGACGGCGTCAGTTCGACATCCCACATGGCGCCGCGATATTTGACGCGCGCCGTGTACAGGTCCGCGACGCCGGCGGTGCCGCCTTCATGCTGCCATTGGTCGACCAACAGCGACTGACCGATATCCAGGTTGACATTGGGGTCGCGCTCCGACCGTACTTTCACGCGCCGGCCGAATCTGCTGCGACGTAGAATGTACGTCGCCAACAGGGCAACGATAGCCGCAATCAGCAACTGCCATTCGATATCCAGGCCGGCCAAAGCGGCAACGCCTCCGGCTGCAAGGCCGATTGCCACCATCAGTAAATAAAAGGTCGTGCTGAACAGTTCGAGTACAACCAGCACACCCGCCGCCAACATCCACATCACCCATCCGGCCATATAGCATTCCCCGTTATAGTTGAGTGCACACAGTGTAATCCATTTGACAATGAAAGCGTAGTTATATGGCCGCTGCACGGCGTCCGATTGCTGATGCTACCTTGATGAAGTGCTATGCTCCCATCTTGCCCGGCGGACGATTGCCAGCCGTGGGCCGCTTTCAGCCAGATATCAATGAACTCAATTCCCCCTATCCAGCAAGCCTACAAGGATTTCCAGAACGGAAATGCCGATCGCGCCGAGCGCTCGCTGAAGAATATATTAAGCGCCCAGCCGGAAAATTTTGACGCCCTGCATATCCTCGGCGTGATATCCGCCGCCACCGGGAAACGCGATGAGGCGATCCGACTGTTCAAGAAAGCGATCAGACTGGCCGCGAACAATGCTTCGCTGTCCGTACCTTTGCAGTACAAACTGGCCCGGGTGCAGTTCGAATCGGGTCGTTTCGACGACGCATTACTGGCTTATGAACACATCCTCTCGACAGGCTATGTCAAGCCGGAAATCCTGTTGGCAAAGACGGTGACGCTGGTCAACCTGGATCGCTATCAAGAGGCGCTGAATTGCATGGGACAAGCACTGGCGCGCTGGCCCGATTATGCAGATGGCTGGTCGCACCAGGCCGGCATCCTGTACAAGCTCGGGGATTTTGAAGAAGCGCTGATCGACTTCGATCGGGCCATCGCATTGCAGCCGGCGACGCCGTACAACTGGTATCAAAAGGGTCTGGCGCTGGACAAACTAGAACGCTACGCAGATGCCCTCGATTGCCTCGATCGCGCCATCACGCTCGATCCGAACAATCCAGCTCACTGGCTGGACCGCGGCGTGGTCCGCCACAAACTCGGGCGTTACGCGGAAGCGCTGAGCGATCACGAAAGAGGCTTGGCGCTGACACCCGACAATGCCGAAGCCTGGGGCGATCACGGCCTGACCCTGAGCCGCATGCGACGCCACGAAGAAGCGCTCGACAGCTACGGCAAGGCGCTCAAGCTGAAGCATGACTACCCGGACGTGCTATCGAATCAATCGCTATCGCAACTGGTGCTGGGACAATTCGAGCAAGGCTGGCAAAGCTACGAATATCGCTGGAAAAAAGGCAATGCCGACACGCCGCGCCATACCGATATTCCGCTGTGGCTTGGCGCAACGCCAATCAGCGGCAAGCGCATCCTGCTGTGGTCGGAACAAGGTTTGGGCGACACCATTCATTTTTGCCGTTATGCGCCAATGGTGGCGGCGCTGGGCGCCGAGGTGGTGCTGGAAGTCGACCCGTTGCTCAAGACGATTGCCCAAACCATGGACAGCCGCATCACAGTGATCGGCATCGGCGAAGCAGTTCCGCAAGTCGATTACCAAATACCGCTGATGAGCTTGCCGCTGGTCTTCAAGACTGACTTGGCCAGCATCCCGGCCAGCCCCGCCTATCTGCGCGCCGACAAGAACAAACAGGAACACTGGAGAAGTCGCCAGGATTTTGCCAACGGCAAAATGAAGATCGGCCTGGTCTGCTCTGGAAATCCGGGAAACACCAACGATCACAGGCGCTCCATGCCCTTGCAGGATTTTGCGCCGCTGCTGCAACTGCCTGCCGATTTTTTCCTGATACAAAAGGAAGTGCGCGAACGCGACCTCGCCTTCCTGCAGCAGAATCCGAAGCTGCGGCTGCCCGCAGCCGATATCGACGGCTTTGACGACACTGCGGCAATCATCGCCAACCTCGACCTGGTGATCAGCGTCGATACCTCCATCGCCCACCTGAGCGGGGCGCTGGGTATTCCAGTCTGGATACTCTTGCCATGGGTGCCCGACTGGCGCTGGCTGCTGGATCGTGAAGATAGTCCGTGGTATCCAAGCGCCCGCTTGTTGCGCCAGGATGCGGTGGGAAATTGGCAGGGAGTGATCCAGCGGGTGGCCAAGGAATTGAATGATTTTCTAAGTCTCCCACCCAAAATCAGCTAAATATAAAGTATTTATTTGACAATATCTCTCAGCAGAACGAAAGTTGAAAATCCTTGACTTGAGTATCCAATTGGATACAATCCTCCTATGTTCGAGATTTTGCTTTCCGATCTCTTCAAACGCTGGCTTCACGATCTACGTGATGCGCAAGGAAAAGCCAGCATCCTGAGACGTATCAGAGCGATAGGTTTCGGCAATTTTGGCAGCTTTGAATCGGTTGGCGACGGCATTAGCGAACTGCGCATACATACCGGCCCGGGCTACCGCGTGTATTTCACGAGACGCGACAAGACCTTGCTCCTGCTTCTGCTGGGCGGCGACAAGTCCTCTCAGAAGAAGGACATCAAGCTCGCCAAGGAAATGCTCAAATCATTGAGGGAGTAAGACATGAAACCAGTATTTTCAGCATTCGAAGCGGCCGATTTTCTCGACAGCGACGAAGTCATCGCGGCCTATCTGACCGAAGCACTGGCGGACGACAATCCTGACGTATTCATCGCCGCACTCAGCGATGTTGCGAAAGCGCGTGGCATGTCGCAGATTGCCAAGGACGCCAGGCTGGGCCGCGAGAGTTTGTATAAAGCGCTCGCCCCCGGAGCCAAGCCGCGCTTTGAAACCATCGCCAAGCTGATCAATTCGCTCGGCGTCAGGATCGCTATCGTACCCAACGCGCATGCGGAGCCGACGAGCTTGCTTTGAAACGGGAACTCTTCCTGCCATCCATATAAAAAAATCCTCCCTGCTTGATTACAAACAGGGAGGATTTTTTGTTGCACATCCTATTGTTTATCCGGCGGCTCGCAGCACTAAACTGCCGCAAGCCACCGCAATAGTTACTGCGCCGCCGCCAGCTTCTGCCAGGTATCGATCACCGAATCAGGATTCAGCGAAATCGATTCGATGCCCTGCTTCATCAGCCATTCGGCAAAGTCCGGATGATCCGATGGGCCCTGGCCGCAAATGCCAACGTACTTGCCCTTGGCGATACAGGTTGCAATCACCTTTTCCAACAACGCCAGGATAGCCGGATCGCGCTCGTCGAAATCGGCTGCCAGCAATTCCATGCCGGAATCGCGGTCCAGGCCCAGGGTCAGCTGGGTCAGGTCGTTGGAGCCGATCGAGAAGCCATCGAAAAATTCCAGGAACTGGTCAGCCAGAATGGCGTTCGACGGCACTTCGCACATCATGATGACGCGCAAATCGTTCTCGCCACGCACCAGGCCGTTCTTGCCCAGCAAGCCGATGACTTTTTCGGCTTGGCCCAGGGTACGAACGAAAGGCACCATGATCTCGACGTTGGTCAAGCCCATGTCATTACGCACCCGCTTCATGGCCTGGCATTCCATTTCAAATGCTTCGGCAAAGTCGCTGGCCAGGTAACGGGCGGCGCCACGGAAACCCAGCATTGGATTTTCTTCATCCGGCTCGTAACGCGAACCGCCGATCAGTTTCTTGTACTCGTTCGACTTGAAGTCGGACAGGCGCACAATGACTTTCTTTGGCCAGAAAGCCGCGGCGATGGTGGCGATACCTTCAGCCAGCTTGTCGACATAGAATGCCTTCGGCGAAGCATGGCCGCGCGCTACCGACTCGACCGCCTTCTTCAGGTCGGCATCGATGTTCGGATATTCCAGGATCGCACGCGGGTGCACGCCGATGTTGTTGTTGATGATGAACTCCAGACGCGCCAGGCCGACGCCGCCGTTTGGAATCGACTGGAAGTCGAAAGCCAGCTGCGGGTTACCGACGTTCATCATGATCTTCAACGGCAACGCCGGCAATTCGCCGCGCGCTACTTCGGACACTTCGGTTTCCAGCAGGCCATCGTAAATCTTGCCTTCGTCGCCTTCGGCGCAGGAGACAGTGACCAGCGTGCCGTCCTTCAGCACATCGGTCGCGTCGCCGCAACCCACGACTGCCGGCACACCCAGTTCACGCGCGATGATCGCCGCGTGGCAGGTACGGCCGCCGCGATTGGTGACGATCGCCGAAGCGCGCTTCATCACCGGTTCCCAGTTAGGATCGGTCATGTCGGCAACCAGCACGTCGCCCGGCTGAACCCGTTCCATTTCCGACGCATCATGAATCACGCGTACCGGACCGGCGCCGATTTTCTGACCGATGGCGCGGCCATGGGTCAATACAGTGCCAACGCCCTTCAGTTTGAAACGCTGCTGCGCATCGGTGGATTTTTCCTGCGACTTCACGGTTTCCGGACGCGCTTGCAAAATGTACAACTTGCCGTCGCGGCCGTCCTTGCCCCATTCGATATCCATCGGACGCTGGTAGTGCTTCTCGATGATGGTGGCGTACTTGGCCAGCTCGACGATTTCGGTGTCGTTCAGCGAATAGCGGTTGCGCAGTTCGATCGGCACGTCGACAGTCTTGACTGAACGGCCGGCCTTGGCTTCGCCGGTGAATTCCATCTTGATCAGCTTGGAGCCGATGTTACGACGAATGATCGGCAGCTTGCCTTGTTCCAGCATTGGCTTGTGGACGTAGAATTCGTCCGGATTGACTGCGCCCTGCACCACGGTCTCACCCAAGCCGTAGCTCGACGTGATGAAGACTACATCCTTGAAACCGGATTCGGTATCCAGCGTGAACATGACGCCGGCAGCGCCGACGTCGGAACGCACCATGCGCTGCACACCCGCCGACAACGCAACTTCGGCGTGGGTAAAGCCTTTGTGCACGCGATAGGAAATCGCGCGATCGTTATACAAAGAAGCGAACACGTGTTTCATCGCTTCCAGCACGTTGTCGATGCCGACCACGTTGAGGAAGGTTTCCTGCTGACCGGCGAACGAAGCGTCCGGCAAATCTTCAGCGGTTGCGGAAGAACGCACGGCGAACGACATTTCGCTGGAGGAGTCAGCCACCAGGCGTTTGTAGAAATCGTTGATTTCCTGTTCCAGGCGCGGCTGGAACGGGGTTTCGACGATCCATTGACGGATCTCGGCGCCGGCTTGCGCCAATGCCCGTACGTCTTCGATATTCAAGGTTGCCAGGCGTTCTGCGATGCGGTCGGCCAAGGCCGGTCCACCGTCGACACTATGCGACAGAAAGTCGCGGAATGCCTGCGCAGTCGTAGCAAAGCCGCCCGGCACCCGTACTCCGGCGCCGGCCAGCTGGCTGATCATTTCACCCAGTGATGCATTTTTGCCTCCGACGGAATCGACATCCGTCATCCGCAGATTTTCAAAGGAGATGACGTAAGCCGCCCCCTGGGTAGCACCCATCTGTATTGCATTGGACATAACAACCTCTAGTTTGATGATAAGAAATCTTCACAATTGCCTTCGCCGCCCTTGGCTTTTTGTTATTCTTCGTCAGGTAGCTCGAAATAATCAGTTGGTCGTCATTTTATGCCAATTTACGTTCAAAAGGCGCACAAGGCAAAACCCGACCGCTGCCGACTATAGAGCCCAGGGTCTATTTGCCGTTATCGCAAACCACGGGCTTTCGCGGCACAATGCCGGGCCTTGGCCGCCTCCGGACCTTATTCATTTTATTTTTCTCTTTTGACAATATCATGCTAGATGCCGCCCCAGCCCCACTGCCCCCAGCCCATCGCACAGTATTCTTTGTATCTGACGGCACCGGCATCACGGCGGAAACCTTCGGCCACTCGGTGCTGACCCAATTCGAGCTGCGCTTCAAGCAAGTGCGCCTGCCGTTCATCGACACGCTCGACAAAGCCTACGAGGCCACCCGCAAGATCAATGAAGCCTTTGCCCTGGACGGCAAGCTGCCCATCGTTTTTTCGACGCTGGTGAAAGCCGACTTGTCGAAAGTGATCCAGCATGCCAAGGCGATGCACATGGATCTGATCCAGACCTTTGTCGAGCCGCTGGAAAAGGAATTGGGCGTCAAATCGACCCACACTATCGGCCGCAGCCACAATACCGCCAACACGGACGAATACAAGAACCGCATCGAAGCCATCAATTTCTCGCTGGCGCACGACGACGGCCAGTCGCACAAGAACCTGGCTGATGCCGATGTGATCCTGGTTGGTGTATCGCGCTCAGGCAAGACGCCAACCAGCCTCTACCTGGCGATGCAGTTTGGCGTCAAGGCGGCGAATTACCCGTTGATTCCGGAAGATTTTGAAAGAGACAAGCTGCCGAGCGGGCTGTTGCCGTTCAAGCAAAAGATTTTTGGTTTGACGATCGCCCCCGACCGTCTCTCGGAAATCCGTAATGAACGGCGCCCGGGCAGCAAATATGCGGCGCTGGCGAATTGCCGCTATGAGGTCAATGAGGCTGAAAAGATTATGCGGCGCGAGGGAATACGCTGGATGTCGTCGACCACCAAGTCAATCGAGGAAATCGCAGCGACGATACTGCAGGATATCAAGCCAGATATCCGGACCTTCTAAGCACTTCCGAAAGCGCGTAGGGTGGGCAAGTTGTTTGCCCACGCCTTACCGCAACAACCGCAACTACCGCACCAAGGCCAGTCAAGGCAGCGCGGACAGAAACGCCCGCCACTGTTCAGCTCTGCCGCAGCTGTTCGAAGAAACACACCGCCGCAGCCGCCGCGACATTCAGCGACTCCATCTGCCCGCGATGCGGAATCACCACTTGCTGGCTCGCCAATTGCAGCAGATCCTCGGCAACTCCCTGCCCTTCGTGCCCAAACAGCCAGGCCAGCGAACCGCTCAGATCGGCCTGGTAAATGCTTTGCGTGGCATAGGAACTGGTAGCGAGTACCGGCACCTGCGCACTGGCCATCAAGGCGGCCAGGTCAACGCCTTCAAAAATCTCCAGGATGAAATGGGCGCCCATGCCGGCTCGCAGCACCTTCGGCGACCAGGCTGAAGCCGTGCCTTCCGAACAGTAGATCTGTTTGATGCCTGCCGCCGCCGCGCTGCGCAGGATCGAACCGAGATTGCCCGGGTCCTGCAGATTGTCGAGCAGCACCGCCGATTGCGTCAGCGCGGCAGGCACGACCGCATGCGGCGTTTCAATCACGAACAACAGGCCGACGCCATGTTCGACCTGGCTCAGCGCCTGGTACTGCGAATCCGGCAAGACAATGCCCGACACCGCGCCTGCCTGGCATTGCGCGATCAGAGGAGCGGCTTCGTGATGTTCCAGCGCGCTCTGGCTGACCACGCACATTGCAGGTAAACCGACATGCTGCAGATAAGCTTCGCACAGGTGGATGCCATCCAGCAGACTGCGCCCGGCCTTGCGCCGCGCATGGGCGTTGGTGGCCAGGTACTTGAGTTCCTTGTACAGCGGATTGGCAGAGGATGTGATGTTTTTCATGCGGCTCCCGTTGCAATCATGCTGCTGCCGGCTTGACGCCTAGCAAGGCGCGCACCGGCGCGTAGGATTTACGATGCACAGGCGATACGCCATGCAGGCGCAAACGCTCCATGTGCAATGCGGTCGGATAGCCCTTGTGCTGATCGAAGGCGTAATGCGGATATTGCTCGTGCAATACCTGCAACGCTGCATCGCGTGCGGTCTTGGCCAGGATCGAGGCGGCCGAAATGGCTTGCACCTTGTCGTCGCCCTTGACGATGGCTTCGGAGCGGATGCTGAGTGTTGGGCAGCGGTTACCGTCGATCAGCGCCAGCGTCGGCAATGTCGATAAGCCTTCCACCGCGCGCCGCATCGCCAACATGGTGGCTTGCAGGATATTGAGCGAGTCGATTTCTTCTTCCGAGCACTCGGCGATCGCCCACGCCAAGGCGTTGGCCTTGATCTGCTCGGCCAGCGCTTCGCGCCGCTCGGCGGTCAGCTTTTTTGAATCGCGCACGCCGATCAACGGCCGTTGCGGATCGAGGATCACCGCCGCCGCGAATACCGGCCCTGCCAATGGACCGCGTCCGGCCTCGTCGACGCCGCAGATGATCTCACCTGCGTAGTCGTCGTAATTAAAAAGAGAAAGATTGGAATCGGACATGGTCACGGCTGCCGCAGCAAAATAAGAGGTAGAAAAAGACAGCGCCAGATCAGCCGCGCAGGATGCTGGACGAACGCTTGTTCTGTTGTTGTTCGATGATATTCAATACGGCTTGCGCACTCTCGCTGGCGGTGTCGCGCAGCAAGCTGTGATGCATGTCGGTGAAACGTTGCCGCAGCATGGCTTTGTGCGGCTCATCTTCGAGCTGCTTCCATAAAGCATCGGCCAACGCCTGTGGTGTAGCGGCGTTCTGTAACAGTTCCGGCACCAGGAATTCGCGCGCCAGGATATTCGGCAAGCCGATCCACGGCTGGTAGCTCATGTGGCGCAGGATTTCCCAGGTAGCGCGCATCATCTTGTAGGCGATCACCATCGGCTTCTTGTACAGCGCCACTTCGAGCGACGCAGTGCCCGATGCCACCAGCACTGCATCAGCAGCGGCCATCGCCGCGTGCGACTGGCCATCCAGCAACTGGATCGGTACATCCTGCAAACCGGCCTGCGTCACCAGCTCGCTGAAGAACTTGCTCTGACGCGCGCCCGCCATCGGCGCAATGAAGCGCATGCCGGGATCGCGCTGTGCCAATATCTTGGCCGCCTGCACGAAGGCAATCGTGTTGTGCTTCAATTCCCCCATGCGGCTGCCTGGCATGATCGCCACCACGCGGCTGTCAACGGGCAAGCCCAACGTACTGCGTGCTGCGGCGACATCGGGCACCATTGGAATCACCTGCGCCAGCGGATGGCCGACATAAGTGACAGGAATCCCGGCCTTGCGGTAAATCTCTTCTTCAAACGGAAAGATCACCAGCATGTGCGAAGCCGCCCGCGCGATCTTCTTGATGCGACCGCCACGCCAGGCCCAAATCGAAGGCCCGATGAAATGCACGGTAGGAATGCCGGCCTGGCGCAATTGCGCTTCCAGGCCGAAGTTGAAATCAGGGGCATCGACTCCGATGAACACATTCGGCTTATCCGCCAGCAAGCGGTCGCGCAAGGTGTTCTGGATACCCTTGAGTTCGCGGTAGTGAGCGAGCACTTCGAACAGGCCGTTGACCGACAGCTTTTCCATCGGCCAGTCGCTGACAAAGCCGTATTCCGCCATCTTGGCGCCGCCGATGCCGTACATGCGCGCATCCGGCAGGTGCGGACGCAAGCCGGACAGCAGGCGGCTCGCCAGCAAGTCGCCGGAAGCTTCGCCGGCGACCATCGCTACAGCTACCTTGGAATTGTTCTCCGCCATGTCAGCGGATGATGCCGCGCGTCGAGGATGCGATGAATTCACGCATCAGTTTCAGATATTCAGCCGAATCCGGCACTTTGGCCTCTTCTTGTGCCAGCGCCGCCAGCGCATCTTCCTGCGCCAGTCCGGAACGATAGACTGTCCGGTAGGCGCGCTTGACCGCCATGATCTGTTCGCTGCTGAAACCGCGGCGACGCAAGCCTTCGCTATTGATGCCGACTGGTTCGGCGCGATTGCCGGCTGCGGTCACGAACGGCGGCACATCCTGGCTGACGGCAGCGGTAAATGCGGTCATCGCATGGGCGCCGATGCGGCAGAACTGGTGCACGGTAGTGAAGCCGCCAAGCAGCACCCAATCACCGATATGCACGTGGCCGGCCAGCGTTGCATTGTTGGCAATGGTGGTGTTGCTACCGATCTGACAGTCATGCGCAACGTGCACATAGGCCATTACCCAGTTATCGTCGCCGATACGGGTGACGCCGCCATCCTGGACCGTGCCAAGATTGAGCGTGACGAATTCGCGGATGGTGTTGCGGTCGCCGATTTCCAGGCGCGTCGGTTCACCGGCGTATTTCTTGTCCTGCGGCGCAGCGCCGATCGAGCCGAACTGGAAAATCGTATTGTCGCGGCCGATCGTGGTATGTCCCTCGATCACTGCGTGCGGGCCGATCTTGGTGTTCGCGCCAATCGAAACATGCGGGCCAATCACCGAGTAAGCGCCGACTTCCACTGAACTATCGAGCGCCGCCTTCGGATCGATGAGGGCGGTAGGATGAATGCGCGTCATCGGTTCACGCTGCAGGCGTAGCAGCGGCTGCGGTGCCGGCGGAAGGGCTGACTGCCGAGCGCATGGTGCACATGAATTCGGCTTCAACCGCCAGTTCGCCGTCGACGCTGGCAATCGCCTTGTATTTCCAGATGCCACGTACGACGCGGACAATTTCTACGTCCAGCTTGATCTGATCGCCCGGTTCAACCGGACGGCGGAAGCGCGCATTGTCGATGCCGAGGAAGTACACCACGGTGTTTTCGTCCGGGGTACGGCCTTCCGTCAGGAACGACAGCAGCGCGGCGGTTTGCGCCAGCGCTTCGATCGTCAAGACACCCGGCATCACCGGCTTGTTGGGGAAATGGCCGTTGAAGAACTCTTCGTTGATCGTGACATTCTTGATTGCCGTGATCGACTTGCCGCTTTCCCAGTTCAATACGCGATCAACCAGCAGCAGCGGATAGCGATGCGGCAGGTATTTTTTGATCTGATTGATGTCGAGTGTGTTGGTTGCGCTATTCATTATCTTTTTCGGTAAGCTGTTTGACAGATTTTTCCAGAGCCCGGATTTTCTCACGCATTCCGTTCAGATTGCGTACCAGGGCTGCAGATTTTTCCCAATCGCCGTGCTTGGCAATTGGATAAAAGCCGGTGTACTGGCCAGGCTCGCTGATGGAGCGCAGCGCCAGCGTACCCGCTGAAACATGCACGTGGTCAACAATGGTAATGTGACCATGGATCATCGCGGCGCCGCCAATCGAGCAATATTTGCCGATCCGGGCGCTGCCGGCAATCCCGGCGCAGGCGGCAATCGCAGTATGCGCGCCAATATGGCAGTTGTGGGCGATCTGGATCTGGTTATCCATTTTCACGCCCTCCTCGATCAGCGTATCGGCCAACGCACCGCGATCGATGGTGGTATTGGCGCCGATTTCAACATCGTCGCCGATCAATACCCGGCCGGTTTGCGGAATCTTTATCCAAGTCCCGCCTTCATTAGCGAAACCGAAGCCATCGGCGCCGATCACGACGCCGGAGTGGATGATCGCCCGCGCGCCAATTTCGCACGCGGCATAAATGGTAACATTAGGATAAAGGCAACTATTTGCACCGATCTTTACACCGCGCCCAATCACGCAGCCGGCGTCGATCCTGGTCTGTTCGCCGATCACGGCGTCAGCTTCAATCACCACATTCGGACCGATATGGGCGCTAGCCGCCACTTGCGCGCTCGGATCCACCGTTGCTGCCGGATGGACGCCGGGGACGACAGGGATCGCATTGCGCGCCGCGAAAAACTGCGCGGCCTTGGCGAAATACGCATACGGGTTGGCCGCTACAATGCGCGCGCCATGGAAATCGGCGCCGACCACGGCATCATCCGCGACGGACAGGATAATCGCGGCCGCTTGCGTTTGCGCTACCTGGGGTCGAAACTTGGGATTGGAGAGAAAGGTGATCTGGGAGGCGGTTGCGTCGCTCAGTGGCGCAATGCCGGAAACTTGCGTATCCGCATCACCGATCAATTGGCCACCCAAGCTTTCGACCAATTCTTTCAGCCGAGTGCTCATCGTGGCCTTTTTAATCAGTTGAGGACGGGGTAATTCATTGGTTTGCTGCTGACGGGGCAAAGCACCTTGCCGGCAAGCCGGCCTGATACTTCGCCCGTTGTCCTGGAAACAATCAAATTACTTGTTGAGGATCTTCAGTACTTTGTCGGTGATATCGATACGCGGGCTGACGTAGACGCCGCCTTCCTGAAACACGATATCGTATTTTTCCGCTTCAGCGATCTGCTTGATAGCCTTGGTCGAACGCTCCAGCACAATCGCCAGTTCCTCGTTACGACGCTGGTTCAGGTCTTCGCGGAATTCACGTTGCTTGCGCTGGAAATCCTTATCCATATCGCTCAGCTCGCGCTGGCGACGGATACGCTCCGACTCCGAAATTACTGCCGAATCCTTGTCCAGCTTGTCGGCCTTAACCTTCAGAGCGGCTGCCAGATCCTGCAAGTCCTTGTCGCGCTTGGAAAATTCGGCTTCGATCTTGGTTTGTGCGGCCTTGGCCGGCGCCGCTTCACGCAAGATACGCTCGCTGCTGACGAAGGCGATTTTTGAACCCTCGTCGGCATGTGCCGGTGCTACCGACAATAAGCACATCGCCAGCAAACTGGCCGATGGCAACGATGTTAAAGATTTAATTAGCGATTTCAAAACAATTCTCCGCAATTCAAATGATGCACAGCTTGTGCATTATGCCACTCTTGCCAGGGTCTGCAATCATGCAGACCATCTGGCGGTTTAGAAGCCGGTACCCAACTGGAACTGGAATGCCTGAACCTTGTCGGTCGGCTTCGCGTTCAGCGGTTTACCGTAGCTAATTTTCAATGGGCCGATCGGCGATACCCAGCTCAAACCGATACCGGTAGAGTAACGCAACTCGCTCAACTGCATAGGCGCCTTATCAGCATAAACCTGACCGCTGTCGAGGAAGGTAAACCAGCGCAAGGTACGATCGCTGCCGGAGCCAGGGAACGGGAATTGCAGTTCCAGGTTACCGAACAGACGCGAGGCGCCACCCATCGAATCGCCGTATTGGTCAACGTTAGTGCCGACACCGAGGGTCGAACCTTCGAAGCCGCGGACGGTGCCGATACCACCTGCGTAGTAGTTCTTGAACACAGGGAAAGGCTTGCCGCCGATACCGCGACCGTAGTCGATTTCACCATTCAGGGCCAGTGTCACAGCATTGCTGAACATTGGCTGGAAGTACTGGTGCTGGTAGCTGGCACGATAGTACTGCAAGCTGCCGACTGCCGACACTTCCAGGCTGGCGCGCTGGTAGCGGCCTTTGGTCGGTACCAATGCGCTGTCGCGGCTATCGCGCTGCCATGCAGCGGTCAGCGGGAAACTGTTGGTGGTTGCCGACGCCGGGTTGGCCAGCCAGTTATAGCCCAAGCCGCTCGGCACCAGTACACCGTTACCGAAGTCATTCACGTATTGCTGATACAGCAACGGGCTGGAGTTATCGGCCTGCACGTTGGTGTTTTCGATACCAACACCGAAGAACACTGTATCCAGCTCCGAGAACGGTACGCCGAACTTGATATCGCTACCGATGGTCCGTACGCGGTAATCACCTGTCGTGTACGGCGATGGACGCACGGTACGCAGATAGACGTCATAGGTGCGGCTGATACCGTCGTCGGTAAAGTAAGGATTGGTCTGGGACAGCGCAATCACCCGCGAATAGCTGCTGGTGTTGATGTCGAGGCCGATGGTATTACCGCTACCGAAGGCATTCTGCTGCTGGATCGAACCGGACAGGCTCAATTTGTCAGTCTGCGAGAAGCCGGCGCCGACCTGGATGTTACCGGTTGGCTTTTCGGTGACGGACATGTTGATGTCGACCTGGTCGGAAGTGGTTGGTACTTCCGGTGTTTCGATGGCGACGTCCTTGAAGTAACCGAGGCGGTCAACGCGGTCGCGCGACAGCTTGATCTTCGAACCGTCATACCAGGAATCCTCGAACTGGCGGAATTCGCGGCGCACCACTTCATCGCGGGTCTTGGTATTGCCGGCGACGTTGATGTGACGTACATAGACGCGCTTGCCTGGGTCAACCAGGATCGTAAACGCCACTTCTTTCTTTTCGTGATCCAGTTCCGGATTGGCATTCACGTTGGCAAATGCATAGCCGAAATTGCCCAGACGTTCAGACATCTTCTTGGTGCTGTTGTTGAGCTTTTCACCGTTGAATACGTCGCCCTTCTTGAGCTCCAGCAGCGATGCCAATTCGTCGTTACGGCCGAACATCTCGCCTTCCAGCTTGATGCCGGAAACCGTGTACTTGTCGCCTTCATTGATATTGACGGTAATGTAGATGTCTTTCTTGTCCGGTGTAATCGACACCTGCGTCGATTCGACCTGCATCTCGATATAGCCGCGATTCAGGTAATACGAACGCAGCGTTTCGATATCGCCCGACAATTTCTCTTTCGAATATTGGTCGGCTTTGGTGTACCAGGTAAACCAGCCCGGCGAACGCAGCTTGATCTGGTCACGCAAGGTGCCATCGGAGAATGCCTTGTTGCCGACAAAGCGGATTTCCTTGATGCGCGACACTTCGCCTTCGTCGACGGCAAACGTGACGTTGACCCGATTACGCTCGATCGGCGTCACGGTGGTCGTCACTTTCATGCCGTACAAGCCGCGCGACAGGTATTGCTTCTTCAGTTCCTGCTCAGCGCGATCAACCTGCGCCTTATCAAAGATGCGCGACTCGCCAACGCCGATTTCCTTCAGCGCCTTGGTCAGCTGGTCCTTGTCGAATTCCTTGATGCCGGAGAAATCCACGCCTGCGATCGATGGCCGTTCTTCCACCATGACCACCAGCACATCGCCTTCAGCCTCGACCCGGACGTCCTTGTAGAAGCCAGTTGCATACAATGCCTTGATCGCCGCAGTGCCCTTTTCGTCGGTGAATGTTTCACCCACACGCACCGGCAAATAGCTGAAAACGGTACCGGCCTCGGTACGCTGGATGCCTTCGATGCGGATATCCTTGACCACGAACGGCTGCACGGCCATAGCTTGCCCTGAGCACACGGCAAAGGCGGCGGCAGCAATCAAACGACGGGGAAGAATCGACAAAGGGGAATGCTCGGAATGTAATTTCATTAGCGATCGTTTTTTATCAATGTCCTTGTCCGCCACGATTGTCAGACAAGAAAGCGGAACTTAAAATATGAGCCTGACGATGTCGTTAAACACGGCAACCATCATCAATGTCATCAGAATACCGATACCTGCGCGCTGGGCAATTGCACCAACCCGCTCAGAAATCGGCCGTCCAGTCAAAACTTCCAGCGAATAATACAGCAAATGGCCGCCATCTAGAACCGGAATGGGGAGCAAATTCATGACCCCCAAGCTGATACTGATCAAGGCAATAAAGCTCAAATAGCTGATTGCACCGATACGCGCCGTCTGGCCGGCATAGTCGGCAATCGTGATCGGACCGGTGATATTTTTCCAGGAAACCTCGCCAATCACCATCTTGCCGAGCATCCTGAGAGTCAAAATACTGCTATCCCAGGTCCTCTTGGCACCCTTGGCGAGGGCTTGCAACGGCGGGCTGCTGGCCACAATCATTTCCGGCGCCAGCGGCACCTCGACCTTGATCAGGCCGATTTGCGTGCCATTGGCATCTTGCGCCTCCGGCGTAACATTCACCGCCAGAGTATTGCCATTTCGCAAAACTGACAAATTCAGGAGTTTGCCCGGCGCAGCCCGTACCCGCTCGACAAGCGCCAGACCATCAGCAACCGGCTGGCCATCGATTGCCGTCACCAGATCGCCTTCGCGCAAGCCGGCCTTCATCGCCGGACCGTCCGGCATGACCTTGCCCAGCACGGCTTTTGGCCGGGCCAGGCCAATGCCCAGCTTGCCGAGATAATCGCCTTCCAGGTCCTTGGTGTTCAAGCTATCGACCGGCAAACTGACCGTATCGAGCAGATGACCGTCGGCAACTGCCGGATCCGGACGCTGGATATCCAGCTTGACTGGCGTCTTGTCGACCGCGCCCTGCAACACTTTCCAACGCAATTCAGACCAGATCTGGACTGGATCGCCATTCACCGCAGTAATCAGGTCACCACCACGCAAGCCAGCCTTGTAGGCTGCCGATTGCTCGGACGTCACTCGGACCTTGGTGGTCGGCTCAGGCACGCCGTAGGTGTACAGGCCAGCAAATAACAAAATGGCAAGGGCAAAATTCGCCAGCGGCCCGGCCGCCACGATCGCCATACGCTTCCAGACCGACTGGCTGGTAAATTCGCGTTTCAATTCTTGCGGCGACAAGCCACTGACATCCTGCTCGCGCGCGTCCAGCATTTTTACATAACCGCCCAGAGGCAGGATGGAAAGCGCCCATTCGGTCTGATCGGGGCCAAAGCGTCGTGAAAAAACGATTTTTCCCATGCCGACCGAAAAGCGCAGCACCTTGACGCCGCACAGTCGGGCGACCCAATAATGGCCAAGCTCGTGGATGACAACCAGGGAGCCAAGCGCAACAATAAATGCCAGGATAGTTTGCAGGAAGGCCATGAGGTGGATGATCGCGTTCAGGAAATCAAGGATTGTACTGTTTCCCGGGCAAGCTGATCCTGTTCGAGCAGCGCATCGATATCCGTTACCGCGCAAAGCGGCAATTTATCCATGGTGCGGGCAATCAGTTGATCGATCATGCGGAACCCGATTTTTTCATCTAGAAAAGCTTGGACAGCGACTTCATTCGCCGCGTTCAATATTGTCGCCGCAGAACCGCCGGCAAGCAATGCATCATACGCGAGTTTCAGACAGGGAAAGCGTAGCAGATCGGGGCGGGTAAATTGTAACTGGCCGATGACCGTCAAATCGAGCGCAGCGACACCGGATGCAATTCGCTCCGGATAGGCCAAGGCATTCGCAATCGGCGTACGCATATCGGGATTGCCCAACTGCGCCAGCACCGAGCCATCGATATACGACACCATCGAATGGATCACGCTCTGCGGGTGGATCACGACTTCGATCTGGCTGGCCGAAGCGCCGAACAGCCAGTGCGCCTCGATCACTTCCAGGCCTTTGTTCATCATGGTCGCAGAATCGACCGAAATCTTGCGGCCCATGACCCAGTTCGGATGCGCAATCGCTTCCGCCGGGGTGACTGCGCTCAAGGTTTCCACCGCGCGATGCAGGAAAGGTCCGCCGGAGGCAGTCAGCAGAATCTTCTCGACGCCGACAGCCGCCGGCTGACGCTGGTAGCCGTGCGGCAGACATTGGAAAATCGCGTTGTGTTCGCTGTCGATCGGCAGCAATACGGCGCCGCTCTTGACGATGGCGTCAATGAACAACTGCCCCGACATGACCAATGCTTCCTTGTTGGCCAGCAGGATTTTCTTGCCGGCACGCGCCGCCGCCAGTGACGGCGCCAGGCCGGCAGCGCCAACGATGGCGGCCATCACGACGTCGCAGCCATCGGCACTGGCGACCTCACATAAAGCCGCCTCGCCATACGCCACTTCGGTAGGCAGGCCTTTCGCCCGCAACAATTTGCTCAACTGCTCTGCCGCCGCCGCACTGCCAACGACTGCCAGCTTGGGTTTGAATTGCAGGCACTGCTCTGCCAACTGCTCAACCTTGCTGTGCGCGGTCAGCGCATAAACCGAATAGCGCTCAGGATGGCGCGCCAGCACGTCCAGCGTCGACATGCCGATCGAACCGGTGGAGCCGAGAATCGTAATATTTTGCATGTTCAAACTAAAACCAGAAACTTAACAAGGCTGCCAGGGGCAGCACCGGGATCAGCGCATCGACGCGATCCAGCACGCCGCCATGACCAGGCAACAGATTGCTGCTGTCCTTGACGCCGGCACGACGCTTCAGCATCGACTCGAACAGGTCGCCGACCACGCTGGCGGCCACCAGCACCGTCATCACGGCCAGCGAGCCAGCCCACCCCCAGGTCGCCAACAGGCGCGCCGGGAAAGTATCCGCCAGCGCAGGCGTGACGCTAAAGCCAGCCAACATCAGCAGGACCAGCAACCAGCCGCCGATCGCACCTTCCCAGGACTTGCCGGGAGAAATCGACGGCGCCAGCTTGCGTCGTCCAAAGGCTTTACCGGCAAAATAGGCGCCGATATCGGCCGCCCAGACAATCACCAGCACCGACAGCAGATACATTGGCGAATGATGGAACAATACGACTATCGCCAGGAAACAGCCAAAAATCGCGATCGCGTAGCTGCCTGCCACCAGGCGGTTGCCGAGACTGGCAAGCGCTGGCAAACCAAGCGCCAGCGACGGCACGAAGCGCAAGCACCAGATCGCCACGCACAGCGCAAACAGCAGGCGGATATTCGGGCCGCTGCCAACATAGAGAACCGCCGCGAACAGCAGTAACGCCGCCCCGCCCCATATCAGAGCCGATTTGCCGCCGGCGCTGAACAGCCTGCTGCTTTCCCAGATGGCGGCAGCAAAGAACAGTGCCGAGACAACGGCGAAGGCTGGGTAATAATTGAAATAAAGAATCGGCAGCAGGACAGCCAGTAACAATAACGCAGTGATGACACGCGTTCTAAGCATCAGGAAACCTTTTTCTGTTCAACCAGTTGTGCGCTGGTACGCCCGAAGCGCCGTTCCCGTTGCTGATAGGAGGCAATTGCCTTATCGAGTTCGGCAGCACCGAAATCGGGCCAATAGGTATCGGTAAAGTAGAGTTCGCTGTAGGCGAGTTGCCATAACAGGAAATTGGAAATGCGCTGCTCGCCGCCGGTGCGGATGAACAAATCCGGCTCCGGTGCATAGGCCATGGCCAGATGCTGCGCCAGTTCTTCTTCGGTGAATGCGGCGGCATCCTGCGCCGCGCCAGCTTGTTGCGGGTTGCCTGCAGCACGCGCGGCAACCATTTTCTGTACAGCCTGCATCACATCCCAGCGACCGCCGTAATTTGCGCAAACCGTGACGGTCATGGCGGTATTACCGGCAGTCTTGCGCTCTGCGTTGTCGATCATCTGTTGCAGCTTGTCGTCGAAACGGCCGAGATCGCCGACCACCTTGAGACGAATCCCATTGGCGTGCATCTTGCCGACTTCGCGCTCCAGCGCCGCCATGAACAAGCGCATCAGCAATGACACTTCTTCCGCAGGACGCCGCCAGTTCTCGGAACTGAAGGCAAATAATGTCAGGTATTCAACGCCACGCACGGCACACGCTTCGACGATCTCACGCACCGCTTCGACACCCTTGCCGTGACCGGCAACGCGCGGCAAAAAGCGGCCCGTCGCCCAGCGACCATTACCGTCCATGATGATGGCAACGTGCCGTGGCACCGTGGAACTCGTTGGAACCGCTTGCGTAGAACTTGAATGGGCCATAAATATTGAAATAAGAAAAAATGAGGCGGTAGGACAGACTATCTGCTGTAGGGCGAATGCTTTTCCACGAGAAATCCGGGACTCCTCACGTCAAGCAGCTTCACGATATCGCGATACACGAGCGACACGTGGGCACGCGTGCCCACCCTACAAATCAAATACTGCCCTGCAAAGTGTTAAACCGTCAGGATCTCTTTTTCTTTGTCGATCACTTGCTTGTCAATTTCGGCCACGAACTTGTCGGTCAGCTTCTGGATTTCATCTTGTGCACGACGCTCGTCGTCTTCCGAACATTCCTTGTCCTTGACCAGTTTCTTCAAGCCTTCGTTGGCATCGCGGCGAATATTGCGAATTGCGATTTTTGCATCTTCCGCTTCACCCTTGACCAGCTTAACCATTTCCTTGCGGCGCTCTTCGGTCAGCGGTGGGGTCGGCACGCGAATCATTTCGCCTTGGGTCGACGGGTTCAGACCCAGATCGGCTTCACGGATAGCCTTTTCGACCACCGCGATCATTTTCTTTTCCCATGGCTGCACGCCGATGGTACGGGCATCGATCAGGGTCACATTGGCGACCTGACTCAGATTGGTCTGGCTACCGTAGTAATCGACCATGACGTGGTCCAGAATCCCGGTGTGGGCACGGCCGGTACGAACTTTCGCCAGATCGGCGCGCAGCGTCTCCAGCGATTTTTGCATTCTTTGATCAGTATTCTTCTTAACGTCAGCAACGCTCATGCTGCTCTCCTCTACAAAAACAAATCATCTTCGGCCACCACTGCAAACCTGCTGCACGACACAAACTCGGCATTGCAGTTTTCAGAGGTGGCTTTTCATTAAAAAACTGTGCAATTATTGCAAAATATATTGCAAACCGCACATAAAAAAACTTAAACGTGTACCAAAGTGCCTTCATCTTCGCCCATGATGACGCGCTTCAGCGCACCTGGCTTGACGATGGAAAACACCTTGATTGGCAGTTTCTGGTCGCGGCACAGGGCAAACGCGGTGGCATCCATGACTTGCAGATGCTTGGTAATCGCCTCATCGAAAGTGATGTGGGAATAACGCGTTGCCGATGGATCCTTGTTTGGATCGGCGCTGTAGACGCCATCGACCTTGGTCGCCTTCAAAACGATCTCGGCGCCGATTTCCGAACCGCGCAATGCGGCTGCGGTATCGGTGGTAAAGAATGGATTGCCGGTTCCTGCTGCAAAAATAACAACTTTATCTTCTTCCAGATATTGCAGCGCTTTCGGCCGCACATATGGCTCTACTACCTGTTCGATGCTGATTGCCGACATCACGCGCGCGGTGAGGCCGATCTGCCGCATTGCATCAGCCAGCGCCAGTGAATTCATCACTGTCGCCAACATGCCCATGTAATCGGCAGTTGCACGATCCATGCCCTGCGCTCCTGGCGCCACGCCGCGGAAGATATTGCCGCCACCGATAACGATAGCCAGCTCAACACCCAGTTTGGCGACTTCGGCGACATCGGCGACCATCCGTTCGATCGTCGCCCGATTGATGCCATAGGCGTCATCGCCCATCAGGGCCTCACCGGAGAGTTTCAGGAGAACACGCTTATAAGCTGGTTTTGTCATGGTCTGGGCCCCTTGTGGCTTTCCGATTGATTCACACTTGTATTGGTCATTTGCCTAGCTGGAGGACTGCAGCGCCATTGTCAGGCCAAACTGCAGCAAAATCCACTAGAAGGTTTCGGAGCCGCTTTACTCAGGACTACGAAACCATTTCTACGATATTCTCGCCGCTCATTGAGAAGCAGCGGTCTTAAGGCAATTCCTTAGTCCTTGGTCTGGGAAGAAAATTCCACAGAACCAAAAAAACGGGCCTTTCGGCCCGTTTTTTTGCTTACGCCTGCTTGGCCGCAGCAACAGTTGCTGCAACTTCTGCAGCGAAGTCATCCTGCTTCTTCTCGATGCCTTCACCGACAACAAACATGGTGAACGATTTAACGCTGGTGTTGGTAGCCTTCAGCATTTGTTCAACGGTTTGCTTGTCGTTCTTGACGAAAGTCTGGTTCAGCAAGGAAACTTCCTTCAGGAATTTCTGCACCGAACCTTCGATCATCTTGGCAGCGATATCTGCTGGCTTGCCGGATTCGGCCGCCTTCAGGGTTGCTACCGAACGCTCTTTCTCGATCAGGTCAGCCGGTACTTGATCCGACGACAACGAGACTGGCTTCATTGCAGCGATGTGCATTGCCACGTCCTTGCCGACTTGCTCTTCAGCGCCGTCGAACTCAACCATGACGCCGATGCGAGTGCCGTGCAGGTAGGAAACCAGCTTGCCGGTGGTGTCGAAACGCACGAAACGACGGATCGACATGTTTTCGCCGATACGGCCGATCAACGCTGCGCGGGTTGCCTCAACAGTGCTGCCATCCAATGGCAAAGCCGACAGGGCTGCTACGTCGGCTGGATTGTTTTCTGCAACCAGCTTGGCGCAGGCGTTTGCCAGGGCCAGGAAGTCGTCGTTCTTGGTAACGAAGTCGGTTTCGCAGTTAACTTCAACCAGGGCGCCAACGCCACCAGCGATGTAAGCAGCAACAACGCCTTCAGCTGTCACGCGGGAAGCAGCCTTGGATGCCTTGCCGCCCAGTTTGACGCGCAGAATTTCTTCTGCTTTGTCCATATCGCCTTCGGCTTCAGTCAAAGCCTTCTTGCATTCCATCATCGGCGCGTCGGTCTTTGCGCGCAGTTCGCCTACCAATGCTGCTGTAATTGCGGCCATACTATTCTCCTAGCTCAGTTGATGCTGCTTCGCCAATCTGGTCACCGCCATGCAGTGCGCCCAATCATCAGCTTCCCAACATCATCATTCAAAATATATTCGGGTAAAAAATATGCAAGTGATACAAAAAAAGGGGCAACTACGCCCCCTTTTTATTCTGAAGTGTAAGACCTCAGACTCAGGGCTTACGCCTGATCGTTAACTTCAACGAACTCGTCGCCAGCTGCGCCCTTGATCGACTCAACTACGTCGTTCACTGCATTGGCGCGGCCTTCCAGGATTGCATCTGCAACGCCACGGGCGTACAGAGCGATAGCCTTGGAGGAGTCATCGTTACCAGGGATGACGTAAGTCACGCCTTCTGGCGAGTGGTTGGTATCAACCACGCCGATAACCGGGATACCCAGCTTTGCAGCTTCGGTGATTGCGCCCTTGTGGTAGCCGACGTCGATCACGAAAATTGCGTCAGGAATGCCGCCCATGTCCTTGATGCCGCCGATAGCTTTTTGCAGCTTGATCAGCTCACGTTGGAACATCAGGCCTTCTTTTTTGCTCAGCTTCTCAACCGAACCGTCTTCGATCGATGCTTCCATTTCTTTCAGGCGCTTGATCGATGTCTTGATGGTCTTGAAGTTGGTCAGCATGCCGCCCAACCAGCGTTGGTCAACGAAAGGCGAGCCCGAACGTGCTGCTTCTGCAGCAACGATTTCACGTGCTTGGCGCTTGGTGCCGACGAACAGGATGTTGCCGCGATTGGACGACAATTGACGGATGTACTTCATCGCCTCCTGGTACATGCCCAGGGTCTTTTCCAGGTTGACGATATGAATCTTGTTGCGGTGACCGAAGATGAACGGCGCCATCTTTGGGTTCCAGAAACGGGTTTGGTGACCGAAGTGGACACCGGCTTCCAGCATTTCACGCATTGTTACGGACATAATTTTCTCCAGGGTTAGGTCTGGAATCTGCTCAGTCACCGAAATTGCCTCACAGCAAAAACAGCACCCTTTTCGAGCGGATTCGCGCTTAAAAAACACAAAATAACTACAGGAACTTCCATATCAGCCGAATAGCAATTCGAGCTAACCCAAGATTGTAACCCAGAACCAGCATTTTCTTCAAGCGTCGCGGGGCATATCTTTCTGCGAATCTTGTTACGGTCGTTTATAATCGTTAACCGAATGAATCCAGGCCGCCGATCCAATGATTTCGCGCCTTTTTCCTGCAAATTTCCGAATTTTTCCATACTTATGACTTCTATCTCCATCAAAACCGCCGAGGATATCGCCGGCATGCGCATTGCCGGCCGGCTTGCCTCGGAAGTGCTCGACTACATCACGCCCTTCGTCAAGGTCGGCGTGACAACCGGCGAGCTCGACCGCCTGTGCCACGAATACATGGTAAATGTGCAAGGTACGATCCCTGCCCCGCTGAATTACTGCCCTCCTGGTTATACGCCTTATCCGAAAGCGATCTGCACTTCGGTCAACGACGTCATCTGCCACGGCATTCCGGGCGACAAGGTGTTGAAGAACGGCGATGTGGTCAATCTCGACATCACTGTCATCAAGGATGGCTACCACGGCGACACCAGCCGCATGTTCTATGTCGGCGAGCCGTCGATCATGGCCAAGCGCCTGGGCGACATCACCTATGAATGTATGTGGCTGGGCATCGCCAAGATCAAACCCGGCGCGCATCTGGGCGATATCGGCCATGTGATCCAGCAACACGCCGAGAAAGCCGGCTACAGCGTGGTGCGCGAATTCTGCGGTCACGGCATCGGCAAGGTATTCCATGAAGAGCCGCAAGTGTTGCACTATGGCCGCCCCGGCACCCTGGAGCGCCTGGAAGCGGGCATGATTTTCACGGTCGAGCCGATGATCAACGCTGGCCGCCGCGACATCCGCGAAATGGGCGACGGCTGGACCATCCGAACCAAGGATCGCAGCCTGTCGGCACAATGGGAACATACCGTTCTGGTGACTGAAACCGGTTACGAAGTGCTGACCGTGTCCAAGGACACGCCACCGCCGCCTGCCTTCATCCAACCCGCAACCAGCGCCTCAGCCGCGTAGTCGCCGCCCCCCTTACTTACATGACAACACTTGCCGCAACCCTCAAGAAACAGCTTAGAACCGAGCGGCAAACCATCATCTCTGCATTTCTCGCCGACGGCAAACCCGGCGAGTTGCTGACGGCGCTGCGACGCAGCGTCGATATCGCCCTGACGCAAGCCTGGAAAATGCTGGAATTGCCGCCGAGCGCGGCGCTGGTCGCGGTCGGCGGTTATGGCCGCGGCGAATTGTTTCCGCACTCGGATGTCGATGTCTTGATCCTGCTGGGCGCCGCGCCCGACGCCGAATTGAAAGGCCAGCTGGAACAGCTGGTGCAGCTATTCTGGGACATCGGCCTGGAAATCGGCCACAGCATCCGCACCGTCGATGAATGCATGACCGAATCGGCGGCCGACATCACCGTACAGACCAGCTTGCTGGAAGCGCGATTGGTGACCGGCAACCAGCCGCTGTTCCAGCAATTGCAGGAACGCTGCAACGCGGCGATGGATCCGTGCGCCTTTTTCCAGGAAAAAATCCTGGAAATGCGCCAGCGTCATGTCAAGTACGAAGACACACCTTACAGCCTGGAGCCGAACTGCAAGGAAAGCCCGGGCGGCCTGCGCGACCTGCAGGTGATCCTGTGGGTGGCTAAAGCTGCCGGCCTGGGCGATTCCTGGTCCAAGCTGGCCAAACACGGCCTGATCACGACCACTGAAGCGCGCCAGCTGACGCGCCAGGAACGCGCGTTCAAGGACATCCGGATTCGCCTGCACATTTACACCAACCGGCGCGAAGACCGCCTGGTGTTTGACGTGCAGACGCCGATCGCCGAAGCGCTCGGCTTCCAGACCACGGAAACCCGGCGCGCCAGCGAATACCTGATGCAGCGCTATTACTGGGCCGCCAAGGCGGTCACCCAGCTCAACACGATCCTGTTGCAGAACATCGAAGTGCAATTGTTCCCGCAACCGATGGTGCCGCAACGTATCAACGACCGCTTCAACCACGTCAACCGGCTGATCGACATTGCCTACGACGACCTGTTCAAGACTACGCCGTCGGCGATACTGGAACTGTTCCTGCTGCTGGCCCAGCACAGCGAATTGAAGGACATGACGGCGCGCACCCGGCGTGCGCTGTGGCATGCGCGCGCCAAGATCGACAACAGCTTCCGCCGCGATCCATTGAACCGTTCGCTGTTCCTGCAGATCATCCAGGCGCCGCAAGGCATCACCCATGCGCTGCGCGGCATGAACCAGACCAGCATCCTGGGTCGCTACCTGCCGAATTTCCGGCGCATCGTCGGCCAGATGCAGCATGACCTGTTCCACGTCTACACGGTCGACCAGCACATCCTGATGGTGGTGCGCAACGTGCGCCGCTTCACGATGAGCGAGCATGCGCATGAATATCCGTTCTGCAGCCAGTTGATCGCCAATTTTCCGCGCCCCTGGCTGCTCTACATTGCAGCGCTGTTCCACGACATCGCCAAGGGCCGCGGCGGCGACCACTCCAAGCTGGGCATGGCCGACGCCCTGCACTTCTGCCACCAGCACGGCCTGCCGGCGCAGGATACGGAACTGGTGGTGTTCCTGGTTGAGCATCACCTGACCATGTCGCAGGTTGCGCAGAAACAGGATTTGTCGGACCCCGACGTGATCCTGCATTTCGCCAGCGTGGTCAAGGACGAACGCCACCTGACCGCACTCTATTTGCTGACAGTGGCCGACATCCGCGGCACCAGCCCGAAGGTCTGGAACGCCTGGAAAGGCAAGCTGCTGGAAGACTTGTACCGGATGACGCTGCGCGTGCTGGGCGGCGAAACGCCGTCGGCCGACCGCGAACTGAAGAACCGCCAGGAAGAAGCCCTGAAAACGCTGCGCCTGTACGGCCTGCCGGAAAACGCCCATGAACATTTGTGGCAGCAACTCGATGTCGCCTACTTCCTGCGCCACGACTCTTCCGACATCGCCTGGCAGACGCGCTCGTTCTATAACCAGACCGACAGCGCCACGCCGATCGTCAAATGCCGCCTGGCGCCAATTGGCGAAGGCTTGCAGGTTGCCGTTTATACCAAGGACCAGAGCGACCTGTTCATCCGCATCTGCAGCTATTTCGACAGCAAGAACTTCAGCATTCTCGACGCCAAGATCCACACCACGCGGCACGGCTATGCGCTCGACTCCTTCCTGATCAGCGCGCCGCTGTTCGCCAAGCATTATCGCGACATCATCAACCTGATCGAGCATGAGCTGACCGAACTGCTGCAAAACCACCACCCGTTGCCGACGCCCTCCAAGGGCCGCCTGTCGCGCCTGTCGCGCACCTTCCCGGTGACGCCGACGGTTGACCTGCGGCCGGACGACCGCGGCCAGTATTACCTGCTGTCGATCACCGCCAACGACCGCACCGGCTTGCTGTATTCGGTGGCCAGCGTGCTGGCCAAGCACAAGATCAACCTGCACACAGCCAAGATCATGACGCTCGGCGAACGGGTCGAAGACGTGTTCCTGGTCGACGGCAGTGCCCTCAACCACGCGCGCTTGCAGATTCAGCTTGAAACCGATTTGCTGGATGCATTGCATATCTAACCTGCCTTGCAGTTTTTTTATATTTTTCCTATTTTTTGTACGCCATGACCGAACCACTACGCCTCTCCAAACGCATGTCCGAACTCGGATTATGCTCACGCCGCGAAGCCGATGAATGGATCGCGCGCGGCTGGGTCCGAGTCGACGGTGTCGTCGTTTCGGAACTCGGCAGCAAGGTATTGCCAAGCCAGCGCATCAGCGTCGAACGCCAGGCCGCTGCAGAGCAATCCAAACGCGTCACCATCCTGATCAACAAACCGGTCGGCTACGTCAGCGGCCAGGCCGAAGACGGCTACCAGCCGGCGGTGGCACTGATCAAGGAAGCCAACCGCTGGAGCGAAGACCGTTCGCCCACCCTGTTCCACCCAACCCAGCTGCGCAGCCTGGTGCCGGCTGGGCGCCTTGATATCGACTCGGTTGGCCTACTGGTGCTGACGCAGGATGGCCGCATCGCCAAGCATTTGATCGGCGAGGAAACCAGCGTTGACAAGGAATACCTGGTGCGGGTGCGCTATACCAAAGGCGACAAGCTGCCCGACGCCGATCTGCGCCGCCTCAACCATGGCCTGACGCTGGACGGCAAGCGGCTCAAGCCGGCCATCGTCAAATGGCAGAACGAAGATCAATTGAGCTTTACGTTACGCGAAGGGAAAAAGCGCCAGATCCGTCGCATGTGCGATATGGTTGGCCTCAAGGTGCTGGGCTTGAAGCGGGTGCGGATTGGCGGCGTGAAGCTGGGTAATCTGCCTGAGGGGCAATGGCGCTATCTGGGGGCTGACGAGCAGTTCTAAACGGATCGGAATATCCGCGCAGCGTGGGCAGAGGAACCTGCCCCTACCACGTGCAAAGAATGTAGGGTGGGCACCTGTGCCCACGCCCAATAACAACTACAGGAAACGATCCAGTATCTTGCGGCTACCCTTGTCCAGCGCTTGTGTATCGCGGATCAGGAACTGCACACCGTGGTTGTCGGCGATCAGCAGGCTGGTCGATGCGATGCGGCGGATATCTTCTTCGCCTTTCAGCGTAAACGAGGCGTCGCCGCGATTAGTTTCAACAAACCAGGTGCACGGCGCGTTGTAGTTGGAGACGCGCTGGATACGCTGGATTTCCGGCATGAATTCGCGGCTCGCCAACTCCTCTTCGACCATGGTCCGGGTATCGTCGGCCAGATCGGTCAATCGCATGATCCAGGCCAGCTCCTGGCCATCGGCATTGACCAGCGCGATGCCGTCGTCCGGTGCGCCAATCGGGAAAGCCCGCACCGGCACCACGCCCTCAAAGCGATCGCCATTCGCGGCAGTAAACACCAGCTTGCCGAACGCATTGCGGCTCAGTGTGAAATCATGTGTTGTCATGCCACGCTCTCATCATTTTCTTCACTATCTTCGTCAACCAGCTGCGGCGATCCTTCGGCGCCGTCGGCATTGCGCAACTGCGCCTGGTACAGACGATAGTAGGCGCCTTCGCGCAGCATCAGCTCGTCGTGATTGCCGACCTCGACAATCTGGCCGCGATCCAGCACCACCAGCCGGTCGGCCTTGCGCAAGGTCGACAAGCGATGGGCAATCGCGATCGTGGTGCGGCCCTGCACCAGGTTGTCGAGTGCTTTCTGGATTTCTTTTTCTGTCGTGGTGTCGACCGACGATGTCGCTTCATCCATGATCAGGATGCGCGGATCGATCAGCAGCGCACGCGCAATCGAAATCCGCTGACGCTCACCGCCAGACAAGGCCTGGCCACGTTCGCCCACCAGCGAGTCGTAACCCTGCGGCAGACGCAAGATGAATTCGTGCGCATGCGCGGCGCGCGCTGCCGCGACGATTTCCTCGCGTGTGGCGTCCGGTTTGCCGTAGCAGATATTCTCGGCAATCGTGCCGAAGAACAGGAACGGCTCTTGCAGCACCAGGCCGATATTGCGGCGGTACTCGGAAATCGGCATCGAACGAATATCGACGCCATCGAGCCGGATCGATCCCTCCGACACATCATAAAAACGGCAGATCAGGTTGACCAGCGTACTCTTGCCGGAACCGCTGTGGCCCACCAGGCCGATCATCTCACCCGGCTTGATCGACAGGCTGACACCGCGCATCACGGCGCGGTTGCCGTAACGGAAACCGATGTCGCGCAATTCGATGGCGCCTTTGACATGCTCCAGATGCACCGGATTGGCCGGTTCCGGCACGCTCGATACGTGATCCAGGATTTCAAAGATGCGCTTGGCGCCGACCGCAGCCTTTTGCGTTACCGAGACGATCCGGCTCATGGAATCGAGACGCGTATAGAAGCGGCTGATGTAGGCCAGGAACGAAGCCAGCACACCGACCGTGATCTCGTTCTTGGAAACCTGCCAGATGCCGAAAACCCACACCACCAGCAAGCCGACTTCCGTCAGCAAGGTGACCGTCGGCGAGAACAGCGACCAGATCTTGTTGACCCGGTCGTTGACCAGCAGGTTGTGCTGGTTGGCCTCGCGGAAACGGCCGGCTTCGCGCTTTTCCTGGGCGAATGCCTTGACTACGCGGATACCGGGAATGGTATCGGCCAACACGTTGGTGACTTCGGCCCAGATGCGGTCGATCTTTTCAAAACCGTGCTTGAGACGATCACGCACCACATGGATCATCC
This sequence comes from Collimonas sp. NPDC087041, assembly GCF_044745265.1. Lineage (NCBI taxonomy): Bacteria > Pseudomonadati > Pseudomonadota > Betaproteobacteria > Burkholderiales > Oxalobacteraceae > Collimonas > Collimonas sp. NPDC087041. The sequence goes on from NZ_JBIUZX010000005.1 coordinate 103,743, forward strand.
AGGCGATGAACGGCAACGGAATCAGGGTCACCAGCGCCAGCCACGGATTGATCGAAAACAGGATCACCGCGGTCATGATGATCATCAGTACGTCGATGGCAAAGTCCAACAGGTGCAGCGACAGGAACACGCAGATGCGGTCGCTCTCGGAGCCGATGCGCGCCATCAGGTCGCCGGTCCGCTTGCCGCCGAAATATTCCTGCGACAAACGCAACAAATGCTCATAGGTCGTCGTACGCAAATTGGCGCCGATCCGTTCGCTGACCAGCGCCAGGATATAGGTGCGCGCCCAACCCAGGCTCCACGCCACCAGCGCCGACGCCAGCAGGCCGGACAGGTAGAGTTTGACCAGGTAAACATTGATCGGCTTGCCGTTCTGATAAGGGATCAGCACGTTGTCCATCAGCGGCCCCATCAGATACGGCGGCACCAGCGTGGCGGCAGTGGAAATCAGCATGAGGACGAAGCCGAGCAACAGCATGCCCTTGTACGGCTTGGCAAAACGCGCCAGGCGGAACAGCGCCCAGGTCGACGATGGCGCCCGGGCTTTTTCCGGACAGATCAGGCATTCATCGCTACCGGCCGGCAGCGGCGCCTGGCATTCGGGACAAACGGCTTGCGCCTGCCGTTGCGCGGAGCGCCCGGCCAGATGATCCTCGCGCTGCTGTTCAAATACCTTGATCAGGCGCAGAGCGTCGATATTGAGGCCGAGCGTGTAACGCCAGCAGGCCAGCTGCCGTTGTTCATCCTGCAACTCCAGGCTGCCGACGCCGGCATGATCGTGATGCTTGAGCTTCAGCTGCGGGCCGTAAGGCCAGGCGCGCCAGGCGTTTTCTTTCGCCATCCTGGCCAGCACGCGGTGGTTCGTCACAATTACCAAACCACGCGTAAAATGAAGCGATGCGTCGAGATCGACTTCCAGGAAAGCCAGGATTTCCTCTTGCGGCGCGAGTTGTGATGTCACATCAGCGCGCAAGGAATCAGGCAATGTATTGGACAAATAATTGCCGGTACGAGAATTAGGGGATAAAGGATTGCTTTTCATCTAAACGGCATGGTGTGTCCGCAAGCATGGTGACCAGCGGACCGGATGGAATTTTGTGTGAAATCGCCACAATGGCGCACATCGTCTGCCGCAAGTATTATATCCTATCGGGTTTTTCTTAAACGTTACTATTCGTTACCATTTACCACTATCTTTTTTACGAATTGGTGGTTTTGTTGTAAACCAATTCGCGAGTGGTGCGTTACAAGTTCTTGCAGCATGTTGAAAAGAGCATAAATAGATATAAATAGTATTTTTTCAACATTCGCCAAGGCCGTCTTGGCCGCTGCCTCCTAGCCTCATTGCTGACCCATGAAAAACATAGAAATTCTCCGTATCATGTCGCTGCGCGGACCAAATATCTGGACGTATCGATCAACCCTTGAGGCGTGGATCGACATCGGCGAACTGGAAGATTTCCCGTCCAACACCCTGCCCGGCTTTAACCAGCGCCTGACCACCTGGCTCCCTTCCCTGATCGAACACCGTTGCAGCTACGGCGAACGCGGCGGCTTTGTGCAGCGCCTGGAAGACGGCACCTGGCCAGGCCATATCCTCGAACACGTTACCCTTGAATTGCAAAACCTGGCGGGCATGCCTGGCGGTTTCGGCAAGGCGCGCAGCACATCGGTGCGCGGCGTCTACAAGGTCGCGGTCCGTGCGCGCCATGAACAAGTCACGCGTGCTGCGCTGTACGCCGCGCGCGACCTGGTGATGGCGGCGATCGAAGATAAACCTTTCGACGTCCCTGCCGCTATCGGCACACTGCGCGAGATGGTCGATTCGCGTTGCCTGGGACCGAGCACCGCCTGCATCGTCGAAGCAGCGGACGAGCGCCGCATCCCGTCTTTCCGCCTGACCGAAGGCAATCTGGTGCAGCTGGGCCACGGCATTCGCCAGCGCCGCATCTGGACTGCGGAAACCGACCAGACCAGCGCCATCGCCGAAAGCATCTCCAGCGACAAAGACCTGACCAAGAGCCTGTTGCAAGCTTGCGGCGTTCCAGTGCCAGAAGGACAACTGGTGGAAAGCGCCGCGGAAGCCTGGGAAGCGGCCGAAGACATCGGCCTGCCGGTTGTGGTCAAGCCATCCGACGCCAACCATGGCCGCGGCGTTTGCATCGACCTGACTACCCGCGCCGAAATCGAAGCCGCCTACGAAATCGCGTTGAAGGAAGGCAGCAGCGTGATCGTCGAGCGTTTCATCCGCGGCAACGAACATCGGCTGCTGATCGTCGGCGGCCGGCTGGCTGCGGCGGCGCGCGGCGAACCGGTATCGATCACCGGCGACGGCAAATCGACAATCCTGCAACTGATCGACACGCAACTCAATTCCGATCCGCGCCGCGGTGAACTCGAAGAATGTCCGCTCAGCCTGGTGCTGTTGGACCAGGAACCGGCCGCACGGCTGGAACTGGAACGGCAAGGTTACAACGGCGATTCAGTGCCGGCGGCTGGCAAGGTAGTGCTGATCCAGCGTAACGGCAATGTCGCCATCGATGTCACCGACCTGGTGCATCCGAGCGTGGCCGCAGCGGCCTCCCTCGCGGCACGTGTGGTGGGCCTGGATATCGCCGGCGTCGACCTGGTGGCGGAAGATATTTCGCGGCCGCTGGAAGAACAGCGCGGCGCCATCGTCGAAGTCAATGCCGGCCCTGGCCTGCTGATGCATCTGAAGCCGGCTGAAGGCAGCCCGCGTCCGGTTGGCAAGGCGATTGTCGAACACCTGTTCGCGGCGGCAGACAATGGCCGTATCCCGATCGTCGGCGTCACCGGCACGCACGGCAAGACCACCGTGTCGCGCCTGATCGCCTGGCAGTTGCACCTGAGCGGCAACCATGTCGGCCTGGCTTGCGGCAACGGCTTGTACTTTGCCCAGCGCCAGGTGGAAAAAGGCGATTGCGCCAATTGGGAATCGGCGCAACGCGTGCTGATCAACCGCGCAGTCGAAGCCGCCGTGTTCGAAAACAGCCACGACACCATCTTGTCGGAAGGCCTGGTCTACGATCGTTGCCAGGTTGGCGTCGTGACCAATATCGCCATCGGCGACAGCCTGCCGCAGTACTACATCGCCGACGCTGAAGAAATGGTGAAAGTAACCCGCACCCAGGTCGACGTGGTGCTACCGACCGGCGTCGCCGTGCTGAACGCCGCCGATCCGCTGGTGGCGCCGATGGCCTCGCTGTGCGACGGCGAAGTGATTTTCTTTGGTATCGATGCGGCACTGCCGGTAATAGCCGAACACCTGGCGCAGGACAAGCGCGCCGTGTTCATCCGCAACGAACAGATCATGCTGGCGATCGGCAAGAATGAAATGCTGCTGGCGGACATTACCACGGTGCCGCTGATCGCCCGCAACAAGGAGCAATTCCAGCTTGAAAACGTGCTGGCGGCGGTTGCTGCAGCCTGGGCGCTGGACATCTCGCACGATTTGATCCGCGCCGGGATCGAGACTTTTGATCTGGCTTGACAATGTAGGGCGGGCGAACATTTTTGCCCTCGCGTTGCCATGACAAGCAACGTAAAAATTTAACATAGCGCCTGGGCGTAGTTGCCCAGCCTAAGTAACAATAGGAAAACTTGTTGATGGACGTTTCACGTATCCGAGTACTTCGCGGCCCCAATCTGTGGAGTCGACATACCGCTATCGAAGCCATTGTGACCTGCAACGAAGCCGAGCGAGCAATTGCCGGCATCGCCGGCTTCGAGACCAAGTTGCGTGAACGCTTCCCGCAGATGGGTTTCCTGGAGCCCAGCAGCAAGAAGGAAGTCGTATCGATGGCGCACGCGCTGGAAGCTGCCGCGCTCGGGTTGCAATCGGAAGCCGGCTGTCCGGTGACCTTCAGCCGCACCGTGCCGACGCTGGAAGCCGGCGTCTATCAAGTCATCGTTGAGTACAGCGAGGAAGATGTCGGCAAGCTGGCGTTCGAGTTAGCGCTGGAACTATGCCTGGCGGCGCAGCAAGATAAACCGTTCGACCTGGCCGGCGCGTTGGCGCGGCTGCAGGAACTGGATGAAGACATCCGTCTCGGACCAAGCACCGGCTCTATCGTGCAAGCTGCCGTCGCGCGCGGCATTCCATTCCGCCGGCTGACCGGCGGCAGCATGGTGCAGTTCGGCTGGGGCAGCCGGCAGCGCCGCATTCAGGCTGCCGAAACCAATCACACCAGCGCCATCGCCGAATCGATCGCGCAAGACAAGGACCTCACCAAGAAGCTGTTGAATGCCGCCGGCGTTCCGGTGCCGATGGGCCGGGTCGTATCGAGCGCTGAAGAAGCCTGGATCGCAGCCCAGGAAATCGCCAGTCCGGTGGTGCTCAAGCCGCGCGACGGCAACCAGGGCAAGGGTGTGGCTGTCAACATCACAGCGCGTGAACAGGTCATGGCGGCGTTCGATGTCGCCTCGAAAATCTGCTCCGAAGTCATCGTCGAGCGTTACCTGCCGGGCCACGATTTCCGCCTGCTGGTAGTCGGCAATCAATTGGTCGCCGCAGCACGTCGCGATCCGCCGCAAGTCATCGGCGATGGCGTGCACACCATCAGCCAACTGGTCGATCAGGTCAACAGCGATCCGCTGCGCGGCGAAGGCCACGCAACTTCGCTGACCAAGATCCGCTTCGATGCAATCGCGCTGGCGACCCTGGTCGAACAGAATTACACGGCGGACTCGATTCCGCAGCAAGGCGTGCGCGTGGTGTTGCGCAACAACGCTAACCTCAGCACCGGTGGCACCGCCACCGATGTCACCGAGGATGTCCATCCGGAACTGGCAGCGCGTGCGGTCGCCGCGGCGCAAATGGTCGGACTCGATATTTGCGGCGTCGATGTGGTCTGCAACAACGTCCACCAATCGCTGGAAGAACAGGAAGGCGGCGTGGTTGAAGTCAACGCCGCGCCCGGCTTGCGCATGCACATCAGCCCGTCTTACGGCAAGGGCCGCGCAGTCGGCGCCGCCATCATGTCGACCATGTTCGACGACGGCGACAATGGCCGCATTCCGCTGGTAGCGGTGGCCGGCACCAACGGCAAGACCACTACCGTGCGCCTGATCGCCCATCTGCTGGGACGCAAGGGCCTGCGCGTCGGCATGACCAATTCCGATGGCGTCTACATCGAGAAGCAACGCATCGACACCGGCGACTGCAGCGGCCCGCGCAGCGCCCGCAACGTGCTGATGCACCCTGATGTTGACGCTGCGGTGTTTGAAACCGCACGCGGCGGCATCTTGCGCGAAGGCCTCGGCTTTGACCGTTGCGATGTCGCAGTCGTCACCAATATCGGCATGGGCGACCATCTCGGCCTGAGCTATATCAGCACCGTCGAAGACTTGAGCGTGGTGAAACGCGTGATCGTCGAAAACGTCTCCCCTACCGGCCACGCGGTCTTGAATGCCGCCGATCCGATGGTTGCCAACATGGCCAAATCCTGCCCTGGCTCAGTGACGTATTTTGCACATGACTTCCATCATCCACTGATGACTACACACCGCGCCCAAGGGCATCGGGTGGTGTACCAGGACGGCAACTTCATCGTGGCCGCCAAGGGCAAGCAAGAACACCGCTTGGCGTTGCAGGAAATTCCACTGACCCGCAACGGCAGCATTCCGTTCCAGATCGAAAACGCCATGGCATCGATCGCTGCGGCCTGGGCCTTGAACCTGGATTGGGATGTGATTCGTGCCGGCCTCGCCAGCTTTGTCAATGACGCCGATACCGCGCCCGGCCGCTTCAACGTGTTCGACTATCGCGGCGCCACCCTGATTGCCGACTATGGCCACAATCCGGATGCCATCCAGGCCCTGGTGCGCGCGATCGACACCATGCCGGCCAAGCGCCGTTCAGTGGTGATCAGCGGCGCCGGCGACCGCCGCGATATCGATATCCGCCACCAGACAGAAATCCTCGGCGATGCATTCGATGAAGTGATCCTGTATCAGGATCAATGCCAGCGCGGCCGCGCCGATGGCGAAGTGCTTGGACTGTTGCGCGAAGGTTTGAAAAATGCTCGTCGCACAACTGCAACCGAGGAAATCAATGGTGAGTTTATCGCTATCGACACTGCCTTGTCGCACCTGTCGCCGGGCGATTTGTGCCTGATCCTGGTCGACCAGGTGGAAGAAGCGCTGGCGCATATTGCCAAGCGCATTGCTGAAGTCTGATTTGTGTAGGGTGGGCAGAGATTTTCTGCCCACGCGTTGCTATAACGATGAGTAGCGCAATGGCAAGCAACGTGTGAGAAGAATCACGGTGGGCACAGGGTGCCCACCCTACGCCGGTTTGTGCCCGGTCAGCGCCGCGCCGGCATTCAATGGCAAGCGCCGAGTTACCGGAATCGAGGCCCACGAGAACAGACCGATGACCACAAAGGCTGGCCAGAAATCTCCAGCCACAATCGTCTCATGGCCTTGCAGGCGGCTCGACATATGTACCGCCAGTCCGCCGATCGTCACACCCAATCCCAACGAAATCTGCTGAACTACGCTCGCCAGGCTGGTCGCCCGGCTGACGTCTGCGCTATCGAGGTCGGCGTACGCCATCGTGTTGAGGCAAGTGAATTGCATCGATGGGAAAAAGCCGCCCAGCAGCACAACCGCCATCATCACCAGATAGGGCGTAGTCGGCGTGAACAAGCCATAGGAAGCCAACGCCAGGCCGGCCAGCACCGCATTCCAGATCAGCACTGAACGGAAGCCGTAGCGCCGCAGCACTGAAGTGCCGATGGCTTTCATGAAGATCGCACCGAAGGCCGATGCGCAAGTGATGGTGCCGGCATGAAACGCGTTCATGCCGAAACCAACCTGCAACGCCAGCGGCAACAGGAACGGCACTGCTCCCAGGCCGATGCGGAACAGCGAACCGCCCAATACGCTGGCGCGGAAAGTGGGGATACGCAACAGGCGCAGGTCGAGCAATGGAAATGGTTCGCGCCGCGCATGGCGCAGATAGATATACAGCGTCAGGCCGCCCAGCAGGCACATGAAAAATGCCCGTTCAGTCGACAGCAACTCGCCGTCGATCAACGACAAACCCAGCATCACCAGCGTACTGCCGACCGCCGACAACACAAAACCCTTCATGTCCAACGGCTGCAGATCGTCAGATTTGTAGTTTTCGATATAGCGGCTGGCCAGGTACATGCCGAGCAGGCTGATCGGCAGGTTGATCAGGAAGATCCAGCGCCAGTGAAAATAAGTGGTGATGAAGCCGCCGAGCGGTGGACCGATCACCGGCCCTAACTGGGACGGGATGGTGAGATAACTGATGGCCTTGACCAGTTCGGTGCGCGGCACCGAACGGAAGATCACGATACGTCCGACCGGCACCATCATGGCGCCGCCGATGCCTTGCAGGAAGCGCGCGGCGACGAATGCCTCCAGCGAACTGGATGCCGCGCACATCAGCGACCCACACAGGAATACCAGGATTGCAGAACGAAATACGGTACGCGCGCCGAAACGGTCGGCGACCCAGCCGCTGATCGGAATGAATACGCCGAGGCCGACCACATACGAAGTCAGGGCCAGCTTCAGGGTAAGGGGATCTTGTCCGAGATCACGCGCCAGTACTGGCAGCGAGGTAGCGATCACCGTCGCGTCCATGTTCTCCATGAACAGCGCGCAAGCGACAATGAGCGGAATGAGAAGAGTACGTTGCACTGCTAGTGACCGTAGGAGGTAAACAAAAAGACAGATGCAAGCAGCGCTGCATCCGTCTGTTTAGTAGTTTACACCTAATCGGGGAGTTTGGCTGTGCGTTCGCCACAACGTTCCGTTACGCGGAACGCCGCAACAGCTCAGGCCAGTTTGCGCTGTGCGGGATCGTAGTAAAAGCGTTCTTCGAAAATCCTGTCGCCGCGCCATTGCTGATAAGCGATTTCTTCCAGCTGGAAACTGCGGCCGTCGTGGGCCACCAATTCGAACAGCCAGTTGATGGCAACCCGGTCGCCATCGACCAGGAAAGATTTGGCTGCCAGGGTACGGATTTCCTTGAGGGCAGCCAGCGCCTTCAGTTCTCCCTCCACCAGCAAGGCGCGCCCTTTGCGCGGTGGCTCCTGGTTTTCCTGCATGCTGGCGTCCTCGGTATAGAACTCCTCGATCGCCTCCACATATTTCCCCTGCACGACCAGCGCGATGAAACTTTCAACAATCTCTCGATGTGGCATGAATGTTCCCTTAGTGGTTGCGATTAAGAGCGACTAAAACGGACCGTTCGATTGCCTTAGCTTGTCAGGCAGGCCATCGTGCGGGCCAAGCGGTTCCTGCGGTGCATCAACCCAATACTGATCGCCGATGCGGGCGTTGCGGTCGGGGTGCAATGGGTAGCGCACCTGATTGTCGGCACGGAAGCACTCCCCCACTACCAGCATACGCACATCGCTGTCAGTGTTGTTGATGAAGGTGTGAGCGATGCCGGTTCCGGCGGGGAAACCGACGCCGTCGCCGGGCGCCAGTCGATGCAGGTGGCCGTCCAGCCAGACATCGGGCGTACCTTCGATCACGTAGGCGAATTCCTCTTCGGTTTTTTCGGCGTGCGGCCAGGAGGTACGGCGCCCAGGTTTCAGCACTTCATGATGGATGCCGATCCGGGTCAAGCCGAATGAGCGGCCGAACGGCGAACCGATCGACATCAATTCGGCACTGTCCGGATAGCTGGAATCATCGGCGCCCTGAATTTCCTGCCAGTTTTTGATACACGCTGGTCGCGTCATGATGTCTCTCGTTTTCCTGGATTGCTTCTGGATTATCTGTTGCACGTTGATCCGTGTTCCTGGTCGGCTCCACACGCAGCAGATTATTCGCTCTCTATGCGCCCTCCTTAGTGGGAAAGCATGATCCGGTATCCTACCGCAGTCTCAGTCAGCAAGTATTTAGGTTGCGCCGGATCGTCTTCCAGTTTTTGCCGCAGGTGCCCCATGTAGATGCGCAGGTAGTGCCCACTCTCGGAATGTGATGGTCCCCACACCTCCTTGAGCAACTGCGGATTGGTGACCACGCGGCCAGCATTCGCCACCAGCACCGTCAGCAAGCGATACTCGGTCGGCGTCAGATGCACTTGCTGCTGCGCCTTGGTGACCAGCCGGGCCTGCAGATCCAGCGTGACGTCGCCGAACCGGATCAAGCCATCCTCGCCGGCCAGCGGCTGATGCTGGCGACGCAGCGTGGCGCGGACCCGCGCCAGCAACTCGCCGACGCCGAACGGCTTGCTCAGATAGTCGTCGGCGCCGGCATCCAGCGCCCTGATCTTGTCGGCTTCGTTGACGCGCGCCGACAGCACGATGATCGGCACGCGCGACCATTTGCGTACATCCAGGATGAAATCAACGCCATCGCCGTCCGGCAGGCCGAGATCGAGGATCACCAGATTCGGCTTGCGGGTGCCGCAGTCGATCAGGCCGCGCTGCATGGTTTCGGCTTCGAAAATCTGCCAGCCTTCGCTCTCCAGTGCGGCGCGCACAAAGCGTCGGATCTGCGGTTCGTCTTCGACCAGCAGTGCTATTGGTGTTGGTTGCATTGTCATGCTTTCTCCATGTTGCCGTCCTCGCCGGCATCGTCGCCGCCATCAGCTTCATCTGTGGTCGGGGTGAAATCGCTTTCTTCCGGTTCAGGCATGCTCGGCGGTGCGCCAAGAGGAATGGTAAAGACAAATTCGGCGCCCTTGCGTTGTTCTGCGTTGCCGCCTTTTTGATGACCGCTGTGAGCGTGGATGGTGCCGCCGTGGGCCTCGACGATGGCCCGGCAAATCGCCAGGCCCAGCCCCACTCCAGGCTTGGCCGATTCGCGCTCACCGCGGGTGAACTTTTCAAATATCGCATCTTCCATGCCGACCGGCAGTCCCGGACCGTCATCGGCCACGGTCACTGCCAGGAAGCGTCCGTTGACGACGGCGGCCAACACGATGTGAGAACCCGGCGCTGTGTACTTGGCGGCGTTTTCCAGCAAGTTGCATAGCACGCGTTCAATCAGCACCGCGTCAAAACGAATCAGCGGCAGTTCATGCGCCACGCGTATTTCCACCGGGTGCCCAACCAACGCCGACGCGCTCGCGCGCATCGCACTGCCGACCACCTCTTCGAACGGTTGCCATTGCAAATTCAGCTTGACCTCGCCGCTCTGGATGCGCGCCATGTCCAACAGATTGGTCACCAGCGCACTCATGCGCAGCATCTCGCTGTGCAGCGCGGCAGCCAGCACCTCCTGGTTTTGCTGCAACGGCGGCTTCGACAGCAACAGCGACTCCGACAAACCGACCAGCGCCGTCAACGGCGTGCGCAAGTCATGCGACAACGCCGACAACAGCGAGTTGCGCAAGCGCTCCGATTCCATCCGCACCAACGCATCCTGCGCCACCTCGACATAATGCACGCGCTCCAGTGCGATCGCGGTCAACGTGGCAAACGTGTACAGCTGTTGCTGCTGTTCCGGGATCAGTATCCAGCGGCGGCTATGCGGCAGAATCGCCAGCACACCGCGGGTGCGCATCGGCGCCACCAACGGCACATACAGGTAATTGCTGGCTGGTAGCGTATCGGTGCCGATGCCGGCGCTGCCGGCATTGTCGAACGCCCATTGCGCGATGCCCATATCGAGTGCTGCCGCCATATCGGCGGCGTCGCCGGGAATCACCGCCGGCATTTGCAGGCGCCCGGCATCATCCGGCACCAGCAACAAGGTCTTGGCCTGGAAACTGCGCTGCAGGAAGCGTCGGCTGGTCTCGAATATCTGCTCAGTCTGCAGCACCGCGGACAGTTCCCGAGCGAACTCAAACAGGGCGCGCGAGCGCGCTTCGCGGTCGGACGCGATCCTGGCCTGGTAGCGCAAACCGGTGGTCAGATGAGTAATGGTCAGGCCCACCGCCAGCATCACGCCGAAGGTCAGCAAATATTGGAAATCGCTGACGGCAAACGAAAACCGTGGCGGCACGAAAAAGAAATCGAACGATGCGATGCTCAGCAACGCCACAAAAATCGCCGGGCCACGACCGTAGCGTATGGCGATCAGCACCTCCGCCAGCAAATACAGCATGACGATATTGGCCAGGTCGAAAAACGGCAGGATCGGCGTCGCCAGCAAGGTCACCAGCACACAAACGGCCAGCGCCCAACCATAGCCCCACCATTCGATCCGGCTCTGCATCGGCAGGTAGCGCGGCAAAGCCCTGCCCGTCGCGTCGTCGTCCCTTTCCGACGCGGCCGATGGCGGTACGCCGATTTCGATCACGTCGATGTCGTTAGCCAGCTTTGCGATGCGGGCTGAATGATTGGCTTGCCATGGATAACGGCGTTGGCTGCGGCCGATGATGATCTTGGAAAAATTGTGGCTGCGCGCGTAACTCGCCATGACCGCCGCCACCTCGTTACCGGCCAACACCGCAGTGGTCGCTCCCAGGTCTTGCGCCAGCTTGAGGGTTTTCAGGATGCGTTCACGCTTGGCCGACGGCAGGCGCTGCAGGCTCGGCGTCTCGACATAGATCGCATGCCATTCGGCATTGAGCTGGGTTGCCAGCCGGGCTGTGCTGCGGATCACGTGCTCGGCGCTCGGCGATGGTCCGACGCAAGCCAGCAACGCGGCATCGGTTTGCCATACGGCGCCGATGGATTTCTCGATGCGATAGGCCTGGACATCGCCCTGCAGGCGATCGGCGGTACGGCGCAGGGCCAGTTCGCGCAATGCGATCAGGTTGCCTTTGCGGAAAAAATTGCGGGAAGCGCGTTCTGCTTGCGGCAGTTTGTAGACCTTGCCGAGCTTGAGCCTGGTCAGTAATTCATCGGCTGGCAAATCCACCAGCACCACTTCATCGGCCGCATCGAAGACAGTGTCAGGCAGCGTTTCCGCCACCCGGATGCCGGTAATCCCGCCCACCACATCGTTCAGGCTTTCCAGGTGCTGGACGTTGAGCGTTGTGAATACATCGATGCCGGCATTCAGCAATTCTTCGACATCCTGCCAGCGCTTCGGATGACGCGAACCGGGCGCATTGGAATGCGCCAGTTCGTCCACCAGGATCAGCGAAGGCTTGCGCTGCAGGGCTGCGTCCAGGTCAAACTCCGGCAGTTGCTTGTCGCGATACTCCACCTGTTTCAGCGGCAGCAGCTCGAGGCCGTTCAGCATGGCGGCGGTTTCGGCGCGGCCGTGGCTTTCGATCACGCCGGCCAGCACCTCGCGCCCTTCACTATGCAATTTGTGCGCGGCGCCAAGCATCGCGTAGGTTTTTCCAACGCCGGCCGATGCACCAAAATAGATGCGCAGCTTGCCGCGCCCGGCCAGGCTCTCCTGCACCTGCAACTGGGCCAGCAAGGCATCTGGATCGGGGCGCAAATCGCCGCTTGAATTGGGTGAAGACATGTAAGTGGTCTGCTTGCCTGAAGAGTCCCGCCAGCCAGGCGGTTATGTGAATCTATAAGCCAATTGTAGATGGAATTGAGCCACCGTTACGGCATCCTATAAGCTATTTGCGTTCCCCGCCAGCTGCCTGCTACAAAGGCGAACAGGCCGGAACGCCTTACGCATTCCGGCCCATGCTGGGAAAGCACCTTACCGATGATAATCAGAAGGTTTTTGTCGCGCCAATCACCAATGATGTTTTACCCAGGTTCTTGCGATCAGGGGCCGGTCCGACGTAATTATTGGTGTCGGTGCCGATCACCGCGATGCTACCCGACAGGAAGCCGAAATCCTTGGTCAACCCGACTTTCCAGTCGTTATAGCTGGAAGCCGAATTGTTCTTGACCGTTTGATGGCCGGCATGCAGGTTGACTGTGTAACCGTTGGTGACATCGATATTGGCGCCGATATCCAGATAACCGCTGTTCTTGCTGTTGGCAAAGCCGAACAGGTTGGTCACCGATTGCGAATATTTGATATAGGCAGGGCCGTAACCGAGCTGGCCGTACAGTTCCGTCGTATTGGCGCTCGGATTCAAGCCATTGGATGGATAGACGTAGGAGAGAACGCCGAAGTCGTAGCTCAAATCCTGGGTAAAGTTACCTTTTTTGCCGGCGTAGATATCCCACTCGATGTTGTCGCTGCCGCCGCTATCCTTGATCCATTTCAATGTCGACAGCCAGGTGCCGACGTACAGGCCGGTTGGATTGTTGCTATAGTCCGCGCCGCCTTGCAGGGCTGGCTCCAGGCGTGTCTGTGAAATGCCGCGGAAGCGGTAATCCGATACCAGGCTGGCATTGAAAGTCAGGGAGTTATCGGGAACCGCCTCTTCCGCTTGTGAGCAATTTGCAGTGAAAGCAGTAACGCCGATGACGGTAACCAGGCTAGCAAAATAGATAATTTTCTTCATATACTCTAAGTGGAATAAAAATAGTGTGCTGCTTGTTTATCCAAACCAGAGGCAATACGGACGTGTAGAAGCTGACCGTACGATGTACGGTCAGTCCTGCATGCACGACTACCTCTGGAATGAAATTGGGTGGGTAAAACTCAGTTGACTGCTGGAGCCTGTCGATCCAGCGCCAGATTCAACGCCAGGACGTTGACGCGTGGCTCGCCAAGGAAGCCCAGACTGGGCTGCAGCTTCAGGCTGTCGATGATGCCGCGCACGGTATCGACGTTCAATTTGCGTTCGCGCGCAACGCGGCCGGCCTGGTAATAGGCGGCGGCCAGGCTGATTTCCGGATCGAGGCCGCTGCCGGAGGCAGTCACCAGGTCAACCGGGATCGGCAAGGTGTTGCCAGGGTCGGCGGCTTTCAGCGCATCGACGCGGCCTTTGACGGCATCGATCAAGGCCGGGTTGCTCGGTCCGAAATTGGAGCCGCCGGAGGACTGTGCGTTGTATGGCATCGGGCTGGTAGCCGACAAGCGGCCCCAGAAATAATTCGGCGCGGAGAATTCCTGGCCGATCAGGCGTGAGCCGATCAGCTTACCGTTTTGCACGATCAGGCTGCCCGAGGCCTGGTCGGGAAAAGCGACCTTGCCGATGCCAGTGATGGCCAGCGGATAGATCACCCCACACAGCAGGGTCAAGCCGGCGAACAGCACCAGTGCTGGACGCATTACACCTTGCGATGCGACTTTTGTCTTGGCAACCGACTGCGCTGGAGACAATGTTGTTGTAGATGCTGATTTCATTTCTAGACTCCCAATTACACCAAGTGCATGACCGCCAGGATCATGTCGATCAATTTGATACCGATGAATGGCAGGATGATGCCGCCCAGGCCGTAGATCAGCAGGTTACGACGCAACAACGATGCAGCGCCGACGGCCCGATAGCGAACACCCTTCAATGCCAACGGAATCAGCACAACGATGATCAGCGCATTGAAAATCACTGCCGACATGATGGCCGACGACGGACTCGCCAGATGCATCACGTTCAGCGCCGCCAATTGCGGATAAGTAGTGATGAAAGCGGCCGGGATGATCGCAAAGTACTTGGCGATATCGTTGGCGATCGAGAAGGTCGACAAGGCGCCGCGGGTCATCAGCATCTGCTTGCCGATCTCGACGATCTCGAGCAGCTTGGTCGGATTCGAATCGAGGTCGACCATGTTGCCGGCTTCCTTCGCCGCCTGCGTGCCGCTGTTCATCGCCACCGCCACGTCAGCCTGAGCCAATGCCGGAGCATCGTTGGTGCCGTCGCCGGTCATCGCCACCAGGCGGCCTTCCGACTGGTAGCTGCGGATCAGCTTCAGCTTGTCTTCCGGCGTCGCTTCCGCCAGGAAGTCATCGACCCCTGCTTCGGCCGCGATCGAAGCCGCAGTCAGGCGGTTATCGCCGGTGATCATGACGGTCTTGATGCCCATCCGGCGCAGTTCGGCAAAGCGTTCCTTGATGCCGCCCTTGACGATGTCCTTCAGTTCGACCACGCCCATCACCACGCCGTCATCGACCACCACCAGCGGTGTACTGCCGCGGCGGGCGACGTCGTCGACGTTATGTGCGACTTCGGCCGGGAATGGTTGTCCCAATTCCTGCAGATAGTTTTTCAATGCTTCCGACGAACCCTTGCGGATTGCGCGGTTGCCGATGTCGATACCGCTCATGCGGGTCTGCGCGGTGAACGGCACAAAGGTGGCGTTCAGCGAAGTCATCTCGCGTTCGCGGATATTGAAGCGCTGTTTAGCCAGCACCACGATGCTGCGGCCTTCCGGCGTTTCATCGGCCAGCGAGGCCAGCTGCGCGACATCGGCCAGCTCCTGCTCGGTAATGCCTGGCGCCGGGATAAAGGCTGAAGCCTGGCGGTTACCGAGTGTGATGGTGCCAGTCTTGTCCAGCAGCAGCACGTCAACGTCGCCGGCGGCTTCCACTGCACGGCCAGAGGTGGCGATCACATTGGCTTGCATCATGCGGCTCATGCCGGCCACACCGATGGCGGACAACAAGGCGCCGATGGTAGTTGGGATCAGACATACCAGCAAAGCTACCAATACCGTGATGGTGATTGGCGTGCCGAACTTGGCGGCGGTCACGCTGAACAGCGAGAATGGCAGCAGGGTCACAGTCACCAGCAGGAACACGATAGTCAGCGCCACCAACAGGATGGTCAAGGCGATTTCATTCGGCGTTTTCTGGCGCTTGGCGCTCTCCACCATCGAGATCATGCGATCCAGGAAGGCTTCGCCCGGATTGACCGAAACGCGCACCACCAGCCAGTCGGACAGGATGCGGGTACCGCCGGTGACGGCGGAAAAGTCGCCACCGGATTCACGAATCACAGGTGCAGATTCACCGGTGATCGCACTTTCGTCGACCGAGGCCACGCCTTCGATGACTTCACCATCGACCGGGATAACGTCGCCGGCTTCCACCAGCACGACGTCGCCCTTGCGCAGATTGCTGGCTGGAGTCGAAGTCCAGTTGCTTTGCTGGCCCTTGGACTTGCTGTTGGCTTCCAGCTTCTTGGCTGATACGGTTTGCTTCAATGCGCGCAACGATTCGGCTTGCGCCTTGCTGCGGCCTTCTGCCAAGGCTTCAGCAAAGTTGGCGAACAGGACAGTGAACCAGAGCCATACCGAAATCGCCAGGATGAAAGCCGGGCTGGCTTCACCCTTGCCGGTCAGGGCCTGGAAATACAACAGCGTGGTCAGAATACTGCCGACATAAACCACGAACATGACTGGGTTGCGCAATTGCGTTTGCGGCGCCAGCTTTTTGAACGATGCGACGATGGCCGGGCCCATGAGCGCGGAATCGAAGAGCGTCAGATTGGTGCGAGACATGATGATCCTTCTTCTTGATTGGCTGGGGAGGAGTCGTTCGTCGTGCTGCGACGCTTCTTGGACTCCATCCCCAAAATGTTTTTATTTCGGCGCGAACATTTGCAAATGCTCAACCACAGGACCCAACGCCAGGGCCGGTACGTAGTTCAATACGCCAACCAGGACCACCACGCCGATCAGCAACACGATGAACAGCGGACCGTGGGTCGGCATGGTTCCCGAGTTGGGTTCCAGGCGCTTCTTGGCGGCAAACGAACCAGCCATTGCCAGGATCGTGATGATGATGATGAAGCGTCCGAACCACATCGCGATTGCCAGCATGACGTTATAGAACGGTGTGTTAGCCGACAATCCACCGAACGCGCTGCCGTTATTGTTGGCGGCCGACGAGAAGGCATACAGTATTTCGCTGAATCCATGCGCCCCAGGGTTGAGGATGCCCGCCACACCGGCGGTTGCCATCACTGCTATCGCGGTGCCGCCCAATACCAGCATCGGCGTTGCCAGGATCGCAATCGAAGTCATCTTCATTTCGAACGACTGAATCTTCTTGCCGAGATACTCCGGAGTGCGGCCGATCATCAGGCCGGCGATGAACACCGCCATGATGGCGAACACCAGCATGCCGTACAGGCCGGAACCGACGCCACCGAACACCACTTCACCCATCTGGATCAGAGCCATCGGCACCAGGCCACCCAAGGCTGTGAACGAATCGTGCATGGCATTGACTGCGCCGCACGAAGCTGCTGTGGTCACCGCTGCAAACAAAGCTGAAGCGCTGACGCCGAAACGGGTTTCCTTGCCTTCCATGTTGCCGCCGGATTGCAGCAGGCTATGCGCCTGGTCTACGCCCAGTGCGCCGATTCCAGGATGCGATTGCTGCTCGGCGTACATCACCACTGCCGTCATGACGACAAAGATGAGAGTCATCGCCGCCAGCACCGCCCAGCCCTGACGGATGTCGCCGACCATGAAGCCGAAGGTAAAGCACAGCGCGGCAGGGATCAGGAAGATCGCCAGCATCTGCATGAAATTCGACAATGGTGTCGGATTTTCATACGGGTGCGCCGAGTTGGCATTGAAGAAACCGCCGCCGTTGGTACCGATCATCTTGATCGCTTCCTGCGACGCCACCGGACCCATGGCTAAGGTTTGCACCTTGGTGTTCATGGTTTCCAGCACCGGCTTGCCAGCTGCATCATTGACAGGCTGGCCATCGGCGCCGACTTTCGGCTGCTGATAAGTCAGCGGTTGCACGATGTTGGCGTCCTTATAGGAATCGAAATTCTGGATCACGCCTTGGCTGATCAGGAATACCGAAAAGATCACCGACAGCGGCAACAGGATGTACACGGTGCAGCGCGTAATGTCAGTCCAGAAATTACCGATCGAATTTGCTGAGTGACGCGAAAAGCCGCGAATCAAGGCAAAGGCAACCGCAATACCGGTCGCTGCGGAAAAGAAGTTCTGCACGGCCAGCACCAGCATCTGGGTCAGGTAGCTCATCGCGCTTTCGCCCGAATAACCTTGCCAGTTGGTGTTGCTGATGAAGCTGACAGCCGTGTTGAATGCAGAATCCGAGCTGAGATTGACAAAGTGTTGCGGATTCAGCGGCAACCAGAGCTGGAAACGTTGCAACGCGTAAGTCGCCAGTGCGCCGATGGTATTAAAAATCAGCAATGCCAGCGCATAGGTTTTCCAGTTCATCTCCGACTTGGCCTGGATGCCGGCGCAACGATACAGCCATTGCTCGACCCGGTTGAACCAGCCGAAACCGGTTACCGGAGCATGATCGGAGGAGCCTGCGGCTACCTGCACGATATATTTCCCGAGCGGATAGCTCAATACCAGCAGCACCGCCAGGAAAGCAATCAACAACATGGTGGATTGGGAGGTCATGTCAGAAATCCTCCGCTTTGATCAAGGCCACGACCAGATACACCAGCAGCGCGACGGTCACCACCGCGCCAAGCACATAAAACGGGTTCATTGCCGATCCTCCAGCTTCTTGCAGCCGACCGCCAGCGCCCAGGTCACGACAAACATCGCGACGATTGCACCAACATAAATTCCATCCATTACCAGGTCCATCATCACCCTCATTACAGATTAGTTACGGTAACGACAGGCTATAGAGAAGCTTCTAAAAATGTCGTAAAGAGTCTTGGCGGGGGTGTAAACAAAGTGTAAAAAAACCGTAAAAATCGGGGAATTTGCAGAATGAAGAGGGACTCGAGGGAAAACGCGCGTTGCCCGCTACCCGGCAAGCTTGGAGCTGACCGCATGGATTTACCAGGCAGCCATTCTGCGGCAAAAAATTTTCATGCTTTTTTTGCCATTTCCAGGACAATTTCCACGAGCAAACGGGTTACACTTTCAGCCTTGCCAGCCAACGCTTAAGACCGGACATGCATTACGCCCTAGATCTGCGCACCTTTATATTCAGTCATTACTTCTATACTGGTTTGCGGATCGCCACTGGCGTGGTGGGGCTGACCATGCTGGTGCTGCAATTCTCGGATCTGCCGACCGCGATGACGGTCTGTATCGGCGCCCTCTCCACCAGCCTGATGGATCTGCCGAGCACCCTGCGTCACAAATTCAACGAAATGCTGTCGAGCGTGCTGCTGTGCACCGTCGTCACCCTCATCATCAGCCTGTGCGCACCATTCCATTGGCTGTTGAGCATCATGCTGGTGGTAGTGACGTTCCTGGCCTGCATGATGGTGGTATATGGCAAAAAGGCCATGCCGCTGCAGTTTTCAGCGCTGTTCGTGATGACCTTGTCGATGGAAAACGCCACCAATGTGGAACAGGCGTTTTTCCACACCGGCCTGTTCCTGGCCGGCGGCCTGGCCTACCTGGCCTATTCGATGGCCGTTTCGTGGTTCCTGCGCAGCCGCATCAAACAGCAGGTACTGGCCGAAGCACTGTTCGAGCTGGCGCGCTACATCAACATCAAGGCCGATTTCTACGACATGCATGTCGATCTCAACAGCCAGTTCAATCTGCTGGTGCGGCAACAGATCGTGTTGGCCGAGAAGCAGCAGGCATCGCGCGACCTGATATTGCGCGATCCGAAGAACCAGGAAGATGCGATCCTGGTGCAGGTGCATTTCGGCATGTTCGACCTGTACGAACACATCCTGTCCACCCATACCGACTACGCAATCCTGCGCCAGCACCTGGCCGATGCGGAAGTCCTGACTTACCTGCGCGACCTGGTCAACAAGGCCGCCAAGGATATCGAATCGATCGCCTACGCCGTCACGCGCAAGCGCGCCTCCTTCGCCAGCATCAGCTACAAGGCCGAGTTGCGCTCGATCGATGCGGAATTGCAGCAGTTGCAACAGGATGCGCTGGCCGGCAAGGTTTCCGAGGAAGCGCTGGACATCCTGCGCTCCACCTACGGCAAGATTTGCGATGCGATCGACATGATCGGCCAGTTGCACCACGCCACCCAAAGCGTGCAAGGCCCACTGCCGGTGTTGCTGGGCAAGGACATGACGCCATTCCTGACGCAGCAAAAATACCAGTTGGGCGTATTGGCGGCCAATCTGCGCTGGCAATCGCCGACCTTCCGTTTTGCGGTGCGGGCGGCATTGGCGATTTCCTGCGGCCTGCTGGCGGCGGACGCCTTGCCCTATGCCGGACATGGCTACTGGGTGGTGCTGACGATTGCAATCATCCTCAAGCCCAGCTTCAGCCAGACCAAGCAGCGCCGCAGCGATCGTCTGATCGGCACATTGATCGGTTGCGTCGCGACCGCGCTGATCCTGCGCTTCGTGCACGAGCCGGTGGCCCTGCTCGGCTTCCTGTTCCTGGCGACTGTCGCCGCGCCGGCATTCATCTATGTCAAATACCGCTACACCGCGATCGCCGCCAGTATGCAGATCCTGCTGCAGATCAACCTGGTCATCCCGAGCAGCGGCCATGTGATCGGCGAACGCCTGATCGACACCCTGATCGGCGCCGCCATTGCCACCGCATTCAGCTTCGTCCTGCCGAGCTGGGAATACCGCACCTTGCCGCAGCTGATCCGTAACGTATTGAAAAGCAACCAGCGCTACCTCGAAGCCAGCAACAACCTGTTGCAAGGCAAGGCTGTCGACGATTTCATTTATCGAATCTCGCGCAAGCGCTTCCTGGATAACATTTCGGAACTAGTATCGACTTTGGTCCGCATGCTTGACGAACCGGTCAGCAAACACCGTGCGGTGGAAAACCTGAACCAGTTCATCGTGCAGAATTATCTGGTCATGGCCCACGTGGCGGCGCTGCGCATGCTACTTCGGCGCAATGCCGAGGGCATTCCCCATGAAGCGGTGAATGCCCAACTCGATACCGCGACCACGCATGTCTGCAAGACGTTGGCGCTGGCTGAACAAGTGCTCAATCCGAATCTCGCGCCTGCGGTTTTGGACCAGAGCGATCTGGAAGCAATTCCCGAACATGAGGCCGGCGCAACACCGGCAAGCAACTGGCCGGCCTGGCATGCATTGCAGCAGCGGGTCGAATTGCTTTATGCAGACACGGAAAAGATCGCAGTCAACAGCGCCGCCATCGGCCGTATTTTGACTACTTGATTGTCTATTTGAGTGAGGCGGCCGGCAACCATTGCGGGCTATGCCTCACTGGCAACGCATCCCACTTTTTTGAGCGTCGACAAAACCGCTTTATCGTTAAGGCGATCAACGTTACTTTAAGTTGAGTATTGTTTTTCCTGCAATTCAATCCCATGTCGCGAATTGCAATTTATTGTTTCCCTCATAAAAACCAATGAAATTCCACCAAGTATAATTTCCACGTAGTACTATTTCTACATGGAAATTCATTTGGAATTTCAACAGTGCACGAGGGGAAAGACATGACATTTACACGACTGAAATTGGCCGCGGCATTCATTTTGCTGCCTCTCGCCTCTGTGGCAATCGCGGGTACCAATGGCGGCACCATCCATTTTGTCGGCAGTATTGTCGAACCGCCTTGCGCCACCAACATGGTCGACAGTTCCGGACCGGCGGCGATGCAAGTGAACATTCATTGCGACAGGCACAGCGCTTTCGATGTAGCGTTTCAGCGCGTCGGACCTGGCGCCAACTCCCCCGCAACCATCTCCCTGACACGCGACGGCAAGCCGCTTGGAACTGAAGAAGCTGCTCCTTACCGGGTGGCGTTACAAGGCCAAACCAGCCTGGGCCTGGTCGCCAACAAGGCGGCGACAGGAACCGCACTCGGCCCGGTCATCATGACGATCACTTACCAGTAGCAGTTGCAAAGTAGCCTGAAAGTCGGCAAACCTTGCCGATCACGCGCCGAATCTGCTTTCCGGCAAGCCATAGCTACCCGTCAGCCGCAACTCGAATACGCCACCGGCAGTCGGCTCCACCAGCAAAGCCTGCGCCGAGAGCGATTCCCGTGCAGTGGTCACATACAGCGTGTCCAGCAGCGCGCCGCCCAACGCGACACAGCTAGGCTGCGCCACCGGAACCTCGACGATCCGGTCGATACTGCCGTCCGGCGCCAACCTCAACACGCGGTATCCGCCCCATTGCGCATTCCACAGATAGCCATCGCGATCGACGGTTGAACCGTCCGGTACGCCGGGCTGTTGTCGCAAATCGGCGAACAAACGATCGTTACTAACAATACCGTCGCCGGTTTCATAATCGCAGCAGCGAATCGTCCTGGTCGGTGAATCGCAGTAGTACATGATGCGACCATCGGGACTGAAGCCGATACTGTTACTGATGGCTATTGATGGCAGCGGCAACTTCTCCAAGGTCAGATCGGTGTTAAGCCGATAGAAACTGCAGCAAGGCGCCAGGTCAGGCGCATCGTTCTTGGTGCCGAACACAAAACGCCCGAAGCGATCGCAACGGCCATCGTTCAGTCGAGTGTGCGGCAAATCCGCTTCGACCGCGCAAATCGGCGTCACCACTTGCGTGGAAAAAGTGAACCACGCCAATTGCGAAGCGAGTCCCAGCAGCAGGCGGTCGTCGTCATTGGTCAATGCGAATGTCGCCAAGCGCTCGGGCATCGGCCAGCTATGCGTTTCACCGCTGGCCGGCGTGTAGCGCCACAGGGTGGCGCCGAGAATATCGGTCCAGAACAAACGCTGCGTACGATCGCACCACAGCACGCCCTCACCCAGCATATGTTTACCGTCAACCAACAGGCTTGCGCTGGTGCTTGTCATCGTCCAATCCTGCCGTCATTCCGTGCGACCTGCGAGGCGCATGCTTGATCGATCATTCCTTTGGCTCCTTCGGTTTGGTGGTAGCGAACAATCGCAACCAGAACAATGCCAGCGAGGTTTCCCTGACCTCGCTGGCATCTGCATATTAAAGCAAATGCCGCCGCTGAAGCCGCTCAGCTTACGCCGAGCATTGCCACGGCAGCAGCAACATGTGCGCCCATGTTAGGGACTACATTGATATCGATCAAATGATTTTTTACGCCATATCAATACGGAATTTGATATCATTTATTAGCTGCTATCTAGTCGCCCAAAGCGCAGACTGATCAGGCGGCATATAAAAAAACCAACCACTGGGACGACCATGCCTGCCAACGACACCAACTGGTTTCTCCGCGCCCGCCTGAAAACCCGGCAACTGCTGTTGCTAATCGCACTCGACGAGGAACGCAATATCCATCGCGCGGCGGAAGAACTCAACATGACGCAACCGGCCGCGTCAAAGCAATTGAAAGACCTGGAAGACATGCTGGACGTGCAGCTGTTCGAGCGACTACCGCGCGGCATGCGGCCGACCATCTATGGCGAGGCCATGATTAGGCATTCGCGGATGGCGCTGACCAGTTTGTCGCAAGCGCACGACGACATCACCGCGCTCAAATCGGGTTTATCGGGACAGGTGAATGTCGGCGCGATCCTGTCGCCCGGCATGGTGTTGCTGCCGCCGGCGATTGCGCGGCTCAAGCAACATGCGCCGATGCTGCGGATCGGCGTCGAGGTGGAGAGCAGCAACATCCTGCTGGAACGCCTGCAGCGCGGCTCGCTCGACTTCCTGGTGGCGCGCATCCTGGACCAGGAAGACAACAGCAATCTCGAATATGAAGAGTTGTCCGACGAACCGGTGTGCGCGGTCGCACGGGTTGATCATCCGTTGCGCAATGTTTCGAATCTGGAGCTGAAGGATATCGCCGACGCCGGCTGGATCCTGCCGCCCAAGGGCAGCGTGTTGCGGCACCGGGTCGACATGATGTTCCACAAGGATGGCCTGACGCCACCGGCCAACGTGGTCGACACTACTGCCATCCTGGTGATCGGCAGCCTGCTGCAGCAAACCGATTTCCTGCATGTGATGCCGGCCGAAGTGGCGCGTTTTTACGCCCAGGTGAATGTGCTGGCGATCTTGCCGATCGAATTGCCTTGCAAGATGGACGGCTTCGGCATCATCACCCGCCGCCATCAAATTCTATCGCCAGCCGCCACCATGCTGCAGCAGACGATACGCGACGTCGCTGCGCAAATCTATTAAGGTCTGCGACAATCTCACGCCCAGCCGGCGTCGACGATAAATTCCTGTGCGGTGCACATCACGCTGTCGTCGGCGGCCAGGAACAGCACCATGCGCGCCAGATGCCAGGGCTGCAATTTGCCCGGCAGGCACTGGTTGCGTTTGATCTCTTCCTCGCCAGCGGCATCCAGCCACAAGGCAATCTGCCGCTCGGTCATCACCCATCCCGGCGAGACGGTATTGACGCGGATATTGTGTGGCCCGAGATCACGCGCCAGGCCGCGCGTCAGGCCGATGACGGCTGACTTCGCGGTGGTGTACACCGGGTAACCGCCGTTCGACAGGTGCCAGCTGATCGAACTCAGATTGATGATCGAGCCGCCGCCCTTCTTTTTCATGCCCGGGGCTACTGCCTGGCAAGTAAAAAACAGCGGACGCTGGTTGATCGCGATGCCGTTGTCGTAAAACTCTACGGTGACATCTTCCAGCTGATGGCGCTGGTCGTTTGCGGCATTGTTGACCAGCACATCGAAATCGCCCAGCTCTTGCGCAAGCTCACCGATGGTCGACTGCAGGGCCGCGATGTCGCGGATGTCGCAGTGGCGGAACAACGGTTTGACGAAACCCGCCGCGGCCAGCTTATCGCACAAGGCCTCACTGGCCTCGACTGCGATGTCGACAAAAGCCACGCGTGCGCCCTGCTCGGAAAACGCGCTGACAATCGCTTCGCCAATGCCGCTACCGCCACCGGTGACAAAAACGGTCTTTCCCTTCAGGCTGGGAAAATGCGCCAGCTGGCCATTGGAAATTTCTTTTACTGCGGACATATCCACTCCTGTTCAATGTGACGCATGCAAGGCATGCCATGATTCTAGCGATAGCTCAGCTGACCGTTGACGCGTTGCCAGATACCCAGGGGATTATCGTCCTGCAGCGCCGCCGGTAGCAAATCCTGCGGCAGGTTCTGATACGACACCGGCCGCAGGAAGCGTTGAATAGATGTTGCGCCGACCGAGGTCGCGCGGCTGTCGGAGGTGGCCGGGAACGGGCCGCCATGCACCATGGCGTACGATACTTCGACCCCAGTCGGAAAGCCATTCGCCAGGATGCGCCCGACTTTGCGTTCCAGCACCGGCAACAGCTCGCGCACCACCTCATGGTCGCCATTCGCCATCTGCAAGGTCGCGGTCAATTGCCCTTCCAGATGCTCTGCCACTTCGCGCATCTCGGCGATATCGCGGCAACTGATCAGCAAAGAGGCCGGACCAAATATTTCTTCCGACAACTGCGGATCGTTAAGAAAATCGCGGGCACTGGTCGCAAACAGGGTTGGCACACCTTTGCAGCCAGCATCGGCAGCGACGCCCTGGCTGAGCTGGCGCACCCTGGAGTTTGCAGCAAGACGGCCGACACCTTTTTGATAGGCTTGATGAATGCCGGCAGTCAGCATGGTGGCAGCATTGCGCTGCGCCAGTTGATCAGCGGCCGCAGATTGGAAACGCTCCAGGTCAGGGCCTTGCAGCCCCAACACCAGGCCGGGATTGGTGCAGAACTGGCCAACGCCCAGCACCAGCGAATCGACAAACCCGCTCGCCAGCGCTTCGGCCTTTTCAGCCAGCGCGTGCGGCAACAGGAAAACCGGGTTGATGCTGCTCATTTCGGCATACACCGGAATCGGCTGTGGTCGTGCGGCGGCAACCGCCATCAATGCCAAACCGCCGTGGCGCGAACCGGTAAAGCCGACGGCCTGAATGGCAGGATGACGCACCAATTCCGTACCCAGTTCGTTGCCGATGCCAGTCAGCAGCGAAAACACACCTTCCGGCAAACCCGCCGCTGCAACCGCTTTTTGAATTGCCCGGCCCACCAGTTCAGAAGTACCTGGATGCGCAGGATGCGCTTTCACTACGACCGGGCAACCGGCCGCCAGCGCCGCGGCTGTGTCACCGCCTGCGACTGAAAACGCCAATGGGAAATTGCTGGCGCCAAACACCGCGACCGGCCCCAGCGCAATCATGCGCAGACGCAAATCCACGCGCGGCAACGGTTGACGTTCCGGCAGCGCCGGATCGATGCGCGCATCCTGCCACGACCCTTCGCGCAACACTTCGGCAAACAGCTTGAGCTGGCCAACCGTGCGGCCGCGTTCGCCTTCCAGCCTTGCTTTCGGCAAGCCGCTCTCGCTCATCGCCCGTTCTATCAATTGATCGCCGAGCTCGACGATGTTTTGCGCGATGGCTTCCAGGAAGCGGGCGCGCGCTTCCTGGCTGGTGGCGCGATACGGATCGAAAGCGATCCGGGCCAGCTCGCAGGCGCAGTCAATCTCGGCTTTGCCGGCGGTGTGGAATGCCGGCTCGATATTTTTTCCGGTACCCGGATCGAACGCAAAAAAATCCGCGCCGCCACCTTTGATGCTGGAGGCGCCGATCAGCGACTCGCCTGTAATGTTCATGTTTTTCCTGACTAGATATATCTACAGCTTAAAGCTGACGAATTTAAAGCTGATGGATCACCGGCGCCGGCAACTCTTGAACCGCCAGACGGTTGCGCAATGGCGGACCGAAAGCGGCAACGTCGATTTCAAATGTCTCGCCAGGCGCGACCTCGATGCCATCGGAACAGCTCAGCGTCGCCGTGCCGAAGAAATGGATATGCACATCGCCCGGACGCCGGAACAGCGGATATTTGAAATGGTGATACTCCAGATTGGCGACCGTATGCGACATGTTCTGTTCGCCGCTGACAAACGGTTTTTCCCAGCGCACCTGCCCATCCTTGTCGCGAATGCGCGACATGCCCTCCACATGCGGCGGCAAATCGCCCACCAGCAAAGCCGGGCCAACTGCGCACACCCGCAGCTTGGAATGCGCCAGATAGAGATAGTTCTGGCGCTCGGTGACATGATCGGAAAACTCGTTACCGATCGCAAAGCCGAGCCGGTACGGCGCGCCATCCGGGCCGATCACATAAAGCGCGGCAATCTCCGGTTCCTCGCCACCGTCCAATGCGAAATGCGGCATCGTCAGTGGTTGTTCGCCAGCGCAGACGATGCTGCCGTCGCCCTTGTAAAACCATTCCGGCTGCACGCCGATTTCACCCGCTGCCGGCTTGCCGCCTTCCAGCCCCATGCGAAACATCTTCATGCTGTCGGTCAGGTTGTCGACATCGTTGACTTTCTTATGCATCGCATCGCGGCCGTCGGCGCTGCCCAGATGCGTCAAACCAGTGCCGGTGACATAGCAATGCGCAGCGTCGCCGTGATCGAGCGGCGCCAGCAGGCGGCCGGCACGCGCAACCGTCGCATATTCCAACACAGTGGTGCCGAGCGCCGCGTCGACCAGGCTGGACAGTGAACTGCGGCGGGAAATTGCAGCTTGCGCCAGATCATAGGTGGTAGCGTAGCCTTCAACGACGCGGATCTGCCGTCCCTCGTCCTCCAGCACCCCAATCCGACGTGCGCCGTCGGCCTGCTTGAATTGCACCAGCAACATGTGTTTCTCCAGTCTGCGTAGCTACTTAATGTGAATGCTTGGGAACCGCCGAACCGCGGCAGCCGACCAGGAAATCGAAATCGCAGCCTTCATCAGCTTGCAATACCCGATCTATATACAAACTTTGATAGCCGCCCTTCATCGCGGTCGCCTCGGCATGCGCGGCGTTGACCTCGGCCCTTGCCGCCTGGCGCCGCGCCATCTCGGCATCGCTGATATCCAGGTGCAAACGCCCGGCTTCGCAATCGAGCTCGATCCAGTCGCCATCCTCGACGATTCCCAGCGGACCGCCGGCAGCAGCTTCCGGCGCCACATGCAAGACCACCGTGCCGTAAGCGGTGCCGCTCATGCGAGCATCGGAAATCCGCACCATGTCCTTGACTCCTTGCGCCAGCAGCTTCGGCGGCAAACCCATGTTGCCGACCTCGGCCATGCCGGGATAACCCTTGGGGCCGCAATTCTTCATCAGCAGTACCGAACTGGCGTCGACATCCAATTCCGGATCGTTGATGCGCTCCTTGTAATGCGCGAAGTCTTCGAACACCACGGCCTTGCCGCGATGCTTCATCAGCTCCGGCGATGCAGCAGAAGGCTTGAGCACCGCGCCGCGCGGCGCCAAATTGCCGCGCAAGATGCAGATGCCGCCATCGGCGATCAGCGGCTTGTCGATCACGCGGATCACTTCGTCGTTGTAGATCGGCGCGTCAAGGTTGTTGTCCCAGATCGATTTGCCGTTGACTGTCAATGCATCCTTGTGCGGCAACAAGCCGGCTTCACCCAGGCGGCGCAACACGCCAGGCAGGCCGCCGGCATAGTAGAACTCTTCCATCAGGAAACGGCCGGACGGTTGCAGGTCGACCAGCGTCGGCGTGCCGCGGCCGATGCGGGTCCAGTCTTCCAGTTCCAGCGGCACGCCGATGCGCGCAGCAATCGCTTTCAAATGGATCACGGCATTGGTTGAACCGCCAATCGCAGCATTGACCCGGATCGCATTTTCAAATGCTTCTCGCGTCAGGATTTTCGACAGGCGCAGGTCTTCCCACACCATGTCGACAATGCGCATGCCCGACATATGCGCCAGCACGTAGCGGCGCGCATCGACTGCGGGAATCGCGGCATTGTGCGGCAGTGAAGTGCCAAGCGCTTCGGCCATGCAAGCCATGGTTGAAGCAGTGCCCATCGTGTTGCAGGTACCGGCCGAACGCGACATACCGGCTTCCGCCGAGAGGAATTGATGCATGCTGATCTGGCCGCCCTTGACCGCTTCGCTCAACTGCCAAACAGCGGTTCCGGAACCGAGATCCTTGCCTTCGTGCTTGCCGTTCAACATCGGCCCGCCGGTCACCACAATCGCTGGAATGTCGCAACTGGCGGCGCCCATCAACAGCGCCGGGGTGGTCTTGTCGCAGCCAACCAGCAGCACCACCGCGTCCATCGGATTACCGCGGATCGACTCTTCCACATCCATGCTGGCCAGGTTGCGAGTCAGCATCGCGGTCGGTCGCAGGTTCGATTCGCCGTTGGAGAATACCGGGAACTCCACAGGGAAGCCGCCGGCTTCGGAAATACCGCGTTTGACGTGTTCAGCAATCTTGCGAAAGTGCGCATTGCAAGGCGTCAGTTCGGACCAGGTGTTGCAGATGCCGATGATCGGCTTGCCCTGGAATTCATGATCAGGGATTCCCTGATTCTTCATCCAGCTGCGGTACATCATGCCGTTTTTGTCGTTACTGCCAAACCATTCGGCGGAACGCAATGGACGTTTTTTATCGACAGTCATCTGTGGTTTCCTCTTGAAATCCTGAAATTGGACGGCATCCGGCCGCACCGTGATGGATGCCAGCTTTTGTATTGGAAAATCGCCGCTGCGGACGCATGCTCCGCAGCGATAGCGTTATTTGTTCTTGTTGTAGACGTCGACAAATACCGCGGCCAGCAAGACCAGGCCTTTGATCACCTGTTGATAATCGATGCCGATACCCATGATCGACATGCCGTTGTTCATCACGCCCATCACGAACGCGCCGATCACCGCGCCCATCACCTTGCCGACACCACCGGATGCCGAAGCGCCACCGATGAAGCAGGCTGCAATCACATCCAGTTCGAAGCCGGTACCGGCTTTCGGCGTGGCGGTATTCAGGCGCGCCGCGAAGATCAAGCCGGCCAGCGCTGCCAGCATGCCCATGTTGATGAAGGTATAGAAAGACACACGCGAGGTCTTGATGCCCGACAGCTTGGCGGCCTTCTCGTTACCGCCGACCGCATAGATGCGACGGCCGATGGTGGTGCGATTGGCGATGAAGGTATAAGCCACCATCAACAGGAACATGACGATCAGGACGTTCGGCATCCCTTTATAGGAAGCCAACAGGTAGCTGAAGAAAATGATGACGGCGGCAAATATGCCGTTTTTCAATATGAAGAACAACTGTGGCTCGTCCTCCATCCCGTGCTTGACCTGCTTGGCGCGGTGACGCACTTTGACCACGATCATGACAGCGGCGACCAGCACGCCGACCACCAACGAGGTAATACGCAAATCTGCGCCGCCGAAAAAATCCGGAATGAAACCCGAACTCAGCATCTGGAAATCATCCGGGAACGGACCGACCGACTGTCCCTGCAACAGCGCCAGCGTCAATCCCTTGAACACCAGCATGCCGGCCAGCGTGACGATGAATGACGGAATCTTGAAAAACGCCACCCAATAGCCCTGCGCCGCGCCGATCGCACCGCCGGCCAGGATGCACAGGATGCTGGCCAAGACAAAATTCATGTGCAGATTGACGATCAGCACCGCCGCCAGCGCGCCGATGAAACCCACCACCGAGCCGACCGACAAGTCGATATGACCGGCCACGATGACCATCAGCATGCCGAGCGCCATGATGACGATGTAGCTGTTTTGCAGTACCAGGTTAGTCAGATTTAACGGCTGCATCAGGGTGCCGTCGGTCATGTACTGGAAGAACGCCATGATCGCGATCAACGACATCAGCATGCCGTATTCGCGCATGTTGTTCTTCAGGAAGCCGGCGTAATCTTTCTTGTCTGCCAGGACCGGCGGCTGGGTCTCTGCAGTTGCGACTTTGTGGTTCATTTCAATTGTCTCCGTTCTTCACATTCCGCACGATCGCGCGCATGATTTTTTCCTGGGATGCTTCCGCCGCCGTCAGTTCGCCGACGAAATTACCCTCGTTCATCACATAGACGCGGTCGCACATGCCAAGCAGTTCCGGCATTTCCGATGAAATCATGATGATGCATTTTCCTTCGTTCGCCAGCTGGCTGATGATGGTGTAAATCTCGTACTTGGCGCCGACATCGATACCGCGCGTGGGTTCATCCAGTATCAGTACATCCGGATTGGAGAACAGCCATTTGCTGAGCACCACCTTCTGCTGGTTGCCGCCCGACAGGTTCAGCACTTTCTGAAACACGTTGGCGCAGCGGATTTTCAATTTGCGGCGATAATCCGCCGCTACCGAATATTCACGCCCTTCGTCGATCACGGAGTTGTCCGCCACGCCATCGAGATTGGCCAGCGAGATGTTCTTCTTGATGTCCTGGTCGAGGATCAGGCCGTAACCTTTGCGATCTTCGGTGACATAGGCGATGCCGTTGTCGATAGCTTTCTGTACGGTGCTGACATCGATTTCCTTGCCGCGCAAGAAAACCTTGCCGCTGATGCGCTGGCCGTAGGCGCGTCCGAAAATGCTCATCGCCAGTTCGGTGCGCCCGGCGCCCATCAGGCCGGCGATGCCGACGATCTCGCCCTTCTTGACATGAAAATCGACGCCCTTGATCACCTGCCGCTCCGGATGGATCGGGTGATGCACACTCCATTGCTTGACCTCGAAAATGGTCTCGCCAATCTGCGGGCTGCGTTTGGGATAGCGATCAGCCATCTCGCGGCCAACCATGTTCTGGATGATGCGGTCTTCGCTGATCACCTCTTTGTGGCAATCGAGGGTATCGACGGTGCTGCCGTCGCGCAGAATCGTGATCGAATCGGCGACTTTAGAAATTTCGTTGAGTTTATGCGAGATCAGGATCGAGGAAATACCCTGCGCCTTGAGTTCCAGTAGCAACTCAAGCAAAGCGTCGCTGTCGCTTTCATTCAGGCTGGCGGTCGGCTCATCGAGGATCAGCAATTTGACTTGCTTGGATAGCGCCTTGGCGATTTCAATCAGTTGTTGTTTGCCGACGCCGAGGTTGGTGATCAGTGCGTTGGGCGATTCCTTGAGGCCGACTTTTGCCAGCAGCTCCTTGGTCTTGGCATACGAACCGGCCCAGTCAATCACACCGTTCGTGGCTTGCTCATTACCCAGGAAAATATTTTCGGTGATCGACAACAGAGGAACCAGCGCCAGTTCCTGATGGATGATGATGATGCCGCATTCTTCGCTGTCGGCAATGCCTTCGAACTTCCGTGTTTGTCCTTGATAGTGGATATCGCCGGTGTAAGAGCCATGCGGATAGACCCCGCTCAGCACCTTCATCAAGGTTGATTTTCCTGCGCCGTTTTCGCCGACCACAGCGTGGATCTCGCCGTTGCGCACCTTCAGATTGACATTGTCTAATGCTTTGACTCCCGGGAATGTCTTCCCGATCCCGCGCATCTCCAGGATGGTTTCCATCTGTGTTACCTCACTTACCTCATACTGCGCACAATGACGCCGGCGCCTGACAAACGGAGGTTGCAGCAGCGCCAGGCGTACTGCAACCTCCGGCCAAACAAGATATTCCTTTCAATCGTTTTGAAACGACTGACTTGATTCTTATTTAATCTGGCTTTCAGTGTAATAACCGCTGCCGATCAGTACCTGCTTCCAGTTGGAAGCGTCAACGCTGACAGGTTTCAACAGATAGGAAGGCACGACCTTGACGCCATTGTTATAGGTCTTGGTATCGTTAATGGCCGGTGTCTTGCCGCTCAACTCCGCGTCGACCATCCCAGCCGTTACCTTGGCCAGTTCACGCGTGTCCTTGAACACGGTCTGGCGCTGCTCGCCGCGCAAGATCGATTTGACCGAAGGAATCTCGGCGTCCTGGCCTGTCACGACAGGCATAGGTTGCTTAGGAGTGCCATAGCCGACGCCTTTGAGCGACGACAGGATACCGATACTGATGCCGTCATACGGCGACAGCACTGCATCCACATGGGCGTTGCCGTAATAAGCGCTGAGCAGGTTATCCATGCGCGCCTGGGCGACCGCACCATCCCAGCGCAAAGTGGAAACCTTGTCCATGCCGGTCTGCTTGCTGCGCACTACCAGCTTGCCTTTGTCGATGTACGGCTGCAGCACCGACATCGCGCCGTTGTAGAAGAAGAAGGCGTTGTTATCATCAGCCGAACCGCCGAACAGTTCGATATTGAATGGGCCTTTTCCGCCCTTCAGATCCAGCGCCTTTTCGATGTAGCTGGCCTGCAGCACGCCGACCTGGAAGTTATCGAAGGTAGCGTAGTAATCAACGTTCTTGGAGTTACGGATCAGGCGATCATAAGCGATGATCTTGACGCCCTTGTCGGCCGCCTTTTGCAAGGCATTGGTCAGTGTAGTACCGTCGATTGCGGCGATCACCAGGACTTTCACGCCCTTGGTCACCATGTTTTCAATCTGCGCCAATTGATTCGGGATGTCGTCTTCGGCGTATTGCAGATCGGTCTTGTAACCTTTTTCCTTGAACACCTTGACCATATTGTCGCCATCGGCGATCCAGCGCGCGGAAGATTTGGTCGGCATCGAGATACCGATCAAGCCCTTGTCCTGCGCACTAGCCTGGGATACCAGACCGAACGCGCCAATCAACAATCCAACAATCGTCGTTTTAATCATTTTCACAGCTTGTCTCCTTTAGTTATTGTGGCCTTGCTTTGGAATCTCCGGCAAAGCGCATCTGTTACGGAATACTTGTCTCTGCTACTTTCTTTGCGACTTGGTTCCTGCTGAAAGACTTGTACACCAGGACGGCGCCAAGTTTCCAAACAGCAATCACGAATCTATCAATATAGACCTTTCTCGATCATTTTTCCTGCTCAATTTCCCGCTATATTACGAATTTGATCGATATCAAACAAATGATTTTTTTAATCGATAAGATACCTTTTTCGATATCCCATATCGAGAACGTAAATACCTTCATGACGCTTCCAACCCGCTTGCATGAGAATAAATACCGCCCCCCAGTGTAAAAACACTTGGCTGCTCTTACTAATCACTTTTTTATTCAAAGTGATATCTTTTTCGATATCGTTTTAATGGAAATCTTTTGAGAGCAGTAGGCAACACGCGCTTCTAGGTGGAATGTTCATCCCCTGCAAGCCAGGACAGGCGTCCGGCGTCAAAGAAAGATCACAAACAAGCACCGAACAATTCAGTTTCTCAGCCGTGGATTAGCCCATTGAATCACAGCACACCGGAACACCTCTGAAATAAGAGCTAGTCTTGTGACTAGTTTTAAGCCTATGCAAAATATTGAACAGTTCGAAGTATTGACGGAGCCAGAGCGGCGCCGGCGGCGCACACCCCAGGAGAAGCTAGCGATTGTCCAGCAGACATTCGAGGCTGGGAAATCTGTGTTCCTGGTGGCACGCCAGATTTGAACATTGCAATGAGCGCCATCCGCGCAGTGCCTTGCAATACCGCTTTGCCAGGGAGTTCAGGCGCCGCGCGGCGTTACTAACTTAACGGTGTCATGGTGTCCTGAGTTACAGGGGAAAATCCAAGGCCTATGTCGCGACCTCAACCGTTTGCGGCTCGAGTCCCGTATCAACGATGTCGGAAATTGGCTTGAAATAACCGCAACGTTCTCATGACCAACAACTGATTGTGGCCGACGCCACAATCAAGCCAGGGTTCGCAGGTTCGACACAGATGAGAAGAGGCTGGCTCGCCACAGTGTATGTGACTTGGATGGTCGCTGCCAGCTGCTCGCAGCTCCTGTTCTACCTGTGGAAGGCCAAGGTATTCTGACGCAGGCAGGTACCCCGGAGCTAACGAAGTCACTAGTTACAGCCCCGGTATAATCGCCATCGCGGCTCGGCCTTGATGTTTTGTGCTCGCTTCACGCGATTGCGACGCCGCGAACGACGATATCGTCGCTTACATATTGTTGCTTACTCAAGGTGCCGATAAATGAAACATACTGTATTGACAACAATCAATGAACAGCCCCGGATAGAGGTAAATTTCCATCGTTCATGCCAGTCAATTCCACGGCCTCGAAAAGCCGTGGAAAACGCTACAAGGTCGACAGGAGGAAAGCAGCCGTACGAGAGCAGGACGAGCGTCACAGTGTCGAGATTGCAGCGTGCAACAGGTTTTCGAACTTTCCTTTCAGGACCATCACAGATCGCGACCCTGATCATCTCCATGATGAAGACGCGCGGGTCAAAAACCTAAAAAAGATCAGCGCTAGCCCTTCACACACATGATGTATGCACTATGCTTACTACTTTCGGGCGGTAACTCGGCGCCGACCACAAAAATCCGCTCCCCCTCCACCAAAAGTCCAGACGCGTCGACGTCGGCTAATAGAGGAAATGCAACCCAGCCTTTGCGAATACCATCAGATTCAAGCGCTCCAAAATCGGGGTCAAACTCACCATGCGGCAGAAAACGTCCCACCAGTATTCCTCCGACATTGCCTTGCTCTGAAGGCCCGGCATATCTGCCGATAACCGCGAATTTCCCGTCCGCGTCCGCCACTCCTGTCCACGCCTCCCCGCGTCTCATCATTGAGCTCAATAAGGGTTTTCCGTTGTTAAACCCCTTATCCGGCCGTCCCTCGGCGTCTATGCCACAAAGCCCCCCCACCGTCCAGACCCCCTCGTCATCGACTCCCATCCCCGCGGCCAGAATATGGCCAGTGCGAGTTGCCAAGAGTGCGAGCGCTCGTTGAAATTGACTATTCATATCGTACTCATAGCCGTCTTTTCCAAAGCTGCCATCGAGGCGCCCGTCATAAGTAACCCGGGCAAACAGAGCTGTTAGCCCGCGCTCTCCGCTGTATCCACCTAGCAATAATCCTTTTTCAGTGGGGTGCATTGCTTTCATCTGAACATTCCAAGGTGATGTTCCTCCTGACGGTACAAATGGCTTCAAAATAACCATACCATCAGTACCGAAACTCCAATCCACCAAACCATTGTCGTGAAAACACACTACTACCGTTCCACTTCCATCTGCCTTCAGGCCCATGACATATATTTTTCCGTTATGTCGCGCCCAGTTGACATTGATATCTTGCGGCCAAATAAAATCCCGTGGCTTGTCCTGACTTATCCCGGCGTTCGCCGGAACTGCCAAGCCGGCAAAGCTGGACTTCTTCAATCGCTCGCCTTCTAGTCCGGGGAAAATTGCATGTCCATTGCCTAATTCGCCAAAGGTATTATCCAAATGGCCGTCCAACGTATAACGTGCCAATGCGGGATAGAAACTCACCGAATATCCGGGACCCGGGTTAAGGAGGCCGACTGTCCCCAATACCAGCAATTTGGCAGGATCGTTTGCGTTGGCCTCTATAAAAGCGATTTTATTTGCTGATGAGCGAACAGTCTCTGTTGGGTCATCTGGCTGGTGGTAACTTCCAAGTAGTCTTCCATCGCTATTGAATCTCGCATCCAGACTACCGTCGGGGTGCAGAGCCGATATAGTGTAGTACGGCTGTCTTATGTTCGTCAGATCGGTCGCAGTACCTGTTATATACAGAGTCCCATTCGAGCCTAGAACCACGTCAGCCGCTATGCTGGTGAAGTCACTACTGTTTTCGTGTGGCTCTAACAGAACTTTGCCATCAACCCCGAACGTAGGGTCCAGATCGCCCGGATTGCGGGGGCCAGATATCGGTGATTTTTTAGTCATTTGAATATGGATGCGTCCTGTTTACGAGGGGATGTGAGCGTTCTGAAAGTCAGAAATGCCTCCCACGTAGCTCCAGTCTCGTTGCGCAACCGAGATATATGGATCACCATCTGACAGACGAAATCTGTTGACTCAAAATCTTTATATCAGAGAGTTCGAAGTAAGATTTGCGCGATCACAGGCAGGTATGTTTTGTCAGTACACTCAATTTCCAACGTAATCTTTCGGCGTACCTTCCTTTATAAAAAGTGAATATGTCATGCGCGATTTGGCTCGCTTGGGCCTCACACCCATGCGTACTTTTTGCTTGATCAATATTGGGGCATTTGATGGCAACATCCAATTCGTCGACGCACAAACTACAAGACATCTACACCCTTGTATGTGTCGCACCGTCGCCTTTTATGAACATCACAAAAGAAAACCTGGAGTGAAGCGTTCCAAATTTTCCCGGCCGAGATTAGCACCAAAAATTCGACCATTATTGAAGATAATAATTTGCTAGTTGAATACTTAAGAGTATCTGGAGCTTTGCTGCATAAATCCCGGTTTGTCGTGACGAATTTTGATGAGGAGTGGGTAAGTTGCGAGCATGATAAAACCTGCACTAGCCAAATATCGTACGACGCACTGGAAACAATACAACGCTGCAATGCTGCGTTAAAAAATCATGGATCCTTGGGACAAAAACATGCAATGGCACGGTCTGAGGTTCCGTCTTCCAACAGGTTATTCCTATGCAACCTGTCTATTCTGATTCTGCTCACTGATCCAGCTCTGTAGAAACTGGACCGGCGATTTATAACCGAAGGTAGAATGCTGTCGCTTGCGATTGTAAAACACCTCAATGTATTCGAAGCTGACCGCCTTCATTTCGGCCTGGGTGGTGTAGCGAAGGCCGTGGTTGCGCTCGTTCTTGAAGCTGTTGAACCAGCTCTCGGTCGGCGAGTGACGCTCCTATGTCAAGAAATCTTCGCCGCATCTGCTAAATCGGCAAGAATGAGCGGATATAGTTCACGAATAATATAGCGCTTCAAACATCGTTGAATTTCTTTTGTTGAAAGTCCTTCCGCCGTGCGACGCACTACGTAAGCACGCGTGCGTGGCTCACTCCGCATTCGCACCATGGCGATGGTCCACAATGCATTGTTTGTCGATCGATCACCACCACGATTAAGTCGATGCTGTATGGTTTTTCCTGATGATGCCGGTAACGGACTGGCGCCACATAACGCGGCAAGTGCTGATTCACTGCGTAGTCGCTCGGGGTTATCGCCGGCAACAGCAATCAACGTGGCAGCTGTCTGAGGCCCCACACCGAACTGTTCTCGAAGATGCGGTGCAGACCGACGTGTTGGTTGCTCCAATTGGGTATCGAATTCCTTCAATTCGTCCGCTAGCATAAGCCAGCGTTTTGCTAGCAGACGAAGTGTGCTGGTTAATGTCTGCAAGAGTGTCGTCGTCCCTAAAGGCCGGAGATGCGCGCACCCGGCAATGCATTGCTCAGGTTTTGTTTTCCAAAGCCGTTCACGGATATCTTGAGGAGCACTGATCAGTATCGCCCGCAATTGGTTGATCGTTTGAGTCTTAGCCTTCACAGCGCGGCACCTGGCAACGGAAATGATCCGCATCGCTTCTGCAGCCCCAGACTGGAATTTTGGAATTGCGGTCGCCTCTCCAGCAAGCACCGAACGTGCCGCATTCTCTGCATCGGTGGGATCTGACTTACCCTGCAATCTGCGCTTAGCGCGATTGGGACGATTCACTTCCAGAACCTCAACTCCTTGCTCACGTAACACGCGAGCAAGGCCTGCACCATACGTACCGGTGCCTTCAACGCCCGCACGCCGAATGTAGCCCAGAGAGCGAGCCCAAGCTAATATTGTCAAATAACCGTTCGCGTTAGTTGGTGTGGCTAGTGTTCCGATAAGTTTGCCAGCGTGACTGATGACTGCCGCAACGTGGGTATCCACACCCAGGATTACTTCGAGATGCGGAAGCTGTCCGGGAAGTCCGCATTATCGTTCCGTAAAGCCAGTTCCCAGGCAAGACCTTGACGATCGATCTGTTTGGAGACTAGCAAGTTGCCGGATTCGAAATTAGCGGGAAAACGCAAGCCACCGCCGACAATTGATTCAGACCCGCCGCAGCTGGCCTGCATCGCGCAAAACAAAACGGGAAATCCATATCACTATAAAAACTTGACTGCTTTTGACATTTTCGTCCTCACAAGTTTGCTTTTATAAAAACAAACAAGTTTTCAGAAAACATCTTTTGATAATTTATTTGGAAATATGGTCGCCCGTGCCTGCGAGCTGGGGTCGTTCAAGACCAGCCGCGACAGAAAGCCAGGAACTGCATCAGCCGCAGGGAGAGGATCTTGTGCTTGCTATGGATCAGGTAGAAATGCCGATGCAAGCGCGGCAGCGTAGTGTTGAGGGCAACCAATCGCCCGCTTTGCAGGAAATCCTCGACCACCGCATGCGACAGGCAACTGATGCCAAGTCCGGCGGCGGCGGCGTGTTTGATCGCTTCCGAATTGCCGAACTCGCAGCTCTGCTGCAAATGATGCAGATGCGGCAGCAAAGCCTGTTCGACCGCTTCGCGGGTGCCTGAACCCGGCTCGCGCAGCAGCCACTCGGCAGCGCGCAATTGCTCCACACCGATCTTCTTGTCGCCAACGGCAATCGGATGCTGCGGCGAGCTGACGATCAACAATTCGTCGACCATCCACGGCTCGACCTGCAAATCCGAGGCATGACAAGGTCCCTCGATCAGGCCGACATCGACTTCGAAATTGACCACCGCCGCAACGATATCCGCAGTATTGGCAATCGTCACGCGCACCTGCAGCTCGCTGTGCTGCTGGCGGTAGGACGCGATCAGCGACGGCAGCAGGTAGCTGCCGATGGTGGTGCTGGAGCCGATGTGCAGACCGCCCCCCTGCGCCATGCCGGGCATCAGGAACTGCTGCTCAATCGTCTTGGCGGCATCCACCACCTGCCCCGCCTGCGGCAACAACACGCGGCCATTGTCGTTCAGGACCAGGCGCTTGCCGACTCGGTCGAACAAACGGCAATCCAGCAGATTCTCCAGTTCATTCAACGCTGCGCTGGTCGCCGATTGCGACAATGCCAGTTGCTCGGAAGCTGCAGTGGTGCTGCCGGATTGTGCTACGGCCAGGAAAATCTGCAGTTGTCTGATGGTGAGGCGCATTGTGGCGACCCTTTACTGTGCGGGCAAAGTTGGAGGTAAAAGCGGCTGGCGAATGTAGCTGTTTTTCCGGCTACACTTCAATCTACCTGGAAAACAGGTTGATTATACAAAATTAATCCGTTTTTCTTTTAGATACCCAATCGCTATAGTGATTTCCATGGCGCCATATCCCGGCGCAGCATCCTGATCGGAAGTCATTGTGAGTACCTCGACCCTGGCCGGCGCAACCCGCCCATCCA
Organism: Collimonas sp. NPDC087041; assembly: GCF_044745265.1. Taxonomy (NCBI): domain Bacteria; kingdom Pseudomonadati; phylum Pseudomonadota; class Betaproteobacteria; order Burkholderiales; family Oxalobacteraceae; genus Collimonas; species Collimonas sp. NPDC087041. The sequence continues at coordinate 143,260 of NZ_JBIUZX010000005.1, forward strand.
AGAGCAACACCAAGATCCAGCCATCGCTGCTGGCCGGATTAACCCTCAGCGCATTGATTGCCGCCGCCGCAATTTTTGCCGCAAAGAGTCCCTGGCTGCAGGCGCATGGCTTCAGCGCACTGACGCTAGCCATCGTGCTTGGCATGCTGGTAGGCAATCTGGGATACCAGCGCATCGCCCCTGCCTGTGCGCCCGGCGTTAATTTTTCAAAGCAGAACCTGCTGCGCCTCGGCATCATCCTGTACGGCTTCCGCCTGACGTTCCAGGATATCGGCCATGTCGGCCTGAGCGGCGTCTTGATCGACGCGCTGGTCTTGTGCTCCACTTTCGGCATGGCGCTGCTGCTCGGCACGCGCCTATTCAAGCTCGATCGCAATACCGCGATGCTGATCGGTGCCGGCAGCTCGATCTGCGGCGCCGCAGCTGTGATGGCCACAGAACCGGTGCTGCGCGCGCAACCGGCGCAGGTAACGGTCGCCGTAGCAACCGTGGTCGTATTCGGTTCGCTGGCGATCTTCCTCTACCCGCTGCTGTACCAGCTCAATCTGCACTGGCACTTCCTGGCCGCCTCACCGCTGGCCTACGGCATCTACACCGGCTCGACCGTCCATGAAGTCGCCCAGGTAGTAGCCGCCGCCCGCGCCATCAGTCCCGATGCCGCCAACACTGCGGTGATTACCAAGATGGTCCGCGTAATGATGCTGGCGCCATTCCTGATGCTGCTGTCGGCCTACGTAGCAAATCGTGGCACAGCAAAAACCAACGGCACCGGCAAACCAGGCAAAACCCGCCTCGCCATTCCCTGGTTCGCCTTCGGCTTCGTAGCAGTAGTCGCCCTCAACTCCTTCGCCCACTTGCCCACGACGCTGGTGGCCCACGTCAACGATGCCGACAACATCCTGCTGGCAATGGCCATGGCTGCATTAGGCATCTCGACACATTTTTCGTCGATCCGCGTTGCCGGGGTAAAGCCTTTATTGTTTGCAGCGATGCTGTTCGGCTGGTTGATTGTTGGTGGAGCGATGATCAATGCGTTGGTGTTGCGGGTATTCGCCTAAGGCCAATCCAAAGAAGCCTTCATGGAAACGCGAGCGCATGTGCTCCGTGGTTCGTTAAATGGGGTCAGAGTAATTTTCGCAAAGAACCGCGAAAAAAAACTCCGACCCCATTTAACTTCTCGGAGCTGGTTTTGATGTTGACGTTGTTTTTGACGTTGTTTTTGACGTTGCTTTTGAATTGGCTTTTGCCGTTGACGTTGTTTTTGACTTTTCGCATGCTGACGTTGCCAAATGGGACGGGTGACAGTCGGGAATTATGGGACACATGTTTGAGCGAAGCGAGTTTGTGTCCCATCCGACTGTCGCACGGCTCATTTGGGAACCCGCCAACGGCGGGCAACGGCTGTGCGATCGCCTTTTTGCTTACTTTTTGGCGAAGCAAAAAGTAAGCGGCTGCCGGGCCGCTCCCGGCTAGTCTCCACGGAGTAATCAACGTATTAATTAACGACGAAACGGCGGATTCTGAATGCGCCATTGCATTCACTCCGTGGCCCGTAAAAGGGGTCAGAGTAATTTTCGCAAAAAGCCGCGAAAAAAACTCCGACCCCATTTAACTACTCATTGCGTTGCGCCAGGCGCGTAACGAATGGTCACGCTACCCCGTAGCTTTGCTGCAGACCGAACTGACGCTTCAAAACGTCAGCGTCTTCACCCCATCAGGCGTGCCCAGCAAACAGATATCCGCCCCCTGCTGCGCAAACAAGCCAACCGTCACCACACCAGTAATCTGGTTGATCTGCCGCTCCAACTCCACCGGATCGGTAATCTTCAGGTCGTGCATGTCGATAATCACGCACCCATTATCGGTAATCAACGGCTTGCCATCCTTGAAACGCAAACGCGGCTCGCCACCCAGCTTGATCAGCTTGCGCGCCACCACCGCCTGCGCCATCGGAATCACCTCGACCGGCAATGGAAATTTGCCCAGCACCTTCACCAGCTTCGAACCATCCGCGATACAGATGAATTTCTCCGCCACCGACGCCACGATCTTCTCGCGCGTCAACGCCGCACCGCCGCCCTTGATCATCGCGCCCTCGGCATTGATCTCGTCCGCGCCATCGATATAAACCGGCATGGTCGCAACCTGGTTCAGGTCGTACACCTCGATGTCATGCGCACGCAAACGCGCCGCAGTCGCCTCGGACGACGCTACTGCGCCCTTGATGCGATGCTTGATCTTGGCCAGTTCATCGATGAAAAAATTGGCGGTGGAACCGGTGCCGACACCGACAATCTGGCCGTCGACCACATATTTGATTGCTTCGCGGGCAACGGCCAGCTTGAGTTCGTCTTGGGTCATGGCAGTCATGGCTTGATCTTGAAAAAGAAATAAAGACGCTATTTTAACCAATGCCGAGCGCCGATTTTGAAATCGGCCCTCGCTTCAACGCGAATTTCAGTGATTTTCATCCGGCGTTTCAGCCAATGTTTCCCGCAACGCAATTTGCAGGCGCGAATGCAGCTTCACAAACCGTTGCCATAACACCAGCACCAGCACAGCGGCGGCAACCAGCACCAGGATCAGAAGATTGGTCGGCGGCAAGATACGGCTGCTGAGGGCGGCAATCATCAGCATGATGCCGATGATCGACACCACCGGGATCACTTCCGCAATCACCCGTCGCACCGCTTGATTATAGGCGCCGGCCCACTCCGGCTTGACGCTGATTTCAGCCAGCAGCATGCTCAGCGCATGCAGTTTGCGATAGGTGGCGATCAGGAAAGGCAACGATATCAACAGCGCGCCGCCCCACACGATGGCGTCCTGCACCTGCGCATCGGCAACCCAGGCCGCCATGAGTGCGCCGAGCTTTTCGGCGAAATAGCCGCTGACGATGAAGATCGCCGCCACCAGCGCCAGGTTGATCACCACCTGCATCAGGATGCGGCGGATGATGCGCGACAGTTCGGCACGGTCGCCCTGCGGTTGCAGACTGTCCAGCCAGGTCGAATACATGCCGAATACCGACGCCACTTTTTCCGGCATCGCCTTCGCCAGCCGCGTCGACAGCGGATCGGCCAGCTTGATCAGGTACGGCGTCAGCAACGTCGTCACGGCCGATACCGCAACCACGGTCGGGTACAGGAAATCACTGGTGACCTTCAAGCTGACACCCAACGCCGCGATGATGAAAGAGAATTCACCGATCTGCGACAAGCCCATGCCGACCCGCATAGAAGTACGGCCATCGTGACCCGACAGGAAAGTGGCCAGGCCACAGCTGACCACTTTGCCCAGCACAACGGCGATCGTAATCACGGCAATCGGCAGCCAGTACTGCGCCAGTATCGATGGGTTGAACAACAGACCGATGGCGACGAAAAAGATCGCGCTGAACATGTCGCGCACCGGCTCGATCAAGCGTTCGATCTGGTGCAGATGACGCGACTCAGCCATCACGGCGCCAATCAGGAAGGCGCCCAGCGCCACGCTGTACTCCATTTTCATGACCAGCAGGCAGAAGCCGAAACACAGCCCGAGCACCGTCACCAGCAGCATTTCCTTGCTCTTGAACTTGGCGACATAGTCAAGCAAGCGCGGGATGATCAAAATTCCCGCCACCAGCGAAACGATCATGAACAGCACCAGCTTGCCGATGGTGCCCACGGCATCGCCGGCATCGACAGAACCGCTGGTTGCCACGCCCGACAGTAACGCGATCATGCCGATCGCCAGCACATCTTCAACGATCAGGATACCGAAAATCAGCTGCGCAAATTTCTCGCGCTTCATGCCCAGCTCGTTGAGCGCCTTGACGATGATGGTGGTTGACGACACTGACAGCATCGCGCCGAGGAATACCGCATCCATCTGCTTCCAGCCGAAATAGATGCCGATTTCATAGCCGATCCACAACATCAGGGTGATCTCGGCCAGCGCCGCCACAAAGGCGGTGGCGCCAACCTTGCCAAGCTTCTTCAGGCTGAATTCCAGCCCCAGCGAAAACAGCAGGAAAATCACGCCCAGTTCGGCCAGGATCTGGATCGTGCGTTCATCCGTGATCAGCGAAAACGGCGGTGTATGCGGCCCGATGATGACGCCGGCGACGATGTAGCCGAGCACTACCGGTTGTTTGAAACGGTTGAACAACACCGTCACAACACCGGCGATCAGCATGATCACGGCCAGATCCTGGATAAACATTTCGACTGCATGATGCATGGGCAGGCTTTCCTTATGAAAGTGGGCGGTTATCGGGGATTTGCGCGAACAAGAAGAGACAACAGAACGCGCGCGGCAAGGTAAGGCAAAGCCAGCCTACGACCGCTCAGACAAGAGATGGCCAGGCGGCAAACATGCGCTGCAATTATAGTACGCTATCGAAGAAACATTTCCAATAGCTTAACAAACGAATTGATTGAAAACTGCCCAGAGCGCGCCTGTCGCAGAACACAGTCAAACACAGCCGAGCGCAGGCAAACAAAGCCACCTTCCGCCGCAATCATCGGCGATGCCGGACGTTGCGACGCAAATCCGACTTAGTCGTCGTGATTCGGATCCAGCTCCGGGAACAATATCTCGGTATAGCCGAAGCGCGTGAAATCCTTGATCCGCATCGGGTACAAAATGCCATTCAGGTGATCGCATTCATGCTGCACCACGCGCGCATGAAAGCCGTCGACATCGCGGCTGATAGGAGTGCCGAACTGGTCGAAACCTTCGTAATGCAGCTGGGTCCAGCGTGGCACCACGCCGCGCAGGCCAGGCACCGACAGGCAACCTTCCCAGCCGTCTTCAAGCTCTTCCGACAACGGCCGCAAGGTTGGATTGACCAGCACTGTCTCCGGCACTGCGGGCGCGTCCGGATAGCGGACGTTATTGCTGAAACCAAAGATCACCAGCTGCAGGTTGACGCCAATCTGCGGCGCCGCCAGGCCGGCGCCATTGACCGCATGCATGGTCTCGAACATGTCGGCGACCAGCGCATTCAGCTCGGCCGTACCGAAAGCAGTGACAGGCTCGGCTTGCCGCAGCAAACGCGGGTCGCCCATCTTCAGGATTTCACGAACGGTCATGGTACGGTCTCTGGTATCGGTGATTGAGGAAAATTACGGAAAAACGATCAGCTGAATTTTTTCAGATACTCGGCAAACTCGGCGCCGGTTTCCGGATGCTTCAAGCCCATCTCCAGCGTGGCTTTCAAATAACCCAGCTTGGAACCGCAATCATAACGCTGTCCGGCATAACGGTAAGCCAGCACGCGCTCATGCTGCATCAATGCGGCGATGCCATCGGTCAGCTGGATCTCGCCACCGGCGCCCTTGCCCAGGCCTTCCAGGTGATCGAAAATACCGTTGGTCAGCACATAACGCCCCACCACAGCCAGCGTCGACGGCGCCTGATCCGGTTGTGGCTTTTCGACGATGCTGTTGACCTTTTCCAGATTCGGTTTATAAGGATCGATGCTGACGATACCGTATTGCTTGGTGTCGGCGCGCGGCACATCCTGCACTGCCAGCATACTGGATTGTTCGGTCGCAAAAATGTCTGTCATCTGCGCCAGCACCGGCTTCTGGCCCGGCGCGACATCCATGAAATCGTCCGCCAGCAAGACCGCGAACGGATCGTTGCCGACCACCGGCCGGGCGCACAGCACCGCGTGGCCAAGGCCGAGCATTTCCGATTGACGGATAAAAATGCAATTGATGTGCTTGGGAATGACGTTCTGCACCAGATCCAGCAGACGCGCCTTGCCGGCTGCTTCCAGCTCGGTTTCCAGTTCGTAGGCCTTGTCGAAGTGATCTTCGATCGCCCGTTTGTTGCGGCCGGTAATGAACACCATATCGGTGATGCCGGCCGCCACGGCCTCTTCCACCGCGTACTGGATCAACGGCTTGTCAACGATCGGCAGCATCTCTTTCGGCTGCGCCTTGGTGGCAGGCAAAAATCGGCTGCCCAGGCCGGCAACGGGAAATACGGCTTTTTTAATGATGCTCATGTACGTTTCCTTGTTCGCTTTCTAAAAGAGTGCGGAGTCCATCTTCATCCAGGATCGGGATATTCAATTCTTCCGCCTTGGTAAGTTTACTGCCGGCTTCGGCCCCCGCGACCACATAGCTGGTCTTCTTGGAAACCGAACCTGTCACCTTGCCGCCGGCGGCCTCGATCATGGCTGCTGCGGCATCGCGCGTCAGGGTCGGCAGGCTGCCGGTCAGCACGAAGGTCTTGCCTAACATGAGCTTGGACGCGCTTTCAGCCGGCAAGTTCTCCGGCCAATGGATACCGGCGGCGCGCAACTGCTCTATCAATTCACGATTCAGCGGATCTGCCAGGAACGTGAGCAATGAACGTGCCACCACCGGACCGATGTCGGCCACTTCCAGCAATTGCTCCTCGCTCGCCTGCAGCAAGGCGTCGATATTGCCGAAATGGCTTGCCAGTTCCTTCGCCGTCGCCTCACCGACATGACGGATGCCGAGTGCATAGATGAAGCGGCCCAAGGTCGTCGATTTCGATTTCTCAAGTGCGCTCAGCACATTTTGTGCTGATTTGTCCGCCATCCGATCCAGCTCGGCCAGTTTCACCAGGCCCAGTTTATACAAGTCGGCGGCGGTTGTAATGACATGGCGGTCCACCAGCTGTTCGATCAATTGATCGCCCAGTCCTTCGATATCCATCGCCCGGCGCGATGCGAAATGCTGCAGCCCACCCTTGCGTTGCGCCGCGCATTTGACCCAGCCGCCGGAACAGCGCGCGATGGCTTCATCCTCCGGCTTGACGATCTCTGAGCCGCAAATCGGGCATGCAACAGGCATCACGAATGCCGGTGCATCGACCGGCCGCAACTCCGGCACAAACGACACCACTTCCGGGATCACGTCGCCGGCACGGCGCACGATCACGGTGTCGCCGATGTGGATATCCTTGCGCCGCACTTCATCTTCATTATGCAGCGTGGCATTGGTCACCGTGACGCCGCCGACGAACACCGGCGCCAGCCGCGCCACCGGCGTCACAGCGCCGGTACGACCGATCTGCACCTCGATATCCAGCACCTGCGTAGTGGCTTCTTCAGCCGGGAATTTATGCGCCAGCGCAAAGCGCGGTGCGCGCGATACGAAACCCAGGGTCTGCTGCTGCAGCAAGCGATTGACCTTGTACACCACGCCATCGATTTCATAAGGCAGTTGCGCGCGTTTGGCGCCAATGCCGCGGAAGAAATCCAGCAAGCCGGCAGCGCCCTTGACCACGCCCCGTTCATTACAGACCGGCAGCCCGAGCTGGCTATACCAATCCAGCAGCGCCGAATGCGATACCGGCATCTCCGCGCCATCCAGCGTGCCGATGCCGTAGGCAAAGAAACGCAAGGTACGTTGCGCGGTGATGCGCGAATCGAGTTGGCGCAGGCTACCGGCGGCGGCATTGCGCGGATTGGCGAATTCCTTCAATCCGGCATCGCGCTGGCGCGCATTGAGCTTGGCGAAATCGGCCTTGAACATCAGCACCTCGCCGCGCACATCCAGTACCTTGGGTGGATTGTCGGTGTGCAAACGCAGCGGGATCGCCCGCACCGTGCGGATGTTGCTGGTGACGTTCTCACCGGTGGTGCCGTCGCCGCGGGTGGCGGCCTGCACCAGGACGCCGTCTTCGTAACGCAGGTTGATCGCCAGGCCATCGAACTTCAATTCAGCGGCGTACTCGATCTCGGTGCCGACCTGAGTGTCGAGCCCATCCCTGACACGACGATCAAACTCGACAATATCGTTGTCCTCAAAGCCATTGCCAAGAGACAGCATCGGGATCGAATGCGTGACCTGCTCGAACTGCGGCAGCGGCGCGGCGCCGACGCGCTGGGTTGGCGAATCCGGAGTATTCAGTTCCGGATGCGCTTGTTCAAGCGCTTGCAGTTCACGAAACAACTGATCGTATTCCGCATCCGGAATCGACGGATTGTCGAGCACGTAATAAGAGTGATTGTGGCGATTTAACTCGGCAGCCAGCCAGGCGGCGCGAGCGCGCCAGTCAGCGGTGTCCAATGAAGAAGATGGCATGTGTGATATCCGTTGAGTACAAAGCAAGAGGCCGCACTAAGGCGGCTCTGTCTACTCTATGCTGCAAATAGTGTTCTGTGTAATGTGCGCCCTACCAGCAATGTGGGCAACGCTGCCCACATTGCGATGGCGCATGCATGCTGTGTTGCAATCAGCTGAATAGACGCAAAGCCCGTACCGAACCCGCAGGAATTTCAGCCGCATCCATTTCCCGATAGAAGGCATCGACCTGGCCGGCAATTTCGGCCAGCTGGACGTCCGCCAGCGGCTGGTTGCTGTCATCCACCAGCACGCCGCCAAGGCGCGCCGCCAGCGAGCGACCGCAAGCCACCATGGCGCCATAACCGTCGCGCGACGGCGCTACGCGCGGCACATCGAGCAGCAAGGTCAGGCGGCTGGTAGTTTCAGCTACGGCGCTGGCATTGGTCGACAACGAGAACAGCAGGCCGCCGTCGCCATCCGACATGACCATGCGGCCTTCCGGACGCGCATCGAAGCCCTGCCGCGCCAACGCCGCCAGCAAGGTGCTGATCGCCCAAGGCGCGCCGTTCGACTGGATATTCACGCCCAGCTGGGCATCGTGCTCGATCACGAACTGATGCAGCGAGCGCGCGGTATTGATCACCTCCGGCATGTCCGGCAGATCAGGTTCGGCGCCGAGGTCATCGGCGATCTGGCGCAAGCGCATGACCAGTTCGGAATATTCGATTTCGTTAAGAGGGTTGCTGCGGTTAGCCATCTGCACACCGGCCAGCAAGGTGCTGTAGACGCCGCCATGCGCCACCGGCTCCCAATCGCCATTGAGGTCTTCGCCGATGAAATGAATCGGCTTGTTGCCGACATGGCGCAGGCTCTGCAAGGCCGGTAGCGCCTTGTCGCCGCGTATCGGCGTTTCCAGCACCAGCGGAATTGCGCAATCGATCAAGTCGTCCACCGGCAAATCCTTGCGCAGCGCCGGCGCAGGAACAGCATGGCCGGCACCGGCGGTTGATGCCGGATTGCCGAACTGCGGCTCCAGCGCATGTTGCTCGGCTGTTTGCTCAATATCGTCGTGCGACGGCTCTGCCATGGCAGCCTGGTCGGCATCGCCTGCGGCGTCGAACAGCTGCGGCTCGTGCCGTACCTGCGGTTCGCCGCTCTCTTTGCCCGGCGTCATCAGGACATCATCATGCGATCCGGAAAATGCCCGCTCAACACTCTTCTTGGCCTTGTATTCCTGCCATTTGTTGTAGGAAATGACGCCAACAAGAAACGCGCCTCCAATGATAAACAGGCTTGTTTGTAGATCTGTCATTCTGCTGATGCCTTAGTAATTGCTGCCGCGTCGCTCGGATACGCGCTTGAAACGCGAATTTGCGACTGAAATTGTGGACTGGTCATTGATTGAATCCGAGGTAAAAACACTTCAAAAATGGTTGTCAGTGACCGCGTAAATGCTTCAAATTGGTTGTAACGCATGGCTTGCATGCCGTCTTTGCCTATAAAAAAATACCCGATTTAATGTATATACAGGCAACATAAATTCCTGAGATATTTTTTTACAAAATATTGCATTAAAAAATATTGCATTAAGACTAGCAAAATCGGCCTGTTGCCGCCATAAAAAAATCGTCAGGCCGCCACCGGATCGGCGGCGAAACTGCGCGCCGCCTCCATGTCGACCGCGACAATCCGCGATACGCCCTGCTCCTGCATCGTCACACCGATCAGTTGCTGCGCCATTTCCATCGCAATCTTGTTATGCGAAATGAACAGGAATTGGGTGTGGCTCGACATCCGTTTCACCATATTGCAGAAGCGCTCGGTGTTGGCGTCGTCCAGCGGTGCGTCGACCTCGTCCAGCAAGCAGAACGGCGCCGGATTCAGCTGGAACATCGAGAACACCAGCGCGGTCGCGGTCAGCGCCTTTTCCCCACCTGACAGTAGATGGATGGTCGCATTCTTCTTGCCCGGCGGCTGCGCCATGACCTGCACACCGGAGTCCAGGATCTCGTCGCCAGTCATGATCAGCTTGGCCTGGCCACCGCCGAACAGGATTGGGAACAGCTCGGCAAAGTGATGGTTGACCTTGTCGAAGGTATCCTGCAGCAGATCGCGGGTTTCTTTGTCGATCTTGTGGATGGCATCCTGCAAGGTATTGATGGCCTCCGTCAGGTCGGCATTCTGCGCATCCAGGAAATTCTTGCGTTCGGACGCCTGCGCCAGCTCGTCCAGCGCTGCCAGGTTGACTGCACCCAGGCCGGCAATCGCATTGGTCAGGCGCGTCACCTCGCCTTGCAGATACGAAGGCCGCATGTCGGCGGTCAGCTTCTCGCTCAGCGCGGCTTCATCGGCTTGCGCTTCGAGCAATTGCTGCACGTACTGCTCCTGGTTCAGGCGCGCCGCCTGTTCTTTCAGTTGCAATTCCATGATGCGCTCGCGCTGCGGCTGCAAGCTGCGTTCTGCCTGCAGGCGGGTTTCCTCATGCTGACGCAAATTCTGCGATACCTGATCCAGTTCGTGACGGGTATCGGCCAGCGCACGCTCCTGCTCGCTGCGCTTGTCGAGCAAATCCTGCAAGCCGGCTTGCGCCGCCTGATCGTCGAGGCTTTCCAGTTCAAGGTGGCCCTGCTGCATGTTGGCGAACAACTGCGCCGCCTGCTCCAGCGCGGTAGCGATGCTGCGCTTGAGTTCTTCGATCTTGTTGCGATGGGATTTCTCGGCAAATTCTGCTTCCTGCGCAGCGCGCTCCATCTCACGCAAACGTTGCCGGGCATCGTTCAGTTGCTGTTCCTTGCCCAGGTAATCGGTTTGCCCATCCTCATGCTTCTCTTGCAGCTCGGCCAATTCCATGTCGAGTTGTTCGAACTTGGCTTCCGATTCCATCTTGGCTTGCTGCTGTTCGCTTTCCTGCGCAGCGATTTCCGCCAGGTCGGAAGCAATCTGCGAACTGCGCTGGTTGAAGCGCTCCTGCAGTTCAGACAATTTCATCACATCGATCTGCAAGCCATGCACCGCCTGCGTCAAGCCGCTATGGCGTTGACGCATTTCCTGCAAACGCTGGGTAGCCTGCGACAAGGCGGCTTCGGCGCGTACCGAACGCGAACGCGCTTCGTCGGCCAGCATTTGCTGGGCACGCAACTGCTTGGTGATGTTTTCGATTTCCTGCTGGCGCGCCAGCATGCCATCCTGCTCCGAATCGGAAGCATAGAAACGCACGCCGGTCTTGCTGATCACATGCCCTTGGCGCGTCACGAAGCTGGCGCCCAGCGGCAGCTTGCTGCGCTCGGCGAAGGCTGTCACGGTGTCGTCGGCGGCATAGAAATTGTGCAACCAATCCTGCATCAGCACCCGCAAGCCAGGGTCGTTCAATTGCAACAGGTTCAGGAAAGGCTTGAGGCCGGCCGGGGTGTCAGCCGCAGCTGCCGGCGCCACGCCATTCGGCGTGAACAAGGCCAGCTTGGCCGGCGGTGCGTCGTTGAAGAAGGCCTTGGCCCAATCCAGGTTAGACATTTCAAGTGCGGAAGTACGCTCGCGCAGCACCGATTCCAGCGCCGTTTCCCAGCCGCCATCGATATGCAGTTTTTGCCACAGGCGCGGCAGACCGGCGAGTTCGTGTTTCTGCAACCAGGGTTGCACCTTGCCTTCGGTCTGCACGCTTTCCTGCAATTGCTTGAGTGCGGTCAGGCGCGCTTCCAGCTGGGCATTGTTGGCGCTTTCGGTATTGACCTGCTGCTGCGCATCGCGGCGTTCTTCTTCCAGCCGCGGCTGCAGCTCCTGCGCCTCTTCCAACTGCATTGCCAGCTCTTCCAGGCCAGCCTGTTTTTCTTCCAACTGCATGCGCAGGTTGGTCAGATGCGCATTGTCCGGCAGGTTGAGTCCGTTCTTTTCCTGTGACAGCCGCTCGCGCCGTGCGCTCAGGCCATTCAGGATGTTCGAGGCATTGCGCTGGTGGGTCGATTCCAGTTCGATCTGCTGCTGGATCTGCATGATCTTGCCGCGCGACTCGGTGCTCTTCAGCTGCGCTTCGCGCCAGCTTTGCTCCAGCGCGGGCAGTTGGTCGTTATGTTGTTGCGACGCCACCTGCGATTGCTCGACCCGCGCCATCAGCTCTTCCAGGTGCATCTCGGCTTCCACCAGATCGTCCTGGAATTGCGTACCCTGGCGTTGCCATTGATCGCGCTGCGCGGTCAATGAATTGAGTTGCGATTGCAGGCGATTACGCGATTCGATGACGAACTTGATCTGCGCTTCCAGGCTGCCGATTTCGGAGTTGGTTTGGTACAAATGGCCTTGCGCCTGGTGCATGCGGTCGCCGGCGGCGTAGTGCGCCTGACGCATATGCTCCAGCTCGGTTTCGACATGGCGTAACTTGGCGGTCTGCTCTTCCAGATCGGTTTGTGCTTTTTCGATATCGCGGAAGTGTTTTTCCTGTTCGGTCTTGGCTTCGTTCTTGCGCAACAACCACAACAGTTTCTGCTTTTCTTCCTGATCGCCTTGCAACTCATGGAATTTTTGCGCGACTGCCGCCTGCGCCTGCAGTTTTTCCAGGTTGGCGTTGAGTTCGCGCAGGATATCTTCGACCCGCAGCAAATTATCGCGCGTGTCGTTCAGGCGGTTTTCGGTTTCGCGACGGCGCTCTTTGTACTTGGAAACGCCTGCCGCCTCTTCCAGGAAAACCCGCAGTTCTTCCGGGCGCGCCTCGATGATGCGTGAAATCATGCCCTGGCCGATGATCGCGTAAGCGCGTGGGCCAAGGCCGGTACCCATGAAAATATCCTGGATGTCGCGGCGCCGCACCGCCTGGTTATTGATGTAGTAGGTCGAAGTGCCGTCGCGCGTCAACGTGCGCTTGACGGCGATTTCGGCATACTGGCTCCACTGCCCTGCGGCCTTGCCGAGGCTGTTGTCGAACACCAGTTCGACCGACGAGCGCCCGGCCGGCTTGCGGTGCGAGGAGCCGTTGAAAATGACGTCCTGCATCGACTCGCCGCGCAATTCCGAGGCTTTGGATTCGCCCAGCACCCAACGCACGGCGTCGATGATGTTGGACTTGCCGCAACCGTTCGGTCCCACGACGCCGACCAGCTGGCCGGGGACCTGGAAATTGGTAGGGTCAACGAAAGACTTGAATCCCGATAATTTAATGGAAGTTAAACGCACGTTATCGACTGTTCTTATCAAAGTCGGCGAAAAAGCAGCCGTCACTCTTAAAATTCATGAAAACGAGAAAAAAACCTCGCGGGAGGTCGACATCATAACATTCTGCCTTGCCATATATGCGATCTGAATGGCCGCCAAAATTTCGCAGTGTGATTATTTACTCAACCTCCGGCAACCCGACGATTAACGATATACAGACGAGTACACAGGCGCCGGGCCAACGCCTCGATCAAGCAGCAACCCGAATAAAACAGTCCGACGGGCAATGAAAGACAAAAAAATCGCCGAATATCGGCCATGCAGCGTCCTTTTCAGAGCGCCAGGCGCAGCATTCGCAGCGATCAAACCCGCATTCTGTATATAATGCAAACAGCAGAATCATAGCCGCCGCCCTTCATTCCACCTTTGTTATTCATCCGTTACTAACCACGTGAATCCATTACTAGACCGGTTGCAGCCGTATCCGTTTGAAAAACTGCGCGCATTATTTGCCGATGTCACGCCGAATCCGGCGTACACGCCGATCAGCCTCGGCATCGGCGAGCCAAAGCACCCCACGCCCAAATTCATCCAGCAGGCGCTGACCGACAACCTGAGCGGTCTCGCCAGTTATCCCAGCACCATCGGCGCGGAACCGCTGCGCCAGGCAATCGCCGGCTGGCTGGAACGCCGCTACGGCTTGCCGGCGCTGAATCCGGCGACGCAAATCCTGCCAGTCAACGGTTCGCGCGAAGCATTGTTCGCGCTGGCGCAGACCGTGGTCGATCCGTCGCAATCGGATGCGTTGGTGATGTGCCCCAATCCGTTCTACCAGATCTACGAAGGCGCGGCCTACCTGTCGGGCGCCCAGCCATATTTCGTCAACTCGGATCCAGCCCGCAATTTCGCGCCGGATTACCGCAGCGTGCCGGATGACGTCTGGCCGCGCGTCAAGCTGCTGTACCTGTGCTCGCCCGGCAATCCGACCGGCGCCGTGCTGTCGCTGGAAGACTGGAAAGAATTGTTTGCCTTGTCGGATCGGCACGGTTTCGTGATCGCCGCCGACGAATGCTATTCGGAAATTTACTTCAAACCGGAAGCGCCGCTGGGCGGACTACAAGCCGCACACATGCTGGGCCGCGACGGCTATCCGCGCCTGATCGCCTTCTCCAGCCTGTCGAAACGCTCCAACGTGCCGGGCATGCGCTCCGGCTTCGTCGCCGGCGATGCCGCCATCCTGAAGAAATTCCTGCTGTATCGTACCTACCACGGCGGCGCCATGAGCCCGCCGGTGCAAGCGGCTTCGGTCGCCGCCTGGAACGACGAGACCCACGTCGTCGAAAACCGCGCCAAATACATGGCGAAATTTCAACAAGTGACACCGGTGCTGCAAACTGTGCTGGATGTCGCGCTGCCGGACGCCGGCTTTTACCTTTGGGCCAAGGTAGACAAACTGGCATCGATCTCCGATACCGACTTCGCCAAGCGGCTGTATGCCGAATATAATGTAACGGTATTGCCCGGCAGCTACCTGGCGCGCGACGCCCACGGTAGCAATCCGGGCCGGCAACGCATCCGGATGGCGCTGGTGGCGGAAGTCGACGAATGCCTGGAAGCAGCACAACGGATTGCCGCTTTTTGCAAGGCATTGTGACCATTTGCGGGACAGAGTTTAAGAGTCGCCGAAGCGCGACGAATTACTCTGTCCTCAACTGACTAGACAAAACGGTTGAACTCCCAAGGAATGTCATCTGAGGGTTTTTTAAGCCGACGTATCGCGGCGATTTACTCCGCCATCGATTATTTTTAAACTTTAGACAACGAAAATCATGACTCAATCTCTGCAAGAATTTATCGACCAAGCCTGGGAACAGCGTACCGAATTTTCCCCGAAGACCGCCCCCGCCGATGTCCGCGAAGCGGTTGCCAAAGTCATCGCCGAACTCAACCAGGGCACCCTGCGCGTCGCCGAGAAAACCGACGGCAACTGGGTTGTCAACCAATGGATCAAGAAGGCTGTGCTGCTGTCGTTCCGCCTGGAAGACAACCTGCCGATGCCGGCTGGCGAGAACATGCAGTTCTACGACAAAGTGCCAACCAAGTTCGCCAACTACACCGCTGAAGATTTCGCCAAGGGCGGCTTCCGCGTGGTGCCGCCGGCCGTCGCTCGTCACGGCAGCTTCATCGGCAAGAACGTGGTGCTGATGCCATCCTATGTCAACATCGGCGCTTACGTCGATGAAGGCACCATGGTCGACACTTGGGCCACCGTCGGCTCCTGCGCGCAGATCGGCAAGAACGTCCACCTGTCCGGCGGCGTCGGCATCGGCGGCGTGCTGGAACCAATGCAAGCCAACCCGACCATCATCGAAGACAACTGCTTCATCGGCGCCCGTTCGGAAATCGTCGAAGGCGTGATCGTTGAAGAAAACTCGGTGATCTCGATGGGCGTCTACATCGGCCAATCGACCAAGATTTATGACCGCGCCACCGGCGAAGTCACCTACGGCCGCATTCCAGCGGGTTCGGTAGTGGTGTCGGGCAGCCTGCCGTCGGCCGACGGCAAGTACAGCCTGTATTGCGCAGTGATCGTCAAGCGCGTCGACGCCAAGACACGCGCCAAGACCGGCATCAACGAACTGCTGCGCGAAGCTTAATTAATCATTGCGGACAAAGCCGGAGAACCTGTAGCGTGGGCAAGTTTTTTTGCCCACGCGTTGTCGAAGCAAGTTCCGCGTGGGCACAGGTGCCCACCCTACGCCGGCGAATGATGTAACCCATAATAATAATGTGCGCCTTTCCTGCACCGAGGAGTTTTTGATGGCAATGGATCGTTTGTTTCATCTGATGCGGGAGAAGGAAGCATCGGACATGTTCCTGGCGCCCGGTTCGCCTATTCATCTGAAGATCAAGGGCCAGATGATTCCTGTCAATCAGCAGAACATGGATGCGCATTCCATCCAGATGCTGTTGAGTGAAGTGGTGCCGTCGGAGCGCCTGCGGGAACTGGAGCGCGACAACGAATTGAATATCGGCTTGCCGATTCCTGATGTCGGCAGTTTCCGCCTCTCGGCATTCCGCCAGCGCGGCAGCATCTCGGCCGTGATCCGCTATATTCCTATCGACATTCCTGCATTTGAAGAATTGCGGCTGCCGCCGGCCCTGATCGAACTGATCGGTCGCAAGCGCGGTTTGCTGCTGGTGGTCGGCTCCACCGGTTCGGGCAAATCGACCACTATCGCCTCGATGCTCGATTATCGCAACAAGACCCAGACCGGCCACATCCTGACACTGGAAGACCCGATCGAATTCCTGTTTCAAAATCATCGCTCGATCGTCAACCAGCGTGAAATCGGCAGCGACACCAACGACCTCAACGGCGCGCTGAAGAACGCATTGCGACAAGCGCCGGACTGTATCCTGATCGGCGAAATCCGCGACAAGGCAACCATGTCGGCCGCCCTCGCCTATGCACAGTCGGGCCATCTGGTGGTATCGACGCTGCATGCCAACAACACCTACCGCGCATTGAACCGGGTCATCAGTTTCTACCCGCTGGAAAACCGCCCGGCGTTGCTGGAAGACCTGGCCTCGACCCTGGCGGCGATCGTTTCGCAACGCCTGGTGACGACAGTCGACGGCGACCGTACGCCGGCAGTCGAGATCATGCTCAATACCCGTCACGTTTCCGAATTGATCGAGGAAGACAACATCAGCCAGATCAAGGAAGCCATGGAAAAAAGCCTGGCGCCCGGCTCGCAGACTTTCGAGCAGGCCTTGATGGAATTGATCGAAGAAGGCGTGATCACCCAGGACGAAGCGTTGGCCCATGCCGATTCACCGAGCAACCTGTACTGGCTGATCAACAACCATACACCGAACTCCAAGAAGAATGCAGCGCCGGTGGCGCCGGAGCCGGAAAAAATCGAGGGCGCGACGTTCACCGAATTCACCCTTGACCTGTAAGCACATTATTCGAATCTCGGCGCCCTGGTCCCAAACCAGGTGCGCCACCTGACCCACGGTCTCAACGACCTACAGCTACTACCTTTTTCATATGGCAATTACCCTCTACGGCATCCCCAACTGCGACACAGTCAAGAAGGCCCGCACCTGGCTGGAAGAACAAGAGATCGCCTACACCTTTCACAATTTCAAGAAAGACGGCGTTACCCCTGAACTGATCACTACCTGGCTCGCGGATGTCCCTTGGGACACGCTGGTCAACCGCAAAGGCACGACCTGGCGCGGCTTGTCGGAACAGCGTCGCAACAGCATCACCGATGGCATCAGCGCCACGCCGCTGATGATGGAACTGCCGTCGATCATCAAGCGTCCGGTGCTGTTTACCGGAAAGAATACGTACGTCGGCTTTTCGGATGCGCTGTATCAAGAGATATTCAGCCAGTAATTCAGCTGATAATCGTGGCAACATTCGTCACAATATTCGTCGCAAAAAACACTTAGCAAAAGCACTTCACATGAAAAACCCTATCGAGAGCAAAACCCTGGCGCTGGCCGAACAATTGATCGCGCTGTCGTCCGTCACGCCGCAAGACAAGGGCTGCCAGGCGATGCTGATCGAGTTGCTGGAGCCGCTCGGCTTCGTCTGCGAAACCATCCAGTCCGGCGACGTCACCAACCTGTGGGCGCGCAAAGGCACTGAACGGCCGCTGCTGGTGTTTGCCGGCCACACCGACGTGGTGCCGACCGGGCCGCGCGAGCAATGGCAATCCGATCCATTCCTGCCTAGCCATCGCGATGGCAAGCTGTATGGGCGCGGCGCCGCCGACATGAAAACCTCGATCGCGGCGATGGTTGTCGCCGTCGAAGAATTCACCCAGGCCCATCCTGACCACGCAGGTTCGATCGGCTTCCTGATCACCAGCGACGAAGAAGGTCCGGCCACCGACGGCACTGTGGTGGTCTGCGACAAATTGAAAGCGCGTGGCGAACAGCTGGATTACTGCATCGTCGGCGAACCGACTTCCAGCTCAACGCTGGGCGACATGATCAAGAACGGCCGGCGCGGCACCATGTCCGGCAAGCTGACAGTCAAGGGCGTGCAGGGCCACATCGCCTATCCGCATCTGGCCAAGAACCCGATTCACCTGGCAGCGCCGGCGCTGGCCGAGCTGGCTGCTGAAAAATGGGATGAAGCCAATGAATACTATCTGCCGACCTCCTGGCAGATGTCGAACATCCATGGCGGCACCGGCGCCTCCAACGTGATCCCGGGCGAAGTGGTGATCGATTTCAACTTCCGCTTTTCAACCGCCAGCACCGTCGAAGGTTTGCAACAACGCGTGCACGCGATCCTCGACAAGCACGGCCTCGAATACACGCTGGCCTGGACTGTCGGCGGCCGGCCGTTCCTGACGCCGCGCGGCACCTTGAGCGACGCCATTTCTTCCGCGATCAGGGAAGAAACCGGCATCAACACCGAACTGTCGACCACCGGCGGTACTTCTGACGGCCGTTTCATTGCCCAGATCTGCCCGCAAGTGATCGAATTCGGACCGCCGAACGCCAGCATTCACAAGATCGACGAACATGTCGAAGTGCAATTCATCGATCCGCTGAAGAACATCTATCGTCGCACGCTGGAAAACCTGCTGACGTCGCCCGCGGCTTGATCAGCGCTTGCGCCGCCATGGCCGCCCGCTGGGGCGGCCTTATTTGCTAACAATTTGGCAAATAACAACAAAATCAAGGCCTTAGCCGCTTAGTTTCTCGGCTAAAGCCCATCCAGACAGGCATTTCCGATAAAATCCGCCTGACACTTTGCGACTGCAACTGAACCGCCTGGTCGAACAGTTGCCGCATTCCCCTATTTTGATAATCCGCACCATGACTCCAAATTCATTCACTACCATCCGCGACCTGCTGCGCTATGCGGTCACCCGTTTCAATACCGCCGGCTTGTTCTTCGGCCACGGCAGCAGCAACGCCCTGGATGAAGCCGCCTACCTGATCCTGCACACGCTGCGCCTGCCGCTCGACAAGATCGAACCGTTCTTCGATGCGCGCCTGCTGCCGCAAGAAGTCGAAGCAGTCTTGCAGGTCATCGAAAAACGCAGCACCGACCGCGTGCCTGCCGCCTACATCACCAACGAAGCCTGGCTCGGCGAATACCGTTTCTACGTCGACCAGCGCGTGATCGTGCCGCGTTCGTTCATTGCCGAACTGATCCCCGACCACTTCTCGCCATGGCTGCAAGACCCTGCCGAGGTCAGCAATATCCTGGAACTGTGCACTGGTTCCGGCTGCCTGCCGATCATGCTGGCGGATGCCTTCCCGCAGGCGCATGTGGACACTGCCGACATCTCGGCCGACGCGCTCGCCGTGGCAAAGCGCAATGTCGACGATTACGAATTGCAGGATCGCATCACGCTGATCGAATCCGATTTGTACAGCAAAGTGCCGAACAAGAAATACGACCTGATCGTTACCAACCCGCCGTACGTCAACTCGGGTTCGATGGGCAAACTGCCGCCTGAATACCTGCGCGAGCCGCAGATCGCCCTGGCCGGCGGCGCCGACGGCATGGACCTGGTGCGCCAGATCGTGGCCGGCGCCAAACAGCGCCTGACCGCCAACGGCATCCTCATCGTCGAAATCGGCAATGAGCGTGCATTTGCCGAGGCCGCATTCCCTGACCTGGAAATGACCTGGGTCTCGACCAGCGCCGGCGACGACATGGTGTTCCTGCTGACCGCAGATCAATTGCCGTAAGCGCGTCGTCTTCGCCCCGACCCTTTTTTCGTATGTTGTGTGCAGTCGTTGTGTCCAGTACATGCAGCTCCATCTCTACCGCCCATTTGGCACCTTTAGCAGATAGTTATTAATGATACGTTTCCAACAAGTTTCCCTGATGCGCGGCATCAAGCCTTTGCTCGACAATGTCGACGTCACCCTCAACCCGGGCGACAAGATCGGCCTGATCGGCGCCAACGGCGCCGGCAAGTCGAGCCTGTTCGGATTGCTGCGTGGGGAGTTGCATGCCGACCTCGGCGAAATCGATTTTCCGTCGAAATGGCGCATGGCCTACGTGGCCCAGGAAACCCCTGCGCTGGATCGTCCAGCGATTGAATACGCGATTGACGGCGACGTCACCTTGCGCCGCCTGGAAGAAGAACTGGCGTTCCTGGAAAGCGAACCGGAAAGCACCTCCAACGGTATCCTGATCGGCGAGCTGTACAGCGCGCTGGCCGATGCCGACGCCTACACCGTGCGCTCGCGCGCGGAACAGCTGCTGACCGGCCTCGGCTTCTCGCTGGCGCAGATGGATCAACCGGTCGCCAGCTTCTCCGGCGGCTGGCGCATGCGCCTGAACCTGGCGCAAGCGCTGATGTGCCCATCCGACCTGTTGCTGCTCGATGAACCGACCAACCACTTGGACCTGGACGCCATCATCTGGCTGGAAGACTGGCTCAAGCGTTATCCCGGCACCCTGATCATCATTTCCCATGACCGCGATTTCCTGGACGGCGTGGTGAACGTTATCGTGCATATCGACGAACGCAAACTGAAACGCTACTCGGGCAACTATTCGTCGTTCGAGCGCCAACGCTCGGCGCAGCTGGAACTGGCCGCCGGCACATTGGAAAAGCAGATGCGCCAGCGCGCCCATCTGGAATCCTTCATCAACCGCTTCAAGGCCCAGGCCAGCAAGGCGCGCCAGGCGCAAAGCCGGATGAAGGCCTTGGCCAAGATGGAAGAACTGGCGCCGTTGCGCGCCGCTGCCGAGTTTTCGTTTGAATTCCGGGTGCCGTTGAGCGCACCAAACCCGCTGCTGGTGATGGAAGATGTCAGCGCCGGCTATCGCACCGAAAGCCAAACCAGTCATGAAGTCACTGAAAAAGTGATCGTGTCCGGCATCAATTTCTCGCTGCAGATCGGCCAACGCATCGGCCTGTTGGGCGTCAACGGCGCCGGTAAATCGACCTTCATCAAGACCATCGCGGAAGAGCTCAAACCATTGCACGGCGTGGCTCAGTTCGGCAAAGGCTTGTCGATCGGCTATTTCGCCCAGCATCAGGTGGAAATGCTGCGTCACGACGAATCGCCGCTGTGGCATATGGGAAAGATCGCGCCGACCACGCGCGAGCAGGAACTGCGCAACTTCCTCGGCAGCTTCAATTTCAACGGCCCGATGGTGACCAGTTCGATCAAGCCGTTTTCCGGCGGTGAAAAAGCCCGCCTGGCGCTGGCATTGATCGTCTGGCAGCGCCCTAACCTGCTGCTGCTGGATGAACCGACCAACCATCTGGACCTGGAAACCCGCGAGGCGCTGACCATGGCGCTGGCGCAGTTCGAAGGCACGCTGGTTCTGGTATCGCATGATCGCCATCTGTTGCGCGCCACCACCGACCAGTTCATCATTGTCGCAGACGGCAAGGTGCAGCCGTTCGACGGCGACCTCGACGACTACAAGGACTGGCTGTTCAAAACCAAGCTGGCGGCCAAGAACAGCGCCACCGATGCGGCACTGCCGAAGGCTAGCAGCAAAGCCAAGATCGCCAGCGCCGTGGCGCCGGCGGCACCGGTAGTCGACAATGCCGACCGCCGCGAACAGAAGCGCCAGGAAGCGGATGCGCGGCAAAAACTGGCGGCGCTGAAAAAACCTATCGAGTCGCGCATCAAGCGCCTGGATGAACAGATCGCCAAGCGCAGCGCGCAAAAGGCAGCCGTCGATACGCGCCTGGCCGATCCGGAAATCTACGACAAGGACAAGAAGAAGGAATTGGCGACACTGCTCACCGATCAGGCTTTTTACAGCAAGGAACTGACGCAACTGGAGGCGGAATGGCTGGAACAGCAGGAAGCGCTGGAGCAGTTGGGCAACTAACGGCAAACCAGGACAGCGGCGCCGCTCCACACCGGCCCACCTTGAACATCATCGGCGGCGGCAAGCTCGGCCGCACGCTGGGCCGCCTGTGGCACACACAGAACAGCTTCACGCTGCTCGACATCCTGAACCGATCCGCGACCAGCGCGCAGCAGGCCAGCGCTTTCATCGGCGCCGGCACTGCGACAGCATCCTATGCCGATTTGCGCCCCGCCGATGTGTATCTCATCAGTGTCAGCGACGACCAGATTGCCGCTTGTTGCGCGGCCCTGGCCGCTGCCGACAAGCTGCAGCCGGGCAGCGTCGTGTTTCATTGCAGCGGCGCCTTGTCGTCGCTTGAACTGGCTGCCGCCGCCGAACGCGGTGCCGTCGTCGCCAGCATCCACCCGATCCGCAGTTTCGCCGATCCGCAACAGGTCGCCGACCATTTCGCCGGCACCTGGTGCGGCAGCGAAGGCGATGATGCCGCCCTCGCCGTGCTCGGCCCGGCCTTCAACGCCATCGGCGCACGTCTGGCGCCCATCCAGCGCGAGCAAAAGACCCTGTACCACGCTGCTGCCGTATTCGCCTCCAATTATCTGGTGACGCTGGTCGACGTCGCGCAGCAAACCTATGCCGCCGCCGGCATTCCGCCTGAACTGGCATTGAAGCTGATCGAACCGTTGCTATCCGAAAGCGCGGCCAATGCGTTCCGGCTCGGCCCCGCCGCTGCTCTGACCGGCCCCATCGCACGCGGCGACCTGGCAACAGTAGCGCGCCAACAGCAAGCCTTGCAGCAAGGGCAACCGCAAATCGCCGAGCTTTACCAGCAGTTCGCTGAACTGACTACCGACCTCGCCGCACGCAAGCAAAACAACAAGTCGTAAATTGCGTAGAATCGCCAATAACCGATAATTATCTGCAATGCAAATACAATAAGTGCATATAGGTTAGCAAAACCATCATTTCACATTTGCAGGGAAGTCCGCTTAACATAGTCGCCACCACCACCACCTCACGGGGACTTTGAAAAACCGTAGCGAATGCTGCAAGGTTGGCAAGAGAAACGCAGCCGTACGAAAGTACGGTGAGCATCGCAGTGTCGAGATTGCAGCGTGCAGCAGGTTTTTCGTGATCCTCTCCATCAAAGGGAAAAAAAATGACTACAGCACTGTCCAAACTGAGCAAGATTGCAGCGGCAATACTGATTACCAGCGTCACGCTGAATGCGTTCGCGGCCGATCTGCTGGATACCGTGAAATCGCGCGGTACCTTGAAAGTGGCGATGGAAGGCAACTATCCGCCATTCAACTTCAAGGACCAGAAGACTGGCGAGCTGACAGGCTTTGAAGTGGATGTCGCCAAATTACTGGCGGCCAAGCTGGGTGTGAAAGCGGAATTCACGACGACCGAATGGAGCGGCATCCTGGCGGGCCTCGGCGCCGGCAAATATGACGTGATCCTGAATCAGGTCGGCATTACCGAAGCACGTCAAAAGGCTTTCGATTTCTCCCAGCCTTACACGTACTCCAGCGCTCAGCTCATCGTCAGAAAAGACGAGAAACGCAGCTTCCCGACATTGGAGTCGCTGAAGGGCTTCAAACTCGGCTTGGGTCAAGGCACCAACTTTGAACAAAAGGCCAAGGCGGTTGCAGGGATTGATGTCAAAACCTATCCTGGCTCACCGGAATACCTGGCCGACCTGGCCAGTGGCCGCATCGATGCCGCATTGAACGACCGCCTGCTGGTCGGCTATCTGCTGAAGAGCTCCAACCTGCCCTTGAAGGCTGGCGCGACCTTCGGCGACATCGACAAGATCGGCATCCCTTTCCAAAAAGGCAATCCTAAATTTGAAGCCGCTTTGAATAAGGCGCTGGACGATATCCAGAAAGACGGCAGCTTCAAGCAGGTTTCTTTCAAGTGGTTCGGTTTCGATGTTAGCAAAGCACCATCGGCGCAGTAACATCGCAGTCACGCAATTCGCGCTACACTTGCGTTAAACCAAACATCCCCGCCCACTGCGGGGATGTTTTTTTAAGCAAGAAAATCGGCCAGTTTTAATAGAAGACGATATGGAAATACTAGACTTGCTGCTGCAGGCGGCGCCGATCCTGTTCAAGGGCGTCGGCTATACCCTGGTGTTTGCAGTTGCATCGATGTTGGGCGGGCTGCTGCTCGGCTTTCCATTGGCCATCGCGCGCATCTTGCCTTCGCGCTGGGCGCAATGGCCGGCCACCGCTTATGTCAGCCTGATGCGCGGTACGCCGCTGCTGGTGCAAATCTTCGTGATTTATTACGGCCTGCCAAGCATCGGCATCAGTTTCTCGCCGTTGACCGCGGGTATCCTGGCGCTCAGCCTGAATGCCGGCGCCTATCTGTCAGAAAGCCTGCGTGGCGCGATCCAGGGCGTACATAACGGCCAGTGGTCGGCCAGCTACAGCCTCGGCCTCAATTATGGGCAGACGCTGCGCTATATCGTGATTCCGCAAGCGATCCGCATCGCCGTGCCGTCAATGAGCAATACCCTGATCAGCCTGATCAAGGACACCTCGCTGGTCTCGGTTATCACCGTGACCGAACTGATGCTGGCCACCAAGGAAGTGATCGCAGTGACCTTTCGGCCACTGCCGCTGTATCTGGCTGCGGCTGCAGTCTACTGGTGCCTGAGCATCTGTTTTGAACGCCTGCAAATCCGGCTGGAGCGCAAGCTCGGGCAAGCGCACAGCAAATGATCGGCCTTGTTCAGAAACGCGTCAACAGATCGGTCTGGCTGACCAGCGGCGTGGCATCGCCGGGGTCGGCTTTCCGATAACTGCCGTCGCTATCCATGTCCCAGGCGGAGGCATTGTCCTGCAAATGCACCAGCAGGCTTTCCTCAATCACGCGCCGCTTGAGCTTGTTATCCTGGATCGGGAAAGCGGTTTCGATACGCCGGAATAAATTGCGATCCATCCAGTCGGCGCTGGACAGCATCACATGCTCTTCGCCATCGGCGTAAAAATAAAAGACCCTGTGGTGTTCCAGGAAGCGGCCAATGATGGAACGTACCTTGATGTTTTCCGACAAGCCCGGCACGCCCGGCTGCAACGCACACACGCCGCGAATCAGCAGCTGGATCTTGACGCCGGCCTGCGACGCCAGGTAAAGCGCCTCGATCACGGTCGGCTCCAGCAACGCATTCATCTTGGCGATGATGTAGCCCTGCTTGCCGGCTTTGGCCGCATCGACTTCCTTCTGGATCGCATTGAGCACATTCGCATGCAGGGTAAACGGCGATTGCCACAAGCGCTTGAGCGGCACCTGTTTGCCGAAACCGGTCAGTTGCTGGAACACGTGATGCACGTCTTCACAGATCTTGTCATCGTTGGTCATCAAACCGAAATCGGTGTACAGACGCGCGGTTTTCGGATGATAGTTGCCGGTGCCGAGATGGACATAACGCTTTAGTTTGGTGTGCTTGGCGTGGCGCTTGCGACGCACGATCAACAACATCTTGGCATGCGTCTTGTAACCGAACACGCCGTACACCACATGAGCGCCCACCGCTTCCAGCTTGGCTGCCCAGCCGATATTGGTTTCTTCGTCGAAGCGCGCCATCAGCTCCAGCACCACCGTCACTTCCTTGCCGTTCTTGGCTGCCTGCATCAGCGCGCTCATCAGCGGCGAGTCGTTGCCGGTACGATAAATGGTCTGCTTGATGGCCAATACATCCGGATCAATTGCCGCCTGTTGCAGCAGCTCCAGCACCGGCTGGAAACTTTCATACGGATGATGCAGCAGCACGTCACCCTGATCGATCACATCGAAGACCGAAGCGCCAGTGACGAAGGTTTTCGGCAGCACCGGCGTGTGCGGCGTGAACTTCAGGTCGGGCCGGTCGACCAGATCCGGCAACGGCATCAGACGCACCAGGTTAACGGCGCCGTTGACCCGATAGCAATCACCAGGCGACAGTCCGTTCTGATTCAGCAAACGCTGCACCAGCGAAGCCGGCGTACCGTCCGCGACTTCCAGGCGCACCGCGTTGCCCAACTGGCGCGTCGGCAACTCGCCTTGCAAGGCCAGCCGCAAATCGGTAACTTCGTCTTCATCGACAAACAGGTCGCTGTTACGCGTCACGCGGAACTGGTAGCAGCCGCCGATCGACAAACCCGGAAACAGTTCGCCGACAAAGCGCTGCATGAAACTGCTCAGCAAGACAAAACCGTAAGCGTGCTTCGACAGATGCTCAGGCATCCGCACCAGCCGCGGCAACACGCGCGGCGCCTGGACAATCGCCAGCTCGGTCTCGCGGCCAAAGGCATCCTTGCCGCTCAGCTTGACCGCGAAATTCAAGCTCTTGTTAAGCACGCGCGGAAACGGATGTGCCGGATCCAGGCCGATCGGCGTCAGCACCGGCAACAGCTCTGTCTTGAAAAATTCATGCGCCCAGGCGGTCTGCTGATCGTCCCATTCCGACTCTTGATAGAAGGCGATGCCTTCGGTATTCAAGGCCGGCAAGAGCACCTCGTTGAACAGGGCATACTGCCGCGCCACCAGTTTCTGGGCGCGGTCGCTGATGGTGCTGTAGGCATGCTGCAGCGACATCCCATCCGGCGTCACGCCATCCACCGCAACCCGGATCTGCTCTTGCAGGCCGGACATGCGAATCTCTGAAAACTCATCCAGGTTGCTGCTGGTGATACAGACAAACCGCAGCCGCTCGAGCAACGGTACCGTAGGGTCTTCGGCTTGCGCCAGGACGCGTTCATTGAAGGCGAGTACGCCGAGTTCGCGATTGAGCAATGGAAAGGTCATGATCCGGTCGGGAAAGTGAGGAAAATTACAATGAACAAGCTTTGGCGCTTACCAATATGTCATTATTCATTGTAGAGACGCAATGTGACGCGAGAGTGACAAGCTGCAGGAAGGGGAAATTTCAAATCGGGAGTACCGTCACTGCAACACGCCACCGCATTGGTCGGGCGGCGTGTGCAGACGGCGAAGACGCTAGAGCAAACCGTTATGAACCGGCGCCAGCATGTCATGCACGCCATGCGTCATCATCACCAGGAACGCCAGCAACGCCAGGTAATAAAACGCGTAGGTCGCCTTTATCGACGGCTCGATGCCGTAATAGCGCTGGTTTTCGGGGCTGGAAGCGTCGTAATTCCAGGCCTTCTTGAGTTGCGGCAGCGCCAGGATCACGACTATGATCAGCAGCGGGGTCGGACGATACACAAACAAGGCGATCAGCACCGGAACACCGGCAAACCATATGCGCGGAGAAAGCACGGCGGTGATGCGGCCACCATCAAAGGGCGAGATCGGAATCATGTTGAACAGATTCAGGAAGAATCCCGCATACGACAAAGCCAGCAGCAGATTGCTGTCATACCAGCGCGCGACAAAATAGCAGGCCAGCGCCCCCGCCGTTCCAACCAGCGGGCCAGCCAGGCCGACATAGGCTTCCGTTTCCGCATCGTGCGGCATCTCTTTCATCTGGATCCAGGCGCCGACGAACGGGATGAAGGTCGGCGCGCCGACCGCCAGGCCGCGTCGCTGGGCCGCCAGATAATGCCCGGCTTCATGTACGAACAACAGCAGCACAAAACCGACCGCAAAGGGCCAGCCATAGAACATGGCATAGACCGCTATCGACAGCAGCATGGTGCCGGACGTCGTCAGTATCTTGCCGAGCTTCAGGCCGCCCAGTAGAAGGAATAGCAGTTTGGTCATAAAACGCTACTTTACGTATGATTGGCCGGATCTTTGACGTCCGCCGGACGATCGGCTTTCAGGTCAGGCGCGGAATGCGTAAACTGCGGCGGCGCAAACGGCGACTCGTCAGTTTGATCCATCGTCGCCACGGGCGCTGCCGGCTTCGGTTCACGCTTGAAGAAACGCTTGATTGCAGCGCCGAACGCCACCACTGCCAGCAAACCGATCTTGAAGAATTTCGCCGCGAATGCAGCAATCACCGCAATCAGGCCGATTTTCTTGGCGGCGACACCAACCACCAAGGCGGCCAGGCCGTATTCGGCGACATGGTCGGTTGAAGCGCTGAAATCGGCATAGCGCTTGCCGTCGTGATAGTCGATGGCAGCCAGCAGGTTGTCGGCAATCGGCTTGTCCGCCGCCAGCGCCGACAGGTCGGTGATCATCGTCAGGGTGAGGTAGCCATCGCGGCCCAATGCCAGGGTGCGATAATTCACGCCGGTCTGCGCGCTGTTGGCAGCCTCGCCCTTGCCCCGCACGATCACCGACCAGACCAGATGGTGCGTTGTCGAATCATAGGTTGGCGCTTCGGCCCATCCACCAACCTCGATCTCTGGAATACCGCGCTCCTTGCGCGCCGCATTCGCCTGCTCTGTGCCATCGCGCAAGCTTTTCAGCATATCGTCGGCCTTCCAGTCGCGGGCATCGTCGTCACGTACATAGCCGTCCTTCTGGAAAGCGACGACGACGAGCCAATTTGCCTTCTCGGCAGTCGGCACAATCACGCCAACCAGCGATTTATCATCCACCACATCGCCAACCGCGCGCAAGTAACGCGCCGCGGCGGCAGCCGGCACGAAGCCGTTACCCTGCGGTAGCGAGAAAGTAGCCTGATCCTTGAATTCGATTTTCGCAGGGCCCTGCACCATGGCTTTGTTGGCCTCATCGGCCGCAGCTTTGATTTCGGCCTGGGTTTGCGCAGTTTGCGCGGCGCACGTCGCAGCAATAAAAGTCGCGGCCAGCGCGAACAAAAATTTTCTCAGAATTTTCATGGCTTGATTGGTAATTGGCATTGTGGTTTTAGGATTTTTTGCTTACCTGCAGTCCTGCTTTATTTATCCGCACTCCCAAATAACGACGGATAGTCTGGTATTTCGCAAAACTGCAGCCGCTTTAATACCATGAATATCGCCGTTTGTTGCCACCACGCACTTAATAAATAGGTAAATTTACAATTTTTATCGATTTCGATGCACGCTACGCTGCCCTAAAAGCAAAACGGCTCGCAGAACCAAAGTTCTGCGAGCCGTTTTCAAGATACCGGCTTAAAACGCCAATAAATCAGACTACCGTCGCCAAGCCCAGCGTCAGCAACAAGGCCACCACCGAAATGATGGTTTCGCACACAGTCCAGGTCTTGAAGGTTTCTGCCACGGTCATGTTGAAGTACTCCTTGACCAGCCAGAAACCGCCGTCATTAACGTGCGACAGGATCAGCGAACCGGCGCCGGTAGCCAGCACCATCAGTTCCGGCCGGACTGCAACGCCGCCAGCCGTGACGATCGGGGCGACAATGCCGCAGGCTGTCGTCATCGCGACGGTAGCGGAGCCGGTAGCAACCCGGATCAGCGCGGCGACGAACCAGCCCAGCAGCAATGGCGACAAATGCGCATTGTTGGCCAGTTCGACGATAGCCTTGGAGACGCCGCCGTCGATCAGGATGCGGCCGAAACCGGCGCCGGCGCCCACGATCAGGGTGATGCCGGCGATCGGCGCCAAACACTCGGTAGTGAATTTCAGGATCGATTCACGATCAAAGCCGCGCGCCTTGCCGAAGGTATAAAAGCTGACCAGCGTTGCAATCAACAGCGCGATCACCGAATTGCCCATCAGGCGCAGGAAATCGTTGGCGAAGGTTTTCGGAGTAAAGAACAAGTCAGCCCAGCTACCGATCAGCATCAGCGCCACCGGCAGCAGGATAGTGAAGATGGTGATGCCGAAACCTGGCAGTTCACGCTTCTTGTTTTCTTCGACGAATTGTGCAATGAGTGGATTGTCAGGATTAGGTACAACGAAGCGGCTAATCAACTTGGCAAACAACGGACCGGCGATGATGGCGGTTGGTATGCCGACGATCAATGCGTACATGATGGTGCGGCCGATGTCGGCGTTGTAGGCGGTCACCGCGAACAGCGCTGCCGGATGCGGTGGAATCAGGCCGTGCACCACGGACAGGCCAGCAACCATTGGGATACCGACCATGATCATGTTGGTGCCGGTACGCTTGGCGACGTTGAAAGCGATCGGGATCAGCAACACGAAACCGACTTCGAAGAACACAGGTAAACCGACGATCAGCGCCACCACCATCATGGCCCAATGTACCCGCTTGGGGCCGAATGCACCGATCAGCGTGTTGGCGATGCGCTCGGCGCCGCCAGATTCGGCCATCATCTTGCCGAACATCGTGCCCAGACCGACCACCAGCGCAATATGCCCCAGCGCACCACCAACTCCGGTCTCATACGATTTGACGATATTGGCCATCGGCATGCCGACCACCAGACCCAAGATCACCGATACCACGATCAACACGATGAACGGATTCATCTTGAATTTGGCGATCAGCACCACCAGCGCGATCACCGCGATCACTGCATAGAGCAGCAACATGTTTCCCTGAACCATCTCCATCAAACCCTCCTTTAATCCGGTTTATTTTCTGACGCCGCAAAAACCGCTGCCGGCCCGAACTTCCCGCTTCTCCTATCGTCGCACGCAAAATAACTTGTCGTGAAACGGTTGAGAAACGAGGAAAATCGATCCGGCACTATCCACATCAATTCAAAAGGGCGTCATTCTGCAACTATTTTCGATTAGTTGTCATGCATTTCCGCCGATACCACACTTATTTTTTATAAGCGATGCAGTCCACTTCAACCTTGCAATCGACCACCATGCTCGATTGCACGCAAGCGCGGGCCGGTGGATTGGCGCCGAAGTATTCCTTGAAAACACGATTGAACGACTGGAAATCGCGCGTGTCGTCGAGCCAGACGCCGCAACGCACCACGTGTTCCGGACCATAACCGGCTTCCTTCAAGATCGCCAGCACATTCTGGATGGTCTGATGCGATTGCGCGACGATGCCGCCATCGATCACCTCACCGTTCACCATCGCCACCTGGCCGGACACATACAGCCAGCCGTCGGCTTCCACCGCACGTGCGAACGGCAAATGCTGGCCACCGGTTCCGGAACCACCTTCAACACCATATCGTTTGATTGTCATCACTACCCCCAATAAAAAAACACAACAAAAATTTAAACTGTCCTATTTAAGCGACCACTGCGGGCGCCGCTGCCTGCCTTGCCAGGAAACGCCCGGCACGCAATGCGGTGGCGGCCTTTTCAACACCGCCCAGATAGGACAAGGCGCCGTTCACCCATACCGCCTCGATACCCTCAGCCGGCTGCATCGGATCGGAAAAAGTCGCCGCATCGCGCACAGTGTCAGGATCAAATAACACCAAATCAGCCCAATAGCCCTCGCGCACCAGCCCCCGCCCCGTCAGTCCGAAGCGTTCGGCAGACAAACCCGTCATCTTGCGGATCGCCACCGTCAGCGGGAAAAGTTTTTGTTCGCGGCTGTAATAGCCGAGCACGCGCGGAAAGGCGCCCCACAGGCGCGGATGCGGCAACGGATCGTTGGGCAAACCGTCGGAGCCGACCACGCTGGCCGGATGGCTCAGGATGCGATTGACGTCGTCATCCTGCATGCAGTGATAGACGGCGCCGGCCGGTTGCAGGCGGCGCGCCGCTTCCATCAGGTCGACCTGCCATTCGGCAGCGATCTCAGCCAGCAGCTTGCCACCCATCGCCGGATGCGGTTCCGACCAGGTCACCATGATGTCGATAGTGTCGGTCACCTGCTTCAGGTCGAGCGTCGACGAGCTGGCGGTATAGGGATAGCAGTCGCAGCCGACCGGCTGATAGCGTTGCGCCTGCTCCAGGGCTTCCAGCACTTCGGCGCTACGGCCCCAGTTTTCGACGCCGGCGCACTTCAGGTGCGAAATCACGACTGGCACGCGGGCATGCTTGCCGATGCGGAAGGCCTCGTCCATTGCTTCCAGGATGTCGGCAAATTCGCTGCGCAAATGGGTCGCGTAGATGCCGCCGGCGTTGGCCAGCGGCTCCGCCAAGGCCAGCACTTCGGCAGTCGGCGCGTTGATTGCATTGCCATAGGCCAGGCCGGTGCTAAGGCCTAGCGCGCCATGCGCCAACGCTTCGCTCAACTGGGCGCACATGGCGGCGATTTCGGATTCGGTAGCGGCAC
This sequence comes from Collimonas sp. NPDC087041, assembly GCF_044745265.1. Classification (NCBI taxonomy): domain Bacteria; kingdom Pseudomonadati; phylum Pseudomonadota; class Betaproteobacteria; order Burkholderiales; family Oxalobacteraceae; genus Collimonas; species Collimonas sp. NPDC087041. Next base: position 175,298 of record NZ_JBIUZX010000005.1, read on the forward strand.
GGTCGAGGCGATCCATCTGGTTGCTGCGCAAGGCCGTGTGGCCGACCAGCGCCGCCACATTGATCGATGGCTGGGCACGGTTGACGGCTTCGACGTAACTGGCGAAAGTCGGATAGCTGAACGCGCCGGCTTCGCCCAGCAAGTTCATCGGATCCGGCGGTTCCGCCTTGAGGCTGACCGGCGCCGCGCTGATGCCGCAATTACCAACCACCACGGTGGTCACGCCTTGCGACAACTTGGGCAGCATGCTGGGCGTGCGGATGACGTTGGTGTCGTCATGGGTGTGGACGTCGATGAAACCGGGGCTAAGCACCTTGCCAGCGCCGTCTATCACCTGCAGCGCATGCCAGCTGCGCAAGGAGCCATCGGTGGCGATGCGCGCGATGCGCCCTCCATCGACTGCGACATCGGCGGCAAACGGCGCACTGCCACTGCCGTCAATCACCGACGCATTGATGATCAACGTGTCGCAACGGTGTACTTCCGTGTTGTTCGAATCCATATTGGTTTCACTACTCATCTCAATCTCCCAACGGCTCGCGATTACTGCCACCGCGATGCGCATCCAGCGTGAATTTCAGGCGCCGCAGCAACTCCTGGCTATGATCCTTCTGTAGCAGCGCCAACTCTGCCATCAGCACATCCAGCGCCATCATCATGGCGTAGCGCGACGACGACGGCTTGAAAATAAAATCGGTTTCCAGCGACTTCAGCGGCAACAGCACATCGGCCATCGCCGCCAGCGGCGAGCCAAGCGCAGTGATCGCCACCAACCGCACGCCGTATTCCTTGGCGACCGCGCAGTTGGCATTAAGCTCAGGCACGTTGCCAGTGGTCGACAGGACCAGCACCACGTCGTTCTTGTCGAGTGTCGCGGCTACCATTCTTTGCAACATGGCATCGTGATAGGTCGCTACCGGACGCCCCAAACGCACCAAGCGATAACGTGCCTCATCGGACAGCATAGTCGAGCCGCCGCCCATACCAAAGGCGTAAATCATGCGCGCCTGCAGCAAGGCTTGCGCCGCTTGCTGCAACGCCTCCTGGCTCAGCAAAGCGCGGTTCACTTCCAGCACTTTGTGGATATCGGCATAAATGGTGTCGACGATCTGCGGCAACTGGTTTTCGGCAACCGGACTGTCGGCGCGCAAGAAACGCTGACCAATGGCCGCCGCCTGCGCCAGATTCATCTTCAGTTCGCGCACGTCGCGGCAACCGATGGCTTTGGCGAAACGCGTAACGCTGGCTTCGCTGACGCCGGCCTGCTTGGCCAGCGTCTGGATGCTGGCGCTGGCGGCGAACGGCAAGTCGCCCAGGATCGCCTGCGCCACCTTTTGCTCAGCCAGGCGCAATTGCCCGCTGCGTTCGGCGATGCGCGACACGATATCGAATGAATGAGACATGTGCTCCAATGTCAGTCCAAGGTGCTTGGCGGGCGATCGAGTCGTATCAACGTACCTTGCTCAATTTCCCCGCAGAAACAAACTATATTTGATGCAATTGCTGCCCCAAAGAACCTTGCATAAGAATCATCAAGGTCTTGGAAAATTTCGCCATGATACTTTGTAACATGCTTTTAATATAGTAAATTCAAGGATATGATTACGTCAAACGAATTCTGACAGAGGGCCTTCAACATGAATGTTACAAACTATCACGCCGATCCAGCCAACCCGATCATCGATCCACTGAACAAGGGACTGGGCGCGTTTCAACAAGCCCTGCCCGCCGCCGAGGTCAAGGCCCTGAACTGGAATTTGCTGCGCGAAGACTTGAGCTTGCCGACCGCAGTGCTGTACGAAGAGCGCATGGCGCACAACCTGCAATGGATGCAGCAGTTCGTCACCGAATACGGCGTCAAGCTGGCCCCGCACGGCAAAACCACGATGGCGCCGAAACTGTTCGCACGCCAGCTGGCCGGCGGCGCGTGGGGCATCACACTGGCTACCGCCCATCAAACCCGGGTCGCCTACCAGCACGGCGTGCGACGCGTGATCATGGCCAACCAGTTGGTCGGCAAACAAAACATGGCGATCATTTCCGATTTGATGGCCGACCTGTCCTTTGAATTTTGCTGCCTGGTTGACTCAGCCGATGGCGTCGATCAACTCGGCGCATTCTTCAAGGGCCGCCAACAGAAACTGAACGTGCTGCTGGAACTGGGCGCCGATGGCGGCCGCACCGGCGTGCGCAACGCCGAGCAGCAAACTGCCGTGCTGGATGCCATCGCGCGCTGGCCGGATCACATCGTGCTGGCCGGGGTCGAGCTCTATGAAGGCGTGCTGAAGGAAGAAGCCGATATCCGCAGCTTCCTGCAACATGCGGTGGCATGCACCAAACAACTGGCCAAGGATGGCCGCTTTGCCGAGCGCGCCGCGCGCCAGCCGGTGATCCTGACCGGCGCCGGCTCTGCCTGGTACGACGTGGTTGCCGACGAATTCGCCAAGACCGACATCGGCCTGCCGCTGGATGTGGTGTTGCGTCCCGGTTGCTACCTGACCCACGATGTCGGTATCTACCGCGCGGCGCAGGCACAGATCCAGACCCGCAATCCGATCGCCCGCAAGATGCGCACCGAATTGCTGCCGGCATTGCAACTGTGGGCTTATGTGCAATCGATTCCCGAAACCGGCAAAGCCATCATCGCCCTCGGCAAGCGCGACGCTGCATTTGACGCCGGCCTGCCACTGCCTGCCGCCCACTATCGTCCTGGCAGCACCGCGCCAACAGCGACGCCGGCACATTGGCAACTGACCGGCATGATGGACCAGCACGCTTACCTGCAAATCAACGCGGGCGACGACATCAAGGTCGGCGACATGATCGGCTTCGATATTTCGCATCCTTGCCTGACCTTCGACAAATGGCGCCAGATTGCCGTGCTCAATCCACAGCACGAAGTGATCGACGTGATCCAGACATTCTTTTAATTTCGGCGGCGACAGAGCAATGACGATAGATATCCTGGCCTATGGCGAAGCAATGGTGGAGTTCAACCAGCGCGCCGACGATGCACGCATGTATTTGCAGGGTTTCGGCGGCGACACCTCCAACTTTTGTATCGCGGCGGCGCGCCAAGGCGCACGAACCGGCTATATCAGCGCGCTTGGCAACGATCATTTCGGGCAGCAGCTGCGCAATCTGTGGCAGGCTGAACAAGTCGACGCCACGCATGTGCTCCACGATCAGCAAGCGGCCAGCGGCGTCTATTTCGTTTCGCACGACAAGGACGGCCATCACTTCGACTACCTGCGCGCAGGTTCCGCCGCCAGCCGTTACACCAGTGCGCAACTGCCGTTGCAGGCCATCGCCGACGCCAAGCTGTTGCATCTGTCCGGCATCAGCCTGGCGATCAGTGCATCGGCTTGCGATGCCGGCCTGGCCGCAATGGCACATGCACGCAAACATGGCGTGCGTACTTCGCTCGACACCAACCTGCGACTGAAATTATGGCCACTGGAACGTGCCCGAGAAAAAATGCGTGAAGCGTTCGCGCTGTGCGATATCTGCTTGCCAAGCTGGGACGATGTCAGCATCCTCACCGGACTCGACGACCGCGATGCGATTGTCGATGCACTGCAGGCGTACGGCGTCGGCTTGATCGCTTTCAAGCTGGGCGCCGAAGGCTGCTACGTCGCCACTCGCGAAGAACGCCGCCTGGTGCCGGCCTACACAGTTGATGCGCTCGACGCCACCGGCGCCGGCGATTGCTTTGGCGGCGCCTTCATTGCGCGCCTGGTAGCTGGCGACGATCCATTCGCAGCCGCCCGCTATGCCAATGTATGTGCCGCCTTGTCGACTACCGGCTATGGTGCGGTAGCGCCGATTCCGCTGGCTGCGCAAGTGGAAAAGATAGTGGACTCGAAGTAGTTGCATCGCATGCAGCAGAACGTAGGGTGGGCAGATTTTCTGCCCACCCTGAGCTCATTCATTGATTAAGCGATCTTCCGCGTGGGCACAAGTGCCCACCCTACCAACGGCATTGGCGCCTACTTGATTATCTGGATACGACCAACTGCTCGGTTGCGGTTGCGCTGACATCACCGCGCTTGTGCAGCAGCTCGCTGACAATCTCGCCAAGCCGCTTTATCCCCTGTTCAATATGCGGTGAAAACGGCTGGCCGCAGCAAAGCCGCAGGAAGTGGTCGAAGCGATGCGAGTTGGAAAAAATCAAGCCGGGAGCGACCTTGATCCCTTCCTGCAACGCCGCCTCGAACAAGGCTTTCGACGACAACTGCTGCGGCAATTCCACCCACAATAGCGTGCCACCCTGCGGCATGCTGACCCGCGTACCGACCGGAAAATACGTAGCGATCGCTTCGGCGGTTCGTTCGCACTGCCCTCGCAGTGTTTCGCGCAAACGCCGCAAATGACGATCGTAGGCTGGCGAGCCCATGAAATCGGCGGCGGCAATCTGCGCCCACTCCTCGTTGGCGCGGGTATGCGCGAACTTGAGCATTTCAAGCCGCGCCTGCCAGCGGCCGCCAATCATCCAGCCCAGCCGCATGCCCGGCGCCAGCACCTTGTTGAGCGAGGCACAGTAAATCACATTGCCGCTGCGGTCCCAGGCTTTTAATGCAGTTGCCGATGTCGTATCGGCAACCAGGTCGCCATACGAATCGTCTTCGATCACAGCCATTCCATGCTGCTCGCACAGCTCGGCCAAACGCGCCTTGTGTGCATCCGGCATGATGCTGCCGAGAGGATTCTGCAAATGCGGCACCACCACCACCGCCTTGATATCGGGATATGTCTCAATCGCCAGTTGCAACGCCTCTATCGAGATGCCGGTGCGCGGACTGGTGGGAATTTCGAGAGCGCGCATGCCCAGGCTTTCCAGCACTTGCAGCAGACCGTAATAAGTCGGCGACTCAACCGCGATCATGTCGCCTGCCTGCGCCACGGCACGCAACGCCAGGTTGATCGCCTCAATGCAGCCGTGGGTGACAATGATTTCTTCCGGCACGACCTTGATGCCGATACCCAGGCTGCGCTTGGCAAGCACTTGCCGAAAAGCCTGGTTGCCGTTATGCGACATCATGCTGGTCAGCACGGTCGGATGGCGCCGCAAGGCACGGATGGAAGCATTTTTCAACGCTTCTACCGCATACAGTTCCGGCGCGCAGGTGGCGCTGCTGAAATCGAACGTGACCGGATGCTTGCGCCCTTGCGCAATGACTTCCGATACCCGCTCGTGAATGCCGACATATTGAGCCGGCATCAGTGCCGTCGGCTCCAAAAGACTTGACTCATCGTTCAACGGCAACACCTGCCGCCGCGCCTGACGCACAAAATAACCAGAGCGCGGACGCGCCTCCAGCCAGCCGCCCTGCTCCAGATGGCGCAAGGCTTGCAATGCGGTCGACAGGCTGACCTGGTGCTGCCGCATCAGGTCGCGCACCGATGGCATGCGGTTGCCCGGCGCCAGCGCCTTGGATTGGATCGCCGCCAGATAATGTTCAGCCAGGCGCCGGTACAGTAGCGACGATGCGGGAGATGGAGACATCGAGAAAGGTGTTCGGTCCATGAAGATAGTGATTGCTTGAATAGTGGAGCATCTCGGCAAAACAGAACAGATACAGAAACAGCCTAATCGGACGATAACAGATAAGGCCCGCATCTATCTGTTGCGCAACAGATAGCGCTCCGCTGTGCCTGTTCCGGCGCGTCCACGACGGCTACGCTGGAGACCTGTTCTTCATCAAGGAAATGGCCATGCAAACCACCGCCAGCGACGACCGCTACACCACATCCCGCATCCGGCTCGGTCGCGATCAAGCCACCATGTTCTATGCCACGCGCGGTACCGTGATTGTTGCGGAACAAGGCAATATCCTGATCGGCGAAAGCGCCAATCAATGGCTCGGCCTGACGACTGCCGTACAGTCGCTGATTGGCGCCGGGGAATGCCACGCGCTGCAGCGCGACGGCTGGCTGCGCTTACAGGCCGTCGGCCAGGAAAGCGCTGATGGCTTGGTGATTGCCGAGATGCCATCGACTGCTATTCCCATCTGGCTGCGTTGCTGGCATTGGTTAAACGCAACGCCACCATTAAAAGAATGACAAACAACGGCAAAGCACTTGTTGCAAGGCCGCGATCTGGCTTATTCTGTAGCCATGAGCATCACGCGTGAAGATCTGGAACAGGACCGCCTGCGGACGATCCTTGACAACACCCCGATAGCCCCCTCTCTGCTGTCCGAAGCAGCGCTGGAGGCGTCCTGGCGGGCTGCACTGGCATCGCTGCCGGATCCCGGCGGCGACGTCTGGCTGTTCGGCTACGGCTCGCTGATCTGGAATCCGATGGTGGAACATACCGAGCGAATACCCGCGATGCTGTACGGCTATCATCGCGGCTTCTACCTGTATTCGCGCATCAACCGCGGCACCTACGATAATCCAGGTTTAGTGTTAGGCCTGGATCGCGGCGGCTGCTGTAGCGGCATCGCATTCCGAATTCCAGCAGTCAGCATCGAAACCGAATTAAAAATGCTATGGCGCCGCGAAATGCTGACCGGCGCCTACCTGCCGCGCTGGCTGCCGATGCAACTAAAAGGCCAGAACAACCAGCGCATCAAAGCCCTGGCTTTCGTCATGAACCGCCAACACGAAGCCTACGCCGGCCGCCTACCCGACCTGACAGTCATCTCCCACCTACGCGACGCCTGCGGCCTATACGGCCCAGCGAGAGACTACCTGCGCCACACCCTGGAAGGCCTCCTAAAAGAAGGCTTCCAAGACCCCTACCTGGCGCGCCTGTGGGCGCAGCTGGAGTCGAGTGAGAACCTGATTAGCGGCAAAAAATAGCAAGGCTGCGGAGGCTTTTGACGTTGACGTTGACGTTGACGTTGACGTTGACGTTGACGTTGACGTTGCCTTTGACTTTTCGCATGCTGACGTTGCCAAATGGGACGGGTGACAGTCGGAAATAATGGGACACATGTTTGAGCGCAGCGAGTTTGTGTCCCATCCGACTGGCGCACGCCTCATTTGGGGACCCGCCAACGGCGGGCAACGGCTGTGCGATCGCCTTTCTTTGCTTACTTTCTTTGGCGAAGCAAAGAAAGTGAGTAGCTGCCGGGCTACCCCCGGCTAGTGTCCACGAAGTGGTAACCGTTTTAAGTAGCACCGGACGAACACGACTGATGCGCCACCGCACCTACTCCGTGGTCCGTTAAATGGGGTCAGAGTAATTTTCGCAAAAAGCCGCGAAAAAAAACTCCGACCCCATTTAACTGCGCGGGGGTTGGTTTTGACGTTGTTGTTGGTTTCGATGTTGCTTTTGAACTGGCTTTTGACGTTGCCGCTGCTTTTGACTTTTCGCATGCTGACGTTGCCAAATGAGACGGGTGACAGTCGGGAATTATGGGACACATGTTTGAGCGCAGCGAGTTTGTGTCCCATCCGACTGGCGCACGGCGCATTTGGGGACCCGCCAACGGCGGGCAACGGCTGTGCGACCGCCTTTTTGCTTACTTTTTGGCGGAGCAAAAAGTGAGCGGCTGCCGGGCCGCTCCCGGCAAGCTTCTGCGGAGTAGTAACCGCATTAGATAACGACGCGTGTTCATTGCCGATGCACCGTCGCACTCACTCCGTGGTCCGTTAAAAGGGGTCAGAGTAATTTTCGCAAAAGGCCGCGAAAAAAAACTCCGACCCCATTTAACTACGGCGGGTTGGTTTTGACGTTGCCGTTGATGTTCCTTTTGACTTTTCGCATGCTGACGTTGCCAAATGGGGCGGGTGACAGTCGGGAATTATGGGACACATGTTTGAGCGCAGCGAGTTTGTGTCCCATCCGACTGGCGCGCGGCTCATTTGGGAACCCGCCTACGGCGGGCAACGGCTGTGCGATCGCCTTTTTGCTTACTTTTTGGCGAAGCAAAAAGTGAGCGGCTGCCGGGCCGCTCCCGGCAAGCTTCTGCGGAGTAGTAACCGCATTAGATAACGACGCGTGTTCATTGCCGATGCACCGCCGCACTCACTCCGTGGTCCGTTAAAAGGGGTCAGAGTAATTTTCGCAAAAGGCCGCGAAAAAAAACTCCGACCCCATTTAACTGCTCGGGGTTGGTTTTGATGTTGCTGTTGGTTTTGATGTTGCTGTTGGTTTTGATGTTGCTGTTGGTTTTGATGTTGCTTTTGAATTGGCTTTTGCTTTTGCCGTTGCTTTTGACTTCTCGCATGCTGACGTTGCCAAATGGGACGGGCGACAGTCGGGAATTATGGGACACATGTTTGAGCGCAGCGAGTTTGTGTCCCATCCGACTGGCGCACGCCTCATTTGGGAACCCGCCAGCGGCGGGCAACGGCTGTGCGACCGCCTTTTTGCTTACTTTTTGGCGGAGCAAAAAGTGAGCGGCTGCCGGGCCGCTCCCGGCAAGCCTCCACGGAGTAGCAACCGTTTTAAGTAGCACCGAATGAACACAGCTGGTGCACCGCCGCACTCACTCCGTGGCCCGTTAAAAGGGGTCAGAGTAATTTTCGGCAAAACCCCCGCCGAAAAAAAACTCCGACCCCATTTAACTATGCCTCAAGTGGTATCAAATACCGACGGCCGGTTGCCTCGTATCAAACCCCATCACAACTGCGGATTCAGCTTCTCCGATTTCGAGTGCAATTTATTCAGTGCCGACAAATACGCCTTGGCCGAAGCCACCACGATATCCAGGTCCGCCCCAACGCCATTAACGATCCGCCCAGACTTCGACAAACGCATCGTCACCTCACCCTGCGACTGCGTCCCGGTAGTAATCGCATTCACCGAAAACAGCAACAACTCAGCACCACTCGCCACCTTGGTTTCAATCGCATTCACGATCGCATCCACCGGCCCATTCCCCTCGCCCTCGCAATTGGACTCCTTACCATCAATCGAAAACACCACCTTGGCACGAGGCTTCTCGCCGGTTTCCGAATGCTGCGACAACGAGACAAAACGATAATGTTCCTTATCGTGCGACTGCTGTTCGTCCGACACCAACGCAATGATGTCTTCATCAAAGATTTCCGACTTGCGATCCGCCAGTTCCTTGAAGCGGGCAAAAGCCGCGTTGACCTCGGTCTCGGAATCCAGCGCAATGCCAAGCTCCTCCAGGCGCTGCTTGAACGCATTGCGTCCCGACAGCTTGCCCAGCACGATCTTGTTGGCGCTCCAGCCGACATCCTCGGCGCGCATGATTTCATAGGTATCGCGCGCCTTCAGCACGCCGTCCTGATGAATACCGGATGCATGTGCGAAAGCGTTGGCGCCAACCACCGACTTGTTCGGCTGCACCGCAAAACCGGTGATCTGCGACACCAGCTTGGAAGCCGGCACGATCTGCGTGGTATCGATGCCGATATCGAGATTGAAGTAATCGCGCCGCGTACGCACCGCCATCACGATTTCTTCCAGCGCCGTATTGCCGGCACGTTCGCCCAAGCCATTGATGGTGCACTCGACCTGGCGCGCGCCGCCGATCATCACGCCAGCCAGCGAATTGGCAACCGCCATGCCAAGGTCGTTATGGCAATGCACCGACCAGATCGCCTTGTCGGAATTCGGAATCCGTTCGCGCAGCGTCTTCAACATGTGGCCATACAACTCCGGCACGCCATAACCGACGGTATCGGCAAAGTTGATGGTGGTCGCGCCTTCGGCAATCACCGCTTCCAAGACGCGGCACAGAAAATCCATGTCGGAACGGCTGCCGTCTTCCGGACTGAATTCAACGTCATCGGTAAACTTGCGGGCAAAGCGCACCGCCTGCTTGGCTTGCTCAAACACCTGGTCCGGCGTCATGCGCAGCTTCTTTTCCATGTGCAGCGGCGAGGTCGCCAGGAAAGTATGAATCCGCTTGCGCTCGGCCGGCTGCAATGCCTCGGCAGCACGCGCGATATCGCGATCGTTGGCGCGCGACAGCGAACAGACGGTGGAGTCCTTAACGATGCCGGCGATCGCCTTGATCGCTTCAAAGTCGCCCGGCGAAGCGGCGGCAAACCCGGCCTCGATCACGTCGACTTTCATCCGCTCCAATTGCTTGGCGATACGGATTTTTTCATCCTTGGTCATCGAAGCACCGGGCGATTGCTCGCCATCGCGCAAGGTGGTGTCGAATATGATCAGTTTTTCGGGTGAGTTGGCTGCCATGCTGTGCTCCTGATTGGTCTACTAAACCATCAATTTTAATGACTTTGCCCGATCCCGGTATAAAAATAACAAAATTCCGGGCGTAAAAAAACCGCCCGGCGAAAACCGGGCGGCTGGTGTCGTTATTACTGTTGCTGCAGGAAAATCAGCTCAGCGGCGGAATACGCAGCTTTTGGCCTGGATAAATCAGATCCACGCTCTTCAACATCGGCTTGTTAGCTTCAAAAATGGCGTTGTATTTATTCGGGTCGCCGTAGAACTGTTTGGAAATCTTCGACAGGTTGTCGCCGCTGACCACGTCATACCATTGCGACTCGTCTGCAGCTTCTGCGACGGTCAGGTTGTCGACCACATCCTTGACGTCCTTGACGTTACCGCAGCACAAAATGATTTTTTCGCGCGTCTGCTGATCCGGCGCTTCGCCGCCGGCAGTGACAGTTGATGAAACAGCAGCAAAGGCTATCGTCAGGCCGCTGGTATCAATTCCTTGAGTGCCGACGTAGGTTTTAATCGCATCTGCCGCTGCATTCTGCAACTCTTCGACATTCGGCGCTGCCGCGACTTCTTCCGGTTTATGTCCCAGCAGCTTTTCACCTGCGTCTTTGATAAAAGAAAGTAAACCCATTTTTTTCTCCAGTAGAAGTTGAAAAAGGATGATGCCACTTGCCTTGCTACCGTGCTGCTTGAAGCGTAAGGTTTAACAACATTTAACCTTACCAATATGTCACAAGCATGACTTCAGAGGTTTGAGAGGTCTTTTCTTAGTCTTTATCGTCGTGCTCAAGTTCCGTCTGTACGATGCTGACCGGCTTGCCCTTGAACCAGCGCCAGAAATAGACGCCGAATCCCGACAGGCCGTACAGCACGAACAAGCCGAACAACACCTTCGACGGATCGCTGAAGATCGCCACCAGCGCCAGCACCACCAGGAAGGCGGCGATGAACGGCATCGGCTTGCGCAGGTTGATATCCTTGAAACTGTAAAACGGCACGTTGCTGACCATGGTCAGGCCGGCATACAAGGTGATGGCCCAGGCGGCCCAGCTCAACGACGTGCCGCGGAAACCGAGATCATCCATCAGCCAGACAAAACCGGCCACCAGCGCTGCGGCAGCGGGACTTGGCAAGCCCTGGAAATAGCGCTTGTCGACCACCGTGATATTGGTATTGAAGCGCGCCAGGCGCAACGCACCGCCGGCGCAATAAACAAAAGCCGCCAACCAGCCAAGCTTGCCCATGCCGCGCAATGACCACTCGTACACTACCAACGCTGGTGCAGCGCCGAACGACACCATGTCCGACAAACTGTCATATTGCGCGCCGAACTCGCTCTGTGTATTGGTCAGGCGTGCAACACGCCCATCCAGACTGTCCAGCACCATTGCCACGAAAATGGCGATCGAAGCCTGGTCAAAACGCAGGTTCATCGCCATCACGATCGCATAAAAGCCACAAAACAGCGCCGCTGTCGTGAACGCATTCGGCAACAGATAGATGCCGCGCCGGCGTCGGACTTGCGCCATCGGCACTTCATCGTCTGCATACCCGCCGCGCTCGACATTTTTGTTCAGGCGCAGCGCCTTAGGGAACTGTGCGGCACTGCTTTTCGCTTTACGGCGCTTGAATGTGGCCATGTAAGTTCCGTTTCAATCAACTCAAAATGCAAACAACGCAAACAACGTATTCTTAGAATTCGGCCAGGATGGTTTCAGTAGCTGACACCTTGTCGCCGACAGCCACCTTCGGTGTCGCCGTCAGCGGCAGATAAACGTCAACGCGCGAGCCGAAGCGGATAAACCCATAGCGCTGGCCACGCGCCAGCACGTCTGCGACTTTGACGTAGCACAGGATGCGGCGAGCGATCAGGCCGGCAACCTGGACGCAGGTTACGGTCTGGCCGTTGGCGGCAGTGATGACCAAGGCGTTGCGTTCATTTTCAATCGATGCCTTGTCGAGATCGGCATTCACGAATTTGCCCGGGAAATACTGGACCTTCTCGATCTTGCCGTCGACCGGAGCGCGGTTCGAATGCACATTGAACACATTCATGAAAACGCTGATCTTCAGTGCTTCACGATTGGCATACGGATCCATGGTTTTCTCGACCACCACGATACGGCCATCGGCTGGCGACAGCACGGCGCCGGGCTGTTGTGGGATCACACGGGCAGGATCACGGAAAAATTGCAATACGAATAGCGCAATAATCCAGAATGGCAGCGACCAGGCCGGCGAAAACAGCGTGATCAGCAATGCGACCGCAAATGCGATGCCAAGGAACGGCCAGCCTTCGCGGGCAATAATAGGATGGGGATAATTATTCAACTGCACTCCGGATTATCTTGATAAATGTTGGAAATTTGAAAGCGTGGCTATTTTAGTTCTAGTCGAGCCGGAAAGAAATCTAAGCTTCTGCATTTCGGCAGCAATCGCCCGTCAAAAAGCGGCTGCTGGCCAAATTAAAGCCAATTGACGGCAAAACCCAAAGGTAAAGCCGGACTCGCTGCCCAACGCTGCATTATTTGCTGATTAGTCAATGACTGGATCGTCGATGAAACAGATCGTCTGCATGATACTAGAGGAAACTAACGTTCATCGAAAGAAACATTGCCCTGGCATTGTATAAAAAGGCCGGGCATTTCGCTCGATTTTATTGACGTGGGAAATAATGGCAAATTAATTTTCAATTAGACAATATACCAGTCATTTCCCAGCTGAGGGGCCGCGACGGATAAACGCCGCAGCCCTTTATCACTTCGTCACTTTTTCACTTCGTCACTTTTGCTGCTCTTCTTCTGCCGCCCGCCGGCTCTCCTCGGCTTGCTGCAACTGTTTCTCAACGCCCTTGGCCTTTTCGAGCGCGTCGGTTTGCGTCTTGAATATTTCCGGAGACGGCGCAGACGGCTTGCAGGCGCTCAATGCGAGCGTTGCCGCAAACACCGTGCAGAAGATGGCGCCGGGCTTCATTTGAAACGGACTTTACCCACCACGCGCATGTTCAACGTGGTTTCACCCGGCTCGAAGCTAGGCTCTTCCACCGGCGCCGCATCACTCATCGAAGCGGCGCGCATCATCATGGCCTTGGGCGCAGCGGCTTCCTGAGCGTAGTTGCCAGAGCCTTCAAAATCGACCGTATCGATGACCGCATCCGATACATTGCGGCCCATCGCATGCGCGATCGAGGTAATCCGCTCCGTCAGGTTCTGGTAAGTTGCAGCGATGCGCTGGTCATCCAGCTTCTTGCTGGTGGCGTCGCTCAAGCCGAAATACAGGCCGTTCAATCCCAGGACGCTTTGTACTGCTGCCACCGTCTTTGGCAGGTTGTTCAAATTGGTCGTGGTCGCATCGAGGTATTGCCCGACTCGCCAACCAGTCGGCTGGCGCGGCTTGTTGGCGTTGCCGCGCGGTTGCGGCTGATCTTCTGGATAAACCGGATAGGTGTAGTAGCCGCGTGTCTGCAGGATCGCCTGCGGATCCTGGCGCTTCAGGATATCGGTACCCTGTTTCATCTTCAGGTTGACGCGTGAAGCGGCAGCTGCCTTGTCCTTATCCTGCTCTTCGACATTGAAAGTAATCCGCACCTGGTCGTTGGCGTGCTTGACTTCGCCGTAGGCCGGCACGATGACCAGCGTGCCGCTGGACAGCGCTGGCGCGGGGGCCTGGGCATGGGCGGCGAAACCGGTGGCAGCCAGTAGGGACGACAACATCAATTTGCGTGATCGCGACATATCATTCTCCAGGAAAAAGTGAAGCAGGACCGGAAATCCGCCTCAAAGAGTGCACAACAATAAGGTTGCAATAAATTTGCAAAGCACTCTTCGAGTGCATTCCGTCGAATTAGTTCGATGGCAATATTGCCTGCAGTCAGCAGCTAATGCAAGACTGCCCGATGGCCCTGGGGAATGGCCACTTGAGCGCGGCTAGTTCATTTCTTGCGAGGATCGGCACGCAAGCTACGCTCCATGCGCTCTCGCATGCCCGCCATATCAGGCGGCTCCGTCCCGGCCGCTGCCGCGTCGTATTGATAGGGCTCCAGCTTCTCTCCGCAATGTTTGCAAAACAGCGAATCCGCTTCGTGCCCTTCTGTCAGGCAATTGGTGCAGGTGCGCGTGGTCGGTGTTCCTTTCATCATCGTCATCGCCAGCTCGACCCCGACAATCCCGGTGGGCAAGGCAATGATGCCGTAGCCCAGCAACATCGCACAGGAAGTAATCAGCTGCCCCAACGGAGTTTTCGGATGAATGTCGCCGTAACCGGTGGTCGTCAGGGTAACAATCGACCAGTACATGCCGACCGGAATACTGGTGAAGCCATTCTCCGGCCCTTCGATGACATACATGATGGTGCCCAGGATCACACTCATGATCAGCACCACGCCTAGGAACACCATGATCTTGTGGCGGCTGTTGCGCAATGCCTGAAGCAGCACCTGCGACTCATCGAAATAGCGCGGCAGCTTGAGTACGCGAAATACCCGCAGCATGCGCAACAGGCGCACATCAATCAGGAAATGGAACTCCGGCAGCAGGATCGCCAGGTAAGTCGGCAAGATAGACAGCAGATCGATAATGCCGAACAAACTCAGCGCATAGCGTAACGGCCGCTTGACGCACATCAGGCGCACCACATACTCGACAGTAAACAGTATCGTGAATAGCCACTCCAGTATGTTGAGCACCACGAAATCGCGCGAACGCACTGCGCCGACACTGTCGATGATCACGGTTGCCACGCTCAGCACGATGACCAGCAGCAAGGCAGTATCGAAACGCCGCCCGGCTTCGGTATCGGCTTCGAAAATAATCGTGTACAGACGCTCGCGCCAGCCGCGATCAGGCTTGCCGAACCTGCTTCCGATAGTGTTGGTTGCCATGTTGCCTATTAAATAAAAACGTTACGATTAATCATATGACAATCTAATCAATGTGAGGTTGCCGGTCAATCGCTTCCATTTTCACATTTAAAAAGAGCAATAAAAAAGGGACGGCATTGCCGTCCCTTTTTGTCATCAAAGTTAATCTAATCGATTTTGATTAGTTCTTCGATTGATCGACCATCTTGTTCTTTTTGATCCAAGGCATCATACCGCGCAGCTGCTCACCAACCTGCTCGATCTGGTGTTCTGCAGTGATACGACGACGGGAGATCAAGGTTGGTGCGCCGGCCTTGTTTTCCAGGATGAAGCTCTTCGCGTATTCGCCGGTCTGGATGTCTTTCAGGCACTGACGCATGGCGTTCTTGGTGTCTTCAGTAACGATCCGTGGGCCGGTGACGTACTCGCCGTATTCAGCGTTGTTGGAGATCGAGTAGTTCATGTTGGCGATGCCGCCTTCATAGATCAGGTCAACGATCAGCTTCAGTTCGTGCAAGCATTCGAAGTACGCCATTTCAGGGGCATAACCGGCTTCAACCAGGGTTTCGAAACCAGCCTTGATCAGTTCAACTGCGCCACCGCACAGAACGGCTTGTTCGCCGAACAGGTCGGTTTCGGTTTCTTCGCGGAAGTTGGTTTCGATGATGCCGGCACGGCCACCGCCGTTGGCGGTTGCGTACGACAAGGCGATGTCACGGGCGCTGCCGGACTTGTCTTGATAAACGGCGATCAGGTGCGGCACACCGCCACCTTGGGTGTAAGTCGCACGAACAGTGTGGCCTGGCGCCTTTGGCGCGATCATGATGACGTCGAGGTCGGCACGTGGCACGACTTGGCCGTAATGTACGTTGAAACCGTGGGCGAATGCCAGCGTTGCGCCTTGCTTGGCGTACGGTGCGACGTTTTCCGAGTAAACCTGGGCGATGTTTTCGTCCGGCAGCAAGATCATGATGACGTCGGCTGCCTTGACTGCGTCGTTGACTTCAGCAACGTTCAGACCGGCGTTCTTTGCCTTGTCCCACGATGCGCCGCCCTTGCGCAGGCCGACGGTAACTTTCACGCCGGAGTCGTTCAGGTTTTGAGCGTGGGCGTGGCCTTGTGAACCGTAACCGATGATGGCAACGTTCTTGCCTTTGATCAGGGAGAGGTCGCTGTCTTTGTCGTAGAAAACTTTCATTTTTAATCCTATGTATATATGTGATTCAGTGATGGGAATACGTTGAGCGACAACTCTTCTTGCGTCGTCTCAACGCGATGTTCTTTGCTTGCTTAAACCTTGAGAATGCGCTCGCCGCGACCGATGCCTGAACCGCCGGTACGGACGGTTTCCAGGATCGCTGCGCGATCGATCGAATCGATGAACGCGTCCAGCTTACCCTTGTTGCCTGTCAATTCCAGGGTATAGGACTTGTCTGTCACGTCGATGATGCGGCCACGGAAAATATCGGCGGTACGCTTCATTTCCTCGCGTTCCTTGCCGACCGCACGCACCTTGATCAACATCAGCTCGCGTTCGATGTGCGCGCCTTCGGTCAGATCGACCACCTTGACGACCTCGATCAGACGATTCAGATGCTTGGTGATCTGTTCGATCACGTCATCCGAACCACTTGTCACGATGGTCATGCGTGACAAGGTGGCGTCTTCGGTCGGTGCGACCGTCAATGTCTCAATGTTGTAACCACGGGCGGAAAACAGGCCGACCACGCGCGACAAGGCGCCTGGTTCATTTTCCAGCAATACAGAAACGATATGGCGCATGATTACAGATCCTCCGAACCGAGCAACATTTCAGTCAAGCCCTTGCCCGCCTTGACCATCGGCCAGACGTTTTCGGTTTGATCCGTAATGAAATTCATGAATACCAGACGATCCTTCATGCCAAATGCCTCTTTCAGTGCGCCGTCGACGTCGCCCGGCTTCTCGATCTTCATGCCGACATGGCCGAACGACTCAGCCAGCTTGGTGAAGTCCGGCAGCGAATCCATGTACGACTCGGAATAGCGCGAACCGTAATCGATCTGCTGCCATTGGCGGACCATGCCGAGGAAACGGTTGTTCAACAGGATGATCTTCGGTGTCAGGTGATACTGCTTGCAGGTAGCCAGTTCCTGGATGCACATCTGGATCGACGCTTCGCCGGTGATGCAAGCCACGGTCGAACCAGGGTTCGCCATCTGCACGCCCATCGCGTACGGTAAGCCGACACCCATGGTGCCCAGGCCACCGGAATTGATCCAGCGCCGCGGCTTGTCGAAACCGTAGTACTGCGCGGCCCACATTTGATGCTGGCCGACATCCGAGGTGATGAACGCGTCGCCGTCGGTAATCTGCCATACCTTCTGGATCACGGACTGCGGCTTGATCACTTCGCTCGAATCGGCAAACTTCAGGCAATCGCGGGAGCGCCATTCATTGATCTGCTTCCACCAGTTGGACAAGGCCGGCGCATTCTGCTTGGTTTCAGCTGCATCGAGTTGTGCCAGCAGTTCCTGCAGCACATCCTTGACGTTGCCGACAATCGGAATGTCTACCTTGACGCGCTTGGAAATCGACGATGGATCGATATCGATGTGGATGATCTTGCGGGTGGCCGACGTAAAGTGTTTTGGATTGCCGATCACGCGGTCATCGAAACGAGCGCCGATCGCAATCAGCACATCGCTGTTCTGCATCGCCATGTTGGCTTCGTAAGTGCCGTGCATGCCGGGCATGCCAACGTACTTGTCGCTCGACGACCGGTAGCCGCCAAGACCCATCAAGGTGTTGGTGCACGGATAGCCGAGGCGATCGACCAGCTTGTTCAGCTCAGGCGCAGCATTGGCCAGGATCACGCCGCCGCCGGCGTAAATCATCGGCCGCTCGGCAGTCAGCAGCAATTGCACTGCCTTGCGGATCTGGCCTGCGTGACCTTTGTCGACCGGCTTGTACGAGCGCATTTCGATTTCCTTCGGATACTCGAAAACGTGCCGGTGCATGGTGATGTCTTTTGGAATATCAACCAGCACAGGGCCGGGACGGCCGGTGCTGGCGATATAGAACGCCTTCTTCATGGTCGATGCCAAATCCTTGACATCCTTGACCAGGAAGTTGTGCTTGACGCACGGGCGTGTAATACCGACTGTGTCGCACTCCTGGAAAGCATCCTCGCCAATCGCGTAAGACGGCACCTGACCCGAAATCACCACCATCGGGATCGAGTCCATATAGGCCGTGGCCAGGCCGGTCACCGCATTGGTGACGCCAGGACCGGACGTGACGATAGCCACGCCAACCTTCTGCGAACTGCGGGAATAGGCATCGGCTGCGTGAATCGCAGCTTGCTCATGACGAACCAGGATGTGCTGGAATTTTTCTTGCTGGAAAATGGCGTCGTAGATGTACAACACAGCGCCACCGGGATAACCGAACACGTGTTCGACTCCCTCTTCCGCCAGGCAGCGCACGAGAATTTCCGCGCCGGTGACAGGCAAGTTTGTGTCTTTGCTCATTTACTAGATCCTTTCAAGGTCCATTGGAAATTGATCGGATGCTCTTTCCTGACGAAATGGCGGAGCGTACCAGTGCGACGGCGTCCCTTCTTTGTGCGATCACGTCATTCCGTTGCGTAGCCGTAGATACGATTCAAAATGGCGCTAAACGCTACTCGTTCGGCCGAAATTCCTGTTTACGCCGTAGCTTATTTCTCGCGCTTGTGGCACGGGTTAGAGCAAACAGCTTACAAATGTGAAGCATGCCTGTCCGTTGAGCAACATCTTGGGCTGTCAGCGAACAGACTGGGGTCCATTTCAGGGTTCTGAAGTGGATTGATACCATAATCCGTAGTTTCATTTCGGTCAAGCCAATTTACATGAAATCGACGTTAAATCATGCGTTTTGCTGCAGATTTGCACACAAACATCCCACAAACAACGTCTTTTTTGCTAGCATTCGGCCAGCCCGGAAATTAAAGTAAATTATCGTTACTTTAGGTTACGAACCACTTAACTGGCTTTCCCGGCAGGCCAACGGCAGCAGGCATCAGCCAGCCAATATCGGGGTCCGACCAACGCTTAACCGCTTCTGCGGGTAAGCTGTAGAATTTTGAACAAGCAGTAGGTAGCTCATGACCCAATCCGCCCCGAAGCATGGCCACAGATAAAGAACTTTCAGATTTCCTTGAAAACGTCGAGCGCCGCGCTTTCAAGCAGGCCGCTTACGCTGTCCGCAAGGACGAATCTGCCCTGGATATAGTCCAGGACGCCATGATCAAACTGGCAGAAAAATACGGCGACAAACCCGCGGCAGAACTGCCGATGCTGTTCCAGCGCATCCTGCAGAACACTATCCATGATTATTTCCGTCGAGAAAAAGTCCGAAATACCTGGGTCAGCCTGTTCTCCAGCATGGGACGCAACAATGCCAGCGATGAAGACTACGATGTGCTGGAAACCTTCGAATCAGAAGAGGATTCGCAAGCCACGGAGTCCAGCGCAAACAAGCTGGAACGTGAGCAAATTCTTAATATGATCGATCAGGAGATACAGAAGCTGCCGGCGCGTCAACGAGAAGCCTTCCTTATGCGTTATTGGGAGGACATGGATGTTGCCGAGACCGCGGCCGCAATGGGATGCTCGGAAGGCAGCGTGAAGACGCACTGCTCTCGTGCAACGCACACTCTGGCTCAGTCGCTGAAGGCCAAAGGAATCAGTTTATGAACAGCAAAGAAATCAACTACGCTTTCAAAGTGCGCCACGCACTCAATGAAAACCTCGACAATTTGCCCGCCCCGACCGTCGATCGCCTGGCTGCAGCGCGAAAGGCTGCCTTGGCACGCAAGAAAAAAGACGCGCCGACCCGGGTTCTCGCACGCCAAGGCGTGCTGGCAGGGCATGCCGGCAATTTTTTCAGCGATCCGCTGTCGTGGCTGGTGCGCTTTGGCGTTGCCGCGCCGATCGTAGCCGGCATGGTGTTGCTGTCCGGACTGTATCAATTTGAACAACAACATCGGATTGCTGCTGCCGCCGACATCGACGCCGCGGTACTCTCGGACGAGTTGCCGCCTTCGGCCTATCTGGATCGCGGCTTTAGCGCTTACCTCGCTCAGCAGCAAGACCAATGACGGCAACCTCCCCATCCAACCAGGGTGACCGGCGAGTACTCAGCAGCCGCACCAAACGCCTGATCGGCGCAGCCTTCGCCCTGCTCGTTACCGGTGCTGCGCTGGCAGTGCTCGGCCCGGTGATTCCGACTCACGCAGCAGGAAGGCCGGTCGCCGCCGAAATCGCATCGCCAGTCGTCGCCAATACGCCACCCAAGATGACCAAGGTGGTCGGCAACGCTACGCCGTCCTGGAAGGAATTGACGGCAGTCCAGCAACACATACTGGCGCCGCTGGCATCCGATTGGGACAAACTGAAGCCGACGACCCGCAAGAAGTGGCTGGAAATCAGCGGCCGCTACGCCAGCATGACGCCTGCCGAGCAGGAAAGATTGCAAGCCAGGATGCGCGGCTGGGTAACGCTGACGCCGGAGCAGCGCCGCATTGCGCGCGAGAACTATGCACGCGCCAACAAACTCGATACCGAACAGCGCGCACTACGCTGGCAGCAGTACCAGCAATTATCGGAAGAGCAAAAGAAAGAGCTGGCCGAACAGGCAACGCCACGCCACAAGCGCGTAACGACAATGCCGCCGGCGACGCTCAATAAAAACAAACCGGCGATGCCGGCCCAACTGGCGCCACCAGCATTGGCACCGGCACCAGCAGCTGCGCCTGCGGAACAAGCCACCGCCGCCACCGTGCCGCCATCGGCGCCGGCGCCAAGCCTTGCTCCGGCAGTTAAATAATTACCTTGGATCGCTCCGCGCCATCCACCGCCAACAAGGCAGCGACGATGCCGCAGACACCGTCGCTAAAACGCCGCTTCGGCAGCATCCTGTATGAGTCGATGCTGCTGTTCGGCATCTTGTTCATTTCAGGCTGGATCTTCTCCACATTGCTGCAACAACGCAACGCGCTCTACCTGCGCCACGCCCAGCAAGCATGGCTGTTCATCGTACTGACGCTGTATTTCGTCTGGTGCTGGAGCCACGGTGGGCAGACGCTGGCCATGAAAACCTGGCGTATCCAACTGGTCAACCAGGACGGCAGCCCGGTGAGGGCCGCGCGCGCCGCCATTCGTTTCCTGTTGAGCTGGTGCTGGTTCCTGCCCGGCCTGGCGCTGGCTTGGGCGCTCGATGCGCACACCTGGATGCTGATATTGATACCGACGGCGAACTTCATTCTCTGGGCCTCGGCCATTTACCTCGATCCGCAGAGGCAGTTCCTGCATGACCGCATCGCCGGCACCAAACTGGTCGATATGGCCGAAATCGCCAAGCCGGCAGGCAAGCGAAAGTGGTATCACTAAATTCAAAGACATCTCCAAAACACGCTTCTTGCGTGTTTTTTTATGGAGTATCTTTAGGTCTGCTGCTGTAATGCCTGCAATTCCTGCTCGGAAAACCCGGCGGCCCTCCTCGCTTCGAGGTTGAACGGGCCGCGCAATACTGGCGCCCGATGCTGCGCCGCCAACGCGGCGAATGTCTCCAGCGGCTCCAGTTGGCGCGCCCGGCATAACCAGCCGTACCAGCGATTGCCAATTGCCACGTGGCCAATCTCGTCGCGCAAGATGATGTCGATGATGGCCGCAGCCTCGTGGTCACCGGCTTGCGCCAGCTTGGCGCTGGTGCGCGGCGATGCATCCAGGCCGCGTGCCTCCATCATGCGCGGCACCAGCGCCATCCTGGCCAGGATGTCATGGCTGGTTTTCTCGGTCAGCTCCCATAAGCTGTCGTGCGCGGAAAAATCGCCGTATGCAAACCCCAGCGTCTGCAAATGACTGGCCAGCAAACTGAAGTGATAAGCTTCTTCCTTAGCCACCTGCAGCCAGTCGGCGTAGTAGTCCTCGGGCATTCCCGGAAAGCGCGAGATGGCATCCAGCGCCAGGTTGATTGCGTTGAACTCGATGTGCGCCAGCGCATGAATCATGGCGGCGCGCCCCTCGACAGAAGCCATCGAACGATGCTTGACCTCGCGCGGCGGCACCAGTTGCGGCCTGGCCGGGCGTCCCGGTATGGTCAAACCGGCAACCAGCAAGCGCTCGCTCTCCAAAGTCAGGCTGCGGTCACGCCAGGCAAGCGCGAGTGCCTCGACGCCGACCACCTTGGCCTGCACATCGGCCTCGCACAGCCAGCGCAAGGCGCCGGTACGCAGTTCCGTGGCATGCGGCGGCACTGGATTTGAGGAAACAAGGAAAGAATCGACGGAATTGTTCATGGCGACAGCGGTAAAATGATGGCAAGGTTGAAAAATCCAACAATGGACGCAAATACTGACATTCAATAACCGCGCCCACCTGCCTCGAAACCAGCATTCTACGGAAACTTATGGCCATCTACCAATTGGGTGAACACGCACCCGACATCGATCCATCTGCCTACATCGCCCCAACCGCCAATCTGATCGGCAAGGTGAAGGTCGAAGCCAATGCCAGCGTCTGGTTCGGCGTCACGATTCGCGGCGACAACGAATTGATTACCATCGGGCAAGGCAGCAATGTGCAGGAAAGCAGCACGCTGCACACCGATATGGGATTTCCTTTGACGCTGGGTAAAAATGTGACTGTTGGCCATCAGGCAATGTTGCATGGCTGCACAATCGGCGATGGCGCCCTGATCGGCATCCAGGCTGTCGTGCTGAATGGCGCAAAAATCGGCAAGAACTGCCTGGTTGGCGCCGGCGCGCTGGTTACCGAGGGCAAGGAATTCCCGGACAACTCGCTCATCATCGGCTCGCCGGCAAAGGTAGTTCGGACTCTCAGCGAGCAAGACATTGCGGGACTCGCCGGCAACGCCCAGCACTATATCGAGCGCGGAGCGGAATACAAGACCGGCTTAAAAATCATCAGCGAATAAATAAAGAAGTGGAAAAGAATATGGACGTAACGAAAATGACGGATATCGACAGCCAACATGGCGACTCCCTGCAGAAATTCATGGTGGAAAATGCTGCGGTGCGCGGCGAACTGGTAGAGCTGTCGACAACCTGGCAGCAGGTGCTGACCCATCATCACTATCCGCAGCCGGTGACGACGCTGCTGGGAGAGATGATGGCAGCCGCGGCCTTGATGTCCGCCAACCTCAAATTCAATGGCGTCATCGTCATGCAGATTCACGGCGACGGCCCGGTCCGCCTGCTGGTCGCCGAGTGCGATTCGCAGTTGCACATGCGCGCCACCGCCAAACTGGCGCCGGATGCCGTGATCGACGACGACGCCGACATGTCGCAGCTGGTCAACCTGAACGGCCAGGGACGTTTCGTTATTACGCTCGACCCGCAAGACAAGATGCCTGGCCAGAAACCTTATCAGGGCATCGTCCCGCTAGACGGCGACAGCATTGCCACTGTCATCGAGAACTACATGCTGCGCTCGGAACAGCTGGACACCAAACTGTGGCTGGCGGCTGACGATAAAGTGGCGCGCGGCCTGCTGCTGCAGAAATTGCCGAACCACGGCGGCATCGATGCACCGATCAACGACGACCTGGAAACATGGAACCGCTTCATGGCGCTGGGCGGCACCCTGCAACCGAAAGAGATGCTGACGACGGATATCCAGACCCTGATGCGGCGTCTGTTCTGGGAAGAAAATATCCGCGTGTTCGAGCCGCAACTACCTAGCTTCCAATGCAACTGCTCGCGTGAAAAAGTGGGCAACATGCTGAAAATGCTGGGCAAACCTGAAATCGAAGAAGCCCTGGCGGATTCGGGCAAGCTGGCAGTGGATTGCGACTTTTGCGGCCAGCACTATGAATTCGACAAAGTAGACTGCGCCCACCTGTTCGCCACGGAAGCACCGGTCGAGGCGCTACTGCCGACCGGCAGCAGCAAGCACTAAAACAAAACGGGGGCTGCACGATGATCGTGCAGCCCCCGTTTTACAGACAGCTCATGCAAGCAGCCTGTCAACTATCAGGTCAATCGGTCTGGTTCAAGGACGCGGTTTTTTTGCCCGCTCATCGGGCACAGCAACCGCCACCGTCTTTTCCACCGCAGTCAATTCCGCATTGGGCGGCGCCGGAGCATCCGCCGGATTGCCGTTCGGATCGAGGATCTGCACAAAAATCTCGTCTTGCTTGATCATCCCGAGTTCACTGCGAGCCCGTTCTTCAACGGCCCCCGTGCCTTCTTTCAAATCATGCACTTCCGAATCCAGCTTGGCATTACGGGCTTTTAATTCGTCGATCTTGTCATGCGCGGCATGCACCTGCTGATCCATATCCCAGACGCGCAGCCAGCCGCCCTTGCCTAGCCACAGTGGGTACTGGACCAGTATCAGCAGAGCGGTCAGGAAAATGGCAATCAGGCGCATCGGTATAAACAGTCTTCGTTAGTTCAAACTTCTCGCCTAGTCAGTTGGGGACAGAGTCGCACAGATCGTGTAATTCGGCGCACGGCGGCGCCTCATAAACTCTGTCCCGCAATCACTATTAATTACTTAAGATTGTAAAACGCATCACGACCAGGATAGCTGGCGATATCGCCCAGGTCTTCTTCGATACGCAGCAACTGGTTGTACTTGGCCATGCGGTCCGAACGCGACATCGAGCCGGTCTTGATCTGCAAGGCGTTCATGCCAACTGCGATATCTGCAATGGTCGAATCTTCAGTCTCGCCCGAACGGTGCGAGATCACTGCGGTGTAGCCGGCGCGCTTGGCCATTTCAATCGCAGCGAAAGTTTCAGTCAGGGTGCCGATCTGATTGATCTTGATCAGGATCGAATTGGCGATGTCCTTGTCGATGCCTTCTTTCAGGATCTTGGTGTTGGTGACGAACAGGTCGTCGCCTACCAGCTGGATCTTCTTGCCGAGGGTTTCGGTCAACAGCTTCCAGCCGTCCCAATCGTTTTCCGCCATGCCGTCTTCGATGCTGATGATCGGGTACTTGTCGCACCACGATGCCAGCAGGCCGGTGAATTGCGCACCGGTCAGAGTCATGTTTTCGCCAGCCAGAACATAGCTGCCGTCTTTGTAGAATTCGCTTGCAGCGCAATCCAGGCCGAGCGCGATTTGCGTGCCTGGCTCGTAGCCGGCAGCTTCGATTGCCTGGATGATCAGCTTCAGCGCTTCTTCGTGGCTGGACAGGTTAGGTGCAAAACCGCCTTCGTCGCCAACTGAAGTCGACAAACCCTTGTCGTGCAGGATTTTCTTCAGCGCGTGGAATACTTCAGCGCCGTAACGCACCGCTTCACGGAAGCTCGGTGCGCCGACCGGGATGATCATGAATTCCTGGATGTCCAGGTTGTTGTCGGCATGCTCGCCGCCGTTGATGACGTTCATCATCGGTACTGGCATTTGCATCGCGCCGCTACCGCCGAAATAACGATACAGCGGCAAACCGGCTTCTTCAGCTGCGGCCTTGGCCACTGCCATCGATACCGCCAGCATGGCGTTGGCGCCGAGGCGGCCCTTGTTTTCAGTGCCGTCGAGATCGATCAGGGTGCGATCCAGGAACGCTTGTTCGCTGGCATCGAGTCCCATGATGGCTTCGGAAATTTCAGTATTGATATGCTCGCAGGCTTTCAGGACGCCCTTGCCGCCGTAACGGCTCTTGTCGCCGTCGCGCAGTTCGATCGCTTCGCGCGAACCGGTGGAGGCGCCGGACGGTACCGCTGCGCGGCCCATGACGCCGGATTCCAGCAGGACGTCGCACTCTACAGTCGGATTACCGCGCGAATCAATAATTTCGCGGCCAATGATGTCAACGATTGCACTCATGTATTTCCCTATCAAATAAAAATATTCGCGATATTAAAACCATTTGCGGGGACAAGGTTCAAGCTTCACCACTTACTTGTATAGCGGCTGCTATATAGTCCCTCATCGTCCCCGCAAGCAATCAACCGAAATTGCTTTCGATAAAGCCATTCTTTTTGACGACCCGATCCAGGTCTATCATGGTCGACAACAATTCTTTCATACGTCCCAGCGGCACCGCATTCGGGCCGTCCGATTTGGCTTCGGCAGGATTCGGGTGGGTTTCCATGAACACGCCGGAAACACCTACTGCAATCGCCGCACGCGCCAGCACCGGCACGAATTCGCGCTGGCCGCCCGAAGTGCTGCCCTGGCCGCCCGGCAACTGTACCGAGTGGGTGGCGTCAAACACGACCGGGCAACCGGTTTCGCGCATGATCGCCAGCGAGCGCATGTCGGATACCAGGTTGTTGTAACCGAACGAAGCACCACGCTCGCAAGCCATGAAGTTATCTTCCGGCAGGCCGGCTTCGCGTGCTGCGGCACGGGCCTTGGCGATGACATTGATCATGTCGTGCGGCGCCAGGAACTGGCCTTTCTTGATATTCACGGGCTTGCCGGACTGCGCGCAAGCGTTGATGAAATCGGTCTGGCGGCACAGGAAAGCCGGCGTCTGCAAGACGTCGACCACTGCTGCCACCGGCTTGATTTCATCGATCTCATGGATATCAGTCAGCACCGGCACGCCGATTTGCGCTTTGACTTCGGCCAGGATCTCCAGCCCTTTTTCCATGCCGAGGCCACGGAACGACGAGCCGGACGAGCGGTTGGCCTTGTCGAACGACGATTTGTAAATGAAATTGATGCCCAGCGCGCTGGTGATCTCTTTCAATTGTCCGGCGGTATCGAGAGCCATCTGGCGCGACTCGATCACGCAAGGGCCGGCGATCAGGAAAAACGGCTGATCCAGACCGACGTCAAAGCCACAAAGTTTCATATCAATTCCTTATGCTGCGGTGTTGGCTTGCTTGTGCGCCAACGCAGCCTTGATGAACGAAATAAACAACGGATGACCATCGCGCGGAGTCGACTTGAATTCCGGGTGATACTGGACGCCGACATACCAAGGATGGGCGTTGTCGCCAGTGCGTGGCAATTCCATGATTTCACACAGATCTTCGGTCGGCGTACGGGCCGAGACCACCAGGCCGGCCGCTTCGATGCGGTCCAGGTAATGGTTGTTGGCTTCGTAGCGATGACGATGACGCTCGGTCACGGTCGGACCGTAGATTTCCGAGGCCAGGGTATCCGGCTTGACGTCGCAGGTCTGCGCGCCCAGGCGCATGGTGCCGCCGAGGTCGGAATTGACGTCCCGCAGTTCTACCTTGCCGTCATGATTCTGCCATTCGGTGATCAGCGCCACCACCGGTTGATCGGTTTGCGCATCGAACTCGGTCGAATTAGCGTGCGACAGGCCAGCCTTGTTACGGGCATATTCGAGCAGCGCGACTTGCATGCCGAGGCAGATGCCGAGGTATGGAATCTTGTTTTCGCGCGCGAAACGCGCCGCCGCGATCTTGCCTTCGACGCCGCGCTTGCCGAAGCCGCCCGGCACCAGAATTGCATCGTACTTGGCCAGTGCGCCAGTACCGTTGACTTCGATTTCTTCCGAATCCAGGTATTCGATGTTGACCCGGCTGCCGGTATGGATGCCGGCGTGACGCAAGGCTTCCGTCAGCGACTTGTACGATTCGGTCAGGTCGACATATTTGCCAACCATGCCGATGGTGACTTCGTAGGTTGGATTTTCCAGCGCATGCACCAGCTTGGTCCAGACCGACAGATCGGCCGGCTTCGGCGACAAGCCAAGCTTTTCGCAAACGATCGCGTCCAGGCCCTGGTCATGCAGCATTTGTGGAATCTTGTAGATGGTGTCGGCATCCCATACCGAGATCACGGCATCGCCCTGGACATTCGAGAACAGGGAAATCTTGGCGCGTTCGTCGTCAGGAATTGGACGGTCGGCACGGCACAGCAACGCATCCGGCGAAATACCGATTTCGCGCAGTTTTTGCACGCTATGCTGGGTCGGCTTGGTTTTCAGTTCGCCAGCGGAAACCAGGTAAGGCACCAATGTCAGATGGACAAAGGCAGCCGCGTTGCGGCCTGCGCGCAGGCTCAGCTGACGTGCGGCTTCCAGGAAAGGCAGGGATTCGATATCGCCGACAGTGCCGCCGATTTCCACCAGCGCCACGTCGAAACCTTCGGCGCCGCGGTAGATGTAATCCTGGATTTCATTGGTGATGTGAGGAATAACCTGCACCGTCTTGCCGAGATACTCGCCGCGGCGCTCCTTGCGGATAACCGATTCGTAGATCTGGCCAGTGGTGAAGTTATTGACCTTCTTCATCTTCGCCGTAATGAAGCGCTCATAGTGACCGAGATCGAGATCGGTCTCTGCGCCGTCATCGGTCACAAACACTTCGCCGTGCTGGAACGGGCTCATGGTGCCTGGATCGACGTTGATGTACGGATCGAGTTTAAGAAGGGTGACTTTAAGGCCGCGCGATTCCAAGATCGCTGCGAGAGAGGCTGCTGCAATCCCTTTGCCAAGGGATGAGACAACGCCGCCGGTAACAAATACAAACTTAGTCATTACAGAAGGTGCCGAACGGCACATGCGGGAAATTCGAATTATACATCAAACAGCCGCTGCGGCTGCCTCCGATGATCCGAAAAATAGTATCGATTGTTGGTTTGTCGCCGCAACCGGCAATCCGTCCGCCTGCGAAAAATTGCGCTTCATGTAATAATTCCCGGCTGCCACCCCGGCCCATCAACGCTTTCTCTATCGCCCTCCTGAACGTGCCTATCTCGCCATCGCTCCGATCATCTGTTGTACCAAAGCCTCAGTCCCTGACAACCCGGGACCTGGCTTCATGAGCCGCCTGTTCGGCGACCTCGAAGGCGATGACGGCCTGCCCGGAGCAGTCCGGCGGGTAGCGATTATTGTCATGATCCTTGGCACCAGCATGACCGTGCTGGACGGCTCCATCGTCAATGTTGCGCTGCCGATGATCGCGCGCAGCCTGAATGTCGATCCGGCCGCTGCGGTCTGGATCGCCAATGCCTATATTCTTGCCGGCGCCATGACCATGGTCGCTTTCGCCTCGATCGGCGAGGTGTTCGGGTTTCGCCGACTATATATGAGCGGCATCCTGGTATTCACCCTGGCGTCGCTGGGCTGCGCATTGTCGCCATCGCTGCCGGTTCTCAACGCCATGCGATTTTTACAAGGCCTTGGCGGCGCTGCCGCCATGAGCATCGGGCCGGCGCTGTATCGCTATATTTTCCCGACCCGCCTGTTGGGCACGGCGCTCGGCATCAACGCGCTGGTAGTGGCGTCATCCACGGCCGCCGGGCCGGCGATCGGCGGCCTGATGCTGTCGGTGCTCAGTTGGCCATGGCTGTTCGCCGTTAACGTGCCGATCGGCATCGTGACCTTGCTGCTGGCGCGGCGCGTGTTGCCGCGCAATCCTGGCCGCGGCGGTAAATTCGATGCTACCGGCGCCCTGCTGTCAGCAATTGCCCTGGGCACCTTCGTGATGGCGGTGGATGGCTTGTCACGCCACGATAGCTGGGTCCAGGAATTAATGTTAGGCGGCATCGCACTGATTTCGACCGCCTTATTTATTATTCGACAACGAAAATATTCGGCACCGCTGCTGCCGCTTGATATTTTTGCATCACAACGCTTTTCGATGGCGGTCGCGACCTCGCTCTGCTCATTCGTCGGCCAGGGGATCGCCTTTATTGCGTTGCCATTCCTGTTCCAGGGCGCTTACGGTTTCAGCCCTCTGCTGTCCGCCGCCCTGTTCACGCCGTGGCCGGTGGCGATTGCCCTGACCGCGCCGATTGCCGGCCGCCTGGCCGACCGCTACCCGGCGGCATTGCTGTCGACCTGCGGCCTGCTGGTGCTGACGCTTGGCCTGGTATTGCTGGCCTGCCTCGGCGACCACGCTTCGGTGCCGGATATCCTGTGGCGTGCCTTCATTTGCGGCCTCGGCTTCGGCTTCTTCCAAAGCCCGAACAATCGTGAAATGCTGAGCAACGCACCACGCTCCCGCAGCGGCACCGCCTCCGGCGTGCTAGCGATTGCCCGCACCTTCGGTCAATCCTTGGGCGCGGCGCTGGTTGCAGTGGTGCTTGCCGCCACCAGCGTTGCCCAGGCCAGCGCCAACACTGCCCAACTCGACGCCAGCGCAGTACATATGTCGCTTTGGCTTGCCGCCAGTGCAACCTTGCTGGCGACCATCATTAGCGCGCTGCGCATTCGCCATGGCCGTGTGCCCGACGCATCCGCATAAGGCAGTTTCGCAACACAGCCGGCGAAACTGACAGAATTGTCATATTAGCGACAGCATCCGGTCCCCCAGTACAACTTAAAGTATCTGCAAGTACTGTCCGATGCTGCGCGTAGCGCGAATGGCCATTCGCGCCGCTTGCCGTCCGGACATTTCCATTCGATGCTCCGAACGTCAGCCCAATCAGACTCATGAATTTTTCCTCTCCCCCAAGACATCTATCCAAGACAGCGGTCGTTGCTGCGATCGCATTTGCGCTGGCCGGATGTGCAGTCGGTCCCGATTATGTGCGTCCCTCGATGGACGTTCCTGCCAGCTATAAAGAGAGCGGTCCGTGGAAACAGGCGGAACCGAAGCAGATCGACAGCAACCATGACTGGTGGCAAGTGTATGGCGACAGCACGCTCAACACACTGGTGCAACAAGCCAACCAAGCCAACCAGAATATTGCCCAGGCGGAAGCCCAATATCGCCAGGCACGCGCAGCAGCCGATGCCGCGCGCTCCGGCTTCTGGCCGACGGCCGGCATCGATGCCGGAGTTGGCCGCTCGCTGACCAACAGCAATGGCATCCGGCTTGGCAACAACTACACGGCCGGTGTCCAAGGCAGCTGGGAACCGGATGTCTGGGGTAGCGTGCGACGTGCCGTGGAAGCCGGCGATGCCGGCACCCAGGCCAGCATCGCTAGCCTGGCCGCCGCCCGCCTCAGTATCCAGGCGACGCTGGCGCAAGACTATCTGCAATTGCGAATCACTGATTTGCTGATCGATCTGTATGCACGCACCACCACTGCCTATGCCCGTTCGCTGAAACTGACGCAGAGCCAGTACGCAGTCGGCGTCGCCCTGCGTTCCGATGTGGCGCTGGCGGAAAGTCAGTTGAAAACCGCAGAAGCGCAAGCCATCGACCTGCAGGCGCAACGCAGCCAACTGGAACATGCCATCGCCATCCTGATCGGCAAGGCGCCTTCACAATTCACGCTGACCGCATTGCCTGCCGATTCGGAAATGCTGGCAAAAATGCAGGCCAACCTGCCGCCTATCCCTGCCGGCCTGCCTTCCGACCTGCTGGAACGCCGGCCCGATATCTCCACCGCCGAACGTAATGTCGCCGTTGCCAACGCCAACATCGGCGTCGCCAAGGCTGCCTATTTCCCGGCACTGACGCTAAGCGCAAGCGGCGGCTTCAACGCCGGTAGCCTGGCGCAATGGTTCGATACCCCAAGCCGGGTCTGGTCGCTCGGCGCGGCGCTGGCCGAGACGATATTCGATGGTGGCCTGCGGCGCGCCCACACCGCGCAAGCGATTGCCGTCTACGACGGCGCGGTTGCGCAATACAAGCAAACCGTACTTGGCGGCTTCCAGGAAGTGGAAGACAACCTGGCTACGCTGAACGTGCTCGACCGCGAAACGGTGGCCCAGACTCAAGCCGTGAAGGCTTCGCAACTGGCGGAACAACTGGCGTTGAGCCAATACCGCGCCGGTACCGCAACCTACCTGACAGTGGTCACCGCGCAAACGCTTTCATTGAGTAATGAACGCACCTTGGTGCAATTGCTGGGTCGCCAGCTGATTGCCAGCGTGGCGCTGATCAAGGCTGTCGGCGGCGGCTGGGATGCCTCCCAGTTGAACACTGCCGACGTTGCCCAAGCAAAAAACAACAGTACTGCCAATTAATTCTGCGAGCCGATAACATGACCACCACACTCTCCAAACCACGTTCGACGCTGCTGATCAGCGCCGCGATACTGGTCCTGATCGGCGCTGCCGGCTGGGCCCTGACCAACCACAAGGCCGGTGCTGCGGCACCGCCGAGCACCGTTGGCAATGCCATCTCGGTGAGCACGGCAACCGTCAAGCAGGAAGACGTTCCGATGTATCTGTCCGGCGTCGGCACCGTCACCTCGAATGCCAGCGTCACGGTCAAGGCGCGTATCGACGGCCAGCTCGACAAGGTCGGCTTTGTCGAAGGACAGGATGTCAAAGCCGGACAACTGCTGGCGCAACTCGATCCGCGTACCTTGCAGGCGCAGCTGGAGCAAGCCATCGCGCAAAAGGCGAAAGACGCCGCGCAATTGGCCAACGCCAAGCTCGATCTGCAACGCTACACCACGCTGGTGCAGCAAGATGCAGCGACCCAACAAACGCTGGATGCACAACGGGCGCAAGTCACCCAATTGCAAGCTGCGGTGCAATCCGATGACGCCCAGATCAACTACGCCAAGGTGCAGCTCAGCTTCACCAGCATCTTGGCGCCGATCAGCGGCCGTGTCGGCGCACGCCTGGTCGATCCGGGCAATATCGTCCACGCGGCTGACACCAACGGCTTGGTGGTCATCAATCAGATCGATCCGATCGCCGTGGTGTTCACACTGCCGGAAGAAAGCTTCCAGAGCATCAACACCGCTTTGCACAGCAGCCAGAAGCCGCTCAGCGTGCACGCCTATGCGCGCAACAGCAGCACCATGCTGTCCCAGGGTAATCTGACTCTGCTCAACAACCAGATCGACACGACCTCCGGCACGGTGCAACTGAAAGGGATGTTCCAGAACTCATCGCATGTGCTGTGGCCGGGCCAATACGTCAATGTCAGGCTGGTGCTGGGTGATCGCAAGCAGGCGCTGACAGTGCCGGCGGCAGTGGTACAGCGCAGCCAGGACGGCACCTATGCCTACGTGGTCAACGCCGACAGTACCGTGCAGATCCAGCCGATCCAGGTCGCCAATATCCAGGACGGCATTGCCGTCATCGACAAGGGCTTGAATGCGGGACAACGAGTCGTGGTTGACGGCCAATACAAACTGAAACCAGGCATCAAAGTTGTAGAAGATGCGGCGGCGATCGGTACCGGCAACGCTTCCAGCGCAGCCGCTAAAGGAACAACCGCGGGGGCCAGCAAGTGAGCATTTCCGCCGCATTCATCAAACGCCCTATCGGCACCACGCTGCTCGCCATCGCGATTTTCCTGGTGGGCGCCGCAGTGTGGCCCTTGCTGCCGGTTGCACCGCTGCCGCAAGTGGATTTCCCTACCATCCAGGTCTCGGCCAACCTACCGGGCGGTAGCCCGGAAACCATGGCATCGAGCGTTGCGCAACCGTTGGAACGGCAGTTTTCACTGATTGCAGGTTTGTCGCAGATGACCTCAAGCAGCTCGCTCGGCTCTTCGCAAATTACGCTGCAGTTTGACCTCAACCGCAACATCGACGCCGCCGCGCTCGACGTGCAGGCGGCGATCACCGCCGCCAGCGGCCAGTTGCCGGCTAACCTGCCGAGCCCGCCGACCTTCCGCAAGGTCAATCCGGCCGACTCCCCTATCATGGTGATGTCGGTACAGTCGGACGCCTTGCCGCTGATCCAGGTGAATGACTTCGCCGACAATATTCTGGCGCAGCAGATTTCGCAGATTCCTGGCGTTGGCCTGGTCAATATCGGCGGCGTGCAAAAGCCGTCGGTACGGATCCAGGTCGATCCGACCAAACTGACTGCGGTCGGCATGAGCCTTGAAGATATCCGCGGCGTCATCGCGAATACCACGGTCAATCAGCCGAAGGGAACCATCGACGGCCAGAAGCAAAGCTTCACCGTCTACACCAATGACCAGTTGCTAAGCGCAGAACCATGGAACGATATGGTGCTGGCGTACAAGAATGGCGCCCCGATCCGCGTGCGCGACATCGGCGTTGCAGTCGATGCGCCGGAAAACGTCAAGGTCGCCGGTTGGGCGTTTGCCGGCGCCGCAGCGCCAGCCGACAACACGATCATCAACGGCCGTTCAATCGTGCTGGCCATCACCAAGCAGCCTGGCGCCAACGTGATCGAAACCGTGGACCGCATCAAGGCCGCATTGCCGCGCCTGCAGGCAGCGATTCCACCTACCGTGCACATCAACACCCTGATCGACCGTACCCAGACGATTCGTGCTTCGGTGTCCGACGTCGAATTCACGCTGGTGCTGACCATCGCTTTGGTGGTCATGGTGATTTTCCTGTTCCTGCGTAACGTCGCTGCAACATTGATTCCGAGCGTCACCGTGCCGCTGGCGCTGCTCGGCACTGCCGGTGTCATGTACCTGCTGGGATTCAGTCTCGACAACCTGTCGCTGATGGCGCTCACCATCGCGGTCGGCTTCGTGGTCGACGATGCGATCGTGATGCTGGAAAATATCTATCGCTATGTCGAAGAAGGCATGACGCCGATGGAGGCGGCCTACAAGGGCGCTGGAGAAATCGGCTTTACGATCATCTCGATTTCGGTCTCGCTGGTGGCGGTATTTATTCCGTTGCTGCTGATGGGCGGCATCGTCGGTCGCCTGTTCCGCGAATTTGCCATTACTGTCACGCTGACGATTGCTGTCTCGGTCGTGATTTCACTGACGCTGACGCCGATGCTCTGCTCGCGCTTCCTGAAACCGCACTCGGCTGAATCCCATGGCCGCATGTATCAAATGTTCGAACGCGGCTTCGATGCGATGTTGAATGCCTACAAGCGTGGCTTGCATGTCGTACTGCGCCATCAATTCATCACCTTGATGGTGTTCTTCGCGACCATGGCGGCAACAGTCATTCTGTTCATGATTATTCCGAAGGGCTTTTTCCCGCAACAAGATACCGGTTTCGTTTTCGGCTTTGCCGAATCGGCACAGGACTCCTCGTTCGGTTCGATGAACAAACGCATGCTGCAACTGGCCGATATCGTCCGCAAGGATCCGGACGTCACCGGCTTCGGCATGAGCGGCGGCCAGAACACCTTCAATACCGGCAATTTCTATATCAGCCTGAAGCCGAAGGATGAGGGACGCACCGCCAGCGCCGACGAGGTCATCACCCGCCTGCGGCCGCAATTGGCCAAGGTGCAAGGGGTCAACCTGTTTCTGCAGGCTGGCCAGGACATCAACGTCGGCGGCCGTCTGTCGCGGACCCAGTATCAGTACACCCTGACCGACTCCAACCTGGATGAGCTGAACGTCTGGGCGCCGAAGCTGGTCAATCGTTTCCGCCAGTTGCCGCAATTGACCGACGTTGCCTCCGACCAGCAGAACGCCGCAGCATCCGCCAACCTGACCATCGACCGCGCCCGCGCCTCCAGCTTCGGCATTACGCCGGCATTGATCGACGCGACGATTTACGATGCCATCGGCCAGCGTCAGGTCACCCAGTATTTTACGCAAATCAATAGCTACCACGTGATCCTGGAAGTCACACCGAAGCTGCAGGAAGATCCAGACCTGTTCCATAAACTGTACGTGACGTCCCCCGTCACCGGGCAGCAAGTGCCGCTGTCGACGTTCGTCAGCATCGACACCAGCAAGACTTCGTACCTGTCGATCAGCCATCAGGGCCAATTTCCAGCAGTGACGATTTCGTTCAACCTGGCGCCGAATGTCGCACTTGGCCAGGCGGTCGAAGCCATCCAGAAAGCACAGCAGGAGATGGGCATTCCGCCAACCCTGACCGGCGCCTTCCAAGGTACCGCCAAGGCGTTTGGCGATTCGTTGTCGTCGCAGCCGTATTTGATTGCAGCCGCACTGGTTGCCGTCTACATCGTGCTCGGCCTGCTGTATGAAAGTTATATCCATCCGCTGACAATCTTGTCGACCTTGCCGTCGGCCGGCGTCGGTGCGCTGCTGATCCTGATGGCGGGTGGTTATGACCTGTCCGTGATTGCCCTGATCGGCATCATCCTGCTGATCGGCATCGTCAAGAAAAACGGCATCATGATGATCGACTTTGCGCTAACGGCGGAGCGAGAGCATGGCATGAAGCCGGAAGAAGCGATTTATCAGGCCTGCTTGTTGCGCTTCCGTCCGATCATGATGACCACCATGTGCGCACTGTTGAGCGGCCTGCCGCTGATGTTGGGCCATGGCGCCGGTTCCGAGCTACGCCGTCCGCTGGGTTATGCAATGGTCGGCGGCCTGATCCTGTCGCAGGCGCTGACCTTGTTCACCACGCCGGTTGTGTATCTCTATCTGGATCGCGCACACTATTGGTACATGCGCCGTAAGGAAGCACGTCAGGCACGCAAGGCGGCTCGCAAAGCCGGCCCAGGCATTGCGACGACAAAGTCAGCTGCAAACGCACCGGTCATGATAGATTCGGAATAATAAATTAGTCACTGCGCAGTCCTGCATGCTTGCGTATCGCCGGCATGCAGGACCGCACATCAGCTCAGGAGACAGGCAACACATGAAAATCCTGATCGTCGAAGATGAATTGAAGACGGCAGACTACCTTTGCAAAGGCTTGACCGAGCAAGGTTGCGTGGTCGATGTCGCGCATGACGGCATCGATGGCCAGCACCTGGCGTTGCAACACGATTACGATGTCATCGTGCTCGACGTCATGCTGCCCGGCATGGACGGCTTTTCCGTCTTGCACGGACTGCGCGCCATCAAACAAACCCCGGTCATCATGCTGACCGCACGCGACCGCGTCGAAGACCGGATCAAGGGCTTGCAAGGCGGCGCCGACGATTACCTGGTCAAGCCGTTTTCTTTCCTCGAATTGCTGGCGCGCCTGCAGGCGCTGACGCGACGCGGCCGGGCGATGGAGCCGGCACAGTTGCGCATCGCCGATTTGCAGATCGACCTGATCAGCCGCAAGGCCTATCGCGCCAATGTCCGCATCGACCTGACCGCCAAGGAATTTTCACTTCT
This sequence comes from Collimonas sp. NPDC087041, assembly GCF_044745265.1. NCBI lineage: Bacteria > Pseudomonadati > Pseudomonadota > Betaproteobacteria > Burkholderiales > Oxalobacteraceae > Collimonas > Collimonas sp. NPDC087041. Next base: position 212,095 of record NZ_JBIUZX010000005.1, read on the forward strand.
GGCGGTACTGGCTCGCCGGCAAGGTGAAATCCTGTCGAAAACGGCGATCGCCGAACTGGTCTGGGATATGAATTTCGACAGCAACACCAACGTCGTTGAAGTTGCCATCAAGCGCTTGCGCGCCAAGATCGACACGCCGTTCAGCCCCAAGCTGCTGCATACGATCCGCGGCATGGGCTACGTGCTGGAACCGCGCAGTTTGGAGACGCACGAATGAAACGCTCGATCACGGTACGCCTGGTCGCCATGTTTGCGCTGGCGGCACTGCTGATCTTTTCCCTGATCGGCAGTGCGCTGTACGGCGTGCTGCGACGCGAGCTGGCGCGCCATCAGCAGGACGAACTGAATACCCGCTTCCAGGACACTCAATACATGATCGGCCACAACGGCGACCCCAGCCGCTGGCCGCGTGTACAGGCCAAGCTGGATACCCTGAGTCCAGCCGACGGCAGCATCCGCTACTGGGTATTGGGCGACGATCCGCGTTTCACGTACGGCAAAGGATTGGCTGAAATCGATCAGCTGGACCGCAATCCAAACGGCATGAGCTCCATGCAGTTGCGTGGTCGCGAATACCCGCTGCATGCGATGACCGGCACCATCCCGCCATTTATGGATCGACCTGCGGTGCGCCTGATCGTGGCCGTCGATGCCGCGCCCTACATGCATACCATGCATGCTTTCCTGTTGGCGCTGGTCGGCCTGTCGCTGGTCGGCGTGCTGCTGGTGATGCTGCTAGGTTACTGGATCGCCCAGGTCGGCTTGCGGCCGCTCAAGCAACTGTCCAGCGAAGCACAGGCGCTCGGTCCGCGCAACTTGTCGCAGCGCCTGAAGATTTCGCCGTTGCCGGACGAACTGTCGGACCTGACGATTGCCTTCAACGGCGCGCTGGAACGCATGGAAGGCGCATACAACCAGTTGGAAGCCTTCAATGCCGATGTCGCTCATGAATTGCGCACGCCGCTGGCCAACCTGATCGGCGAAACCCAGGTAGCGTTGTCGCGCCAACGCACCGCGCCGCAATTCGAAGAGGTGCTGCAATCGAACCTGGAAGAGTTGGAGCGCCTGCGTTCGATCATCAACGACATGCTGTTCCTGGCCCGTGCCGATCAAGGTGAAGCCGCCACCAGCCTGGTGCACGCGTCGATTGCGCAAGAGATCAACAAGACAGTGGAATTCTTTGAATTTTTGCTGGACGATTCGAAAATGACGGTCAATGTCGACGGCGACACCAGCGCGGAAGCATCGATCGAAACCTCGCTGTTCCGGCGCGCGATGAGCAACCTGTTGCACAATGCCATCCAGCACTCCAAGCCCGGCGCCGGCATCGTCGTGAATATCACGCAACAGCCGACGGCAATCCGGGTTGCGGTATCGAATCCCGGCCAGCCGATTGCCGAAAACCATTTGCCACGCCTGTTCGATCGTTTTTATCGGGTCGACGCCGCCCGCAACGACCGTGACCCAAGCCAGTTGCACGGCCACGGACTTGGCCTGGCGATCGTCAAGGCGATCGCCAAGATGCATGGCGGCAGCGTGTTTGCGGATAGCGTCGCCGGAATGACGACGATCGGCTTCAGCATCCCTGCCGGCGACGAAATGGCGCACCAGAAAAACTGACTGGCAATAGAGAAAATGGGAAATATGTTGTCGACAACCATTGCCAGACACTAACGGCAGGTCAAATGACTTGGGAATAATGAGAATTGGGTGTTCGATGAACATCGACACCAAGGAAAGAGGCGAGCCTTGTCTGCGGCACTTGCAGGAAATGGCTGTGGCTGCTTCGTTCCCGACCTGACCAGGTTGACCACGCCACAATGCGCAGGGGCCCGCCAGGGTGAATTGTACCGCATCGCGTCATAACTGGCAGCGCTTTTTTCAACTACGCCGCCATTTTCCGCATAATTTCCGCTCCCGGCAGCGCCAGGAGCGGCTCAGGCGCTTCTCATCCGCCTATAAGCCCAACTCTTGCCAGATTTGATCAACCCGCGCCTTGACATCGTCCGACATTCTGATGGTGCGCCCCCACTCGCGACTGGTTTCACCCGGCCACTTGTTGGTGGCATCGATGCCCATCTTGCTGCCCAGGCCGCTGACCGGTGAGGCGAAGTCGAGATAATCGATCGGCGTGTTGTCCACCAGTGTTGTGTCGCGGATCGGATCGACGCGCGTGGTGATGGCCCAGATCACTTCATTCCAGTCGCGGATGTTGACATCCTCATCGACCACGACGATGAACTTGGTATACATGAACTGGCGCAGGAAACTCCAAACCCCGAACATCACCCGTTTGGCATGGCCGGCGTAAGCCTTCTTTATCTGCACCACCGCCATGCGGTAGCTGCAACCTTCCGGTGGCAGGTAAAAATCGATGATCTCGGAAAACTGCTTTTGCAGCAAGGGGATAAACACTTCGTTCAGCGCCACGCCAAGCACAGCCGGTTCATCCGGCGGCTTACCTGTATACGTAGAGTGATAGATCGGCGACTCGCGCATCGTGATGCGGTCGATAGTAAACACCGGGAACCAGTCCTGTTCATTGTAATAGCCGGTGTGGTCGCCGTACGGCCCTTCCAGCGCCATCTCATAACCGGACGGATGCGACGGGTCGGGATTGATGTGCCCTTCCAGCACAATCTCGGCCGAAGCCGGCACCCGCAACTCGCTGCCGATGGCCTTGACCAGCTCGGTGCGACTACCGCGCAGCAGGCCCGCGAACTGGTATTCCGACAGGCTGTCCGGCACCGGCGTCACTGCACCTAATATAGTAGCGGGATCGGCGCCCAATGCTACCGCCACCGGATAAGGCTTGCCGCCGGTTGCGATCGCATGCTCACGGAAATCCAGTGCGCCGCCGCGATGCGCCAGCCAGCGCATGATCACCTTGTTGCGGCCCAGGACCTGCTGGCGGTAAATGCCCAAGTTCTGACGCTTCTTGTGCGGTCCCTTGGTGATCACCAGCCCCCAGGTAATCAGCGGCGCGACATCGCCCGGCCAGCAATGCTGGATCGGCAGCTTGGCCAGGTCAACGTCATTGCCCTCCCAGACGATGTCCTGACAAGGCGCCGAGCGATGCTCTTTCGGCGCCATGTCCCACAACGATTTCACCAAGGTGCCGAGACCAAGAATATCCTTAAATCCCTTCGGCGGTTCCGGCTCTTTCAGCATCGCCAGCACATGGCCGATGCGACGCAATTCGCTGACGTCGTCGGTGCCCATGCCAAGCGCAACGCGACGCGGCGTCCCGAATAAATTTCCTAAGACAGGTATTGAATGACCTACGGGATTTTCAAAAAGGAGTGCCGGACCGGCCGCCCGCAAAGTGCGATCGCAGACCTCCGTCATCTCCAAATAAGGTGAAATCGGGGTCGAAATGCGTTTTAGCTCGCCGATTCGTTCCAATTTAATAATAAAATCACGCAAATCTGAATATTTCATAGGTTTTACATTGTTTCCGAATGTGAAATCAAAATTTGAAGCTTTTGGGCGAAGTGCTTGATTTTATTGGCTTACAGCCCGAATAGACCAAAATCATTAGACACAAAAGTTATTGAATTTTGTTTCTATAGTATTGACTTGATATAAACACCCCCCTACAATGCGCCCAGCTTGATGAAGTCGCATCGCCCAAAAAGCGCATTTTAAGTCGACTCTCAATACTCACGGGATCGGGGTCCCACATGACATTTTAAGGAGTGTTTTCAAAAGGCGTCAGCCTTCTCCCCCGAACAAGTTGTTTGCCTCTGGCACGGCGCTATACACAGCGGCCGGTAGCAGCCATATAAGCGCAAACAACAACGACGTTTGGCATCACGCACATGCAACAGGCATGCGGTGCCGAACGATATTGATTACGGTGCACGCAGCATATTTCGTTTTTCGCTCCCGCATTTCCTGGAGCCTGCATGCGCCGCGACGATTCAGGAGGTTCAATTGTTAGCAAGATCTACCAGAGCACTATCAAGCTTGGCTGTGCTCGACCGTATCAAGAGTTTCAGCAGTCCCGTCGCCAATGGCGTAACTTACGCCCGCGACACCATCGGCGGCGTCATCGCCACCACACGCATCACAGTACTGTTTAGTGGCTTGCTGGCCGTTATCGCAGCAACCACCCTGATGATCAAGCCGGAACTGGCCTACACGATTCAGAGCCTGCCTTTGTTTGCAGACCAGTCGCAACAGAAAAGTGTTCCGCAAGCAGAAGCCGCGCCACAAGTTGCCATTCAGCAAAACACCGATGTCAAGACTTCGGCGAACCTGACTGCGCCAGCTCCAGTCGCTGCCAACACCAATCATCTGGTGCATATGGACAGCCTGATCAACAAATCGATCAAGCCGGTCGACAGTTCGCGCCAGCAGCAATGGGTAACCAACTGGCTGTCCAAGCGCTATCGCGTGGCTGGCGACGCCACCAACATGTTTGTGACGACCGCCTACAAGACAGCGCGTGAAACCAAGCTGGACCCACTGCTGATCCTGGCAGTGATGGCGATCGAGTCTGGCTTGAATCCGTTTGCCGAAAGCCCGGTCGGTGCACAAGGCCTGATGCAAGTCATGTCGAAAGTACATGAAGACAAGTTCGAAAGCCTGGGCGGCATCAAGGCAGCACTGAACCCAACCGCCAATATCAAGGTTGGTTCGATGATCCTGAGGGATTATGTGGTTCAGGGCGGCTCGGTTGAAGCAGGCCTGAAACGCTATGTCGGCGCCGCTGCATTCGCCAATGACGGCGGCTACGGCTACAAGGTATTGGCTGAGTATCGCCGCCTGCAAGACGTCGCTACCGGCAAGAACGTGCCGTCATCCGGTTCCTCGGCACCGATCGCCACACCAAAGCCACGTCCGATCCAGGCCGTAGCCCCAGTCGACACCGCTACGACACCGCCTGAAGCAGCGCTCAGCGTACCAGACGCGATCGACCATTCGATCCAGCAGTCGAGCAACAACCAATTCAACTCGCAACCGATGACCTGAATTGAATGACAGTAAAGAAAAAAGAGCCTACGGGCTCTTTTTTTTCGACCACCTTGCAAGCGCTGTCGCACTCAACCATAGCGCAACGCAAGCAACATCCACATTCATCAAGAAACCACACCTCAACGTAATAACAGGAGCCCGAGGCTCCTGTTACATTGCAACGTTAAGGCACGGCAGCCGCTGGTTACTCGCCCAGGTAAGCCGCCTTCACCTTCGGATCGTTCAGCATGTCCTTGGCGTTACCGCTCATCGTCAACAGGCCGGAATCCATCACGTAGGCACGGTGCGCAGCTTCCAACGCCAACTTGGCGTTCTGCTCGACCAGCAGGATCGTGATGCCCTGGGCCGACACACTACGGATTACCTCGAAGATCTTTTCCACCATGATCGGCGACAAGCCCATCGACGGCTCATCCAACAGCAGCAGCTTTGGATGACTCATCAAGGCCCGAGCCATGGCCAGCATCTGCTGCTCACCGCCTGACAAGGTACCAGCCATTTGCGCGGCACGTTCCTTCAGGCGCGGGAAAACGCCAAACCACTTGTCGACATCGGCCGCGATGCCAGCCTTGTCATTACGTGTATAGGCTCCCATCAGCAGGTTTTCCATGATGCTCATGCGCGTAAACACACCGCGCCCTTCCGGCACCATGGCCAGCTTTTGCTTGACCAGGCTGAACGAGGTGTGGCCCTTGGTGTGTTCACCCATGTAGTGCATCTCGCCCTCGACCTTGCATTGCGGCAAAGTACCGGTGATGGCTTTCAACGTAGTGGTCTTGCCGGCGCCGTTGGCGCCGATCAGCGTGACCAGCTCGCCGTCATTGACTTCCAGGCTGACGCCTTTGACCGCCTGGATGCCGCCGTAAGCGACTTTCAGGTTGTTGATTTTCAGGATATTGGTTGCCATCAGTGACCACCTCCCAGATAGGCTTCAATCACAGCCGGATTCTTCTGGATTTCGGCAGGCAGCCCTTCCGCAATCGGCTTGCCATAATCAAGTACGGTCAGGCGATCGCACAAGCCCATCATCAGCTTGACATCGTGTTCGATCAGCAAAATGGTTTTTCCTTCATTCTTGATTTTGACCAGCAGCTCGCGCAGGGCCAGTTTTTCGGTTGCATTCATGCCAGCCGCAGGTTCGTCCAGCGCCAGCAATTGCGGATCGGTCGCCAGCGCGCGCGCGATTTCCAGACGCCGCTGATCGCCGTACGACAGATGACGTGCAGTACGGTCGCCAAAGCGGCCGATGCCGACGAAATCCAGCAGTTCCTGCGAACGCTTGCGAATCGCCAGTTCCTCCGTACGCGCCGCCTTGTGGCGGAACACCGCGCCGAACACGCCCTGGTGGGTACGCACGTGGCAACCGACCATGACGTTTTCCAGCACGGTCATCTCGCCGAACAAGCGGATGTTCTGGAATGTGCGGGCGATCCCGGCTTTCGCCACTTCATGCGGCGCCGAAGGCGAATAAGGCTTGCCGGCCAGTTCGAAAGTGCCGGTGTCGGCCTGGTACAGACCGGTAATGACGTTGAAAAAAGTCGTCTTGCCGGCGCCATTCGGCCCGATCAGGCCGTAGATCTGCCCTTTCAGGATATGGATATTGACTTCCGACAGGGCTTGCAAGCCGCCGAACCGCTTGTTGACGCCGGAGATATTTAAAATTGTAGGTGCGCTCATATGATCTCCTTAAGCCTCTACCACGCCACTTGCGCGCGCAGGTTTATCGACATCGGCATCCGGCCGATCTTCGTGCTTGGGCGCAGGCCACAAGCCAGCAGGACGAGTCAACATGATGACCACCATCGCCAGGCCGTACAGCAACTGGCGCAACACTTCCGCATCGATCAGCACCTTGCCGAACATCGCCATCTGCATCGGCTCGACGGTATGGCGCAACACTTCAGGCAAGGCCGCCAGCAGGATGCCGCCCAGCACGACGCCAGGGATATGGCCCATGCCGCCCAGCACCACCATCGCCAACACCGCGATCGATTCGGTCAGCGAGAACGATTCCGGCGACACAAAACCCTGGAACGAGGCAAACATCGCGCCAGCCACGCCGCCGAACGAAGCGCCCATGGAGAATGCCAACAGCTTCATGTTGCGAGTATTGATGCCCATCGCCTTGGCAGCGATTTCATCTTCGCGGATCGCCACCCAGGCACGGCCCAGGCGCGAATTCTGCAAACGGATCGAAACGAAGATGATCGCAATGCACAGAATCAGGAACAAGAAGTAGTAGGCATTCACCGAAGGCATGCCGAAGCCGCCGAAATACACGGTGGCATTGGAACCGCGCTCACCGGCCAGCGAGACGCCAAAGATGCGGATCGGATCGATCAGGTTGATCCCTTGCGGGCCGTTGGTGATGTTCACCGGCGCGTTCAGGTTGTTCATGAAGATCCGGATGATTTCACCGAAGCCCAGCGTCACGATAGCCAGGTAGTCGCCACGCAGTTTCAGCGTAGGAGCACCAAGGATGGCGCCGAACATGCCTGCCAAAGCGGCACCCAGCGGCACGATCACCCACAACGACAGATGGATGCCGTTCTGGACAATTTCCGGGCCGCAGATCATGACCAGGAAATTACCGATGGCCGGGTAGGTATTGACGAAGGATTCCAGCACCGAAGCAAACTGCGGCGATGCCAGCAAACCGGTCATGTAAGCGCCGATCGCATAGAAAGCGATGTAGCCCAGATCCAGCAGGCCGGCGAAGCCGACCACGATGTTGAGGCCCAGCGCCAGCATGATGTAGAGCAGCGCAAAGTCCATGATGCGCACCCACGAATTGCCGAAATTGGAAGCAATGAACGGGAAGATCACAAACAGGATACCCAGGGCGACCAGGCTGGTGTAAGCCTTGGTCGGATTCTTTTTGGTGTCGAAGAAATTAGCAGCCATATATCCTCCCCCGATCAAGCACGGTCAGCCACACGCTCGCCCATGATGCCGGACGGACGCAAGGTCAAGACGATAATCAGGACGATGAAAGCAAAGATATCCTGATAGTTGCTGCCAAAGAAATTGCCAGTCAGGTCGCCGATATAGCCAGCGCCCAGGCTTTCAATCAGGCCCAGCAGGATGCCGCCCAGCATGGCGCCGTAGATATTGCCGATACCGCCCAGGACCGCGGCCGAGAAGGCCTTCAGGCCGGGCACAAAGCCCATCGCGAATTGCGCCGACGAATAGTTGGCGCCCCACATTACCCCGGCGACTGCGGCCAGCGCTGCGCCGATGGCGAAGGTCACCACGATGACGCGGTTCGAATCGACGCCCATCAAACCGGCGACCCGCGGATTTTCAGCGGTGGCGCGCATCGCGCGTCCCATCTTGGTCTTTTCCACCAGCAGCACCAGGCCAAACATCGACGCAGCAGCCAGCACCAGCAGCATGATCTGTGTCGGCGAAATCAGGGCGCCGAAGATATGTACGGGATCAGAAGGCATGACCTGCGGCACTGGCAGCGGGCTGCGGCCCCAGATCATCATGGCAAACGTCTGCAGCAGGATGGAAACGCCGATCGCAGTGATCAGCGGCGCCAGCCGCGGCGCATTGCGCAAGGGTCGATAAGCGACCCGCTCAATGATCAGGCTGACGATAACGCAGACTGGAATCGCGCCAATGATAGCGATAACCAGCTGGACAATCCCGGGCAGGCCGGGAGCAACATGCTGCAACAGCTTGAGGATCGACAAGCCGACCATCGCCCCGATCATCAAGATGTCGCCATGGGCGAAGTTAATCAGGTTCAACACGCCATATACCATCGTATAACCGAGGGCAATCAACGCGTACATGCTTCCCAGCACCAAGCCGTTGATAACTTGTTGGATAAAGATATCCATAATTTCCTTGTTCTATATGTGGTTCGGTTCAAATCGGTCAGAACACTATTGCGACCATATCAGAGGCAGCACAGCAAAAATCATTCCCGATACAAAAACGGCACCATGGATCTTGTCCTAGTGCCGTTGGGAGACGCCCCTCCGCTTAGCTGGAAAGGTAGTTTGGCAATGCGCGAATAGCCGGGATGAGAGGTATGAACTGGGTACACATATTTTTTGTCTCCTATACGTCTTATACGTCTTTCTGGAAAAACGTTTTTATCTTAAAGCACATTGCCTTATAGGCAATGCACCATGACTGTGCAGATTATAGCTAGCGTTGAGCAATAAGTAACCCTGACAGCACTGCAATATTACCCTTCCGATCAGGGTTCGCACAGGGTTTTACAATCAAACGACAGCGCCGCAATAATAGCTAGGAAAACAAAAAACTATCGATGGAAAAGTCGAGATTCTTCTGAATATAATTTCGCCCCAAGATGAGGCAGCACGCTGCCATCCTGACGAAATCCAATAAACAAGAACCCACATCAATTAGGTGTTAACTTATGGCAATCTGCCAGCCAATGCCTAAACTACGGCATTGTCGGCAAATTGCCACGCCATTCCGCCATCCGGGAGATCAAGCGCGCGCCAAGCCTTTTGGCATTGGGAAAGTGACGTTTTCTTCAGCGCCGTCGAGAGTGCGCACGCTTTTGGCGCCACACTCCTTCAAACGGTCGATGACAGCCTGCACCAGGATCTCCGGTGCGGAAGCACCGGCGGTGACGCCGATGCGGTTTTTTCCTTGCAGCCACGCAGGGTCGATCTGCGCGGCATTGTCCACCATATGGGCTGCGGTGCCCATCTTTTCCGCCACTTCGCGCAAACGGTTGGAATTTGAGCTGTTCGGGCTGCCGACCACGATCACCATTTCGACCTGCGGCGCCATGAATTTGACAGCCTGCTGGCGATTGGTGGTGGCGTAGCAGATATCGCCCTTTTTCGGCTCGGTAATGGCCGGAAATTTATTCTTCAGCGCAGCGATCACATCCGCCGTATCGTCGACCGACAAGGTGGTTTGCGATACATAAGAGAGCAACTCCGGATTGGCAACCTGCAATTGCTCGACATCGGCTACCGTCTCGACCAGATGCATGCCGCCCTCGGTCTGTCCCATGGTGCCCTCCACTTCCGGATGGCCCTGGTGCCCGATCATGATGATTTCGCGTCCCTCGCGGCGCATCTTGGCGACTTCCATGTGCACCTTGGTGACCAGCGGGCAAGTGGCGTCGAACACCTTCAGACCGCGCACTTCAGCCTCTTCCTGCACTGCCTTGGAGACGCCGTGTGCCGAAAAAATGACGGTATTCCCAGCCGGGACGTCCGCCAGTTCCTCGATGAAAATCGCGCCCTTGTCGCGCAGGTCGGCCACCACGTAAGCATTGTGGACAATCTCGTGACGCACATAAATCGGCGCGCCGAACTGCTCCAGTGCACGCTCGACGATTTCAATCGCGCGATCGACTCCGGCACAGAAACCACGGGGTTGCGCCAGCAGTATCTCTTTTTCCATATCCATATTCCTTTGCTGCAAACTGGGATGCAAATTACAAAATGCCGATGATCTTCACTTCAAACTGCACCGATTGGCCAGCCAGCGGATGATTGAAATCGAACAAGGCGCCCTGCTCGTCAATCTCGCGTAACACGCCGGCAAACTGACCGCCGCCCGGCGCTGCAAACTCCACCAGATCACCAACACGATACTCTTCTCCCAGCTGGGAGTTCTGACGCAAAGTGGTGCGCGATACGCGCTGGATCAATTCAGGATTGCGCGGGCCGAATGCCTGCTCCGGCGGCAGCTCGAAGGTGCGATGCGTGCCTTCCGGCAGACCCAGCAAGCAGGCTTCCAGAAACGGCGCCAGTTGCCCCATGCCGAACTGCAGCGTCGCCGGCGATTCCTTGAAGGTGCTGACAATGTCTTCGCCATCCTGCGATGCCAGACGGTAGTGCAAGGTTAAGTAAGATGCTTCGGTAACGACTGGGAGGGATGAATTAGGCATAAACACTATTAGCAAAAAGTCAATTGTAGATCTGAAGGTGTTATTGTAAGCCACCTTCGGTCATATGACGTGACCGCCGAGACCATAAGCTTGCGATCACATCATGGCAATCACCGACTGGCCCACCGATCAACGTCCCCGCGAACGCCTGCTCAAGCATGGTCCACAGGCCCTGTCAGACGCAGAACTACTGGCGGTTTTTCTGCGCGTCGGCGTCGCCGGCAAAAGCGCGGTCGACCTGGGACGCGAGATGACGCAGCACTTCGGTTCACTGAATGCCCTGTTTGCGGCCTCGCTCAACGATTTCTCGGCCATCCACGGCCTCGGCCCGGCCAAATTTGCCCAATTGCAAGCCGTGCTTGAGCTGGGCAGGCGCTCACTGGCGGAAGAACTGGAAAGCGGCAACAGTTTCAACTCGCCTGCTGCAGTGAAGCAATACCTGCAACTGCTGCTGATGAACAAGCCGCATGAGTCTTTTCTTGTTTTATTCCTGGACGTCAAGAATCGCCTGATCTGTGCAGATGAATTGTTTCGCGGCACTCTGTCGCATACCAGCGTCTATCCACGCGAAGTGGTCAAGGCGGCCCTCTCGCACAATGCCGCCAGCGTGATGCTGGCCCACAACCACCCTTCCGGCACCATGGAACCCAGTAGCGCCGACCTCAACCTGACGCATACGCTGAAACAGGCGCTGGACCTGGTTGGCGTTCGTGTACTCGACCATTTCATCGTGGCGGGAACGCGGGTTTATTCATTCGCCGAGCACGGCCAGCTATGAGATACGCACACACTTCAAATTGTTAAATACAACAAAACGCAAAAGACACAATTGTTTTTCGCAAGTCATTGAAAAATCTCATTTTTTTATATATACTCTCCTTTTTTCCAGTTTCGGAAATCTTTTAGGAGTAAAAACATGGCACGTGTCTGCCAAGTCACCGGGAAGGGGCCGATGGTCGGCAACAACGTTTCCCATGCAAACAACAAGACGAAACGTCGCTTTTTGCCTAACTTGCAAAATCGCCGCATTTTCGTTGAGTCTGAAAATCGCTGGGTCTCCCTGCGCTTGTCCAACGCCGGTCTGCGCGTAATCGACAAAATCGGCATCGATGCCGTGTTGACCGATTTGCGCGCTCGTGGCGAAAAAGTCTAACTAGCAGAATAAAGGAAGAATCATGGCGAAATCAGGCCGCGACAAAATCAAGCTGGAATCGACCGCAGGTACTGGTCATTTCTACACAACGACAAAGAACAAGCGTACAACACCGGAAAAAATGTCGATCATGAAATTTGATCCGAAGGTACGTAAGCACGTCGAATACAAAGAGACCAAGATCAAGTAATTGATCTCTCGCTAAAAAGCCCCGCACGACAATCGTCCTGCGGGGCTTTTTTACGCCTGCCGTTTCTGCTACCCGTCACAACTCTCGAACAAGCGCAAACAAGAAAGCCTGCTGCGGTACGTGCACATCAACTCGTCACCACGTCACGTGCGGCTATGTGAAGCGCCACACCAATCGTGCCAGCGGGATTTAACTCAAGGCGAAAAAAAACGACCTCGATATTATCGGAGGCCGTTTCATTGAAGAGCAAGCTCTATCAGGAGTAACTACGCAGGCGCAGCGAGAAATCCTGCAGTGACTTGATGCCAGACGCTTCAGCGCGTGCGCACCAGTCTTGCAATTGATGCAGCAACTGGTCGCGCGTGAAGTGCGAACGCTCCCAGATTGCACCCAACTCAACCCGCATTTCATGCATGGTTTGCAGTGCTTTGCTGTGCAAGAACAATTCTGTCAGCTGCTGCTTCTGCGGCGCTTCCAGCTTGGTCGGCTCACGCTGCAAGAGTTTCTTCGACGACTTCAGGAAACCGGCTCCCAGCTTGGCTTTGTCGGTCAGATGACCGCGCTCTTCCTGCCATGCATTCTTCAGCGATTTCGCATACTTGGCCATCACGTCGTAGCGATTGGCGATCACCGATTGCAGCGTATCCAGGTCCGGCACCAGTTTGGCGTGGTTGAACTTGGGGGCCGGCGCAATCTTCTTGACCTTGGCCAGGCCACAAATTTCCAGAATACGGATATACATCCAGCCGATATCGAACTCATACCACTTCGACGACAGCTTGGCTGAGGTACCGAAAGTGTGGTGGTTGTTGTGCAGCTCTTCGCCGCCGATGATGATACCGAACGGAATGATGTTGGTTGCAGCGTCGTTGCAATCGTAATTGCGGTAGCCCCAATAGTGGCCGATACCGTTGATGATGCCGGCAGCAGTGATCGGGATCCAAACCATTTGCACGGCCCAGACGGTGATACCGACAACGCCGAACAGCATGATGTCAATAATCATCATCGCCACGATGCCCCAGGCACTGTGCTTGGTGTAGAGATTTTTTTCGATCCAGTCATCAGGCGTGCCATGGCCAAATTTTTCCATGGTTTCCAGGTTCTTCGACTCTGCGCGATACAGCTCAGCACCTTCCCAGAATACTTTCTTGATGCCGCGCGTGACCGGGCTGTGCGGATCTTCCTCGGTGTCGCACTTGGCGTGGTGCTTGCGATGGATGGATGCCCACTCCTTGGTCACCATACCGGTCGTCAGCCACAGCCAGAATCGGAAGAAATGGCTAGGAATCGGGTGCAGATCGAGGGCGCGGTGCGCCTGGCAGCGATGCAGGTAAATAGTCACCGCGGCGATCGTGATGTGTGTCACGACGAGCGTGAACACCACGACCTGCCAAGCGCTGGCACCTGTTACGCCATTCGACAGAAAATCGAGAATTGCATTGAACACTAGTAGTACTCCATGTGTAGAGATTACGTCACTGCCTTATTTTGCAGTGCAATACGGGTAAGTTGACGGGTAGTTACCGAACATTTACCCGAATTTCGCCTGCAATTGTACCCTCTTTATTGGCTGTTTTTAGGATTAGGCCGATCTTGCGAACTATCTATAGCCAAATCCTGTTGCGAATCAGCCCCAAAATTACCTTCATGCAACACTTTAATATCGCGTTTCACTTGAGCAATCTTGATCTGCTTGTCTTGCAGCACTCGCCAGATGGCGCGGTTAACATCAGACAACACATTCAAGCGACCGTTCTCAGGATCGGTAATCCAGAAACCGACCTCTAGCTCTAACCCATCAGGGCCTATCTTCAGTAGCAGGGCCTGCGGCAATATTTCATGCGTGACGCGATTGACAGCACGCGTTGCTTGCTCCAGAAGCAACAAAATGCTTTCGATGTCATCCTGATAAATAATAGTCACCTGGGTCGACAGCCGCAAGACGCGATTGGTCAGCGAGTAATTCTGGACCGAATTGATCATGAAAATTTCATTCGGTACGACCGTATCGATGCCGTCGAGGCCTTGCAACACGGTGTAACGGCTATTGATCTGTGTCACTTTGCCGTAAAACGTACCGACTGCAACCATATCGCCGATGGCCAGGCTGCGTTCAAGCAGGATGACGAAGCCGGAAACATAGCTGCTGGCGATCTTTTGCAGACCCAGACCGATCGCCACACCCAAGGCGCCACCAAACACCGACAACACCGTCAGGTCAATCCCGACCAGCGACAGGCTCAGCAGGACCGCCACCAGGATCAGAAATGCGCGCGCCATGCGCGCCACTACAGTCCTGATCGACGAATGCATGGTATTCATGCGCATCAGGCGCTCTTCGATGGTCGCTCCGGCCCACAACGCAATCACCAAGGTCACCAATACCGACACCAGCGCCTGCATGATCGCCAGCAGCGACACCTTGTAGCGGCCAATCGGCAACACCGTGCTATCGAGATAGTCGACCAGATCCGGCCACATGCCGCTGATATACAGCAGCAGGCCGATCCAGACCAGTACGCCAAAGGTTTTTTCAAACAGCAGCAGGAATGTGCCGACACCGGTATTGCGCGCAAAAATCCGGCGCAGTACGTAAAACACGAAGCGCATCAGCGCCAGCGACGCCACCAGCGGGATCGCCAGGCGCAGCAGATTGACCGGCTGATGCAGCTTTTGCATCAGCAACTTGACGAGTATCAGCAGCAGCAAGGTCAGAACCGGCGTCAGCACCTTGACAAAGCTGCCCAGCCCGATTTGCATCGCTGGCGGCTGCACCGCATTGACTGTAAAGAGGCGGCGCAGTGCGCGGGCCAGCAACCAGCCCAGGCAAATGCTCAACACCAACAAGCCGACCTGCTCAAGCAAGCCCGGCGCCCGCAAGTTACTCAGCAAACTGGCGATAAAGTCAGTAAGAATATCCGGCATCAATATCTCTATATGGCTAACGCAAGTACTTGGCGGCCAGCCAAAGCCGGCGCCGACAAAGCCTACACCAGCTCAGGAAAACTTAATCAGTCTTTACTTGCGCACGAACACCGCAGCAAAGAAACCATCGGTTTGATGCTGATGCGGCAGCAGCTTCAGGTAGTCGCCCATCTCCAGCGGAATCTTCTGCTCGGCCAGCACATCCTTCATCGGCACCAGCGTGAAATCTTCATGGCTTGCCAGGAACTGCGCGGCAATCGCTTCGTTTTCTTCATCGAGCAAACTGCAGGTGCCGTACACCAGGCGGCCACCGGATTTCACCAGGCGCGCGGCGCTCGACAAGATCGCAATTTGCTTGACGTTCATTTCGGTAATCGCTTCAGGCGTCTGACGCCATTTGACGTCGGGATTGCGACGCAGCGTACCGAGGCCGCTGCAAGGCGCATCTACCAGCACGCGATCGATCTTGCCGGCCAGGCGCTTTACCTTGCCGTCGTTTTCATGCGCGATCAGCACCGGATGGATGTTCGACAAACCGCTGCGCGCCATGCGCGGCTTGAGTTTTGCCAGGCGCTTGTCGGACACGTCGAACGCATACAAACGACCGGTATTGCGCATGGTGGCGCCCAGCGCCAGTGTCTTGCCGCCGGCGCCGGCGCAGAAATCGACCACCATTTCGCCACGCTTGGCGCCGACGATTTGCGCCAGCAACTGACTGCCTTCGTCCTGCACTTCGATGGCGCCGCTCTTGAACAACGGCAGGTTTTGCAATGCCGGCTTCTTGATCACGCGCAAACCCAGCGGCGCGTATGGCGTCGGTTCGCACAGGATCGGCGCTTCCGCCAGCGTCGCCACGACTTCTTCACGGTTGGCCTTGAGCGAATTGACGCGCAGATCCAGCGGCGCCTGCTGGTTCATCGCGTCCGCCAGTTGCAGCGTGGCGGCTTCGCCATCGCGGGCGACCAGCTTGTCGAACAGCCATTGCGGCAAATTGGAGCGCATCAGCGCCGGCATCAGGTTGCGGTCGATTTCACCGACCCGCGTCAGCCATTCGGTTTCCTCATCCGACAAGCCACCCAGCGATTCAACGCCGACTGCATCGGCCAGGCCGAGCAAGGTCATGCGGCGCATGGTCGGGCCGTTGCCGGATTCGGCAAAGCTGGTATAGATCGACTTGTTGCGCAACAAGCCGTAGACCGCTTCGGCGATCACGCCGCGCTCGCGCGAACCGAGCTTCGGATGGTCGCGGAAATAGCGCGACAAGGTGCCGTCGGCAGGACCGGTAAAACGTAAAATTTCGCGCAGGACTTCTTCGGTGTGACCGATGATCGCTGGAGGCAATCTCATGGTAGTTCTTTCATAAAAATCTGTTAGTGGGGCTATTGCCCGGGCGGCCGCCGCAGTAGCGGCGCCTTCTTCGAACCTGTTCGAAATCTTGCTGCGAGACCATGACTGGATAGCGTACGCTATCCAACAGGCTCACATATTGAATGTATTGCTTCCGCTCGGCGCGCTCCTCTGGCAAGCCCTGGCCGCGCGCTACACATTGCGAACAGCTTATTGCATCGAGAGAATCAGTGCTGGCGCCCTGCTTCGCTGTTGCGCACGCGCCCGTCTTCGATGCTGAGCCTGCCTTCGACAAACCAGCGTACCGCAAGCGGATATATCTGATGCTCCTCAACCAGCACGCGCTGCTCCAGCGACTGCTCGGTATCGTCTTCCAGCACCGGCACCACGGCCTGCGCCACGATCGGACCGTGATCCAGCGTGGCGGTGACGAAATGCACGGTTGCGCCATGCACCTTGACGCCGGTCGCCAACGCCTGCCGATGCGTTGCCATGCCAGGAAAACTCGGCAACAGCGACGGATGGATATTGAGCATGCGGCCAGCATAATGCTGGACGAAGGGAGCAGTCAGGATACGCATGAAGCCGGCCAGCACCACCAGATCAGGAGTAAAGCCATCAATCACGGCGCGCAGCGCTGCGTCGAATTGCTCACGATCGGAATAGTCTTTACTGGCCACCACAGCTGTTGCAATCCCCTGGCTGGCGGCAAATTTCAAGCCTTCAGCATCGGCCCGGTTGCTCACCACGGCGGCGATTCTGGCTGGCCATTGTTCGGTTTGGGCGGCGCGGACGATGGCTTCCATATTGCTGCCACGCCCGGAAATCAGGATAACAATGCTTCTCATGGCGCGCATTGTACCCGTTGCAACGCCATTTTTGAGTAAAACCGGCGGCAAAATATTGTGACAAGTATCGCCATCCCCCTGATTTGCAACAACAAATCAGGGCAATCAGATATCGAACGACGCAAAAAATGCGGGTAAAAAGAGAGGGGGCTCAATGCTGCGGTTCGCTCTGCCAGACCTGCCGACATTGCAGCATTGCTACTGAAATGAATAGAAAACGCGAAAGGCAACTTTTTTGCCAGCCCAGAAGTCGGCGCTGTCGCGGAACACATCTAGCAGTATCTCGCGCGCTTCGCGGTCGAATTTCTGGGTGTTCGGCAATTGTTCGATGACCACGATGAAACCCGGTTGCGGACCGGCCTTGTAGGCCAGGTCAGTCAGACAGTCTTTCAAGGCGTCAAAATTCTTGCCGAAATGCCTGGGGAAATGAAAAGCCTGGGCGATATTGGCCAACACCTGCTGTTTAGTCGTCGCTTCCGCACAGTATGCATACAGGAAGTGCTGCCCGAGATGGGCAGCTTCCGCCTGCAGGTCGGTCACACGGAAGGCGCGGATGGACTGCACTACATTTGGCGGTACGGTTTTAAACAAACTCATTTTTCCCTCAGCTAGAGCAATGATGGATTGCTGTTATTTTTAAGGACTAGCGCTAGCTCCGCCGGCTTAACCTACCCGCCGGCGAGATGCTGCGTCAGTCCCGATATCTCAGTCACTCTTGAATGCGTCTGAAAGTTTGATAATGATTGTCAGTATAGTAATACTCGCCAGAAGTCTGGGGATTTCCACCAGCAATGATTCGGCGTGCACCACGATTGCGTGCACGCGGGGTCTTGACCGTGTATTCGTGATAATACCCACGCCGCTGCCTAGGCAACATTCCCTCGTAATTGCCGAATACCACGCCGTCCTTGGCATATGGAAACGGTCCGCCTTGCTTGATAAGGCTCAAGGTAGTCTGCGCTTCCTGCGGCAGTTGATTGACGGGAATCACATCCTGCGGCAACGATTCCCGGGCAAAAACCTGAAAGGAAAGCAGCAAACCAAGCAGAAGCAGCGTCCAGTTACGCATCATGGCGGCAATCAAATCCGGGTTTAGACCAAGGAACTGGCGCTGGGTTGCGTGACTTTTCATTAATTTAATATTTTCCACATGTACCTGATCTGATACCGTAGGGTAACGTGTTGCTGAAAACGAATCAACCCGTATCACCCCGCGCTTTCCCAGTATTGCAATATTTGACAATATTGCCAGAACAACCAGCCAAAAAGCTAGCTCGCGGGACGATCTGCGAAAAAATTCACCACTTCGTCACGACGTTCCAGGGTATCGCGCTGCCCCATGCGAATCAACTCACGCGTATAGCCGGACTCGAATAACAGATAAGAGGCCAGGCCGCCGCCGCGGCTTTCGGTCGCCCCCAAACCACCCAACAAAGTACGGATCGGCAGCGGCAGGCTGGAAAAATGCTTGGTTGCGATATCGTCGATTTGCTCCGACGGTGAAATGATCAGCATCTCAATCGGCTTCAACGGCGTGCGCTCGCGCTGCTCTTCGGTAAGGAACGACAGCGTGTGATTGATCCGCTCCAGGCGCTCGATATCCACCGCCAGGCCATCCAGGAAAATACTGGATAGCGCATGGCTGGCGATTTGCGCCAGGCTTGGATAGCGGGCAAACGTCGGCGCATCCGATGGCGCTTCCTGGCGGCGGCCGGCGCCGACCACCAACACCTTGCTGGCGCCGAGGTGAATCGCCGGTGAAATCGGCGCCAACTGGCGCATCGAGCCGTCGCCGAAAAATTCGCGGCGACCATCGCAATAAATCGGGATCGCCGGAAAGATGAAAGGAATCGCCGACGACGCCAGCAAATGTCCGACGCCGATCTGGTCGCGCACCGCGCGACGCTGGCTACGGGTCCAGCCCTGAATTTCAGTCGCGCTCTGGTAAAAAGTGATGTGCTGGCCGCCGCTATACGATGAAGCGGTGATCGCCAGCGCCTGCAGGCTGCCGTTGGCCAGCGCGGCGTCCAGTCGCTCCAGATCCAGCAGCCGGTGCAATAGCGTAATCAGCGGGGTATTGTCGAGCAAAGAATTCGGCGGATGCGCATGCCATTGGCGCAGCAACCAACCGAATGACAGCAGCGACAGCCAGCGCGCGCCAGAACGCAGCACGCCCAGCGAATCGGCGCGATACACCTGCTCGACCGTGAAATGCTCCCAGACGTCCATCAATTTCTGCACGCCCAGGCCGAAATTATCGACCCGGCAAGCCAGCGCGGTCGCATTGATGGCGCCGGCCGAAGTGCCGCAGATGATGTCGAATGGATTGCGCTCCGGCGCCCAGCCCTGCTCGCGCAAGATTGACGCCACCGCATCCATCACGCCGACCTGGTATGCGGCGCGCGCACCACCGCCAGTCAGGATGAGGCCGGTTTTTTGTGTTGTCTCCATGAGTGACTAGAGTAACAGAGGGAGAATCGGATTTGTAGGGAAGCGGTCACAAGAAAACGTAAAAAGGGGCAAACACCTGCGGCATCGTGCTGCCGTCGGTATTCACCCCTACGTTGCAGACGCGTCGCCCTACGTCAGCGGATACTTACCTCGACTCGGCGCGCTTCAGCGTTATCGCCGCTGCCGGTGGTGACCTGGGGTTTCTCCAGCACGATGGCATCGTCGGCAATGCCAGCAATCAGAAGCAACGCTTTCACACTCTTGGCACGCTCCTTGGAGATCTCGTCGTTCTTGACCGGATCGCCGGTGGAATCGTGGAAACCGCTCAAGACGATTTTCGCATCACTTCTGGCTTTGGCGGCGGCAACGATAGCCGCCAGTTTATCGGCGGTATCGGCCGGTGCGTCTGCCTTGCCCGAATCAAAATAGATGACTGCGGTAGGCACCGCCACCACCACGCCGGTGGCTGCACCGGCGCCATTGCTGTCGGCCGCACTTGGGGCCGGCGCGACTGCGACCGGCACCGGCACCAGTACAACTTCCTTGCTGCCTGCCGTGGCCTGGTTCAGCCCGGCAGCTGGCAGCAGTGGCACCAGCAACAGCGCCACAATATTGATGATCTTGATCAGAGGATTAACCGCCGGCCCGGCGGTATCCTTGTACGGATCGCCAACGGTGTCGCCGGTCACTGCCGCCTTGTGCGCCTCAGAACCCTTGCCGCCGTGGTGGCCGTCTTCAATGTATTTCTTGGCGTTGTCCCAGGCGCCGCCACCGGTGGTCATCGATATCGCGACGAACAAGCCGGTCACGATGGTTCCCATCAACAAACCGCCCAAAGCTGCCGGGCCAAGTATCAGGCCGACCAGGATCGGCACCACCACTGGCAGCAGCGATGGGATGATCATTTCCTTGATCGCCGATGAGGTCAGCATGTCGACCGCCTTGTCGTATTCCGGCTTGCCGCTGCCGTCCATGATGCCTTTGATGTCGCGGAACTGGCGTCGTACCTCAACCACCACGGCACCTGCTGCACGGCCAACCGCTTCCATCGCCATCGCGCCGAACAGGTAGGGAATCAGGCCGCCGATGAACAGGCCGACAATCACCAGCGGATTCGACAAATCAAACAATGTGCTCTTGCCAACCGAATCCAGCGCATGCGTGTAATCGGCAAACAGGACCAGCGCTGCCAGACCGGCAGAGCCGATGGCATAGCCTTTGGTGACAGCCTTGGTGGTGTTGCCAACCGCATCCAACGGATCAGTAATGGCGCGCACCGAATCGGGCAAGCCGGACATTTCGGCGATACCGCCGGCATTGTCGGTAATCGGACCGTAGGCATCCAGCGCCACGATGATGCCGGCCATCGACAGCATCGACGTCGCAGCAATCGCGATACCGTACAAGCCGCCCAACCAGTAGGATGCCAGGATCGCCACGCACACGGCGAGCACCGGATAGGCAGTCGACTTCATCGAAACGCCCAGGCCGGCAATGATGTTGGTGCCGTGGCCGGTGGTAGAGGCTTGCGCAATGTGGCGCACCGGTTTGAAATCAGTGCCGGTGTAATACTCGGTGATATACACCATCAGGCCGGTCAGCACGATGCCGATCAGGGCCGAACCCATCATCGGTACTTGCATCGGCGCCGGCAGGATCAACCAGGTCACCACCACAAAGCCTATCAGGCTCAGGATCGCCGCCCACCACAGGCCGGTGTACAGCGCCGACATGATTTTCTTGCCCTCTTTGGCTTTCACCATCGTGCAGCCGATGATCGACGCCAGGATCGACACGCCGCCCAGCGCCAGCGGATACAGCACCGCCTGCATTTCGGCTCCGCGGATCAACAGCGAACCGAGCAGCATCGTCGCGATCAGCGTCACCACATAGGTTTCAAACAAATCGGCCGCCATGCCGGCGCAGTCGCCGACGTTGTCACCGACGTTATCGGCGATCACCGCCGGATTGCGCGGATCGTCCTCGGGAATGCCGGCTTCCACCTTGCCCACCAGATCGGCGCCGACATCCGCGCCCTTGGTGAAGATGCCGCCGCCGAGACGGGCAAAAATCGAGATCAGCGAAGCGCCGAAGGCCAGCCCGATCAGCGGCCGGATGACGTCATGCAGCGACACGCCTAAAGGCGCAGCGAACGATACCAGCCACAGGAAGAATAGCGTCACGCCCAGCAAACCCAGGCCGACCACCAGCATGCCGGTGATGGCGCCGCCGCGAAACGCGACGTTGAGCGCCGGCCCCATGCCCTTGGTGGCAGCCTGCGCGGTGCGCACGTTGGCGCGCACCGAGACATTCATGCCGATGAAACCGCATGCGCCCGACAGCAGCGCGCCGATCAGGAAGCCGATTGCCGTCACCAGGCCAAGGCCGGGAATCACTGCAATCACGATGAACAGCACCACGCCGACGATGGCGATGGTGCGGTATTGGCGCGCCAGGTAAGCCGCTGCTCCTTGCTGGATCGCCGCAGCGATCTCCTGCATGCGCGGGTTTCCGGGATCCTGCTTCAATATCCAACTGCGCGAAACCAGTCCGTAAATGACCGCAACAATCCCGCAAGCAACGGCAAACCATAGACTTGATGCCATGTTGACTCCTCCTGTTTTGGAACGACTATCACGACAAAGTAAGACAAGCACACAACTTCACTGGCTGCCGGCGCCAATTGAACGCCGGCCTTTCTGGCCAATACTGCGTAATGCAAAACTTTTCGTCGCCCTTTTATTGTCGGAGACTTGCCTGGGCTGGCGTTGATGGCTGGAGTACTGCAGCCGCATCGGACGCACGGCTATTGCATATTTCAAATTTGTGACTTGGCCAATGGAAAAGAAGCCTTGGTAAATTCTGTCGCAGAAACAAAAAAAGGACAATAAAAAAGCGGACCTGAGTCCGCTCTTTCTTATGCTTCCAACGCCGCAAATGCGCTGTCGCGTATTTGCTCGACCGGACCAACACCGGCAATCTTGCGATATTTCGGTGCGCCGGGCCGACCCGACTTGGCCCAATCGCCATAGTAATTGACCAGCACTTCGGTCTGTTCATGGTAGACCGACAGGCGCTTCTTGACGGTTTCTTCCTTGTCGTCGTCGCGCTGGATCAAGTCTTCGCCGGTCACATCATCCTTGCCTGGTACTTTTGGCGGGTTGTATTTGGCGTGATAAGTACGGCCGGACGACAAATGCACGCGACGGCCGCTCATGCGTTCGATGATGGCGGTATCCGGCACATCGATTTCCAGCACATAGTCGATCATCACGCCGGCATCCTTCATGGCATCTGCTTGCGGAATGGTGCGCGGAAAACCGTCGAACAGATAGCCGTTGGCGCAATCCGCCTGTTTCAGTCGGTCCTTGACCAGGCCGATGATAATGTCGTCCGATACCAGGCCGCCGGCGTCCATCACCTTCTTCGCTTCGATGCCGAGCGGAGTTCCAGCCTTGACTGCTGCGCGCAACATGTCGCCGGTAGAAATCTGCGGGATGTTGAATTTCTCTTTAATGAAAGTCGCTTGCGTGCCTTTACCGGCACCAGGCGCTCCTAAAAGGATGAGGCGCATGTTAAGTCCTAAGGTGAGTTTGTGAAATTGATTGTGGCGACGGCGCGCTACATGGTGTGCGCAGCAACGTCTCCCGATATGCTTTTATTTATATCACGCTATCTTTGCATGAAACTTACCATACAATTTTACCAAACAGCCAGTTCGCAACACTATTTCTATTTTCATATCGATTATGGGCAAGGCGAATTAGCGCGCCGCGGCGGCGCTTAAACACTGCCCGGCGAAGCGCCAAATGCATGCCTGACCCGCTCCAGATCTTCCGGTGTATCGACGCCGACGGCCGGCGTCGAAGCCGCGATATGCACTGCGATCGCGTAGCCGTGCCACAACACCCGCAACTGTTCCAGCGCCTCGATCTGCTCCAGCGGCGATACCGCCAAGGTTGGATAAGTTTGCAAAAAACTATTGCTGTAGGCGTACAGGCCGATGTGTCGCAACGGTTGATAAGCCGCCGGCAAGCTCTGTTGTGTCTGCGCAAAACCGTCGCGGTGCCACGGAATAGTTGCTCGTGAAAAATACAAAGCGCGTCCGGCCTGGTTCAACACCACCTTGACCACATTCGGATTGAAGGCATCGGCGGCAGCATCGATAGCGTGCGCGGCAGTCGCCATCGGCACTTCGGCGCTGATCAGCGCCGCGGTTGCCGCGATCAAGGCCGGATCGATCATCGGCTCGTCGCCCTGCACATTGACCACCACCGCATCAGCCGCCAACCCCAGCGCCGCCGCCACTTCCGCGATGCGATCGGTGCCGGACGGATGATCGGAACGGGTCAGGCGCGCGGCAATTCCGTGCTCGGCACACACCGCCAGGATTTCAGCATGGTCGGTTGCGACGATGACTTGCGCCGCGCCAGACAACGCTGCGCGTTCGGCGGTGCGCACGATCATCGGCTTGCCGCCGATATCGGCCAGCGGCTTGTTCGGCAGGCGGGTAGACGCCAGGCGTGCGGGGATGATGACGGTGAACGGCATTGACGGTTTCACAATATCGATGAGATGACTTAGAGCGGAGCGGCTGGTGTAGCCGGTTCCGGCGGTGCGTTCATGTCGCGTGCCTGGTCGGCCCACATGATTGGAATGCCGTCACGGATCGGGAAAGCCAGTTTATCGGCGTTACAAATCAGTTCCTGGGCTTTCTTGTCGTATTGCAGCGGACCTTTGCAGATCGGGCAAACCAGGATATCAAGCAGTCGGGTGTCCACGGAGTTTCTCCAGAATTTGATGTATTTGATGCGACAGCGCCGGATCGATCTGCGCCGTCACCGGCACAACCCAGATACGCGGGTCATGCTTGATGGTTTCTATTTGCCGACATTTTACTGCATCCTTTTCGGTGATCAGGATCAGATCGACCGTCAGGGCGGCAAAAGGATTGTCGGAAAAATCATAATGATCGGGCAAGGCGAGCGCTTCGAACACCAATCCGGCCGCGCTCAGCATCGAGAAAAAGCGTTGCGGATTGCCGATGCCGGCGGCGGCGGCCAGGCGCAACGCCGGATCGCGCAGATCGGACAGCGAGCGTACTTGTGCCGGATCGGCCAACTGCACGGCATGTTCACCCGCCAGTTGCATGCGGATGGATGCAGCCGGCATCGACGACGGGATCGACGCTGCGTTCACTATCGTAAAGTCGCGCCGGCGCGATGCCGGTTCGCGCAGCGGCCCGGCTGGCAGCAGCCAGCCATTGCCGACGCCGCGTGAATCGAACAGCATGATTTCAATATCACGTTGCAGGCGGTAATGTTGCAAGCCGTCGTCGGACAAGATCAGGTTGACTTCAGGATGCGCCTGCAGCAGCGCCTCGGCGGCGGCAACCCGGTTGCGGCCGACCACCACCGGACATTGTCCGTGCGTAGCAATCAGCAGCGGTTCATCGCCGACTTCAGCGGCGAGCGAAGTTGCGCTGACATGCTGCACCGATGGTTTTCCATCCGTAGATGGCGCGGCATAGCCACGCGAAATCACGCCCGGTACATAACCAGCCTGGCGCAGCATCTGCACCAGCCAGATTGTCAGCGGCGTCTTGCCGGTGCCGCCAACGAAAATATTGCCGACCACGATCACCGGCACCGGCAGGCGCGTACTGCGCAACCACCCCGCCGCATACAGAGCGCGGCGCAGTGCGCCAATCAGCCGGAACAGCAACGACGGCGGCCACAGCAGGCAAGCCAGAATCCCGCGCCGCTGCCAGGCAGCGCCCAGGATCGATTCGGTAGAGTTACGGACCGTTGGCTTACTTGTGGCCACTGGTCTGTGCGGCAAACGTGATCTTGTCGAAACCGGCCAGACGCGCCGCTTCCAACACATTGATCACGGTCTGGTGCGTAGCCATCGCATCGGCATTGATGATCACGACCGGATCGGCTTTACCCGAAGCCGACTGGGTATCGCCCTGGGCTGCGCTCTTCAGGTCGAGCGCCAGCGCTGCGGCATCCCTGGATGAGACCTGCACGTTGTTGATCGCGTACTGGCCCTGCGGATTGACCGCCACATTGATCTCGAACGGCTGCTGCATTGCCTTGTCGGCATCGGCCGTCGGCAAGGTAATCTGCAGCGCAGTGAATTTACTGTAGCTGGTGGTGACCATCAGGAAGATCACGATCACCAACAGTACGTCGATGAACGGGATCAGGTTGATTTCGGGGTCGTCGCGGCCCTTGCCTTTACGGAAATTCATATTATTTACGCGCGCCGTGAACGGTATCGACAAACTTCACCGCCTGCTGCTCCATATCGACGATGAAGCCATCCACCAGTGCGCGGAAATGACGATAGAAAATCAGCGCAGGCATGGCGATCGCCAGGCCAAAGCCGGTGTTGTACAGCGCCACCGAAATACCGTGGCCGAGTTGCGCCGGATCGGCGCCGGCGCCGTTGGTGGCACCGAAAATCTCGATCATCCCGACAACCGTTCCGAACAAGCCCATCAGGGGCGCCAGCGAAGCAATCGTACCGAGCGTGGTCAGGAAACGTTCCAGCTCATGTGCCGTGGCCTGCCCTGCTTCTTCGATCGACTCTTTCATGATTTCGCGCGGCACGTCAACGTTGCGCAAACCGGCAGCCAGCACTTTACCCAGCGGCGAATTGGTTTCCAAATTGGTCAGGACTTCGGCGTTGATCTTGCCGTTGTGATAAACCCGGATCACTTCCTGCAACAGTTGTGGCGGCAAAATGCGCGCCCGGCGCAGATAAACGAGACGTTCGATAATCAATGCGGTGGCAATGATGGAGGCAATGAGCAACAACCAGATCGGCCAGCCCGCTGCTTGAATAATGGCAAACAAAAGAAACTCCTTGGTGAAGTCGAGATCGATAGCGACTGAAGCAAATGAGGGGTTCACCTGCATGGATGCAGAATGTAACTTGTTGAGGCGTTGCGAGCAAGCATGAGCAGCGTCGAAACGCATGAATTTACACGGATATTTCACAGTGACGGCATGACTTCGCAAGTTCCACACACATTATGTGAGCAAGGTTGTGGATAAGTGCCGCAATCAATACTGAAGCCCATGATTTAAAAGGATTTTTTTGCACTGCTCGAAAAACGGGCAGAATTTTCCGACGCCGTACGATAAAAGTTCTCCACAGATTTTGGGGATAACTTTGTGAACAAGCGCACTGGATTCACACGAAGTCCTTGATTGGAAAGAAGTTTTCACCCGTGTGACGGATCGAGTCAAATGCGCGTCAAACCGCGGTTTATAGGTGATTCAGAGTCCCTTCGGCATCTCTTCATGGTTGTTTTGGCATGACGACATCTGCGGATATCCACAGCGCCGCACACATTGAGAGTTACCCACAGATTATGTGGATAAGCTTGTGTGCAAGCGCACTGCAATCGGGACAAGCCTTTGATTTGCATCACTTTTCCATCGATGTGCAGCGACTGTGCTTTACAATGACAGCGCTCCTGACTACTCAGCAAATTGAAAGCGCGCATGAATCTCCCCAACGCCACCGACAACCGCCCCGGCGGACCGCCAGTGCTAACCGTTTCCGGCTTGAACCAGGCGGTTTCGCGGATGCTGGAACGCAGTTTTCCGCTGGCCTGGGTCTCTGGCGAAGTATCGAATTTCAAAAGCTACGCCTCGGGCCACTGGTACTTCACGCTGAAAGACGATGCAGCCCAGGTGCGCGCCGTGATGTTCAAGGGCCGCGCTCAACACGTCGGCTTTGTTCCGCGCGATGGCGACAAGATCGAAGTACGGGCGCTGGTCACCTTGTATGCGCCGCGCGGCGACTATCAACTGAACGTTGAAGCGATCCGGCGCGCCGGCATCGGCAACCTGTATGAAGCATTCCTGCGCCTGAAGGAAAAACTGAACGCCGAAGGCTTGTTCGATCCGGCCCGCAAACGGCCGCTGCCGCCATTCGCCAGATGCATCGGGATAGTCACCAGCCCGCAGGCTGCAGCGCTGCGCGATATCCTGACCGCGCTGGCGCGACGTGCACCGCATGTCCGCGTGATCCTGTATCCGACGCCGGTGCAAGGCGACGGCGCTGCGGAAAAAATTGCGCGCGCCATCAACACCGCGGCCGCCCGCGCCGAGTGCGATCTGCTGTTGGTGTGTCGCGGCGGCGGCAGCATCGAAGATTTGTGGTCCT
Source organism: Collimonas sp. NPDC087041 (assembly GCF_044745265.1). Classification (NCBI taxonomy): domain Bacteria; kingdom Pseudomonadati; phylum Pseudomonadota; class Betaproteobacteria; order Burkholderiales; family Oxalobacteraceae; genus Collimonas; species Collimonas sp. NPDC087041. The sequence goes on from NZ_JBIUZX010000005.1 coordinate 240,069, forward strand.
TCAATGATGAAGCCGTGGCGCGCGCGATTGTCGCGGCGCCAATGCCGGTGATTTCCGGCGTCGGCCACGAAACCGATTTCACGATTGCCGACTTCGCCGCCGACCTGCGCGCCGCTACCCCAACCGCCGCCGCCGAACTGGCTACCGTATCGCGCGCCGATTGGCTGGCGACGCTGGAAGCGCATGCCGACGACCTGACCCGCGCGATGCAGCGCCGGCTCAGCGAAGCCAGCCAGACTCTCGATTGGCTGAGCCGGCGCCTGGCCAGCCCGGCCACCACCATCGCCCACGAACGCCTGAAACTGCAAAGCCTGCAAGCCAGGTTGCAGCACGCCACCCGCATCCCGCTGACGCAATCGCGCTATGCGCTGCTCAACCTGCGCACCCGCTTGTCCGCACAAATACCTGACAGCAGCGCGCCGCGTAACCGGCTGCTCGAACAAAGCCGCCGCCTGAACAGCGCGTGCCTGGCGCACAGCCGACTCGGCCGGCAAACGCTGGCAGCGCTCAACGCCCAGCTGGAATTACTCAATCCGCAACGCACGCTGGAGCGCGGCTACGCCATCGTCTCCGACGCCAAGGGCCACGTGATCCGCACCCCGCTGGGGTTGCAGCCACGGCATTTCGTTACAGTGCAATTGGCAGAAGGCAGCGCCAAGGTCGGCATCGACAGTGTGCAGCCGGCTTTAGATTAGATAGAAATTAGTAAAAACAATAGAAATCGTAAGGTCGCTGCATGGAATGGATAAAGGGCCTTACAATAGCTCTCCCGGAAGCTGTTCTCACGAAGCAAGTAGCAATACGACAGATTCTTGTACTCCCAATAAAACTATAGGAAGGACGCACACCATGGCACACACTCTCCCACCTCTGCCGTACGGTCTGGATGAACTGGCACCGCACATCTCCAAGGAAACCCTGGAATTTCACTACGGTAAGCACCATCAAACCTATGTGACCAACCTGAACAACCTGATCCCAGGTACCGAATTCGAAACTGCCTCCCTGGAAGATATCGTCAAGAAATCGTCCGGCGGCATTTTCAACAATGCAGCGCAAATCTGGAACCACACTTTCTACTGGCACAGCCTGGCGCCGCAAAGCAAAGGTGGCGGCAGCGCACCAACCGGCGCATTGGCAGATGCGATCAACGCCAAGTGGGGTTCGTTCGACAAGTTCAAGGAAGAACTGACCAAGACTGCAGTCGGCACTTTCGGTTCCGGCTGGGCCTGGCTGGTGAAAAACGCCGACGGTTCGCTCGGCCTGGTGTCGACTTCCAACGCCGCCACTCCACTGACTACCGACGCTAAGCCACTGATCACTGTCGACGTCTGGGAACACGCTTACTACATCGACTACCGCAATGCCCGCCCAAAATACCTGGAAGCATTCTGGGCATTGGCTAACTGGGAATTTGCTTCGAAGAATTTCGCATAACAGACCATTCGTTATGGCCGCCCAGGAATAAAAGACTGAGCGGCACGCAAGCAAAAAAGCGCTTACTTCATCGTAAGCGCTTTTTTTTGGCGTTTTTTTACCGTCCCTCACCGCTCCTGTTGCCAACCAGCCTCATGTGCATTCAAGGCTGAAGGTGGCAGATCGAAATGCGGAGGTGTTTCCGACATGTGTTCGGCCGGCGCGATCGCGCTGATTTCTCCATAGGACGACATCATCGTCTGCCGCCATTGATCCACTTCAGCCTGACTGAGGTCGGCATATTGCAGGCCATCGGCAAGTCTCGGCATGGACTGCAACCAGCGGCCGGTCTGCGCCAGCGAAACCCGCACTCGCCAGCCACCGCCCTCCGTGGCCCGTCTGCGCAATGCAACCATGGCACAGAAAGCCGCCAAGTAGCCGGTGGCATGGTCAAGCGCCTGACATGGTAGCTTGCCGGGCTGGTCGCTGCCTGCGGCCTGCCCCTCTTCCCAGGCAATACCGGTGGCCGATTGCACCAAGCTGTCGAAGCCGCGCCGCTCGGCCCATGGACCGGCATGGCCGTAGGCGGAAAGGCGCACTTCGATCAGCCCCGGCCGCAGCGCCTGCAAAGCTTCGCCGGAAAAACCGTGGGCGGCGAGTGCGCCGGGCCGGTAAGCATGCAGGAAAACATCGGTGCCTCGTATCAATTCGCGCAGGCGCTGACGCCCAGCTTCTCTGCGCAAATCGAGCTGAGCGGCGCGCTTGCCGCGGCCATTGTCGATCACCAGCGTCGGGATGTTCGGCAAGTGCGCGGCGCCAATCGCCAGCACTTCGGCGCCGTGCTGCGCCAGCGTGCGGCCCGCCACCGGCGCCGCGATCACACGCGACAGGTCGAGCACACGCACGCCGCTGAGTGGTCGTGGTCCAGGTTGCGGCAGTTCAGGAACGCTGTCGGCGACACGTTCAATCTCGAACAAGGGCAGCGTGGCAATCGCCGCAGCCTGCGGATGCGCCAGCCATTCATCGGGACTGCGCACCAGCGCGGCAACCATGCCCTCTTGCGCCAACCGCGCATCGAGTTCACTGGCCTGCCAACCGGCGATAGCGGCGGCCACGGCAGCGCGGTTGTCGGCGCATTGCAGGACCCGTAATACACCGTCGCGGTGATGCGAAAAATTGGTATGCAACTGTATCCAGCGGCCGTCGCCAGCCTGATAGTAGCCGGCGATAGGACTCCAGGGATCGGCCGGCGATTTGCCGTCTATCTGCAGATAGCGTTCGCTGCGGAAGATGGCAAGCGCGTGGCGCTGGTCGAGCGTGATGGTTTGTCGGCGGCCGCCGCGCAGATGCCAGAACTGCGCCGCCGCTAGCGCCTGCGCACCGATGGTCGCCGCGGCCAGTGCGCCAACCTGGAATTGCGATGGCAGCTGCGCCGCCGGGTTGAGAAAACTGAGCTGCTCCAAGGCTTCTGGAGCGCCGCCTGCGAGCTGCCAGAGTTTGCCTGCCAGCCGTCCTGCCATGTTATCTGTTTGCATGATCGTCCTTATGAGAAGTAACGATTCAGTCTAGAATTTGGCTGTCGGCCGCGTCAATCTTGATTGCGGCAATCCATACAAAGAAATTTCCCGATGAAGAAATTGCTTAGCGCCGCCGAAGCCGCAAGCCTGCTAGGTGTCAGTGCCGCCACGCTGTATTCCTATGTAAGCCGCGGCATGCTCAGCTCGCTGCCGGGCAAAGGAGAGCGCAGCAAACTGTATCCGCGCGACCAGGTGCTGCGCCTGGCGGCGCGGCGCAAGGATGGCCGCCAGGCCGGCCATAGCGTGGAGCAGGCAATCGACTGGGGCAAGCCGATCCTGGAATCGCGCATCACCCTGATTGAGCATGGCGTCATCCGCTACCGCGGCCACGACGCCATGAAGCTGGCACGCAGCGCCACGCTGGAACAGGTCGCGCTGATCTTGTGGGATAGCGGCACGGATTGCTTCGACGGCGCCGCCCCCATCATCGATCTGCAGGGCTGGGCAGCCATGCGCCAGCCGTTTGCCGACTGCCTGCCGCTGCAACGCGCCGCCGCCTTGCTGGCGGCCGCCGCGCCGATCTTGCCGCCATCTGGACAGCTGGCAGACGCTGCGCAACTGATGCGCTTGCTGGCGGCGGCGCTGCTGGATGCCGACATCAGCACGACACCCTTGCATGAGCAATGCTGCGAGGCTTGGCATCTCAGCCTGGAACACGCGGACCTGGTGCGGGCAGCGTTGATCGCCTGCGCCGACCATGAACTGAATGTTTCCACGTTTACCGTGCGCTGCGTGGCCTCGACCGGGGCGCCGTTGCCGGCGGCACTGTTGGCGGGACTGGCAGCGCTTTCCGGCCCGCGCCATGGCGGCGAATCACTGCGCGTGTGGGCCATGATCGACGCCGCCATGGCCAGCGACAACATGCCGGGCTTACTACAGCAATGCCTGAGCGAGCCCGGCCTTGTCCTTGGCTATGGAAGCCGACTGCCGGGTTTCGGCCATCCCTTGTATCCGCAAGGCGACCCGCGCGGACACATGCTGATCGAGATGCTGAAGACGCAGACAGACAACGCCAGCGTCGCCGCGCTGCTGGCGATCGCCGAGGCGGCCAGCGAGCTGACCGGACACGCACCGAATATCGACTTTGCGCTGGCCGCGGTCGAGCATGCCTTCGGCCTGGCGCGCGGCGCTTCGCAAACCCTCTTCGCACTGGGCCGCTGCGCCGGCTGGATCGCCCATGCCAATGAGCAGGCGGCGAGCGGCCAGTTGATCCGGCCGCGGGCACGCTACGTAGGATCGTTTGATTTTCTGGATTAGTTCGGCGCGGGCCGGGCAATCGCCCGCCACAACATCTTGAACAGCGCATTCGCCTGTAGCGCCAGCGGCTCTCTCTCGCCGCGCATGGTGTGCATGTGCACCAGCCGTTCCAGGATGCCGATGAAATAATCCAGCAGGATTTTTTCATCGACCTCGTCGGTGAGGACACCTTCAGCCCGGCCATCGGCCAGGGTTTTCATCAAGACTTCCATCATTTCCGGCTGCCGGAAAGTACGGTCGCGTCCCCATGCGCTGATCTGTAGCGAGTTCATGATGAGCAGGCTGACTTTCGGATTGCGGTCGAAGAAATCCAGCACCACCCAGAACACCTTGCGCAGCTTGTCCTGGCAGCTTTCGATTCCTTGCAGGTGATCGAGCATGCGCGATGCCAACGTGCCTAGCCAGGTTTCAAGACAGGCAAACAGCAACGCATCCTTGCTGCCGTAGTATTTATAAATTGTCTGCAACGATACGTTGGCGGCGCTGGCTATTTCGCCGAACCCGACGCTGCGGAACTCGCGTTCCGAAAATAAATCGAGCACTGCTTCCTCGATCCGCTGTCGGATCACGGGCTTGAGCAAGGAGCGGTCCAATACACTTTTCTGTTTTTCCGATGACATGAATTTGCTATTTGTGTAATTAATATTACCGTCTTGTTGGCGCCCAGTGCGCGGCGGGTTTAGAGTGAACTATCAATTGACGCTGCCTGTCCCACCCACTACAGTGGGTGTTCAGCATAAATCAAACATAACCGTAAGTGTAATTTTCATTACACAAACATACAAGCCGGAGACGCTATGACTGACGCCTATATTTTCGATTCCGTACGCACGCCGCGCGGCAAGGGCAAGAAAGATGGCAGCCTGCACCAGGTAACGCCGATCAATCTGCTGGCCCAGTTGCTGCATGCGCTTCAAGAACGCAACCGGCTTGACACTTCTCTGGTTGACGATGTGGTGCTGGGCTGCGTGACGCCGGTCGGCGAGCAAGGCGCAGATATTGCGCGCAGTGCCATCCTGTATGCCGGCTGGGATCAATCGGTGGCGGGTGTGACGCAATCGCGTTTCTGCGCCTCTGGGCTGGAGTCGATCAACCTGGCGGCGATGAAGGTCATGTCCGGCCAGGAACAACTGGTAGTTGCCGGCGGCGTCGAAAGCATGTCGCGCTGGCCGATGGGATCGGATGGCGGTGCCTGGTTCATGGATCCGCGCGTCAACCAGGGCACCGGCTTCGCACCGCAAGGCATCGGCGCCGACCTCATCGCGACGCTGGAAAATTTCTCCCGCGCCGATGTCGACAATTTTGCGCTGCAATCGCAACAAAAAGCGGCACTGGCCCGTGCTGAGGGTCGTTTCAACAAATCGCTGATTCCGGTAAAAGACTTGAACGGCATGCTGATCCTGGATCACGACGAATACATCCGCGCACAAACCACGCTGGAGAATCTGGCGGCATTGAAGCCGGCGTTCGAGCAGATGGGGCAAATGGGCTTCGACGCCACCGCCTTGCGCAAATACACGACCGTCGAAAAAATCAACCATGTGCACCATGCAGGCAACTCTTCGGGAATCGTTGACGGCGCGGCACTGGCGCTGGTCGGCAGCAAGGAAATGGGCGTCAAGCTCGGGCTCAAGCCACGAGCGCGGATCGTCTCGGTCGCCGTCACCGGTTCGGAGCCGACCATCATGCTGACCGGCATCGCTCCGGCGGCGCGCAAGGCGCTGGCCAAGGCCGGCATGGGCACCAGGGATATCGACCTGTTTGAAATCAACGAGGCGTTTGCCGCTGTCGTGATGCGCGCCATCCGCGACCTCGACATCGACCCGCAGCGCGTCAACGTCAATGGCGGCTCAATCGCCATGGGGCATCCGCTGGGGGCTACCGGCGCCATCATCCTCGGCACCGCACTCGACGAGCTGGAGCGCAGCGGAAAATCCACCGCATTGATCTCGCTGTGCGTCGGCGGCGGCATGGGTATCGCCACCATCATCGAACGAATTTAAGTATTGTGGGACGGAGTTTAGGAGCCACCGTAGCGTGGCGAATGACTCTGTCCTCAACTGATCAAGGGAAAAGGTCGAATTGCGAAGAAACGCAAAAAACCAGTCCACACCTCTGAGTGACGCAGTGCTCTAAGCAAACAGCTTTACTCCAACATCTCAGGAAGCCATATCATGAGCATAACCATACAAAGAGACACCGACAATATCGTCACCCTGCTGCTTGACATGCCGGGGCGTTCGATGAACGTACTGAATGAAGCGTTGACCACACCATTCATGGCGGCGATTGCCGACATTGAAGCCGACCCGACTATCGCCGGCGTCATCATCACCTCCGGCAAGGCGGATTTTGTCGCCGGCGCCGACATCGAAAAATTGTTCCAGATCACCGAAGCCCAACCCGCATTCAATCTGGTGCAGGAATTCAAAGGTTTCCTGCGCCGCCTGGAGCAATGCGGCCGGCCTGTGGTGGCGGCGCTCAACGGCACTGCGCTGGGCGGTGGACTGGAGCTGGCGCTGGCCTGCCATCATCGGATTGCGATCAATAATCCGAAAGCGAAATTCGGCCTGCCGGAAGTCAAGCTGGGTCTGCTGCCCGGCGGTGGTGGCACGCAACGCCTGCCGCGCCTGATCGGTATCCAGAATGCGTTGCCGCTGATGTTGGAAGGCAAGGAATTGCGTGCAGAAGACGCGTTGCAGCAAGGGATCATCCAGGAACTGGCGACTGACAAGGAAGACTTGCTTGCGAAGGCCAAGGCATGGTGCCTGGCACACCCCAAGGCGACGCAGCCGTGGGACGACAAGAAATTCCGCTGGCCTGGTGGTGACTCGAAAACCCCGGCCAATGCCCAATTGTGGTCGATCGCACCATCAATGGCGAGCGCCAAGACGCATGGCAATTATCCGGCTGTCACCAATATCCTGAGTTGCGTATTTGAAGGCGGCATTGTCGATTTCGACACTGGCTGCGAAATCGAATCGCGCTACTTCGTCAACTGCGCATTGTCGCCGGTCGCCAAGAACATGATCGGCACGCTGTGGTTCCAGTTGAACGCGATTAACAAGGGCAAATCGCGCCCCGAGGGTTTCGCACCTTCACGCGTCAGCAAGGTTGGCATACTGGGCGCCGGCATGATGGGCGCCGGCATCGCCTATGCATCGGCCAAAGCCGGCATTGGCGTAGTGCTGCTGGACAGCAGCATCGAAGCTGCCGAGAATGGCAAGAACTACTCCACCAAACTGCTCGACAAGGCGCTAAAGCGTGGCCAGCAAACTGCGGCCGGCAAGGAGTCACTGCTGGCTCTGATCAAACCGACCGTCGACTTCAACGACCTGGCCGGTTGCGACTTGATCATTGAAGCAGTATTCGAAGACCGCCAGGTCAAAGCCGAGGTCACCAGAAAGGCCGAAGCGATCATCGGCACGGATGCCGTCTTTGCCTCCAACACCTCCACTTTGCCGATCTCTGGCCTGGCGCAAGCCAGTTCGCGTCCGGCCAATTTCATCGGCCTGCATTTCTTTTCCCCGGTCGACAAGATGCCTTTGGTGGAAATCATCATCGGCGAACATACCAGCCCGCAGACGTTGGCGCGCGGCTTCGACTACGTACAGCAAATCAAGAAGACCCCGATCGTCGTCAACGACTCGCGCGGCTTCTACACTTCGCGCGTGTTTGGCACTTACGTGATGGAAGGCTTGAAACTGCTGATGGAAGGCCAGCATCCGCGCGCTATTGAGATGGCCGGCCTGCAAGCCGGCATGCCGGTCGGACCACTGGCGTTGCATGACGAAATCAGCCTGTCGCTGTCATGGCACATCTTGCAGCAAACCCGCAAGGATTTTGCCGCCGCCGGCAAACCGTTCGCCGGCCATCCAGCCGATGCCGGCCTGGAAAAAATGGCGAAAGAACTGGACCGCAACGGCAAGAAAGCCGGCAAGGGATTCTACGATTACCCGGCAAATGAACCCAAGCACCTGTGGCCCGGATTGCAGCGGGCATTCCCGCTGGCATCGCAGCAATTGCCGCAAAAGGACATGATCGAGCGGATGATGTTCGTGCAAGCCAATGAGGCCGCCAAATGCTATGAAGAAAAGGTGATGCTGAGCGTGGCCGACGCCAACATCGGCAGCATTTTCGGTTGGGGCTTTGCGCCGTTCCAGGGCGGTGCGCTGCAGTATATCAACGCCTACGGCGTGGCCAATTTTGTCAAACGCGCCAACCAGTTGGCGGAACAATTCGACGCCTATTTTGCGCCAGCAAAAATACTGGTGCACATGGCCGAACAAGGGAAGAAATTCGAATAGGGTCTTGCGTGTTCGTTGCACCGCTCTTCGTCAATTGCCGATGAAGAGCGGCTATTCAGAGTGTTGGTCTGGATTTTTTCAATCTTTATGCGGCCGGAAATTTACTGGCGTCAAACAGCGACGGAATCCGCTGCGCCAGCATCATGTCGCCCTTCAATTTCAGCTTGCCGCTCATGAATGCCATGGCGCCGTTCAGCTCGCCCTTCAGCAATGCTTTCAGATCGTCGTCCGCCATCGTCAGCGCCACATCGGGCGCATCGGCAACGCCGTCATGCGCGCTGCATGTGCCATCTTCGATGCGCAGGTACATCGGGCTCGAAATATCAAACTGGATGGTGTTTTTCATATTTGCCGCAGCGTCAGCCTTCAGGCAGGCCGGCATGAGTTTGATGATGTCGTTGACTGTCATGTGTTTTCCTCTAGTTATAATAAAAAATCTGATCTTTTAACGGTGCTTCTTTGCGTCAGAAATCCTGATTCAAATTGCTGACGCCGCGGACAATCGCCGTGCACACTATCCGCATCGCTAAACTTGATCGGCAAATCCAGCAGCGGTTTGCCATCTTCGTTGCGGATCAGGCCGCGCGCCTTGACTTGCGGATTATCGAGTGCTTCCTGCGGACTGTAGATGCCCGACACGCAACAGTCGCGATCGGCCAGCAGCAACTCCCATTCGTCGCGCGAGCGAGTACTGAACAAGACTTCCAGCGCGTTACGCAGTGCGGCGCCGTTCGCTGGTAATCCCGCTAATTCCGGCTTGCCGACGGCCTGACAGAAATTCAAAAAGAACTTGGGCTCCAGCGCCGCCATGGCGACATGCTTGCCGTCGGCACACGCATAGATATTGTAATTGGCCAGGCCGCCACTCAGCATATCGCTGCCACGCTGCGCGCTCTGGCCAGCGCTACGAATGGTGGCCAGCGATAGTGCCTGCAAGGCCAACGTGCCGTCAAGCATGCCGACATCGACCAGGGTTCCCTGCCCCGATGCCCGCGCACCAATGACAGCAGCGAGTATGCCCAACGCGCAAGTCAGCGCGCCGCCGGCCAGGTCGGCGCTTTGGAAGTTCGACAGCACCGGTGGGCCGCCGGCGACACCGGTTTGTTCCAGCACGCCGGCGTAAGCGCAGTAGTTCATGTCGTGCCCGGCGCGATCCTTGTAGGGACCGGTCTGACCATAGCCGGTGAGCGCCGCGTACACCAGGCGCGGGTTGATCAACTTCAACTGCTGGTAACCGCAGCCGAGCTTGTCCATCACGCCCGGGCGGAACGATTCGATCACAACATCGGCATCCTCAACCAGCTTGTGGAAGGCGGTCACGGCTTGCGCTTGGCGCAAATCAAGCGTCACCGATTTCTTGCCGCGATTGACCAGCGTGAACAATTCCGGCGCCAGCATGCGGGCGTAATCCCCGCCCTGCGGTTCCTCCAGCTTGATCACCTCGGCGCCTAACTGCGCCAGGTAAAAACTGCAAAACGGCCCAGGCAGCAGACGTGTCAGATCCAGTATGCGTATCCCGGACAGGAGAGGATTGCTCATCGCATCGGCCGATTTGTCTGGCGCCGGCAGATCAGTTCTTGCCTTGCCCGAACGGCGACGCCACACCCTGCAGAATCGACATCAGCGATTCGCCGATGCTCTTCGGATACGTGGCTTCATTGAAGTCGCCGATCTCCGCCCATTTTTCCGCAACCTCTTCGGGACCGAACGACTTGCCCTGGAAATGATGGCCCACTGTACGTTCCCAGCGCAGCTTGGCATGGAAACCGGCGCCGACTTCGAACAAGCTGCCGCTTTCCTCGCAGCTCTCATGGGACAAATAAGCCGCCAACGGCGCTACGTACTCCGGCTTCAACGCTTCCAGCATCTGCGGCGGCATCACCGTCTCGGAGATACGCGAGCCGGCCAGCGGCGCGATCGTGTTGACGCGGATGTTCTTCGAAGCGCCTTCGATGGCCAGGGTGTTGGCCATACCGATCAGGCCCATCTTGGCCATGCTGTAGTTGGTCTGGCCGAAATTGCCGTAGATGCCAGCCGCCGAGGTGGTCATGACGATCCGGCCATAGCCCTTGTTGCGCATATGCGGCCAGGCCGCATGAGTGACGCGGAAAGCGCCCAGCACGTGGACGCGGTAGATCAGGTCCCAATCGTCGGCGCTCATTTTGGCGAAGCTGCTGTCGCGCAGGATGCCTGCGTTGTTGATGACGATATCGATACCGCCAAAGTGGTCGAGTGCAGTCTGCACGATACTGCCGCCGTCCTCCACCGAGTCGTAGTTGGCGACCGCGTTGCCTCCTGCTGCCTTGATCTCCGCCACCACCTGGTCCGCCGCTGCACTAGACTTGCCGCCGCCGTGGACATCGCCACCGAGGTCGTTGACCACCACGCTGGCGCCGCGCGCGCCCAGCAACAGCGCATGCGCGCGTCCCAATCCATTGCCTGCGCCGGTGACAATCGCCACACGGCCGTCGTAACGCAATTCATTTGCCATGATCTAAATCTTTATGAGTTGAAAACGAGTTAAAAATTTATTCTTGAAAACTGTCCGAATTCAGACACTATAAGCAACAAGGTGACTTTCCGCCAAGCCCGCATCAAATGTTCCGCGAAATGATCTCTTTCATGATTTCATTGGTGCCGCCGTAGATGCGCTGGGCGCGGGCGTCGATGAAGGCGCGCGCAATCGGATATTCCTGCATGAAGCCGTAGCCGCCGTGCAGTTGCAGGCACTGATCCAGCACCTTGCCTTGCAGGTCGGAGCACCAGTACTTAGCTGCTGCTGCGGCATCCACCTGCAGTTCGCCCTTGACCTCCAGCTCGACGCAGCGATCAACAAACACGCGCGCGATCTGCAATTCGGTTTTCATTTCAGCCAGTTTGAAGCGGGTATTCTGGAACGACGACACGGCACGGCCGAAAGCTTGTCTGTCGCGGGTGTAGGCGATGGTGACATCGAGCATGGCTTCGGCATTGGCGACCGAGGTAATCGCAATCAGCAGGCGCTCCCAAGCCAACTCTTGCATCAGCATGGAAAATCCGGCGCCGACTTCGCCAATGATATTGCTCTTGGGGACGCGCACATTTTCGAAGAACAGCTCGCAGGTATCCTGCGCCTTCATGCCTATCTTCTTGAGCGGCTTGCCTTTGCTGAAGCCGGGCCGGTCCGCCTCGATCACCAGCAGCGACACGTTCTTGGCGCCGCGCGCCTTGTCGCCGACCTTGAGCGCCACCACCACCATGTCACTGTTGTAGCCGTTGGTGATGAAAATCTTGGAGCCGTTGACGATGTAGTCGTCGCCATCCTCGATGGCATTGGTCTTGATCGATTGCAGGTCCGATCCGGTGCCTGGCTCCGACATGGCGATCGCGGTGATCGCCTGGCCAGCCGCCATTTTCGGCAGCCAGGCCTGTTTCAGCTCCTCGCTGCCGTAGCGCAGCAGGTAAGGCGCCACGATATCCGAATGCAGTGGCCAACCAATGCCGGAGGCATTCGCCCTCGCCAGTTCTTCCAGCACGATGGTGCTGAACTTGCGATCAACGCCGGAACCGCCATAATTCTCCGGCATGTTGGTGCATAGGAAACCCAAGGCGCCGGCGCGCTGCCAGATATCGCGATCGACAAATCCCTGCTCTTCCCAGCCGGCGTGACGCGGCATGACCTCGGTTTCAACGAAACGACGAAAGCTCTGGCGAAACTCTTCGTGATCGGCATCGAACAACTGGCGGGGAATCATGCGCGACTCCCGGATACAAAGCTGAAATCGGCACTGGAATCGTGCAAAGTATGGTGAGTGGACGCGTGGCGCATTGAGTCTCCTGGTATTTTTATTGCGTAATTTAAATTACACTTTATCGAATTGATACCGCAAAATCGCTCGATCGATGGTAGGTAAGGATTTCTTGGATGTCAATCTTGAAGCATAGAGCCCCCATTCGACATATGGGTAATTTTTATTACACTATTTTTTCTTTTTTCCGATGATCTGACTCGTCTACAACGAGCCGCAGTTACGCCCTGCGATGTCGCATTCATGACAAGTACGCAAAACAAACATTGCGCGCGGCATAAACTCGCCTATAGAATCCGGCTTTACAGCAGCTTCCCACACCGCAGCTGTCACGCGGTCGTCACATCGACTAGCTATATTCAAAAATTTTACGGAGGCCCTGATGAAATCGAAATTCAAAGCACTAGCCATCGCCTGCGCGCTTGCGTCCATGTCCGTTTCAGCCCATGCCGTCACCGAAATATCCTGGTGGCACTCGATGGCCGGCGCCCTCGGCGACCGCGTCAATGGCCTCGCCGACGAATTCAACAAGAGCCAGTCCGAATACAAGGTAACCCCGGTTTACAAAGGCGCTTACGATGAAGCCATGGCCGCCGCGGTCGCCGCTTATCGCGCCGGCAATGCGCCGGACATCCTGCAAGTATTTGAAGTCGGCACTGCCACCATGATGTATTCCAAGGGCGCCATCAAACCGGTGTCGGAAGTCATGAAACTGGCCGGCGAGCCGTTCGATCCGTCTTCCTACATCCCTGCCATCGGCGGTTACTACGCCGCACCAAAAGGGGGCGGTCTGCTGTCACTGCCATTCAACAGCTCGACCACAGTGATGTTCTACAACAAGGACATGTTCTCCAAGGCCGGCCTGGATCCGAACAAGCCGCCGGTGACCTGGCAGGAACTCGCGGTCGACGCCGCCAAGCTGAAGGCCAGCGGCGCCAAATGCGCGTACACCACCACCTGGCAATCATGGGTCGAACTGGAATCGTTCTCGACCTGGCATAACGTCGAATTCGCTTCCAAGAACAATGGCTTCGACGGCCTCGACGCGCGCCTGAAATTCAATAGCCCATTGCACGTCAAGCACATAGAGAACCTGGCCAACTGGGCCAAGCAAGGCTACTTCACCTACGCCGGCCGTAAGGATGAGGCAACCTCGAAATTCTATGCCGGCGAATGCGGCATCCTGACCGGCTCGTCGTCCAGCTATGCGGATATCGCCAAAAATTCCAAGTTCAAGTTTGGTATCGCTACCCTGCCGTATTACAGCGATGTGCCAGGCGCACCGCAAAATACGATGATCGGCGGCGCTTCGCTGTGGGTCATGGGCGGCAAGAAAAACGACGAATACAAGGGCGTCGCCAAGTTCTTCAAGTTCCTGTCGAAACCTGAGGTGCAAGCCAAGTGGCATCAGGAAACCGGTTATCTGCCAACCACCATCGCGGCTTACGAGATCACCAAGAAATCGGGCTTCTATGATCGCAATCCTGGCACCGATGTCCCGGTCAAGCAGATGATTACCAAGACTACCGACAAGTCGCGCGGCATCCGCCTCGGCAACATGCCGCAAATCCGCACCATCATCGACGAAGAACTGGAAAACGTCTGGACCGGCAAGATCACGGCAAAAGAAGCGCTCGATACCGCGGTAAAACGTGGCGACCTGTTGCTGGAACGCTTCGAAAAAACCAACAAATAAAGCAAGCTGATACCTAGTCTTTCATGTAGCACGTAGGGTGGGCAGTTGTGCCCACCCTACGGAATTGCAGCCCCGTCATACCCTGATATCCCGCATCGCCGCGGACGATAGAAAGTCCCATCGTGGAAAAACGCGCTCGCTTCAAATCTGCCTGGCTGCCCTATGCGCTGGTCGCGCCGCAGATCATTGTCACCCTATTGTTTTTCGTCTGGCCGGCAGTCCAGGCGATGTACCAATCCATGCTGCTGCAGGATGCCTTCGGCGGCTATTCCGAGTTCGTCTGGTTCGACAATTTCCGCGCGCTGTTCGCCGACAGCAACTATCTCGCCTCGTTCAAGACCACCGCGATATTCTCGCTGCTGGTCGCGGTGCTCGGATTGTCGCTCTCGCTGATGCTGGCCGCCTTTGCCGACCGCGTCATCAAAGGCGCTTCGATCTATAAAACCTTCCTGATCTGGCCATATGCGGTGTCGCCTGTCGTGGTTGGGGTCCTGTGGACGTTCATGCTGAGCCCGACGCTGGGTATCATTTCCAACTGGCTGCATCACTTCGGCATCGAATGGAATCACGTACTGAACGGACGCCACGCGATGATCCTGATCGTGATCGCAGCGGTCTGGAAACAGGTCAGCTACAACTTCCTGTTCTTCCTGGCCGGCTTGCAGGCCATTCCCAAATCGCTGATCGAAGCGGCTGCAATCGATGGCGCCGGACCGGTCAAGCGTTTCAGGACGATTGTATTTCCATTGTTGTCGCCCACCACTTTCTTCCTGCTGGTGGTCAATATTGTCTACGCATTTTTCGATACCTTTGCGATCATCGAAGCCACCACCCAGGGCGGTCCCGGCAAAGATACCGAGATCCTGGTCTACAAGGTATTCCTCGACGGCTTCAAGGGCGGCGATCTGGGCAGCGCTGCCGCACAGTCGGTAGTGCTGATGACCATCGTCATCGTGCTCACCGTGGTGCAATTCAAATATGTTGAAAAGAAAGTGCAGTACGCGTGAACAAAAATATCGCCGATCCCGTCGCGTCATTTCCGCGCATGACGGATTTCATCACGAAGGAACGCAATGATTGAGCGCCGCCCTATACTCGACATGATCAGCCATCTGGTGCTGCTGCTGGGCGTCATCATCATCGCCTTTCCGCTGTATGTGGCGTTTGTCGCCAGCACCCAGACCGCGCAGGAGGCTGCGCAAGCGCCATTGTCCCTGATGCCTGGCAGCCACCTCATCCAAAACTATGGCGCGCTGCTGACCCAGGGCGCGTCCGGCAACGTCTCGGCGCCGCCGGTGGCGCGCATGCTGTGGGTCAGCCTGGTATCGGCATTGGCCATCGCCATCGGCAAGATTTCCATTTCGATGCTGTCGGCGTTTGCCATGGTGTATTTCCGTTTCCCTGGACGCTCGCTGTTCTTCTGGATGATTTTCATGACGCTGATGCTGCCGGTCGAGGTACGCATTACACCGACCTACCAGGTGGTCTCCGATTTCCACATGCTCAACAGTTATGCCGGCCTGACGATCCCGCTGATCGCTTCGGCTACCGCGACTTTCCTGTTCCGGCAATTCTTCCTGACGGTGCCCGATGAACTGGCGGAAGCGGCACGCATCGACGGCGCCGGCCCCCTGCGCTTCTTCAAGGATGTGATCTGGCCGCTGTCGCGCACCAATGTCATTGCGCTGTTCGTGATCATGTTTATCTACGGCTGGAATCAGTATCTGTGGCCGCTGATGATTGCTACCAACCAGGACATGTATCCGATCGGTATCGGCATCAAGACCCTGATCGCCGGCGGCGACTCGGCAGTGGAATGGAATATGGTGATGGCGACCCTGGTGCTGGCGATGCTGCCGCCGGGCCTGGTGGTGGTGGTGATGCAAAAATGGTTTGTTAAAGGATTGGTTGATTCCGAGAAGTGATATGGCAAAAGTACACCTACAGAACGTCAAGAAAACCTACGGCAAGGCGCCGAAGACAGTCGATGTCATCCATGGCATTTCGATCGATATTGCGGATGGCGAATTCATTGTCATGGTCGGCCCTTCCGGCTGCGGCAAATCGACCCTGCTGCGCATGGTGGCCGGGCTGGAAGAGATCAGCTCGGGCGATATCGTGATCGGCGACCGCGTGGTCAACAAGCTGGAACCGAAAGACCGCGACATCGCGATGGTGTTCCAGAACTACGCGCTGTACCCGCACATGAGCGTCTACGAGAATATGGCCTACGGTTTGAAAATCCGCGGCCTGAGCAAGGACGATATCGAAGTGCGCGTGCAGAAGGCAGCCAAGATCCTCGAGCTCGGCGCCCTGCTGCAACGCACGCCGCGCCAGCTGTCGGGCGGGCAACGCCAGCGGGTGGCGATGGGACGCGCGATCGTGCGCGAACCGGCGGTATTCCTGTTCGACGAACCGCTGTCCAACCTGGATGCCAAGCTGCGCGTCCAGATGCGCCTGGAAATCCAGAAACTGCACCGCACGCTGGGCACCACCAGCCTCTACGTGACGCATGACCAGGTCGAAGCCATGACCCTTGGCCAGCGCATGATCGTCATGAACGGCGGTCGCGCCGAACAGATCGGCACGCCGGCTGCGGTTTATGCCAAACCGGCCACAACGTTCGTCGCCAGCTTTATCGGCTCACCGCCGATGAACCTGCTGAATGGCCGGGTGGCGACGGACGGCAACAGTTTCGTGCTGGAGAACGCCGCACCGATCCAGCTGCCGTTTACCCACAATGCGATTGCCGGCCACGACTGTATTCTGGGATTGCGGCCGGAACACCTGCTGTTCGGCCAGCCTGGGCTGTCGATGCGGGCAGAACTGGTGGAAGCGTTAGGCGCCGACCTGCTGGTGCATGCGTCGATAGGAGATCAAACGCTGGTGATGCGGGTGCCTGCCGCCACTGCGGTGGAAACCGGGCAGCAAATCACCGCCGGCTTTGAGGACAGTTCCCTGCACTGGTTCAATTCGCAAACGACGCAGCGCATCGAATTTGCCTAAAATGACTTGCCGGCGCCTCACATCGACGCCGGCGAACAAAGCCCGCTTGCTGCACTCTTGCAGCAAGCGGGCTTATTCATTGGCGGGGCATTAGCGATGTATATCGCCAATCAGATTTCACTCGCTCACTGCGACCAGGTTATCCACTTCAATCTTGGCGAACTCGACGCTGCTGTCAAGCGCCGTACTGCGCGTGGCATGCGCACTTTCCGTGTTGGTGCGGCTTGATACGCTGGCACCGGCTTTCAGTATCTGATAGCCGTCATGCCACAAATCGTCATGGCCCTGCACCGGCTGGGGCACGATTACATATCCGCGATATTCGACACTGCTGCTGGCCTGGTCACTCATGTTCACCTCTCTTGCAAGTAAGAGTTCAATCCTAGCACGAGGCTAAAAAATGCACACAGCCGCAAAATCGTGTAACTTGAACTAATTGTTACGTCAGGCGTCGTACCTAGGACCTGCTAGCAGGTCCCAAGTCAGTCACAACCACATGGAGAGATTGATTATGCCCAAAGATCGCGAAGAGAATGCGCATTGGAAAATCGCCGATCTTGATTTTTCAAAAATCGATGTCGCGCGCGTCAGACCCGACGAAAACCTGTTCTACCTGGTCACCTGCGCCTCGTTTGTCGAAAGCGGATCCGATCTGTATACGCAAAACCTGGTCGATTTTTACGGCGACGAGCCCGAAATCTCGGCTTGGCTGCGGGAGCAATGGGAAGTTGAAGAGTTGCAGCATGGCCAGGCTTTGCGTGCCTACGTCAAGCACATCTGGCCGGAATTCGATTGGCCGACCGCTTATCGCAGCTTCCTCGACGAGTATTCAGGCTATTGCAAGGTCGAACTGCTGGAGCCCAGCAAAGGCCTGGAAATGGTGGCGCGTTGCGTGGTCGAAGCCGGCACCGCAACCTTCTACGGGGCCCTGTCGCGCAGCACCGACGAACCGGTATTGCAGGACCTGGCAGCGCGCATCGCCCGCGATGAAGTGAATCATTACAAGCATTTCTTCCGTTATTTCCGCAGTTTCCGGCAACAGGAGCATCTGCGCCGCCACAGCATATTCGGCGCCCTGCGCCGCCGCACGCTGGAGCTGCGCAACGAAGATGCCGCTTGCGCACTGCGTCATGTGCTCAAGATGAGAGAGCCGCAACACGCCGACGACCCTGTCCGGCTGCAGCAGATCAGCAGCAAGATGAACGGCACCATCCGCAGCCACGTGACGGCCGACATGACCATCAAGATGATCATGCGCCCGCTCGACCTGCCGCGTGTGCTGCAGTCTCTGGTTGCGTATCCGGCCACGCAAATCATGAACAAGGTGATTCTGCGTTGATAGCCCCTGCCAACGTTGCTATAAGCGATAGAAACGCTGCGCGTTCAACCCCATGACCTGTTGCCGCTGCTGCTGATCCAGCTTCGACAGCAGGTTGTCCGTGGTGGTGAGCCAGCGCCCATAATCGGCGGCCAGGTTGACTACCGGCCAGTCGCTACCCCAAATCACGCGCGATGCGCCAAACACGTCGAGAACGTGATCTGCATACGGCCGCAGGTCGCCATCCTGCCAATCGGCCGACGCCTCAGTAACCAATCCGGACAATTTGCAATACACCTGCGGTAATGCAGCAAAGCGGGCGATATGCTCGCGCCACGGGGTCATTTCAGCACTTGCAATCGGCGGTTTGGCGGCATGATCGATCACGATCGACAGATCGGGGTGGGATTGCGCAAACGCCAGCAATGCCGGTAAATGACGTGGCAACACCAACGCATCCAGGCTGAGCCGGTGGCGCTGCATGGCGGCGATCGCCGGCGCCAGCAGCGGATCGGCAATCCAGTCGTCAGCCAGGCCCTGCAGCATCGGCCGCAATCCCCGCAACTTCCGGTGTGAGGCCAATAACGCAATCTGCTCAACGGCATTCATTGATTTCAAGTCGGCCCAGCCGACCACCGCCTGGATGAAAGGCGTTTGCTCCGCCAGCGTCAGCAGGAACAACGTATCTGTCACGCTCGGCAGGGATTGCACCAGCACCGTGCCGTCGATGCCGTGCTGCTTCAACAGAGGAGCCAACTGCTGCGGCAAGAAATCGCGATGAATCGCCGCCAGATCCGCAGGCGGCCATTGCCCACTTCGATTGGCCAGCAGCCAAAAATGCTGGTGGGCGTCGATGCGTAACGCTGCTTGCGGGACTGGGGATTCGGGAACCATGCATTTACTCTACGGTTAAGACGGCAGGTCGTTATTTCAGTATATACAATAACGACTTAAAGGCCCATTGGCTGGACCAATACTAGCATATGAGATTTTCGCAAAGCAATGGAAAGATGGCGGGCAAACAGTTTTTCTGCAGCTGAATCAGGTCGCCAATATCGCCACTCGTCGCCGTCGCTGTCACCATCACCGATGATCGTGCTCGTCCTCAGCAACAGCTAAGTCTTTGCAACTAATCTGATATCCAACAGTCTCAACCCCGCTCATCTGCGCCCCGCCTCACAGCTATTCACGCAGCAAATTCACTGTTATTCAAATCCCGGAAATCGATGGAAGAACTTAATCAAACCCTGTTCCTGCTGATCAATGCAAACGCCAACCCCAATCCGACCTTGCTCGATGCCGCCATTGTCTGCGCCGAACTGCTGATTTTCCTGATCCCGATTTCGTTGCTGCTAGGCTGGCTGCGCGGCGACGAACAGACCCGCAAGCTGATGCTGGAAGCGGTGGTGGCCGGCGTCGTCGGTTTATCGATCAGCCTGGTCATCGGCATGCTGTGGAATCATCCACGGCCGTTTGTGATCGGCCTCGGCAGCAATTTGCTGGCGCACTCTCCCGATTCGTCATTTCCGAGCGATCACCTGACTTTGCAATGGTCGGTCGCTTTCAGTTTCCTGTTGCATCAACGCTTGCGCAAGATCGGCCTGGCGCTGAGCCTGCTTGGGCTGCCGATGGCGTGGGCGCGTATTTATCTCGGCGTCCACTTCCCGCTCGACATGGTCGGCGCGGCGCTGGTCGCCATCATCAGCGCCAGGCTCAGCCATCGCTGCGCCCCGTGGCTTATCGGCCCCTTGTTTCGCTGCGTGTCGCGCATCCACGGCCTTGTATTCGCGCCATTGATCCGGCGCGGCTGGATGACGAAATAGCGCCCGCGCCAATGCGGCGAGCGGTAGCGGCGATCAAACCACGCCCTGCTCCCGCAGCAGTGCGATCTGCTCGGGATTGCGGCCGATAGATGCCAGCACTTCATCCGTATGCTGACCCAGTTCCGGCCCGACCCAGTTGGTCTGTCCCGGCGTCGCCGAAAGTTTCGGCACGATGCCTGGCAAATCGATAGGCTGCCCATCCGGCAGCACATGCTGCTGGATCATGTCGCGTGCCCGGAAATGCGGGTCCTGGTGGATGTCGGCGGCGGTATAGACTTTACTGCTCGGCACCTCGGCCTGCTCCAGAACCTGCAGCACGTGCGCCAGATCGTGCTGTGAGGTCCACTCGGCGATGGCAGCGTCGATCATGTCATTGTTCTGTGCCCGGCCGTCGTTGCGCGCCAGGCGCGGATCTTCAGCCAGGTCGCTGCGGCCGATGGCATGCATCAGGCGTTTGAAAATGCTGTCGCCGTTACCGGCGATGATCACGTAATGCTCGCCGTGCTCGTCATTGCGACAAGGATAAGTGCTGGACGGAGAAATACCGGGAAAACTGGCGCCGGTACGTTCGCGCACAAAACCAAACTCGGCGTATTCTGGAATCAAACTTTCCATCACGCCGAACACCGCTTCGTACAAGGCGATGTCGATGAATTGCCCTTTGCCGCCATTGGCTTTGAGATGATGCATCGCCAGCAGCGCGCCAATCACGCCGTACAGCGAGGCCAGCGTATCGCCGATGCTGACGCCGACGCGCACCGGCGGCCGATCCGGATAGCCAGCCAGGTTGCGCAGACCGCCCATCGATTCGGCGATCGCCGCAAATCCGGGACGTGCATGATACGGGCCATCCTGGCCATAGCCGGAGACCCGTACCATGATCAGGGTCGGATTGATTTTCGATAATTCATCCCAGCCCAGTCCCCACCCTTCCAGGGTTCCAGGGCGAAAATTCTCGATCACGATATCGGCATCCTTGACCAGGTCACGGACGATCTGCTGGCCTTGTGGCGATTTCAGGTTCAGCGTCACCGACTTCTTGTTGCGGCTTTGCGAGTACCACCACAGCGAGGTGCCATTGTGCAGCTTGCGCCACTTGCGCAGCGGGTCGCCATCTCCTGGCGCTTCGATCTTGATCACTTCGGCGCCGAACTGGCCCAGCAAGCTGGCGGCGTAAGGTCCGGCAATCAGGGTGCCGAGTTCGATTACCTTGACGCCTTGGAGGGAAGACTGCTGGTCGACGGGGACGTTGTTCATGTTCCGAATGGTTTAAAATGTGTTTAGAAAGACAGGCTTCGACCGCGCGCAGACAGCTGCCGTAGCGCAATAGTCGGTGCAACCCCGTCGGCTCGTTTCCGAGCACTCCCGCCCCGCCGCGAGGCAATTTGAACAATTCTACAGAATTGCCAACATTTGCAACCAGAAGTAACTCCTTTTGGCGGATATTATGGTGGGGATTATGATTAAATCACTGATAAATGTGTAGGACATATCATGAAGAAAATTGCTTTATTGGTATTGGCTGCTGCAGGATTGATGGTAACCAGTTCCGCCAGCTTTGCTTATGGCTATTATGGTCATGGCGGTTATTATGGCCCGCGCGTCGGCGTCGGCATCTCGATCGGCGGACCGCTGTATTGGGGGCCTCCGCCGGTATATTATGCTCCGCCGCCGGTGTATTACGCGCCACCAATCTACGTAGCTCCAGAGCCGCAGACGTATATTGAAAAAGCTCCCGACTATGCATATTACTGCCCTAGTCCGGCAGGTTACTACCCACAAATTCCACGCTGCCCGAAGGGCTGGATGAAGGTAGCGCCAAACGATTCCCAACCTAGATAAGCATAAGGCGGTGTGTGATGATTAACGGAACAACCAAGGTAATCGCGGCTTCAATGGCCGTGCTGCTGTCCGGCTGCGTTACCGCGCCGACCGGACCAAATGTCATGGCGCTGCCTGGCGCCGGCAAAAGCTATGAGCAGTTCCGCAATGACGAGGCAGACTGCCAACGTGCCGCCCAGGACCGGATAGGCCCGTACGCGCCGCAAGCGGCCGCAGATAACGCCGTAGGCACTGCCGCAGCCGGCACAGTGATTGGCGCCGCAGCCGGCGCCCTGATCGGTGCCGCAACCGGTCGCGCCGGTGCCGGTGCAGCCATCGGTGGCGGCGTTGGTTTGCTGGCCGGTAGTTCGGTGGCTGGCGACTCTGCCTCGCGCAGCAGCTATGGCATGCAGCGCCAGTACAACAACGTGTACACGCAATGCATGTACGCCAAGGGCAACCAGGTTCCGGTGTCCGGCGGCTATGCCAACAATCGTCGTCAATACGCGCCACCGCAATATGCACCGGCGCCACAATATTCGACGCCGCCTGACTACTATCCGCCGCAACAACGCGGCAACTACGGACCACCGCCGGATTACGCGCCTTACTGATCCTGGCAGACCAAATAAAAAGCCTGAATGCACGAAAGTGATTCAGGCTTTTTTACGTCAGGAGAGAACTCAGATCAACCCAACTGGAACTCATTTCACAAGCTTCACAAGCAATTCCCGCAAAACCGGGGCAAGGACCCTTTAGCCGGAATTCCTTGCCTAACTTCTTGCCGGCAACCGCAACGTCACTTCCAAACCGCCCTCTGGATGATTGCGCAGTTCAAGTACGGCACGGTGATTTTCTGCGATGTTGCGGGCGATGGTCAGCCCCAGGCCGGTGCCGCCGGTATCGCGCGAGCGTGAGGTCTCAAGGCGGAAAAACGGATCAAATACGGCTTCCAGCTGATCCGCCGGAATACCGGCCCCGCCGTCGCGAATCGTAATGACGATATCGCTGCCGTCGCGCGCTACTTTCAGACGCGCATAGCGTCCGTATTTGATTGCATTGTCGACCAGATTGATCAGGCAGCGTCGCAAAGTGTTTGGCTGCGCCATGATCGAGGCGCGGGTGCTGCCTTCCAGCGTGACATCCTGCCGCGCATCGACCGCATCGGCGCAGACGCTGTCGAGCAGCGAATCGATGTCCAGCATTTGCATTACCTCTGCAGAATCCATGCTGCGCGCCAGTTCCAACCCCTCGCGCACCATGCTTTGCATGACCGCCAGATCCTCCAGCAATTTATGGCGCAAATCGCCATCGCCAACTTTTTCCAGACGCAGGCGCAGACGGGTCAGCGGCGTTTGCAAATCGTGGGTGATCGCCGCCAGCATGTGGGTGCGATGCTGTATCTGCCGCTTGATACGGGCCTGCATGGCGTTAAAGGCGGCGGCAGCCTGCCGCACCTCAGTCGGGCCGGTTTCATCCAGCGGCGGCCGGTCAATATCGCTCCCCAGGTTGCCGGCCGCATTGGCCAGATGCTGGATCGGCCGCGCCGTCATTTTGGCCACAATGAATGCCAGAATGCCGATCAGCAGCATGAACAAGGCGAAATACGGGGACAGGAAAGGCAGACCTGGAGGCCGGCCCGGAGGGCTGCCCGGGTCGCGCATCATCCGCAACTTGACCTTGAGCAAAGCACCATCCTTGAGACTCACGTAGACCACCTGGCATTCGTCGACACGACGGAATTCGGGGCCACGGCGATCGCGCAATTTACAGTCGGTCTGCTTTGCCACGGTCACGCGGCGATCCCCGCCGAGCCGGGTTTTCAACAGCGTGGTCAGTGTCGGATTGTCGTCGACTGCATGTTCGGTGTCCTTGACCAGGCTCGCCTCAAGGCCGAAATTTTCGCCTGTGCGCAATACAAGCGCGCGCATCTCAGGGCCAACGTTATCGATTGAGTAGACGATTTGCTCAACCCGCTCGGCAATTCGGAACTCATACAATTCCTTGAATGCCTTGCGCTTCTCGTTATCGGCCAGCCAGCTGGTGGTGCCAGCTGCGACCAGGATCCCCGCCAGCAAAATCAGGAACACCCGGTTCGCAACCGAGCCAAGAAAATTTCTCACGAACAGCATTCCTTTTCTACTTCCGCCGCGCAGCCGACAAAAGAGGTGATTGATACGGTCGGCGCGTCATGACTCGACTGTCACCGTGGTCGCCAGCACATAGCCTTCGTTGCGCACGGTCTTGATGATTACCGGAGTGCGCGCATCGTCGCCCAATTTCTGGCGCAGGCGGCTGATCTGGATGTCGACCGAGCGGTCGAAAGGATCGGATTCACGGCCTTGCGTCAACTCAAGCAGTTGATCGCGATTGAGCACCCGGTTCGGGTGATCGAGGAACACTTTGAGGATGCGATATTCGGCGCCCGACAAAGCCACTACCAGCCCTTCGTTGTTGACCAGGTGGCGCGCGATCAGGTCCAGCGTCCAACGTCCAAACTGGATTTGCTGCGCTTCCGGCGACGCCATGTTCGGCGGCAGCGCCTGGGTACGGCGCAGCACGCTGCGAATCCGGGCAAACAATTCACGCGGCTCGAACGGCTTCGACAAATAGTCGTCAGCGCCCATTTCGAGACCGAGGATACGATCCAGCGGTTCGCCGCGCGCCGTCAGCATGATCACCGGGATATTCGAATCGGCGCGCAGGTTGCGGCACAACGTCAAGCCATCTTCGCCGGGCAGGGTCAAATCCAGCACGATCAGGTCGACCCGCGCTTCCGACAGGACTTTACGCATGTCGTTGCCGTTGGTCGCGATCAAGGTGCGAAAGCCATTGGCATCCAGGTATTCCGCCAACAAGGTACGGATTTCGTGATCGTCATCGACCACTAGTATGTGAGCAGCAGTTTCCATATGCATGATTATCCTAGTAACTGCAGTTGAGCCGAACATGCGCCAATAATACGGCCAAACGAAAAACATCGATATACATGGGATGAATGACGATATATGGCGAAATATCCCATGTTAACAATTCCAACCTCGTCAGGTAACAACATCGCTCCCTATTGAGGTTTCCTGGATTATGACAATTCAGCGCAAGAAAAACGATAGTAATTTGTATATTGGCATATCTGCCACGCGAATGGACACTTTGCGATACAAAGCAAACTAGATGCCATACACATGGATACAAAGGCGGGGCACCATGAAAAATCGCCGACACACCTCCGCGGTTCAATAGGAACTGTGCGGATTGCACTCAAATTCATGGAAGGATTTCATTATGTTCACGCTTCGTAAACAAATATTGATCGGCGTTACAGCACTGAGTTTTGCTGCCATGGGCGTGACTGCCTACGCACAACAAGCTGACGGTCCTGGCGGCCGCCATGCGCCGACCCCGGAACAGCAAGCCAAATTCGCCGCCAATATGGCAAAGCGCCAGGCAAAATGGCATGACGACCTGAAGATCACACCAGACCAGGAAGCGGCTTGGCAGACTTTCCTGGGCAAGATCAAGCCGGTCCGTCCGGAAGGCGCTCCACCACGTCCGAACAAGGAAGAATGGGCCAAGCAAACCGCCCCTGAGCGCCTGGATCACCAGATGGAATTCCTGAAACGCGCTGAAACCCGCCTGGCCGAACACACAGCAGCCGTCAAGGAATTCTACGCAGTTTTGACGCCAGCACAGCAAAAGACCTTTGACGAACACTTCAAGAAGATGGAGCAGCATCGTTTCGGCCATCGCGGTGGTCACCGTGGCGGCCCGGACGGCCGTCCATAACTGACGCGAGGGGTTCACCCTCGGGCCAGGGCTGGCGCTGGTGGGACGTAACAGCCAAATCGCCGATTTGGCTGCCAGAGTCCGCCAACCGCCAGATCAAAGGCCACAGAAGCAGCAATATCGTGTTGCGCCGTTCCAGGCGCAAAGCGGCTCGCTTCTGTGGCCTCATCGTTTCCCGCATGCCTCGATCCAGCGCCGATTGCCGTCCGCCACGCTAGCGGATACACTGCCTCGTTCGTTCGTGCTGTTCAAAAACTGAAAAGATTTCCAACAAATACACACGACGGTAAAATTTACTCGCTACACTCGTGTCTTTAAATTTCTCTGCTGAGCGCCGTTTTTCAGCAGAATTACGCATTGCATCTGACCACATTCTGACTGACCTCCTGCCTGCGATGACTACTAAATCCACCCCAAAAGCCGATCAACATCCCCTGCCGCAAAGCCGGCCCGCCACACTGCAAAACCAACACCAGGGCGGATTCATACGCGGCTGGATGTGGCTGGTGGCGGTGGTTGTACTGGCGCTGGCCGCTTACCTGATCTGGGGACGCAGCCACCAATCCGCCGATGCGGCGGCAGGCGCATCGGGGCAAGCGGCCAGAGGCGGCGGCAAAGGCGGCAAGCGCGGGGCATTTGCCGGCGCCGGCGGCCCATTGCCGGTCGGTGTGGCGGTCGCTAAAACCGGAGACATCAATATCTATTTGAATGGCCTCGGCAGCGTTACTCCCGAAGCCACCGCGATCGTCAAAAGCCAGGTGAGCGGCACATTGATGAAACTGCATTTCAAGGAAGGTCAGATCGTCAAGGCAGGCGACCTGCTGGCAGAGCTGGATCCGCGCCCTTACCAGGTGCTGGTGAAGCAGGCCGAAGGCCAACTGATCAAGGACAACGCCCTGCTGAAGGCAGCGCAAATCGATTTGCAACGCTATCGCACGCTGTTGGCGCAGGACTCCATCGCCAGCCAACAGGTCGATACCCAGGCGGCGCTGGTCAAGCAATACGAAGGTACTGTCCGGTCGGATGAAGGCACACTCGACAACGCTCGCCTGCAACTGACTTATTCGCGCATCACCGCACCGATCAGCGGCCGCCTTGGCCTGCGTCAGGTCGACCTCGGCAATCTGGTGCAGACCAGCGATACCAACGGCATCGTCGTCATTACCCAGCTGCAGCCGATTACAACCGTTTTCAGCATCCCGGAAGACAATATTCCAAGCGTGATGAAGCAGATCCAGGCCGGCAAGAAGCTGCCAACCGACGTCTGGGATCGTGACCAACGCAACAAGCTGGACAGCGGCAGCCTGCTGACCATCGATAACCAGGTCGACAGCACCACCGGCACGGTCAAGCTGAAGGCGGAAACGCCGAATGCCAACTACGCCCTGTTCCCGAATCAGTTCGTCAATGCGCGTCTGCTGCTCGATACCCTCCGTAACGCCACGGTCATCCCCAACGCCGCGATCCAACGCGGTTCCAGCGGCAATTTTGTGTATGTGGTCAAACCCGACCATACCGTCACCATCCGTCAAGTAACGGCCGGTCCGGTGGAAGGCGAATCGACAGCGATCAACAACGGTATCGCGGTTGGCGAAACAGTCGTCATCGACGGCATCGACAAACTCAAGGAAGGCGCCAAAGTGGAGCCGATCGCACGTGACGGCTCGGCGGCTACAGCTACTGCCGCAGGCGGCACTGCGGCGGGCGCCCATAAAGGTGGCCATCATCACCGGCAAGATGCCAGCGCAGACGCAGCCGCCGCCAGCGCTCCGGCCGCCAGCAGCGCGCCAGCCAGCGCCGCCAATCGCAACGGTCAATAACCGGTTTTGAAGAACGCATGAATCCCTCACGTCAGTTTATTCTTCGGCCGGTTGCCACATCACTGCTGATGCTGGCCATTTTCCTGGCCGGTATCGTCGCGTACAAGCAATTGCCGCTCTCTGCGCTGCCGGAAGTCGATTACCCGACTATCCAGGTAGTCACACTCTACCCGGGCGCCAGCCCGGATGTCATGACCTCGTCGGTCACTGCTCCGCTGGAGCGCCAGTTTGGCCAGATGCCGGGACTCAACCAGATGTCGTCGACCAGTTCCGGCGGCGCCTCCGTAATCACGCTGCAGTTCAGCCTCGACCTGAGCCTGGATATCGCCGAGCAGGAAGTGCAAGCTGCGATCAACGCCGGCAGCAACCTGCTGCCGGCCGACCTGCCGACGCCACCGATCTACAACAAGGTTAATCCGGCCGACACGCCTATCATGTCGCTGGCAATCACTTCCAAGACCCTGCCGCTGCCGAAGGTGCAGGATCTGATCGACACCCGTCTGGCGCAAAAGATTTCGCAGGTCCCTGGCGTCGGTCTGGTGAGCCTGTCCGGCGGCCAGCGTCCTGCCGTGCGACTGCAGCTGAATCCGCGCGCCGTCGCCGCACTGGGATTGAATCTTGACGATATCCGCACCGCCATCGGCAATGCCAACGTCAACCAGGCCAAGGGCAGTTTCGACGGCCCTTCGCGCGCCTCGACCATCGACGCCAACGACCAGCTGCGCTCGGCCGACGAATACCGCAACCTGATCATCGCCTACAAGAGTGGTGCGCCGATCCGCGTCTCCGATATCGCCGACGTCGTCGACGATGCCGAAAATGTCAGGCTCGCAGCCTGGGCCAACCAGTCGCCGGCGATCATCCTGAACATCCAGCGCCAGCCTGGCGCCAACGTCATCGGCGTGGTCGACAGCATCAAGAAGATCCTGCCGAAACTGCAGGACACCCTGCCCGGCGCGATCGATGTCCAGATCCTGACCGACCGCACCACCACCATCCGCGCTTCGGTATCAGACGTGCAATTCGAACTGCTGCTGTCGATCGCCCTGGTGGTGATGGTGATTTTCCTGTTCCTGCGTAGCATACCTGCCACCATCATTCCGAGTGTCGCAGTACCTTTGTCCTTGATCGGTACGTTCGGCATCATGTACATGACCGGTTTTTCGGTGAATAACCTGACGCTGATGGCGCTCACCATCGCCACCGGTTTCGTGGTCGACGATGCGATCGTCATGATCGAGAACATCTCGCGCTATATCGAAGAAGGCATGAAACCTCTGCAGGCGGCGCTGAAAGGCGCCGAGCAGATCGGCTTCACCATCATTTCCCTGACGTTTTCCCTGATTGCCGTGTTGATTCCGCTGCTGTTCATGGGCGACGTCGTGGGGCGCCTGTTCCGTGAATTCGCCATCACGCTGGCGGTGGCGATCCTGATCTCGGCCGTGATTTCGCTGACCCTGACGCCGATGATGTGCGCCAAGCTGTTGCACCACATTCCGGAAGAAAAACAAAGCTGGTTCTACCGCAAGAGCGGCGAATTCTTCGACAAGATCATCGCCCGCTACGGCGTTGCGCTGGAATGGGTGCTGCGCCACCAGTTCGCAACGCTAGTCGTCGCCATCGGCACGCTGGTGCTGACCGCGGTGTTGTACATCTTCATTCCCAAGGGCTTTTTCCCAGTGCAAGATACCGGCGTCATCCAGGGCATCTCGGAAGCCAGCCAGTCGGTTTCCTTCGCTGCCATGGCGGAGCGGCAGCAAGCGTTGGCGGCGGTAGTGCTGAAGGATCCGGCAGTGGAAAGCCTGTCTTCCTTCATCGGCGTCGACGGCACCAATGCCACCCTCAACAGCGGCCGCATGCTGATCAACCTGAAGCCGCTTGAACAGCGCAACATGAGCGCCAGCGACATCATCCGCCGCCTGCAACCGGAACTGGATCGCCAGGTCGGCGGCATCACGCTGTACATGCAGCCGGTACAGGACTTGACGATTGAAGACAGCGTCAGCCGTACCCAGTATCAGTTCAGCGTTCAAGACTCCAATCCCGACGAACTCAGCATCTGGGTGCCCAAGCTGATCGAACGCCTGCGCAAGATTCCGCAACTGGCCGACATCGCCAGCAACCAGCAGGATCTCGGCTTGCAAGCCTATATCGCGATCGACCGCGATGCTGCATCGCGTCTCGGCATCACTACCGCGGCGATCGACAATGCCTTGTACAACGCATTCGGCCAGCGCCTGATCTCAACCATCTATACCCAGTCCAACCAGTACCGGGTGGTGATGGAAGTCAAACCTGAATTCCAGAAGGGGCCGGCGGCATTGAACAGCATCTATCTGGTGGCCGGCAACGGCAACCAGGTGCCCTTGTCCAGCATCGCCACCATCGAGGAACGCACCTCGCCGCTGGTAGTCAACCACATCGGCCAGTTCCCCGCCACCACGATCTCATTCAACCTGGCGGCCGGCGCGTCGCTGGGCGATGCCGTCAAGGCGATCCATGCGGCGGAGCAGGATATCGGCTTGCCTGACAGCATCCAGACCCAGTTCCAGGGCGCCGCACTGGCGTTCCAGGCGTCATTGAGCAATACGCTGATGCTGATCCTGGCAGCGATCATCACCATGTACATCGTGCTTGGCGTGCTGTATGAAAGCTATATCCATCCGATCACCATCCTGTCGACACTGCCGTCGGCCGGGGTCGGCGCCCTGCTCTCCCTGATGATCGCCGGCAGCGATCTCGGCATCATCGGTATTATCGGGATCATCCTGCTGATCGGTATCGTCAAGAAAAACGCCATCATGATGATCGACTTCGCCCTGGATGCCGAGCGCAACGAGGGTAAAAGCCCGCGTGACGCAATCTATCAGGCCTGTCTGCTGCGTTTCCGTCCGATCCTGATGACGACCATGGCGGCCTTGCTGGGCGCCCTGCCGTTGATGCTGGGCACCGGCGTCGGCTCGGAACTGCGGCAGCCGCTGGGGATCACCATGGTCGGTGGCCTGCTGGTATCGCAAGTGCTGACCTTGTTCACCACACCGGTCATCTATCTGGCATTCGACAGCCTGGCGCGCCGCATGCGCGCACGCTTCGGCAGCAAAGATGCGGACGGCGACGACGACCAACACAGCAACCCGAACGACGGCGCTGTAGCGGAGCCGGTTAAGCCGTGATGACAGCATGAATATATCGCGTCCCTTTATTGAACGGCCGATCGCCACGACGCTGCTGACCATCGGCGTGGCGCTGGCCGGCATGGTGGCGTTCCGGCTGCTGCCGGTGTCACCTTTGCCACAGGTGGATCTACCGACCATCTCGATCTCGGCCGGCTTGCCCGGCGCCAGTCCGGAAACCATGGCCGCCACCGTGGCGACACCGCTGGAACGGGCCCTCGGTTCGATTGCCGGGGTCACCGAAATGACCTCATCGAGCACGCTCAGTTCGACCCGCATCACCATGCAGTTCGACCTCAGCCGCGACATCGACGGCGCCGCGCGCGATGTCCAGGCCGCGCTCAACGCCGCCCGTAACCTGCTGCCGACCGGCCTGCCCAGCAATCCGAGCTATCGCAAGGTGAATCCGGCCGATGCGCCGATCATGATCCTGGCGCTGACGTCGGACAGCATGACGCAAGGCCAGATGTACGACGCCGCCGACACCATCCTGGCGCAGAAGTTGTCGCAGGTACGCGGCGTTGGCCAGGTCAGCGTCGGCGGCAGTTCGCAACCGGCGGTGCGGGTCGAATTGAACCCGACCGCGCTCAACAAGTACGGCATCGGCAGCGCCGACGTCCGCACCGCAATTGCCGCCACCAACGCCAATCGCCCCAAGGGCGTGCTGGAAGACGGCGACAAGAACTGGCAGATCTACGCCAATGACCAGGCCAAGACCGCCGCCGAATATATGCCGCTGATCGTTGCCTACCGCAACGGCGCCGCGGTGCGGGTCAGCGATGTCGCACAGGTGACCGATTCGGTGGCCAATGTACGCAACGCCGGCTCGGCCAACGGCAAGCCCTCCGTGCTGGTCATCCTGAATCGCCAGCCGGGCGCCAACATCATCGAAACCGTTGACGATGTGCGGGCGCTGCTGCCACAGCTGCGCGCCTCGATTCCAGCCGCCATCAATCTCGACGTCGTCATGGATCGGACTCCGACCATCCGCGCGTCCCTGCATGAAACCGAGCGGACGCTGCTGATGTCGATCGGGCTGGTGATCATGGTGGTGTTCCTGTTCCTGCGCAACGGCCGCGCCACGCTGATCCCGGCGGTGGCGGTACCGATCTCGCTGATCGGTACTTTCGGCACCATGTATTTGCTCGGCTACAGCCTCGACAACCTGTCGCTGATGGCGCTGACAATCGCCACCGGTTTCGTGGTGGACGATGCGATCGTGGTGCTGGAAAACGTCTCGCGTCACATTGAGCAGGGCAAGAAACCGTTTGCGGCAGCCATGCTGGGCGCCAAGGAAGTCGGCTTCACGGTGCTGTCGATGAGCATCTCGCTGATCGCCGTGTTCATACCGATCCTCTTGATGGGCGGCATCGTCGGCCGCCTGTTCCGCGAATTTGCCGTCACCTTGTCGGTGGCGATCCTGGTCTCGCTGGTGGTCTCGCTGACCACCACGCCGATGATGTGCGCGCGTTTGCTGAAACATGAACCGAACCGCAAGCAGGGCCGTTTCTTCACTGCCACCGAACGCGCCTTCGAAGCCATGCTGCGCGGCTATGAACGCTCGCTGGCATGGGCGCTGCACCATTCCCGTCTGATGATACTGATCCTGGTGGCTACCATCGGACTGAACATCTATCTGTACACCGTGATTCCCAAGGGCTTTTTGCCGCAGCAGGACACTGGGCTGGTCATCGGCGGCATCCAGGGCGACCAGTCGATTTCGTTCCAGTCGATGACGGTCAAACTGAATGAATTCGTCAGCATTGTCCGCAATGACCCGGACGTTCAGAGCGTGATTGCCTTCACCGGCGGCGGCCAGAGCAATCGCGGCAACATGTTCATTACGCTCAAGCCGCTGACCGTCCGCAAGCTCACCGCAGACCAGGTAATCGCGCGCCTGCGTGGCAAGCTCAGCCACGTGCCGGGCGCCAACCTGTTCATGCAATCGGTGCAGGATATCCGTACCGGCGGCCGCTCCAGCGATGCCCAGTACCAGTACACCCTGCAGTCGGACGACCTCAACGAGCTACGCACCTGGGAACCGAAAATCCGCGACGCCTTGAGCGCATTGCCGCAACTGGCCGACGTCAATACCGACCAACAGGACAAGGGTTTGCAGACCACGCTGACCATCGACCGCGAAACCGCAATCCGCAGCGGCGTCACGCCGCAGCTGATCGATGCCACCCTGAACGATCTATTCGGTCAGCGCCAGGTATCGACCATTTACAGCGGCATGAACCAGTATCACGTGGTGATGGAAGCCGGGCCGCAATACTTGCAAAGCCCGCAAATCCTGCGTGACACTTACGTCAGCATCCCTGCCAGCACAGCCAATCTGTCGCCCACCACCTCGGCGCTGGGCACGCCACCAGCCTTGACCGCCGGCGGCCAGCTGGCTTCCAACTCATCGCTGGCGCTGACCTTGTCGACCACGGCCGAACAGCAGATGCCGTTGGCGGCATTCTCGAGTTTCCAGCCGACCAGCACCTCGCTAGCGGTGAATCACCAGAGCCAGTTCATCGCCTCGACCATCTCCTTCAATCTGCCGCCCGGCGTATCGCTGTCAGATGCCACGCTGGCGATCAACGACGCCATGGCCAGGATCGGCGTACCAACCTCGGTGCACGGCAGCTTCCAGGGCACAGCGAACGTGTTCCAGTCGTCTCTCAGCAGCCAGCCAATGCTGATCCTGACGGCGCTGCTGGCGGTCTACATCGTGCTCGGCGTCCTGTATGAAAGCTATGTACATCCGATCACCATCCTCTCGACCCTGCCTTCGGCCGGCGTCGGCGCCCTGCTCGCCTTGCTGGCGACCGGCACCGATTTCAGCCTGATCGCCCTGATCGGCGTGATCCTGCTGATCGGTATCGTCAAGAAGAATGCGATCATGATGATCGACTTTGCCTTGCATGTGGAACGCGAGCAGGGACTGTCGTCGCGCGATTCGATCTTTGAAGCCTGCCGCTTGCGCTTCCGGCCGATCATGATGACCACCATGGCCGCCATGCTGGGCGCCCTGCCGCTGGCGCTGGGTGCCGGCGACGGCGCTGAATTGCGGCGGCCGCTGGGTATCGCGATTGTCGGCGGTTTGATCATGAGCCAGTTGCTGACTCTGTACACAACACCCGTGGTGTATCTGTACATGGATCGCTTCCGCTTGTGGAGCGCGAATAAATGGGAGCGCCGCGGTGGCAGAGCAGCGCCAGATGTAGCTGAAGCGTAGCAACCCGACAAATCAGGAACCCTGGTCGGCGCACAACGATAATCAACGGATCTAACATGAAACACATGCATATACCTACGCACAAAAACCTGATGGCGCTGGCGATCGCGACGCTGTTGTTGAGCGCCTGTGCCGTCGGCCCCGACTACGTGCGCCCGGTGGCCGATACGCCGGTGGCCTTCAAGGAAAACAAGGACTGGAAAGTGGCGACGCCGCAAGATCAGCCCTTGCAGGAAAAATGGTGGGAAATCTACCAGGATCCGCAATTGAATGCGCTGGTCGAGCAGGTGAATATCTCCAACCAGAACCTGGCACAGGCTGAGGCGCAGTTCCGCCAGGCCCGGGCGCTGGTGCAATCGGCGAGGGCATCTTATTTCCCGACGATAGGAGCGAACGGCTCAGCGACGCGTTCGGGATCCGCCGCCAATGCCATTAATGGCGGCCAGATTTCCAACGCCTATTCGCTGGGCCTGAGCAGCAGTTGGGAACCCGACGTGTGGGGCCGTATCAGCCGCACGGTAGAGGCCAATCGCGCGTCGGCGCAAGCCAGCGCCGCCGATCTGCAGGTGGCCAAACTCAGTGCCCAGTCCACTCTGGCGCAAGACTACCTGCAGTTGCGCGTGGTAGACATGCAGCAGAATCTGCTCAACGACACCGTCGCCGCCTATCAGAAATCGCTGCAGCTGACGCAGAACCAGTACGCAGTCGGCGTCGCCGCGCAATCCGATGTCATTCAAGCGCAAACCCAGCTTAAATCGGCGCAGGCGCAGGCCGTCGACAACGGCGTGCTGCGCGCCCAGCTGGAACACGCGATTGCCCTCCTCACCGGGCAAGCCGCTTCCAGTTTCTCGATAACGCCGGCGCCGCTGGTTGCGGTATTGCCGACTATCCCGATCGGCGTACCGTCTGCATTGCTGGAACGTCGCCCCGACGTGATCGCTGCCGAGCGCTTAGCAGCCGCAGCCAACGCCCAGATCGGCGTGGCCAAGGCGGCTTATTTCCCGAACCTGACGCTGTCGGCTTCCGGCGGCTTTCAAAGCAGCAGCTTTGGCGACTGGCTGACGGTGCCGAATCGGATCTGGTCGCTCGGACCATCGCTGGCCGCAACCTTGTTTGACGGCGGCGCCCGCCGCGCCCAAAGCGATCAGGCAATCGCTGCGTATGACGCCAGCGTTGCTGTGTACAAGCAAGCCGTGCTGACCAGCTTCCAGGAAGTCGAAGACAATCTGGCTGCTTTGCGAATCCTCGAACAAGAGGCCACCGTGCAAAGTGAAACCGTCAAATTTGCGCACCGTGCAGTTGAACTCATCCTCAATCAATACAAGGCCGGCACCGTCAATTACAGTAGCGTAGTGACTGCGCAAGCGACCGCATTCAGTGCCGACCTGTCTGCACTGAATATCCAGAACCGGCGCTTTGCCGCTAGTGCGGCACTGATCAAGGCGCTGGGCGGCGGCTGGGACCAGGCTGAATTGCCTGATAACGCCATGCTGAATGATCGCGGTGCGGATGGCGCAGTCAAGCCGATCCAGAAGTAAAGATATTGCCGTCGGCCGCACGGCCCTCGGCATCGTCGCGTTCGACAGGGGGAAAAAATGAATTTCGGCTCAAGCTGGCAACTGTTTGCACTCGGCTCGGCATTTTTTGCCGGCCTGACGGCAATCTTCGGCAAATTCGGCGTGACCGGCATGAATTCGAATTTCGCCACCTTCATCCGCACCATCGTCATCCTGTTCGTGATCGCCGCCATCGTCACCTTGCGTGGCGAATGGCAAAAACCAACGCAGGTAGGCGCCACCAATTGGCTGTTCCTGGTGCTGTCGGCCATCGCTACCGGCCTGTCGTGGCTGTGCTATTACCACGCCCTGCAAATCGGCCCGATATCGAAGGTCGCGCCAATCGACAAACTGAGCGTGGCGTTTGCCATCGTGCTGGGACTGCTGTTTGCCGGCGAACAATTGACCTGGCCGGTGGCAATCGGCGGTTCGTTGATCGTGGCCGGGTCGGTGGTGATCATCGCCTTCTGATTGATTCTCAAGCGCCAAACTGGTTTGCGTAACAGCAGGTTCGCAGCAAGCGCAATTGGGGAAAATCGCCCTGTCTTGCCGGTTCGCGCCATCAAAAATTAACACATGATTAATTTATAGTCTTGCTTAATTTTCAAGAGTATGATGCCAATTCCCGCGCGGGGCATCCTCCCGCAGAAGAATTCGTCGTCTATCAAGAAAATGAAAAAAATCCTGATCCTGAGTGTCAGCGCCGGCGCTGGACACATGCGCGCAGCCGAAGCCATCCGTTCCTTTGCCACAACCCACGAGAGTGAAATACAAGCAACGCACCTGGACGTGATGGAGTATGTCTCGACCAGTTTTCGCAAGCTGTATACCGATTTCTATATCAAACTGGTCAGCAACCACCCGGCGCTATGGGGCTATCTGTATCAGAAAACCGATGAAGCTTCGCAAAGCGCATTCAGCCAGAAAATTCGCCGCGCCGTAGAGCGTCTCAACTGTCGCACACTGCTCGCCGAGATCAAGCGATTGCAACCCGACGCCATCATCTGCACCCACTTCCTGCCGGCGGAACTGCTGTCCCGGGAAATACGCAAGGGTCGCCTGTCGGCGCCGGTCTGGGTACAGGTAACCGATTTCGACTTGCACAATATGTGGATCGTGCCGAACATGCGCGGTTATTTTGCCGCCAACGATGAAATTGCTTATCGCATGCGCCAGCGCGGGCTGCCATCTAATTCCGTACACGTGAGCGGCATACCGATCATGCCGGCGTTTTCGGCCAAACTCGATCGTGCCGTCTGCTCGGCAGAATACGGCATTGATCCCACCCGAAAAACCTTTCTGATGATGTCCGGCGGCGCCGGCCTCGGTAGCCTTCCCGATTTGGCGCAACGTCTGCTTGCCATGGAAGGCGATTTCCAGTTGATTGCACTGGCAGGCAAGAACACACAAATGCTGGAGGCGCTCAAGCAGATCGCCGCCGCGCATCCGGGACGTTTATTTCCCCAAGGTTTTACCGACAAGGTGGAGCGTCTGATGGCATGCGCCGATCTGGTCATCACCAAGCCGGGCGGCCTGACCACCTCGGAATGCATGGCGATGGGATTGCCGATGATCGTCAATTCACCGATTCCCGGGCAGGAAGAGCGCAACGCCGATTTTCTGCTTGAGCAAGGCGTCGCGCTCAAAGCTGTCGATGCCATTGCGCTGGAATATCGGATTCGATCACTACTGAATGAGCCGCAACGGCTGGACGCGATGCGCCTGAAGATAACGCCGCTGGGCCGTCCGCACGCCGCGCAATGTGTGCTGGATCGGGTACTTGCCGCCGCACCGCTGGATGACACAGCATAACTGTTCTCAAATTAAATATGTCACGTCGATACATCTCTTTCGCATCATCGCTACTGATCTGCCTGGCGAGCCTGTTCGTCACAGCAGGCAACGCGTCTGCGGTCGGCGACGATCTTGCCACGCGGCCGTTGCAATGGGCGCAAACTGTCGCCGACGCCCCGGTCAGCAACTTGCATCGCGTCACTCCGCTACTGTATCGCAGCGCTCAACTGTCAAAGGATGACGTGCCAACCCTGCAGAGTCTAGGCATCAAGAAGGTCATCAGCTTCCGTGCTTTTCATGCGGACGACAAGATACTCGCCGGCAGCAACATTGCCATGCAGCGGATTCCGATCAATACCTGGAACATTCGCGATCAGGATATGGTCGCCGCCCTCAAGGCTCTGCGCAATCTGGATCAGGATGGACCGATCCTGATCCACTGTCAGCACGGCGCTGACCGTACCGGCCTGGTCTCCGCGCTGTATCGCGTTGTTTATCAAGGCTGGACCAAGGAGCAGGCCTTGAACGAACTGCAAAATGGCGGATATGGCTTTCACGCCATCTGGCAAAACATCAAACGCTATCTGGAACAAGTTGACATCGACAAGCTACGCCGCGCAGTCGCCAGCTAAACCATTCACAGCGTCGCCATCACGGCTCCGCGCAATGCATTACAGACCATGATCTGCTCGGCGGCCAACAGATCGTCCCTGGTCAGGCGTCGCTCCTGGGCATTCCACGCAGGATCGCTCAACACCACGCTGCGCATTACGCCCGGTAACAAACCCGCTGCCAACGGCGGCGTGTACCAGCGTCCATCCAGCATGACGAACACCGAGCTGCGTCCGCCTTCGGTCAATTCACCCAGATGATTGAAGAACAGCATATCGAAGGCGCCCTGCTGCTCGGCCAATCGCCAGGCCTGATCGTAACGCTGCCGCACGCTGCTCTTGTGTCTTAAAAACAGATCGCCGCGCTGAGTCGGTTCATCTGCAATCAATAATTTGACCGGCGAAGTGAGCGTGCTTAATGGCGCGCTCTGCACACTGCACGCACCATCTGCCGATAAGGCCAGGCGCAAGCGTTGCGCACCCTCCGGCGGCAGGCTTGCACAATGCGACTGCACGGCCGCACGGCATTGTTCCGGTTCGCAAGGAATACCGAAATACACCGCTGAATCCTGCAGCCGTCGCAAATGCAAATCCAGGTTCCGGCAACCGTCGGCACGGGTCGCGTACATGGTTTCAAACAAGGAAAAATCGCCACGCAGGCCGGTGAGGAACTTTGCCTTCAGTGCGCATTCGGCATATTCGTCGGCGGCCACGCTGTCGTGCACGATGCCGGCGCCGACACCCATTTCACCGCGTCGTATGGTCGCGCCCAAAGGACCGTCCGGTGTCGGTGGTTGCAGCACCAGGGTACGGATCGGCACCGACAGGCAGAAATCGCCAAACTGGCGGCCTTCCGCGGCTGCATCGAACCAGCCGATCGCGCCGGTGTACAACCCGCGTGGCTCCGGTTCCAGTTCTTCAATGATCTGCATGGTGCGCAACTTCGGCGCACCGGTAATCGAACCGCAGGGATACAGCGCCTGCACTACGCCGGCCAGGCCGACATCGTCGCGCACCCGGGCTTGCACCGTGGAGGTCATTTGCAGCACGGTATTGAAACGGGTGACTTCAAACAGCTTCGGCACCTGGACCGAACCCGGCACCGCAATACGTCCGAGGTCGTTGCGCAGCAAATCCACGATCATCAGGTTTTCTGCTCGATTCTTGGGATCGGCCGCCAGCGCCAGCGCGCTCTGCCGATCTTGCTCGGCATCGCCGCTGGCCGCAGCGGTGCCTTTCATTGGCCGCGCGGTCAGCACGCCCTGCGTATGACGCACAAACAGTTCCGGCGACAGCGACAGCACCGTGGCGCCATCGGGCAAAGCGATCAGCGCCCCGTAAGGCACCGGCTGGCGACCCCGCAATTGCCGATACAGCGCCAACGGATCGCCGTACATGTCGAAGCGCAGCCGATAGGTGTAGTTGACCTGATAAGTGTCGCCGGCCTCGATGTAGGCGTGAATTTTTGCGATTGCAGCAGCAAACTGCTCGGCGCTGACATTCGGCTGCAGCTTGGCAATACCTGCATTGTCGTCGCTGCTCTGCTCCGCCTGACGTTGTTCCAGCCACGACTCGACCTGATCGTCGTTCAGTTGGCTGCAATCGGCGAACAGCAGGATTTGCGCCAGTCCCGGCTGCGACCGCTGCGGCAAGACATGCTGCAGCCCTATTCCCAATTCGTAGGCAAACAACGTCACCGCATGCAGGCCGTCCTGCACAGCCTGCTGCATCTGCGCCAGCAACTGCGGCAACTCCTCGGCCCGGGAACATTGCAGGCATTCAACCAACCCGGTATAGAGGCGCGACGAGCCGGTCCGGCCGGACTCGGCACTACGGTCATCCAGCAATGCAAAGCAGGCGGAAAATTCGGCCCGAGAAGAACAAAACGTTGTATTCATGATTTTTTACAGACAAACAGCATGCCGCCAATGCAACAACGACGCACTTCGGCGGGAAAGCCTGCCATGCTACCTGATCGGCCAAAGATTAGGGCCTATTGACCTTCAATTTGGGAGATGCGTTCCAGCCAAAACGTGTGGTGGCAAGGCGCGTGGCGCAGCTGGGGCTGGTGCCCCAGCAAGCCATGCAACGCGGCCAGCGCACGTTTTGGCTGGAACCCTTCGGGAACGGCTGCAGGCGTCGCATGCCGTTGTTGCAACTCCTTGCCGTAGCACCACTACGTCGCGTCGTCGCGCCTAGGCACGCAACGCCTGCCGCGCGTTCGCACTCCCAAATTGAAGGTCAACAGGCCCAAGCCAAAACGCTATAATTATGCACTTTGCCAGCACAGCCGCTTACGATGGCGCCAAGCTCTGTCAAGGCATCGTCGGCAGCCCGGTTCCGGCTCTATCTACCGATCCCACATGGCCATATCCCGCGTCTTCCTCACACCACTGATTGTGGCCTGCGCCCTGTTCATGGAAAACATGGACTCCACGGTCATCGCGACCTCTCTGCCAATGATGGCGCACGATATGGGTGAAAGCCCGATCGCGCTGAAACTGGCGATGACCTCCTACCTGGTCAGTCTCGCGGTATTCATCCCGATCAGCGGCTGGATGGCCGACCGCTTCGGCGCCCGCACCGTATTCCGCAGCGCCATTGGCGTGTTCATGTTTGGCTCGATCCTGTGCGGCATCTCGAATACGCTGGCCGAATTCGTCGCCGCCCGTTTCCTGCAAGGTGTCGGCGGCGCCATGATGGTGCCGGTCGGACGGCTGGTGATCTTGCGCACCACTTCCAAAGCAGAGTTGGTGCGCGCACTCAGCTACCTGACCATCCCGGCGCTGCTGGGGCCGGTCATCGGACCGCCGCTGGGCGGCTTCATCACCACCTATTTCCACTGGCGCTGGATTTTCTTCATCAACGTACCGATCAGCATCCTCGGCATCTATCTGGCCACACGCTTCATTGAAAACCTGCGCAGCGACGACACCGTGCCGCTCGACTGGATCGGTTTCCTGCTGTCGGCAATCGGCTGCTCGACCCTGATGTTCGGCCTGGCCAGCGCCGGCCGTCATCTGGTCGCCGGCGATGTTTCGTTGATCTGCGTGATTGTCGGCACGATCAGTTTGATGGCGTACGTCTGGCATGCGTTCCGAACGCCACATCCGTTGATCAATCTGCGCCTGCTGCAAATTCCAACCATGCGCATGAACGTGTTCGGCGGTTCGTTGTTCCGGATTGGCGTCGGTGCGCTGCCATTCCTGCTGCCGCTGTTGTTCCAGCTTGGTTTCGGCTTGACGCCGTTCCAGTCAGGCTTGCTGACTTGCGCTTCCGCTGCTGGCGCGATCTTTGTGAAGACCATGACTACCGTGGTGTTGAAGCGCTTCGGCTTCCGCAATGTACTGGTCTACAACACCGTGCTGGGTACCTTGTCGATGGCGGCGTTTGGCCTGCTGCAGTTCGACACGCCGCATCTGATCGTGATCCTGATGCTGCTGCTGGGCGGTTGCGTACGCTCGATGCAATTCACCAGCCTGAATGCGATTGCTTACGCCGAGATCGATCAGCGCCAGATGAGCCAGGCTACCAGTCTGACCAGCGTGGCGCAGCAGTTGGCGATCGGGTTGGGAGTGACGGTTGGCGGTTTTGCGTTGCAGGTGTCAAATCAAGTGCAGGGTCATGCGACGATCGTGAGTGCAGACTTCTGGCCGGCGTTCTTACTGATTGGCTTGATTGCATTGGCTTCGTTGCCGTTTGCACTGAAGTTGCAACCGGATGCCGGAGCTGAATTGTCCGGGCGCAGATAGCCGTTCAAACAAGGGGCAGTTGCAATACGTAGGGTGGGCACGCAGTGCCCACGTCGGCTTTCTCAAACACCTTATCTGGTTATCGGTATTTCCGCGTGGGCATTGTGTGCCCACCCTACCTAAATGTGCTTGTGGCTGCGTAGCCGTTAATCGAACCGCAGGTTATACAAGACATCCAAGCCATTGATGGTGCCGCCGCGCATGACCATTGACCAGCGTCTTGAAAATTGCCAGGTAAGCCTGAGGATGCTGGCGGCGCTGGTCAGGCTCTGTTCATAGCCAAGGTTGATTTTTTCGGTAATGGCCTTGCCGAGGCTGACGACCTGCTCGTTGTCGATGCCCGATTCGCTCGATCCGATCGAGAACTCATCGAAACCGATGCCTTGCGCGATCTTCTTGCCGCCCAGGTTGCCAAGCAGCGCCAGCGCCTGCCCCGCCGCTTGTCGCTGCCCCAAAGCGGAACTGTCGCTGCCATGGCCGAACATCAACCAGGATAATTTTTCTTCATCCGACACATTCGGTTCCGACACCAGCTTGACCCGCAGGGTGGATGGCGTACCGGTGATTTCGGCACCGGCCTCGACGTCCTGATTGCGCTTCATCGCCAGGATATAAATGTTCGGATTGTCGATCGGTCCCTGGAAATTGATCAGCCCGCGTTCGATCGCCAGTTTGCGGCCGAACACCTCATAACTGCCGCTGGCGACCCGGATGGTGCCTGTCGCGCGCAACGCCTGGTAAGGTTCGCTGCGTACCTGCATGGCGCCGCGCAACAACAAGTCGGCGCCGCTACCGCGGAAGCGGAAATCGTCGCCGAAATCCACTTCGACGTTCATCACTGGAGTGGCGCCACCGGCCGGCTTCTCTGCTGCCTTGGCCAAGCGTTCCTTCTCGGTCAGCGGCGTAGCCCGGGCTTTCACATCTTTACGGACAATGATCACGTCGTCGCCCAGCACCGGCGCACTGCTCTTCGGCAAATCGAACAACGCCTTGTCGACCGTGAACTTGCCGTCGACATGCAGCTGCTCCCTGACGTTGGCGATCTTGGCCTGGCCGGAAAGCATCAGTTGCCGGTCTGGGCTGGCGAACAACTGCAGATGATCGGCGATGACATTCGCGGTCAAGTCGGGATTGTCGTGTCCCAGTTGCAAGCGCCCGGTAGCACGTATGGTGCCGTCGCCGCCATGGAATTCCAGCTGCTGCAAATCAACCACGTTATCGGCAAGATTGAGACGGGCAGTACCGTCCTTCAATTTGATCCCCTGATCAAACAGGGTCACTGCTAGCTGATCGCCGGTGACGGTGCCGGATATTTTCGGTTTGCCAAGCTCGCCGGTCAGATTCAAATCCATACCGATGCTGCCATCCAGCGCAACCTGCGGCCCGATCAAATCTCCCATCGATTTCAGTTTCGGCACCTGCAGCCGGGCATAACCTGACAACGCCGAGCTATCGCTGATAGTCCAGACTCCACCGCTGTTCTGCAAGGCCAGCTGCAACTGCGTCGTCAGCGTGCCAATCCGGGCCGCGGCCAATTGGCCGTCAAGCTTGATATGATTGGACTGCAGATCGGCACGCAACTTGAGTTCAGACAAACCAAGGTTGATGTCGCCTCGTCCGTGACTGACACGCAGGTCGCCGCTGCGGCGGGCGATCTGCACGAAGCCGCTCATGTTGTCCGCCAACGAAAAATCCCAACTGCTGTCCAACACCAGGTCGGTCTTCAGCGGCACTTCAGGCGCGCCAAACTCATGTGCCAGGCTCAGTACTGTGGCGACATTGAGCGCATTGATCTCACCTGCCGAACGCAATTTACCGTTGTCGTAGCTAAAATTTTTCAGATCAATCTGCGCATCGGCGACGTTCAAGCGCGTCGCACCCAGCACCACGCGCCCGGCTTCTGCGCTGATCGTCAACGGCGCGCCAAGATTGATGCGCGGCGTTCCCTGATTCTGCAACTCGCTCAATTGGCCCTGC
Source organism: Collimonas sp. NPDC087041 (assembly GCF_044745265.1). Classification (NCBI taxonomy): domain Bacteria; kingdom Pseudomonadati; phylum Pseudomonadota; class Betaproteobacteria; order Burkholderiales; family Oxalobacteraceae; genus Collimonas; species Collimonas sp. NPDC087041. The sequence goes on from NZ_JBIUZX010000005.1 coordinate 283,773, forward strand.
CAGCCGTAACCGTTCTTGCCTTGCGTGAGCTGGCCTTGCGCAGCCATCGTCAAATGCAAGGGCTTGCCGCGCACACTACCGTCGCTTTCCAGTTTCAAGGTATGGGCGCCATAAGTGCCGGATAAATTCAGATGCAATTTATCGAGCGCAAGATCGGATCCGCTATGCAAACCGCGGCCATCGACGCTCAGCGCCAGGCGATTGCTGCTGGAATTGAGTTTGGCGTCGAGGTCGGCCTGGACATCGGCCTGCCCCGCCAGGCTATCTACCCGATGTTCACCGAATGCCAGTTTGTCGGCCCGATAGGTCGCTTGTACGCTAGGCCGTTGCAATGTTCCGCTGGCCTGTCCATCCAGGTGCAGTGCACCGGACAAACCGAATCCGAGCCGCTGCAATTCCGGTGCATCAATCTTCACTTGCAGGCGGTCGCCGACGGCGCCGAAACTGCCCTTGGCCTGTACCTCGTTACCCGCCACCGACAATGCAATATCGCTCGGCAGCAGACGTTTTCCGGTCAGGTTGAGCACACCGCCGCCGCTCATCGGCAATTGATCGTAGCGGCTGTCGCGAATCGCGAACTTAAGCTTGAGGCCCAGTTCGGGCATCAGGTTACCGGCAGCATCGAGATCCATGTTGATGCTCGCCGTGACTGGCTTCGCCGGCGCCTTCGCCTTGGTTTTGGAGTTGGCCGGCGCCGCGCCGTTGTTGATAAACAAGAACGGATCAAAGGCACGCAGGCTTCCCTTCAGCGCGTAAGACATTTTCTCATCGTGCCCCAACGTGCCGCTGGCGTCGAGACGCGCCGCACCGACCGCCAGTTGCGCAGTTTTCAGCGTGATCTGCTTGGCATCGAACACGGCTTCCAGTTTGGCCTTGTAAGTGGCGTCGGCCAGGTCCAGCGCAAGCTGCTGGTTCTGCGGCGTCAGCTTGACGCTGACGGGCCCACGCAGCTGCGACGGTTGCAGCTTGCCGTGCAAGGCGTGTAGATCCAAGCCCGTTACGGCGAAATTGAATTCGCCATTTTCTTTATCCTTGCCGTCGCTGTGATAGACGCCCTGGCCGTTGATGACAGCGTCTTTCAGCAACTTTATTTGCAGCTGCGATATCTGCTGCGCCTGCGCATCCAGCCGCAGCTCGGCGCTGGCGCTGACCAACGGCAAACGATCCTGATCGAGCGTGCCGGCCATCGCATTGATAATCCGGATCGGGCCACTCACCGCCAGGGCCGATAAATCAACCGAAGGCGCGGCAGCGCCATTGGACGCAGCTGCGGAAGGCTGCGGTTGCGGCGTGAGCGGTTTCAATTCGACTTGCAGGCTCAAATCGGCCTGTGGTGCACCGCTGCTGAACAGTTTGGGATTCACGTGTGCGGCCTGCAATGCGACGCTCTGGAAAGGGATAGACGCGAACGGCGTCGCGGCAATCTTGGCGGTACCGGACAATTTATCGCCACGCGCATTCAAATCGATATCCAGCGCTTCCAGTGAGCCGGACAAGCGCGCATCGACCTGATATTTTTCCTGCTGGTATTCGCCGCTCAATTCGACACCACCACTCAGTGCGAACGGGCGCGCACCGTTCAGGCTGAGCTTGGCGCCGGCCTTACCGTAGGGCGTATCGAGCCGCTCCACCACCAGTTGATGCTGGAGCCCATCCGACTCGCCGTGCAATTGCAGATGACTCAGTTCGGTCGTGCTCAAGCCTTCATGCAGCGCCAGCTGCGCCAGTGAAATGTCGTTGAGCTCCAGTTGCAACGGTAGCTTGAGGCTGGACGGCAGCACGGTTGGCGTCGGCGGCGTCGGTTGCAGGCGGGCGTCGACCTTGCCGACATGCAGGTAAGCGACCTGCAACTTCAGCGGCGACAAATTAAGGTGCCACTTGGCGTCGATCCGGTCAATCGTATATTCCTGCGTCGCGTCGCGATACACCAATTGGCGCAATTGCAGGCCATCAGCCAACGTGCCGCCGGCCAATTGACCCGACAGGTTGCCATGCATGGCCCAGGTCGCTAACTGCCACAAGGCGCGCGTACCCGCCTCCGAGCGCACGCTGAAAAACAAGGCGGCTGCAGCCAGCGCCACCAGCAGCAGCACTGTACCGATCAAGCCAGCAAGCAAGCGCAACCAGCCGCGCCGCCGGGTTGGCGTTGGCGGTGTAGCTGGTTCTGGCGATGTAGCGGGCGCTTGGGTCATGCGTTCAGTCTTGAAAATGTGAGGGAATCAAAAAGCGATGCCGAGCGAAATATGCGGCCGGAACTGCCTGGCCTGGATGCCATAGGCAAGGTCCAGATTGACGGTGCCGACCGGACTGCGATAACGCAAGCCCGCGCCGGTGCCGACCTTGACCTCCTTGTCGACCCAGCTGTCGGTGGCCGTGCCGATATCGTAAAACAATGCCCCGCCCCACTGCTGGGTAACCCAGTGCTGATATTCGGCGCTGCCGGTGACCAGGTATTTGGTCGGATAAACCGTGCCGTTCTGCGTATTGCCGATGCTGTCATAACTGTAGCCGCGAATCGATTCGTTACCGCCTGCGCGAAACAACAGAGAAGCCGGCACCGCAGCGCTGGAGCCGCTGGTAAACACGCCGCCCATCTCGGTGCGCAAGATCACCACATCGCGTTTGCCGACCGGGACAAAATACTTGTAGCGACCGTCGGCACGGAAAAATGTCTGATCGGTCAGCAAGCCTTTCACGGCAAAACCGGTTTGTATCGAGAAAATATGGCCGCTGCGCGGAAAGATTGAATCGTCGACTGCGCGCCGCACCCAGGCAAATCCCGGCACCAGCGCCTGATGCTGGCCCGGCTGCACCACGGTATTGGGAGGCAGGACCGCGCCGTCGGTCTGCTGCAGCTGATCCCGGTAGTAATCCAATGTTAGCGCAGTGTCGTAATTTTCCAGCGAGCGAGCACGCTTCAGGCCGACCTTCAGACTGCGCAAATCGACGCCCTGCAAGGTAGTGCGGTCATACGAGCCATTGACGCCGTTGACAAAGCTGCGGGTATCCGGCGGCATCGACAAATCCAGCGAGCCGTACTGGCGGCGCTGCTCGATCTTGGTCTGCGCGTCGAACACCCAGGCTTTACCGAACACGTTGTAGTTGGTGTAGCGCCCCTGTACCTGCGCCCCGGTATCGGTCGCATAGCCAAGCCCGGCACGCACCCGTTGCGTGGGGAATTCGCTGACCTGGACATTCACCGGCGATTCGCTGGCGTGGGCCGGATCGTCATCGATGCTGACGATTACATTACCGAAGTAAGAGGTATTCTGGATCTGCCGCTGCAGCAGCAGCAAGCGGTCAACACTGTATTCCTCGCCAACGAACAACGGATTGACATTCTCGATGATGCTGGCGGGATAACGTTTGGTGCCGGTGATATGCAATGCACCGAGTGTAAAACCCGGCCCGCTGTCGTACTTGACCGCCAGTTCGGCATCATTATCCTCAGGCGTAATGCGCGCTTCCGAGCTGGCGATCTTGGCCGCCGGATAGCGTCGCTTCTGCAACACCTGCAAACCGTCGTCCTTGGCCTTGGCCCAATCGGCCTGGCGAAACGGCTGTCCTACCGGCAAACCCCAGTTCTGCTTGATCTGGCTGACGCGTTCCGGGGTATCGGTGGCCGCGCTGCCGATCACATCGATAACCGCCTGCGACACCATGGTGCGCTGATGGGCCTCGACATTCAGATGGATGGTCTTGGGTTCGCCCGGTTCCACAGTGACGCTGGTGGTGGCCGAAAAATAGCCTTCGGTCGAGGTCAACTGCGTCACCTGGTCGCCCACCGTATCGATCAGATACTTCAGCTGATCGTCGCTGAGGTCAGTACGATCCTTGTAACGCGACAAATCCAGATGCTGCTCCAGCAAACCCTTGATATCCGAGGGCGCCTCGATGTCAACCCGATATGTGGCGTTCGCTGTCGGCGCGGCGAAGCCGGCGACCAGCGCCAGAAAACCGAAAACAGTGCCACGGATAGAGGGCGTCAACCAGGTCGCTGGCGTATAAAGACGTTTCACCATGCGCTGCAATCCATACGGAGCAGCGCAAGAAATGTGTGGATTTCCCTCAAGAAAATCGATAAAAACATAGATAAGGGCAATACAGGCATTAGAGGGATAGCATTCTAACAAACATTAAATTTCAATTGTAAAAATAGCATCTCTTATGTGCCACTGCATGGTAGACGAGGCTATTCCGGATAAGTCATCTTGACCGGTTGCACCCAATCGTTGAACTGTTGCTCGGTCACGTAACCCAGCTCCAGCGCCGCCTGTTTCAAGGTGCTACCGTCGTGATGTGCGTGCTTGGCGATCTGCGCCGCACGGTCGTAGCCGATATGCGGCGCCAACGCCGTCACCAGCATCAGCGAGCGCTCCATCAACTCGGCGATGCGATCACGATTGGCGGCGATGCCGTCGACGCAATGCTCTTCAAAGCTGGTCATGCCATCCGCCAGCAAGCGCACGCTCTGCAAAAAATTGTGGGCGATCAGCGGCTTGAACACATTCAGTTCGAAATTGCCCGATGCGCCGCCAAAATTGATCGCGACATCGTTGCCGAACACCTGGCAACACAGCATGGTCAGCGCTTCGCACTGGGTCGGATTGACCTTGCCCGGCATGATCGAGCTGCCGGGTTCGTTTTCCGGAATGCTGATTTCGCCCAGCCCCGAGCGCGGCCCGGACGCCAGCCAGCGTACATCGTTGGCGATCTTCATCAACGCCGCAGCAAGCGTCTTCAAGGCGCCGTGAGCGGCAACCAGCGCGTCGTGCGACGCCAGCGCGGCGAATTTATTGTCGGCGCTGCGGAACGGCAAGCCTTCGGTTTTTTCAAGCTGCGCTGCCACCCGGACGCCAAAATCCTTCGGCGCGTTCAAGCCGGTACCGACTGCAGTACCGCCGGCCGCCAGGTCGCACAATGGCTCCAGCGCCGCCGTGATGATTTTTTCGGCGAGATCCAGCTGCGCCACGTAGCCGGAGAATTCCTGGCCCAGCGTCAGCGGCGTGGCGTCCTGCAGATGGGTACGTCCGATCTTGACAATATCATCGAAGTCGACTGACTTCTTGTGCAGCGTGGCGCGCAGCTTGCGCAATGACGGCAGCAACGCATTGGCAATCGCCAGCGCCGCCGCCACGTGCATCGCAGTCGGGAAAATATCGTTCGACGACTGGCTCATGTTGACCGCATCGTTGGGGTGCACCAGGCGCGATTCGCCGCGCACGCCGCCAAGCAATTCCGAAGCGCGATTGGCCAGCACCTCGTTCATGTTCATGTTGCTTTGTGTGCCGGAACCGGTCTGCCAGATCGACAATGGAAATTCCTGCGGATGCTTGCCTGCCACCACTTCCTGCGCCGCCTCGATGATCGCCGCAGCCTGGGTTTTCGGCAGCTTGCCGAGATCCTGGTTGACTTGGGCGCAAGCCTGCTTGACCGCCGCCAGCGCCACGATCAGTTCGGTCGGCATGCGCTCGCTGGATATGTGGAAATGATGCAGGCTGCGCTGTGTCTGCGCACCCCACAAGCGATCATCCGGGACTTCGATTTTGCCAAAAGTGTCACGCTCTGTTCTGGTAGTAGTCATGTCATGCTCCATCAAATAACAGGGATGCGGTCGGCGCAGGGCCGGAGGATGCTGGCTTGCCGCACGCGTCGAAGACGCGGCAGCGTGGCTGAATTGCCTATGGTAATACTTTTCCGGCGCGCAGGAGCTCTTCGATAGCCGCAGCTGCGATCGGTTCGCTGAAGTAGAAGCCTTGCATTTCGTCGCAACGATGACGCTGCAGGTAGGATAACTGTTCCTGGGTCTCGACACCTTCGGCGATCACCTGCAGGCGCAGGTTATGCGCCAGCGAGATAATTGAAGCAACGATCGCCGCATCGTCCTGGTCGACGGTGATGTCCCGTACAAACGATTGATCGATCTTCAGTGCATCGATCGGGAAACTCTTCAGGTAAGCCAGGCTCGAATAGCCGGTGCCGAAATCGTCGATCGACAATTGCACGCCGATCGCTTTCAAATCGTTAAGGATGCCGACCGCCAGTTCGACATCGGTCATCACCAGACTCTCGGTCAACTCGATTTCCAGGTAATGCGGCGCCAATCCGGTGTCTTCCAGCACTTGCGCCACCGACTGCACCAGGTTCTGCTGGAAGAACTGACGGGTCGACAGGTTGACCGACATGCGCAGGTAGCCCAGTCCCATGCGTTGCCACGCCTTGTTTTGTTCACAGGCGGTATGCATCACCCAGGCGCCGATCTGGACGATCAGGCCGGTCTCTTCCGCCAGGTTGATGAAGCGCGTCGGCGAGATCATGCCGAGCTGCGGATGCTTCCAGCGGATCAATGCTTCCATGCCGACCACGCGCCCGGTGCGTAAATCCACCTGCGGCTGGTAGTACAGCAGCAATTCCTTGCGCTCCAGCGCATTACGCAAATCGCCTTCGATGCGCAATCGCTCCAGCGCTCGCTCATTCATCGCAGCGGTATAGAACTGATAGTTGTTGTTGCCCATCTCCTTGGCGCGGTACATGGCGATGTCGGCATGCTTGAGCAGGCTTTCCGGATCGGCGCCATCGTTCGGATAAACCGCGACGCCAATGCTGCAGCTCAGGAAGAAATCATAACCTTCGATTTGCAGCGGCCGCGCGATCGAGTCCATCATGCCCTGGATCAGCCCCACGCTTAGTTCCTCGTCAAGGCGCTCCGGCAGAATCAGGACGAATTCGTCGCTACCCAGGCGCGCAATCGTATCGGCTTCGCGGGTAAAGGCCTTGAGACGCTGCGCAACTTCTTTCAACAGCAGATCGCCGGCATTATGGCCCAGTGTGTCGTTGACGAACTTGAAGCGGTCCAGGTCGACAAACAATACCCATACCCGATGGCCGTAAAGCTCGCCGTAGACGATTGCCTGGCTCAGGCGATCGCTCAGGACGTTGCGATTGGCAAGACCGGTCAAGGTATCGTGGCGCGCCTGGTGTTCGAGTTCGGCCTCATAGCTTTTCATTTCGGTGATGTCATACAGCGCCGTCACGAAATGACTGACGCGGCCGGAACTGTCCTTGACCGGCGCCACGTATAGATCGTTCCAGAACAGCGTGCCATCCTTGCGATAACTACGGATCACCGCGTTGGCGCTGCGCTGTTCGCGCAAGGCCGAACGGATTTCCTCCAGTCCGAACTGGTCGTGGTCATCGCCATGCAATATCTCGAGATTGCGGCCGATCATTTCGCTCGACGTGTAGCCGGTAATCCGTTCGAAAGCCGGATTCACATATTCGACCAGGTGGTCAGGCAGCTTGGCGCTGGAAATGATGATCGCGTGTGCACTGGATTCGATGGCGCGTTCACGCAGTTGCAACGCATCTTCGGCGCGTTTGCGGGCAACGATATCCTCTTTCATCATCTGGGTCGCCAGCCGCACTTGCTGTGTGCGCGCATCGACCAGCTGTTCGATGCGCTTGGAACGCGTCGACAAGAAATACAGATAGGCGGCGCCGATGACGCTGAGCAGGCTGCCCAACAACAGCACCAGCATCGAACCCGCATTCTTCTTGGTAAAAATTCTTGGCGGCGAGGATGCTTCGATGTACCAGGATTTGCCGGCAAGTTCGAAGTTTTGCGACATGTCTTGCGGCGCATCGTAAAACAACCACGATGGCAGCCATGTGGCCGCCTCCGAAGAAGTCACCGGATTGCCCTGGCGATAAACCAGGCTGGCGTCCTCGGGCTTGGCGCTCGCATACACCCGGAGAAAAAAATCGTCGCGCGCCTGTGCGCCATCCTTGGCCAGCACGCTACTGACAAAAGCATCAGCCCACACCGCCGCGCTGGTATAGCCGATCAAGGCGCGACGACGGTCGTCGACGCTGTCCAACACTGCATCATGCTGGTAGACCGGCATCAGGATCATCAACCCCAGCTGGCGCCCATTATCGCGCCTGGTTAGATCGAACAAATCGGTGGAAGCCGGCAAACCTGTATCGCGCGCGCGCTGCGAGGGCTCCGCCTGGATCTTGCTGGTTGAAACATCAAGTCCGAAAGCCCGTTCGTTGCCCGCCATCGGCTCCATGTATTCGACCACGCGATACTGGTCCCGGCCCACTGCAGACTCGGGCTTGCCGTCACCTAATTGCCGAATCGAATAATTGGGATAGTACCTGCGCATTTCCGCTTCAAACGCGGGACGCTGTGCTGCAGTCACCAGGCGCTGGAAGCCCAGCGACTTGACATACGGAGAACGCTGCAGCATCGGCGTAGCAAATGTGTGGAACTGCTCGCGGGTGACGCCGTCCACCGTGATGAACAGGCGATTGATGGTTTCCAGCTCATGTACCAGTGCATCGAGTCCGTCGACCACAGCCTTCAGATGGCCGCTGGCAAGGCGCCGAAATTCCGCATCCACTTTCTCGTGCTCGAGATGCCGCACCGAGACAAAAAGCCCAAGCGTAATGGCCAGGCCCAATATCAAACTGAATAAAGAGGCAATGGGTACAAAAATTGACGAGCCTCGACGAAACATTTCCACTCCATTGCGAACAATAGCCGAAATATTACACGGACTTTTTGCTAGGTAACGTAGCGAATTGATTTCTTTTTAGTGCTCAAAAGAAATTAAAATCCATATCACAACAATTGTCGCGATATTAATCAGAAATCAGGGGGCTTTTGGCACTTCGGCATCAGGCAAAAGACAGGCATGCACGATTTGTAAATCGTTATCTTTGGCAAAATTGACCACGAAATGATAGGCAAGCGGCTCAATCTGACGCAGCTCTTCGTTGACAACGACAGACCGCACGCCATTCAGCAGCACCGGCCTGACATAAGGGGAATATTGTAGATGAGCGTTGCGCCCTCCCGATCCTTCCGGACGGAAGCAGGCCATCACGCCGCACAGACGCTCCGCCCAGTCGCTGGGTCGGAATTGCCTGCCATCACTGGTAATGCCTTGAATGAAAAATTCGCGGGCAGGTGCGTCGGGAGATGATTGAATAGTATCAGCCATGCGTACAGCTCGTTTCTTCTATAACGCTTGCTACAGACATTTGCTTGGCCTCTTTTGGAAGCAAGCCACAATTTTCGCGCGCTCATATACGATCACGAGATCGGATCATGAGATCGCCTAGGTTAATTCTTACGTATTATATCTTATATAAGACCAACACGCCACGCCTGACATGGAAGGACTCCTGCGCCGGCATCTTGCTTGTAAGCACGCACCGGCGCCGCCGCAAGCAATCAGCCGAACCAGATCGCAGCCGACAATAGCAGCAACAGGAACATCCACAATAACAGAGCGCGCCACACCAGGCCGACTGTGCTTTGCAATGCGCGCGGAGTTGGCGCATCGCCAGGCGGGCTGTCGCCCTCTGCAGTCGTCGAATCTACCGTCGAGGCGTCAATCGGCAAGATGGCGACAGCATTCTCCAACGGCGTACCAAGCAGAACACCCATCGCTCCACCACCAGTCGAGAGGATGATGCCGTCGGTCTCGTTTTTCCAGCGATCGGCAAAATTTCGCCAGGCGTAGATCGCATCTTCAAAATTGCCGACCACGGCAAAAGCGGCTGCCGTCAAACGTGCAGGAATCCAGTCGATCCAGTAAAACGCCTGGGTGGCAAAACGTCCGAAAGCTTCGTTTTTCATATGGTCCGGCTCGTTCCAGCCGCGCGCCAGATACTCTGCAATGCGATACATCACGGCACACGCAGGGCCGACCGGCATCAGGAACCAGAAAAATACGCCGAACACGTGACGATGCGTGGTGATCAGGGCTTTCTCTACGGCGATACGGGAAATTTCGCTGACATCCATGTCTGTCGTATCCAGCTTGGTCCATTCAGCCAGCAGCGCCCGCGCGGTGGCTTCGTCGCCGGTATTGAGGGCCAGCTGGATCGAGCTGAAGTAATGACTGTAATGACGAAATCCGAGGGTCAGATAGACAATCAGCACATTCCACAAAAACGCCGCCCAAAAGCCGATATGCACGCACAGCCAATAGATCAACGCAGTCGGCACGGTCAATGCCAGCATCACGCAGAACCAGCCCAAACGACCCTGGCGCGCCTGTCCCGCATTGAACGAGTTTTCTATCTTGCTCGCGAAGCGCTTGATCCACGCATACACGGGATTATCCGCGCGAAGCGGCTTCAGTTGTTCGATCAGCAACGCAAACAGAATAGAGAGGAATGTCATTAACCAGCCTTATAAGTCAACAAACTGCGTATCAAGTCCGCACCGTGCCAGCAATCCAGGAATCGATTTTGCACCAAAACCGAAGTATCCCATACGATAACGCAGCACACTCGCAGAATCAAACTTGTACAGTGAGCTGCCTGCAATTAATTTGGCAATCAGCGAAAAATAAGTAGCGCGATACCCCGATCAGGCTCGGAGAAAGTGAAACAGATTTCTGAGCATTGCCGCCGTTGCGCCCCAAATAAAGAAGCGCTCATATGGCATCGCATAAAAGGTGCGGCGATAGCCATCCGGCAGATCGATGCTGCGCAATTGATGATTCAGGCCATCCATCAGGAACGCCAGCGGCACTTCGAAAATTTCTGCCACCTCATCCGGATCGGCGCGCAAGCTGATCGGTGGAGCAATCAGGCACACCACCGGCGTGACCCGATAACCGGTACCGGTAAAATATTCAGGCAAAGTGCCGATCACTTCAACCTGGCGCCGCGCCAGCCCGATTTCTTCTTCGGCTTCGCGCAAGGCGGTCTCAACCGGAGAGGCATCGCTCTCTTCCATCCTGCCGCCGGGAAAACTCACCTGCCCGGCGTGATCGGTCAGATGAGCAGCGCGCTGCGTGAACAGCAAGGTTGGCTGCTCCTCATGCATGACGATCGGAATCAGCACCGATGCTGGGGTTACCGGCCGGCCCTGCTGCATGCGCTGGATGGCCTGGCTATCCAGATCCTCGGGCTGCCACTCCGGCTGATGAGCAAAGCGCTGACGCAACCAGGCGGCGCTCATCCTTTCAGGCGCCAGCGCAGACTCGCCGGCTACGGCGTCGACCGGCATCATCAAAGGATCGAAAGTTAGCTTAACCAAAAAAATTCCTCAAAAAATCTGTCCGGCACTTTGCTGCGATAACGCCACCTATGCCAGCGCGAATATTCCACTGCAGACACAGATGATAACAATTAATGCATTTCCCTTAGCCGTTAATCGATACCGATGCCTGTCCCGCTACGCAAACAGTCGATAGCACGCCAAACACAGGGGAAACGACAGATAAAAAAAAGGGACACCTGACGGCGCCCCTTTTTCATGCAATACCTATGCCTGACTCGACACAACTTACTCAGCTGCTGGTGCAGCCCTTGCAGTGTTGCGACGTTGTGGCAATTTTTCCTTGATACGTGCCGATTTACCGGAACGTTCACGCAGGTAGTACAGCTTGGCGCGACGGACATCGCCGCGACGCTTGACTTCGATCGATGCGATCAATGGCGAGTACAGTTGGAATGTACGCTCAACGCCTTCGCCGGAAGAGATCTTACGGACGATGAAGTTGGAGTTCAAACCACGGTTACGACGCGAAATGACGACGCCTTCGTAAGCCTGAGCACGCTTGCGCGTACCTTCAACCACGTTAACGTTCACAACGACTGTATCGCCTGGTGCGAATTCAGGGATATTTTTGGCAAGGCGAGCAATTTCTTCTTGCTCAAGTTGTTGGATCAAGTCCATTTTTAGCTCCAGATACCATCTTGCTGACGCCAATTGGTGCATATGCACCTGCTCAGTAGAGGATGGGGTTAAACATAGGCGGCCGGTTGGCCTCCCGTTGGTACTACTTTTACTGCTTACTACAACCTGCTATCGGCTATAACCGAGGGCTTCGCTCTCGATTCATAGCCATAAAAACCTATAAGCTCCGCAAGAATTTTTCATCAGCCGGGCTCAGCAAACCAGCCTCGCGTATCTTCTGAATCAAATCCGGACGCTTGCTTGCGGTGGCAAGCAACATCTGCTGGCGTCGCCATTTTTCAATTTCAGCGTGATGCCCACCCATCAGTACGGGAGGCACCGCCACGCCTTCATACACTTCCGGCCGCGTGTAATGCGGACAATCCAGCAAACCGTTGACAAAACTGTCTTCGACTGCTGACGCACCGTCATTCAGTACGCCCGGCAACTGCCTGATCACTGCATCCATCAAGGCCATCGCCGGCAATTCGCCACCGGATAAAACGAAATCGCCGAGGCTGATTTCTTCATCCACGCAACGATCCAGCAAACGCTGATCGACCGCTTCATAACGCCCGCACAACAATACCAGGCCAGGTTCGGCGGTCAACTGCATGACGCGCTGATGGGTCAACGGCCGGCCTTGCGGCGACAAATATACAACTTTCGGTACGGGCAAGTCCTGCTTCAGCTGACGCGCCTTGGCTGCCTCAATCGCAGCTTCCAGCGGTTTTGCCAACATCACCATGCCAGGTCCGCCGCCATAAGGCCGGTCATCCACGGTGCGGTGATTGTCGGTAGTGAAATCGCGAGGATTCCACATCGCCAGTTCGCATTTCTTTTGCTCAAACGCGCGTCGGGTAATCCCCGACTGCGTCAATGCTGCAAACATCTCGGGAAACAGTGTGACGACATCAAATTGCATCCCGCTCACCCTTCTGTTCCGCTTGCAAGCGCTTGAGCGATTGCAACTTCAGCTGCTCGGACTTAATAATCAAGTCCCCAGTCAACCGTAATTTTCTTGGCTGCCTGATCCACCGTCTTGACGAACTGGTCGACAAACGGGATCAATAATTCTGGCGCCGCCTTTTCTTGATCTGCAACTGCCGGGACAGTGATCCGAAGAATCGGATGTGCGCCGTTGTCCATCAGATCGGCGACTACGCCCAGGTTTTCGCCCTGCAGATTTTCAACTGCCAGGCCGATCAGATCGACCCAGTAGAACTCATCATCCGAGAGCGCCGGGAAATGGCTGCGTGGTACATGCACCACGGTGCCTTTCATGGCCTCGGCTGCATCGCGCCCTGCCACACCCATCAGGCGCGCCACAATGTCGCCACTGTGATTTTTCGCCTGCATCATTTCAACATCGCGCAGCTCCGGCGAATTCTGCCGGCCCAGCCACCATGTCTTGGCGTGCAACAACGCATCTGCATCCGCCGAATACGGTTTGATCCGTACCCAGCCATTGATACCGTAAGCGCCAGTAACGTAACCGACCACCACCAGGTCCGAAGGTATTACAGCTCCAGCCTGTGCTGCGGTCGACAAATTCACTGACGCGTTCAACGGTTCAAACTGCCGAATTAAGCAGATTTCTTGGCAGCGTCAGCAACCAGACGAGCAACGGTCGGCGACAATTGCGCGCCAACACCTTGCCAATGCGTCAGGCGGTCCTGAGCAATACGGAAAGTCTCTTCAGCACCAGACGCTACCGGATTGTAAAAACCGATGCGCTCGATGAAGCGACCGTCACGGCGATTGCGCGAATCAGTAGCTACGATGTTGTAAAAAGGACGCTTCTTTGCGCCACCACGGGATAAACGAATAACGACCATAATGTTTCCAAAAAGTGTTCGAACACGGAAAAAGCCGCAAATTATAACGCATACCAGACCCAACCCGCAACCCGAGCGGGCCACAGGTGTGGTTTCTCCACGTCAAACTAATTTGCAGGACTACCCAAATCGCCTTGCCGGCGACATCCGGAGCAAGGGCAACAGCGACATGCTTGCAACTCAAAGCTGTACACTACGCCCCATTCCATCGCCCTTTCCGGCTCGCGCGATGCGGACAGGAAATACAGAAAGCGACATCCAACCTAGTATATTAACATTTTACCCACCTGATACAAGAAATTGCTGCTTTTTAATGCAGATTCCCGAAGATCAATAATCCAAGCGACCAGCAAATGACCACTAGCCACAAGAACAAGACTTGCGCGACTTTCCTTGCCACCGTATTCGGCAGCATCGGCCTGCACCGCTTCTACCTGGGCGGCTTGAAAGATAAATGGGGCTGGCTGCACCTGATTTCATTGCAACTCTCGCTACTGGCTTACCTGTTGTGGCGACAAGATCAGCTGGTGCCCTTCCTGTTTGCTCCGCTCGTGATTTCAGGACTGGTTGCCTGCATTGAATCGCTGGTGATCGGCCTGACACCCGACGAGAAATGGGACGCCAAGTACAACGCCCATTCCGGCAAGAAATCCGACTCCAGCTGGTTTGTCATATTGCTGGTGGTACTGACATTGGGGGTCGGTGCGATTGCCCTGATTGGCGCCATCGCGCGCACCTTCGACCTGCTGTTCACCGGCGGCGCCTACGGCTGACACCTTGAGCAGCACCGTCAGATGAAAAAAAAGCAGCCGCTTGGGCTGCTTTTTTCTTTGCCTGGCTAAACCAGTTATCAGAACTGGTCTTCCGTCAACGCCATCACACCACTGCTGCCTTCGACAATAGAAACACGATAGGCATCGGCCTGGGACAAGATATGGTCCGCAAAGAAACGCGCGGTGCCGATCTTGGCCTGGTAGAAACTGGCGTCGCCGCCACCCGCCTGCAGCTTGCTAGCCGACACCAACGCCGCCCGTCCCAGCTGCCAGCCACCGAGCACGATACCGGCCAGTTTCAGGTACGGCACGCTACCGGCAAATACGCCCTTGATATCGCTCTTCAGGTTATCGACCACATAAGTGATGACCTGCTCCAACGCATCGACGCCGCGCGCCAGTTGCTTGCCGATCGCAACCAGGTCAGCCGATCCGCTCGCAGCCAGCTCGGCCTGGGTGGCGCGTACCTGGGCGACAATGCCCTTGGCTACCGCACCACCGTCGCGCACGGTCTTGCGGCCGATCAGGTCGTTGGCCTGGATCGCTGTGGTGCCTTCGTAGATCGTCAAGATCCGCGCATCGCGATAGAACTGCGCGGCGCCGGTTTCTTCGATAAAGCCCATGCCGCCGTGGATCTGCACGCCGGTGGACGCCACATCGATCGAGAGCTCGGTCGACCAGCCCTTGACCACCGGCACCATGTATTCATAGAACGCCTGGTTCGACTTGCGGGTCGCCTCGTCGGCGTGATGATGCGCCGCGTCGTGGGCAGCTGCGGTAACGTAAGCCAGCGCCCGTGCTGCCTCGACCTGTGAACGCATCGACATCAGCATGCGCCGCACATCGGGTTGATGGATGATGGTTACCGCGCCGGCGGAGCCAGCCAGGTCACGCGACTGCACCCGATCCTTGGCGTAAGCCACGGCTTTTTGATAGGCGCGCTCGGCAACGCTGATGCCTTGCAGGCCAACTGCAAAACGCGCCGCATTCATCATGATGAACATGTATTCTAGGCCGCGATTTTCCTGGCCGACCAATGTGCCGATGGCGCCGCCGTGATCACCGAACTGCAGTACTGCGGTCGGGCTGGCCTTGATGCCCAGCTTGTGTTCCAGCGAGACGCAATGGAAGTCGTTGCGGGCGCCTGGCGTACCGTCGGCATTGACCAGGAATTTCGGCACGATGAACAGTGAAATGCCTTTCACGCCTTCCGGGGCGTTAGGCGTGCGCGCCAGCACCAGATGGACGATATTCTCGGCCATGTCGTGCTCACCGTAGGTAATGAAAATCTTGGTGCCGGAAATCTTGAAAGTGCCATCGTCTTGCGGCACCGCGCGGGTGCGCACCAGCGCCAGGTCGGAACCGGCTTGCGGTTCGGTCAGGTTCATGGTGCCGGTCCATTTGCCCGACACCAGGTTTTCCAGGTAAATCCGCTTCTGCTCGTCGCTACCGGCTGTCAGCAACGCTTCGATGGCGCCGTCGCTCAGCAGCGGGCACAGCGCAAACGACAAATTGGCGGCATTCAGCATCTCGATGCATGGGGTTGCGACCAGCTTCGGCAAGCCTTGTCCACCGAATTCGACCGGGTGCTGAACACCTTGCCAGCCCGCTTCGGCAAACGCCTTGAACGCCTCTTTAAAACCCTTGCTGGTGGTGACCTGACCGTCGTGCCAATAGCTCGGTTCCAGATCGCCGCTACGATTCAGCGGAGCGACAACTTCGCCGCAAAACTTGGCATTCTCCTGCAGCACCGCTTCCACGGTTTCCGGCGTCGCATCCTCGCAGCCCGGCAACGCATTGACCTGCTCCAGTCCGGCCAACTCGTTCAGGACAAACAACATGTCTTTCAGTGGGGCGACATAACTCATGACCTACTCCAAAAAAAATCGGGTGGCACTACTAGATCTGGCGCCGCCAGTACCTGCAATACCACCCTTTATGACTCCTGACAGAACGTTGAAAATCAATCCGTAGTTTGCTTTTCAACGCCCTGCAACACTATGCAGTTCAGCCCAGTTCGGCTACCAGCTGCGGCACGATCTCGAACAGATCGCCAACGATGCCGTAGTCGGCCACCGAGAAAATCGGCGCTTCTTCGTCCTTGTTGATGGCGACGATGACTTTGGAGTCTTTCATCCCGGCCAGATGCTGGATCGCGCCGGAAATACCGACCGCGATATACAGTTGCGGCGCGACGATCTTGCCGGTCTGACCGACCTGCCAGTCGTTCGGCACGAAGCCGGCGTCGACTGCGGCGCGCGAAGCGCCCATTGCCGCGCCGAGCTTGTCGGCCAGCGGCTCCAGGATCTTGAAGTTTTCAGCCGAGCCCATGCCGCGGCCGCCGGAAACGATGATCTTGGCGGCTGTCAGTTCAGGACGATCCGACTTGGCGAGTTCGCGTGAAACGAAGGCCGATTTGCCGAAGTCGGCGGCTGCAGTAATGTTTTCCACTGCAGCGGAACCGCCCGCGGCAGCAGCATCAAAGCCGGTGGTACGAACGGTGATGACCTTGACGGCGTCAGCCGATTGCACTGTCGCGATCGCGTTGCCGGCATAGATCGGACGCTCGAAGGTGTCCGGGCTGTCGACCTTGGTGATTTCGGAAATCTGGCCGACATCCAGCTTGGCGGCGACGCGTGGCAGGATGTTCTTGCCGTAGGCGGTAGCCGGAGCCAGGATGTGGCTGTAAGCGGAGGCCAGAGCCAGCACTTGCTCGGCGACGTTTTCTGCGAGGCCGTCAGCGAAGTACGCAGCATCGGCGACCAGCACTTTGGTCACGCCGGCAACTTGCGCGGCGGCTTGGGCGGCTGCGCCGCAGTTGCTGCCGGCGACCAGCACGTGGACTTCGCCACCGCATTGGCTGGCGGCGGTAATGGTATTGAGGGTACTGCCTTTTAACGAGGCGTTATCGTGTTCGGCAATGACGAGAGCTGTCATGGTGACTCCTGATTTGTATGCGCGCGCCTGCAATCACTGGATGCGGCACTGCGCGTGGTTCTTGGATATGAATTGGTTCAGGTTGGTAATCGCTTACAGGACCTTGGCTTCGTTCTTCAACTTGGCGACCAGGGTAGCCACATCAGGCACCTTGATGCCAGCGCTGCGCTTGGCCGGCTCGACCACTTTCAGCGTCTTCAGGCGCGGCGCAACGTCGACACCGAGATCGGCTGGCTTGAACACGTCCAGAGTTTTCTTCTTGGCCTTCATGATGTTCGGCAGCGTCACGTAGCGCGGCTCGTTCAGGCGCAAGTCGGTAGTGATGATTGCAGGCAGAGTCAGGGCGATGGTTTCCAGACCGCCGTCGACTTCACGTGTGACCGTGACTTTGCCGTCTTCCAGCACAACTTTGGAAGCGAATGTCGCTTGCGGCCAGCCCAGCAGCGCAGCCAGCATCTGGCCGGTCTGGTTGCAATCGTCGTCGATAGCCTGCTTGCCGAGGATGATCAGTTGCGGCTGTTCCTTGTCGGCGACTGCCTTCAACAGCTTGGCGACTGCCAACGGTTGCAGATCGGTATCGGCAGTATCGACCAGGATGCCGCGGTCGGCGCCGATCGCCATTGCTGTGCGCAGGGTTTCCTGGCATTGCGCGACGCCGCAGGAAATCGCGATCACTTCAGTGACCTTGCCGCCTTCTTTCAGGCGCGTGGCTTCTTCGACGGCGATTTCGTCAAACGGATTCATCGACATCTTGACGTTGGCAATATCCACACCGCTGCCGTCAGACTTGACCCGCACTTTGACGTTGTAGTCGACGACGCGCTTGACTGGTACTAGTACTTTCATCGTTATGCCTTTTATTAAAATAAAGAAATCTGAATTGACGTTAACGTAAATCTGAATTGGGAATTATAAGAGAGAATTCGATCTAACACTGGAATTTAGCACGATCGTTCTATTAAAGAATAGAGCAAACCAACTAATTGCCACAAGTTATTGCAGAACATCTGGGGTCAAATGCCGATTTCGGCTTGCTTGAGAGGAATTTTCCGGCCTGGGACCAGGCGGCGGGAGGAAATGGTTAAAGCGGGAGGCGACCAGCAGGATGCTGGTTGCAATGTATGTGACAGGTACGACGAAGCCAGCTGAAAGCGCCAAACGCCAGGCAAGTTTTATAGGCGTTTGTTTATTTGCGCTTCATGAAGAAAATAAACTCTCTGTTTTCTTCACTCTGCTCCAGCAGATCGTTCCCGGTCTGCTTGGCAAACGCCTGGAAATCCCTGACCGAACCAGAATCCGTCGCCATCACACGCAGCACTTCGCCACTCAGCATGTCAGCCAGCGCCTTCTTGGTTTTCAAAATCGGCAGTGGGCAATGCAGGCCGCGTGCGTCGAGTTCTTTATTAAATTCCATAACCACTTCGTAAAGTAAAGATTTTTAACATTTGCTGCCAATTTGTGATTCTACTCCAAACATACAGCGCTTTGACGCGTCGCAACAAACCATCAATCATTTTTACAACAGCTGTTACGATAATTAAATATGTCTTTAATGCAATCTTTATGCATCGTCCCCGTGCTAACATTCAATAACTTAGTAACAAAATGTAACAAGCGCAAGCCGCAGAAGTGCGCATCAGCTCCAATGCTGCCCTGAGCGAGCCCCTGAGGAAAAAGCATGTCGGATACCGCTACCGAAAAGCCATATAGGAACATTACGCCATTCTGGCAACGTCTGCCGCAATTTTTCCTCTATCCAGCCCAACCGCAATTACTCTGGCATCCGGCAGTCTATGCACTGATCGGCGCCGGCTTGTGGATGTTGGGCGGATACGGCGAAGACGGCGGCTTCTCGCCACTCATCCTGATCATCACGGTATTGGTCGGCATCGGTTTCCTGGTCGACCTGATGCGCCAGGCGTTCCGGGTCCTGGAACAGACCTCGCTCGGCAATCTGCGCCATGCGGATTTTGATGAGCCGAATGACGTGCACAAAATGTCGCCGTACAAATTGCTGCTGGTGGTGCTGGTGCAAGGTTTTTTTATCGCGATCCTTGGCGAAATCCATCCGCTTCTCCTGTTGGCGGGCAATGCCGTGGCCAACCTGATGCTGCCGGCCTGCATCATGGTGCTCGGACACACCCACAGTTTCACCGAGGCGATCAATCCATTCAACGTGTTCAAGATGATCAAGGCGGTCGGCTGGCCCTACCTGGCGCTGTGGGTATTCGGTTTCATACTGAACCAGTCGGCGCCGGTGCTGATCGCACTATTCGTCGGAAAGCTGCCGATCGTGCTGCTGGTCGGACTCGGCATTTTTGCCTTCGCCTACTTCACGTTGGTCGGCTTCAACCTGATGGGTTATACGATGTATCAGTACCATCAGGAGATCGGTTATTCCCCGGATCGCAATTTTGAAATCAACGCACTGGCCAGCAGCCGCAAGAACCGTCCGCTGACCGACGAAGAAATCCTGGCGCAACAGATCGGCGCGATGATCCGCGATGGCAATATCGACATGGCGATGGAAATGGTGTGGGAAGAACTGCGCTACGATCAGCATAACGCGCAGCTGTGCGGGCACTACGCCAAACTGCTGATGCTCAAAGGCGATACCAAGAAACAGCTTGAACATGCGCAACGCCATCTGTTTGCGCTGGCCCGCTCAGGCAAGGCCGGACGCATTGGCGACACCTGGCGGCAGGCACGCCAACTCGATCCCGAGTTCAAGGTCGACAATCCGGATCACGTACTGGACATTGCCACGGCGGCGGCTTCGATCCGCGAATATCAAGTGGCGCTTGAAATTGTCTCAGGTTTCCACAAACGCGCCGCACGCCACAAGGATGTGCCGGCGGTGCTGGTGCTGGCGGGGAAATTACTGTCCGACCATCTGCGCCAGGATGCTCGTGCGATGGCTCTATTCAATCACGTGATTGCGCAGTGGCCCACCAGCCCGGCAGCCGTCGAAGCGCAACAGTACAAGCAAATTATCGAACGCCTTGCCGAACCGTCGTCGCCAGCCTAATACCGGTTACCCGGGCTGGAAATCAAACGGCTTTCGTCACTCGCCGGAAATTGTTGCAGCAATAACTTCTGGTATTGCTGCCCTTTGTCGTGCCTACCCGCAGCAATAAATCCCCTGGCGATGCAATGCACCAGCTGCGGCAGTTGCTGGTGCTGACGCGCTGTCACCATCAGTATCTGCAAGATATTCTCAGCCGTCTGCGGCTGGCCGTTCAGGGCAAAGCGCTTGGCCAGGGCCAGCGATTGCTCGCTGCTCAGCGACGGCCGCGGTGCGGCGCGCGCCACATAATCCAGATACACTTGGTGGATTTTCTCTTCATCGAGCGCGCCTTTCGGCAAGCGCAGCAGCATGGCTGCGACTTGATGAAATGCTGACGACGACGGTGCGCCTTTCGACAGGTTGAACAACTGCAGCAGCCAGTCGGGCTGCGGCGTCCGTTTCTGCGCCAAGGTCTTGCTCACCAGGCTGCTGAAATCACGCCGGGCACGCTCGAAGTCGAGACGGCTCAACGCTGCATAGGCGCTCTGCTGCAAGGTGCGCAGCAACTTGTCGTCATCGGCAGGGGCAACATAGTTCGCATGTGCCTGCTCCAGCTTGCGGCGCGCCAGCAAGCGATACAAGAGCGCCAGCAATGCGCCGCCAAGCAGGCCGCCGATATGCGCGTAGTAATTGGTGTTGGACGGGCCGCCGAACCACAGGTCGAAAGCTTCCTTGCCGACCCAGATCGGCAACATGATCAGCGCCGGCGCCGTGAAGAAATCGAAATAGAACAGGAACCAGTAGAAGAAACGAATCCGGCGCAGGCCGTACAGCACGGTGTACATTCCCATGACGCCGGAAATTGCGCCCGACGCGCCCAGCGACAAGATCATGCTATCGCCGCGGAACAACAGATAAAAGGCGGCCGACAGCAAGCCTGAGGCGAGATAGAACAGCAAGAACAAACCACCACCAAGCAGTATCTCGACCGCGTAACCGACCATCGCCAGGAACACCATATTGCCCAACACATGCTCGACGCTGCCATGCAGGAACATGTGGGTGATCAAGGTCACCGGGCGTTCGAAAGCCTGGGCCGGAATCAGCGCATAGCGTTCGGTAAAGCTGCGTTTGCGGATCAGCGAATAGTGTTCGCGCTGTTCCTTCCACACGGCCAGATCGTCGGCATCGATAGTGCCAAGGACGGACGGCTTCGGTTGCTGCATCAGCGCCGAAAAAGCCGTATCGGCATCCAGCACATACCAGGCCTGGGCGATTTGCCCGTAATCGTCCAGCGATGCCGTCTTCCCATTGCGTGCGGCGGCCAGGTCAGCGCGCGCACGTATTTGCTGCCAGCGTTCCAAGGCCTTGCGCATGCTGGTTGCGGCGGCGGTCTTGTTGTCGCTTTCCAGATAGCGGGCGTAGGCGGGGAATTCGAATTCCGGCAGGCGCGATTCGACCAGATAATAGTCGGCAGCCGGCTCCATATGGTTGCGCTCGCCCCACTGTATGCCGAAGTAAATCAGCAAATTGACCAGCACCAGAAAAATGGTAATCAGCGGCGGGCGCCGCCAGTCTGGCTTACGGTCTACCGGAATAATCAGCATGGCGGTTCAGCGGCGCTAAATGGGTAATGGGATACGGGAATTTCAATTATCCAATTCTACCCAGTCATTGCCCCATGGCAGCGTTATTTATTTGCAATAAAACCCGCTGTGGCGACCAAGCTACGATTTCAGCGCGGCTTCCGGCGCCGGTTCCAGCAACGGCCGGTCGACATATTCAACCGCCAGCCCTTGGCCGCGCATCCAGTCTGCCACCGCATGGCCGGTGCCGGCGCGCCATGGCCGCAATTTGGCCGGTTCCAGCAGGCGGTATTCCAGCAGTTCTTCAGACAAGCTGATCGTGCCGCTTGCCTTGACGTGATAGGCGATGATCAGTTCGTTCTTGCGGATGAATTCATAGACACCGATCAGCGTAATCTGGCCGGCATCCAGGTTGGTTTCTTCTTTCAGTTCGCGTGCAATGCCCTGCTCCGGCGTTTCATCGCGCTCCATGAAACCGGTGATCAGCGCAAACATGCCCTCCTGCCATGCGGCGTTGCGCGCCAGCAGGATCTTGCCGTCGATCTCGACGATTGCGGCCAGCACCGGCAGCGGATTGTCCCAGTGGGTCCAGTGGCCTTCAGGACAAGCCAGGCGCAACTTCCCGGCTTCGCCTTCGTCGGCACGCTGGATCAGGGATGCTGCACAAACCGGACAGAATTTGAATTCACTCATGGCTGATGTTGTCAGTTGGATGGAATAGAAAAAAGCGGGAAGAATCAATCCGCGATACTACTGCGATTTGATGCTTCCCGCTTTGTTGAACTGCATGGCCTGTATCTCAAGCCATCATTGAAAGCTCATCTTCTTCAGGCGCGCTCGCCGACCCATGCCGCAACGCCTTGCAAGGCTGCCGCCAGGCCGCTCGGATCGGTACCGCCAGCTTGCGCCATGTCAGGACGGCCACCACCCTTGCCGCCGACTTGCTGGGCGACGAAGTTGACCAGTTCACCAGCCTTGACCTTGCCAGTGGCGTCGGCAGTGACGCCGGCAATCAGGCTGACCTTGCCATCCTTGACTGCCGCCAGCACGATGGCTGCGGTTTTCAGCTTGTCTTTCAGCTTGTCCATGGTTTCGCGCAGTGTCGCGCTATCGGCGCCTTCCAGCGTCGCCGCCAGCACCTTGATGCCGTTGACGTCGACGGCTTGCAGCACCAGTTCATCGCCCTGATTCGCTGCCAGCTTCGACTTCAGGCTGCTCAATTCTTTTTCCAGCGCCTTGACGTGATCTTGCACCTGCGCGATGCGCTGGGTCAGTTCCTCCGGCTGCGCCTTCAATGCGGCAGCGGCTTCGTTGACGCGGTTGCTCAAATTTTGCACCAGCGCCAGGCCGGCTTCGCCGGTCACTGCCTCAATACGGCGGATGCCGGCAGCGACACCACCTTCGCCGACGATCTTGAACAGGCCGATATCGCCGGTGCGGCTAACGTGGGTACCACCGCACAATTCGCGCGAAGTACCGATCGACAGGACACGCACTTCGTCGCCGTACTTTTCGCCGAACAGCGCCATGGCACCGGCGCCAACCGCGTCGTCAAACGACATCAGCTTGGCTTCGGTAGCGACGTTGGCGAGGATTTCGCGGTTGACGATTTCTTCGATACGACGAATTTCATCGGCGCTGACCGGCGCATTGTGGCTGAAGTCGAAACGGGTCTTGTCGGCATCGACCAGCGAACCCTTTTGCGCCACATGCGCACCCAACACTTCACGCAAGGCCTTGTGCATCAAGTGCGTTGCCGAGTGATTGCGGATGGTGCGGCCGCGCACGGCGGTATCGACCTTGGCGTTGACCTTGTCGCCGACGGCCAGCGAACCGCTGTGCAGATTGCCGTGATGACCGAATACTTCAGCCTGGATTTTCAGGGTATCGGCCACTTCGAACAATGCGCCAGATGCTTCCAGCACGCCGCAGTCGCCAACCTGGCCACCGGATTCAGCATAGAACGGCGTGGTGTCGAGCACCACGATGGCGTCCTGGCCGGCTTCGATTTTCTGCACCGCGCTGCCGTCCACATACAGGGCCAACACTTTGGCTTCATGCGCCAGCTCGTCATAGCCGACGAAGCGGGTCTTATCGCCGCTATATTCCACTGCCGCAGCCATCTTGAATTTGCCAGCCGCACGTGCTGTCGTTTTCTGACGCTCCATCGCAGTGGCAAAACCGGCTTCGTCCAGCTCGACTTCACGTTCGCGGCAGATATCCGCAGTCAGGTCGAGTGGGAAACCGAAGGTGTCGTACAAGGTGAATGCAGTTTCGCCGTCCAGCTTTTTGGAATTCTTGGCCAACGCTGCTTCCAGGATCTTCATGCCGTGTTCCAGCGTTTCGCCGAAACGTTCTTCTTCCTGCTTGAGCACCTGCTCGACGCGCTCTGCGGCTTCCGGCAGCTCTGGGTAGGCAGCGCCCATCTCCAGCACCAGATCCTTGACCAGCTTGTAGAAGAACGGCTTGGTCTGGCCCAGCTTGTGACCATGACGCAATGCGCGGCGGATGATCCGGCGCAGCACATAGCCGCGGCCTTCATTGCCAGGAATGACGCCATCGACCACCAGGAAAGAACAGGCGCGGATATGATCGGCGATCACTTTCAGCGAGTTGTTTTCCAGGTCGGTGATATTGGTTTCGCGTGCCGCGGCCTTGATCAGGCGCTGGAACAGGTCGATTTCATAGTTGCTGTGCACGTGCTGCAATACCGCAGCCAGGCGCTCCAGGCCCATGCCGGTATCGACGCATTGCTTCGGCAGCGGCGTCAGAGTCGCTTCGCCGGTTTTCGGATCGATCTGGCGATCAAACTGCATGAACACGTTGTTCCAGATTTCGATGTAACGGTCGCCGTCCTGCTCGGGGCTGCCTGGAGGACCGCCCCAGACGTCCGGGCCGTGATCGTAGAAAATTTCGGAGCAAGGGCCGCAAGGGCCGGTGTCTGCCATTTGCCAGAAATTGTCCGATGCATAAGGCGCACCCTTGTTGTCGCCGATGCGCACGATGCGTTCTTTCGGCAGGCCGATCACCTTGTGCCAGATATCGTAGGCTTCATCGTCGGTTTCATACACGGTGGCCCACAATTTATCGGCCGGCAAGCCGTATACCTTGGTCAGCAGCTCCCAGGCCCAGACCAGCGAGTCATGCTTGAAGTAGTCGCCGAACGACCAGTTGCCCAGCATTTCGAAGAAAGTATGGTGACGTGCGGTGTAACCGACGTTTTCCAGGTCGTTGTGCTTACCACCGGCACGCAGGCAGCGCTGTACCGAGGTGGCACGCACATAGTTGCGCTTTTCGGTGCCCAGGAACACATCCTTGAACTGCACCATACCGGAGTTGGTAAACAGCAATGTCGGATCGTTGCCGGGGACCAGGCTGGACGAGCGCACAATGGTGTGGCCTTTGGATTCAAAGAATTTGAGAAACTTTTCGCGGATTTCGGCTGAGTTCATGTTCTTGGGCAAAAAATGAAACGGTGCAAGGAAAAAGGCAAGGAAACAAGGTCGGCGCCATATCCGGATACGATCGATCCGCAATGCGAAGGCCAAGTATGTTCTTTTGCAAACCTTCGATTATACGTGATACCAGCCGCATCATTCTGTCGTGGCAGGATGAAAAAAGCCCGTCAGGATCGCTCCCGGCGGGCTTTGAATGGCATGAGGTCTGAATTTCGCGAAATTCAGACCCCTATCAGCCGTACAGCGGGCTATTAGGCGCCCTTATTAACTGGCGTAGCTGTGATCTTGTGGCTCTTCTTGTGGTGATGTTTCTTGTGCGCTTTTTTCGCTGGCGCTGCTGCATCGGCAGCAGGGGCTGCGGCTGGTGCTGCAGGAGCAGGAGCGTTTTGCGCCATGACTGGCAGAGCGAAAGCAGCGATAACAACAGCAGCCAGCAATTTATTGATCTTCATCTTGACTTCCTTTCGGTTATTAGAAAAACAAGCAAATTCGATACTTCAAGAGTAAAACCTACGACTAGTCACTCGCTTTGTGGTCACTGAATATGACCTGAAACTCGGTTCTGCCCTCTCATAACGCCTGCTTACCGAGTTAGGTTGACATGATCGACCACACAAAATGTTGATTTTTTCACTCGCGGCGCATGAACCAAGGATTGCATAAGCTTCAATTAGCCGAAATCAGATCAATGCGGTCAGTACAAAAGCCGTCCACGCCCCAGCCAAGGATCTCGGCGGCGCGGTTCGGCGTGTTCACCGTATAGCAAAATAAACCGTAACCGGCTTGCTTGACTGCCTGCGCCTGCATCGGCGACAGGTATTTATGGTTGGTATGCAACGCAACCGCGTCCAGCTCCTGCAGACGCTGCTGCCAGTCGTCTTCGATGGTATCGGTCAGGAATCCACGCGGGATATCCGGCGCCGCCACCTGCGCCGCGCGCAAGGCTTCAAATGAAAAAGATGAAAACAACGGCAAGGCCGGGTCGGCCCATGCACCGTCGGCACTGGCGACATGTTGCGCCACCTCATTCGCAAAACACTCCTCCGTCAGCTGCGCGACGATGCGCCCGGTTTCAACCTCGAATCCTTCTGCCGGTTTGATTTCGACGTTCATCCAGATATCGTTCTGACGGCAAAAGTCGAGCGCCTGGCGATAGGTACAAACGCGTTCGCCGGCAAACTGCTCTCCCAGCCAACTGCCGGCGTCCATCGCGGTCAATTCGTCAGCAGTGAAATCGGAGACTTTGCCGACGCCGCGCACGGTGCGGCCAAACACCGCGTCATGCATCAGGATCGGCACGCCGTCGCGCGACAGCATGACGTCAAACTCGACCGCACGGTATCCGTGCTGCAAGCCGCAGCGCAGCGCCGCCAGCGTATTTTCCGGCGCCAGCGTGCCGCCGCCGCGATGCGCAACTACTTTTGGGTAGGGCCACATGAATATTGTCTCTCTATCGGATAGGTTGGAATAACGGAGGGAAAGCAAGCTGCTGCCCCCTATTTAACGTCAATCTTAATGGATTTGATGTATTTGGCAATCCGCGACCTCTGGCTACCATTCGCGGCACGTAATCCCGGTTTCGTCGCATTTCACTTCTTGACGGTGGCTGACAACGCCACAATTGAGCCATTCATAACAAGGAGAATGCCATGAACGATACCAGACCCGGCTACCTGGATGCGCAACGTCAGGTTGAACGCAAAATTGGATTTTTCGTGCACCTGACAATTTATTTGATTATCAACAGCGGCCTGGTGCTGCTCAATTTCTTGCACAATCCTGGTCGGCCCTGGGCGCTCGGTCCGCTTCTGGGGTGGGGAATCGGGTTGCTATTTCACGGCCTTGCGGTATTCTTGAACGCCCCTGGTGCGCAGTGGAAACGGCGCATGATCGAACGCGAACTAGATAAAAATAACCCTATTCCTCCCGCATGAAGCCAACTCCCGAGATCGCTTTGCCGCAAACAACCGAGCCACTGAGGCGGCGTCTGCTGCGCACTTTGTACGTCAATCTGGTCATCGACATCGTTTGCGCCGTCATTGTCACTTACGTGATGCGCATCAGTGACAGCTTCCTGGTGAACCTGGTGTTTTCACTGTGCATCGGCATGACAGCGATGGCCCTGATAGAAGCTGGCCGCTCCCTGCTCTGGCGTAACGCAACGCCACCCAAGGCGCAGTTCATGGTCTTCATACTGGTGGCAGCAGGGATCGCCCAATTTGTCGGCATCCACCTGGCCGATTTGCTGCTTGGACTGCCCACAGACAATTTTTCCTCTATGTATATGAATGTAAGCGGCCTTGGCCTGATCATCCTGACTGTCTCGGTCTGCGTCGGCGCTACGCTGTTTTTCTGGAACCTGAGCACGCTTGCCGAATTGCGCAACCAGGCGGCAAACGAAAAGGCGCGGGCCGCCGCCATCGAGAAACAGGCACTGCAAGCGCAATTGCAAATGCTGCAGGCGCAGATTGAGCCACACATGCTGTTCAACACGCTGGCGACACTGCAAAGCCTGATCGCCATTGACGCGCCGCGGGCGCAGCAGATGCTGGACCAGTTGATTCAGTTCCTGCGTGCCTCGCTCTCCTCTTCGCGCATTGAGCAGACTACATTGGCGCAGGAATTCAGCCTGATGGAAGCCTATCTGGAGCTGATGTCGCTGCGCATGGGCAGCCGCCTGAGTTTTGACCTGCAGTTGCCAGCAGAACTGCGCGATACCGTGATTGCGCCGATGCTGCTGCAGCCGCTGGTGGAAAACGCCATTAAGCACGGCCTGGAGCCGAAGATCGAGGGCGGCCGCGTCGAAGTCGCGGCCAGCCGCCAAGGCGAAATACTGCTGCTTGACGTCAGCGACACCGGCCTTGGTTTGAGCGCGCAATCCGATCTGCAGCCGAACAACCATGCCAGCCACATCGGCCTCAGCAATATCCACGAACGCCTGCAAGCGCTGTACGGTTCGCGCGCCAGCCTGACTGTGAAACCGAAACTGCCGCACGGCGTTATCGCCCAACTTCAACTACCCATCCTGCCATGACCACACCATCCAATTTGCGCGCCCTGATTGCCGAAGACGAACCGATCCTGGCGGCGGCCTTGAAGCAGGCATTGCAGCGCCTGTGGCCAGAGTTGCAGATCATCGCCAGCGTCGACAACGGCCAGGCCGTGGTCGAACAAACCCTCAGGCAGCGCCCCGACATCCTGTTCCTGGATATCAAGATGCCAGGTAAAACCGGTCTCGAAGCAGCCCAGGAACTGGCCGAGGAATGGCCTGATAACGAGGCGTTTCCACTGATCGTGTTTGTCACCGCCTACGACGAATACGCGATCAACGCCTTCGAGCACGCTGCCGCCGATTATGTACTGAAGCCAATCAGCGATGCGCGCCTCGGTAAAACCATCGCACGCCTGCAGCAGCGGCTGCAACAGAACGACGATAGCAATTCTGCGTTGGAGCGTCTGATCGGCCAACTGAACAACATGCAGCCCAAATCGGCCGCCGAGCCGCTGACCATGATCCGCGCCGCAGTCGGCAACCAGATCCGCATGATTCCGATCAACGAGGTGATCTACTTCGAAGCCACTGACAAATACATCAATGTCGTTACCGCCGACAGCGAATCGCTGATCCGCACCAGCCTCAAGGATTTACTGCAACAGATCGACGGCCGCCAGTTCTGGCAGGTGCATCGCGGCACCGTCGTCAATCACCAATGCATCCAGATGGCGATCCGCGACGAAAGCGGTAAGCTCTCGCTCAAACTGCGCGGCCGCAGCGAGGCGCTCGCCGTGAGCCGTGTATTTGCCCATCTGTTCCGGCAAATGTAAAGGGCATCTGGAGCCGACGAATATCGGCTCCAGATCGACGAGCAGCTTTATTGAAGTAAATCTTTGACAATTATTCAGTTCCCCAGCCCCATCCTTAAAAGCGCCCCCGCCTCCTGCCATCCTGCAACCGCAGTGCAACAAAATCCGCCCGGCCACGCCTGAAACCGCTCTTGCTACGGTAGAATGAAGTACATCCCTACCAATTCAGCAAAGCGTATAAACCAATTCTCCATGAGCACTGACCACACCAACGGCCATACCCCACCTGCACCAGCCTCGTCCAATTTCCTGCGCGGCATCATCGAAACCGATCTGACCGCCGGCTCCTACGCCGATCGCAAGGACAGCCAGGGTCAGCCATTGCCGCCAGTCGTCACCCGTTTTCCGCCGGAGCCGAACGGCTACCTGCACATCGGCCATGCCAAGTCGATCTGCGTCAACTTTGGCCTGGCCCGCGATTACGCCGGCCGCTGCCATTTGCGCTTCGACGACACCAATCCTGAAAAAGAAGAGCAGGAATACGTCGACACCATCATCGACAGCGTGCGCTGGCTGGGTTTCGACTGGAAAGACAATACCGGCGAGCACCTGTACTTCGCCAGCAACTATTTCGACAAGCTGTACGAGATGGCGGAATACCTGATTACTGCGGGCCTGGCCTATGTCGACAGCCAAAGCGCTGAACAGATGGCTGCCAATCGCGGCAATTTCGGTGAAGTCGGCAAGAATTCGCCATTCCGCGACCGCCCGGCAGCTGAATCGCTGGACTTGTTCCGCCGCATGAAGGCCGGCGAGTTCAAGGATGGCGAGCACATCGTGCGCGCCAAGATCGACATGGCGTCGCCCAACATGAACCTGCGCGACCCGGCCATTTATCGGATCCGCCACGCCCATCATCACCGCACCGGCGACAAGTGGTGCATCTATCCGATGTACGACTACACACATCCGATTTCCGATGCGCTGGAAAACATTTCGCACTCGATCTGCACCCTGGAATTCCAGGATCACCGGCCATTCTATGACTGGGTACTGGAACACCTGAGCGCCGCCGGCTTCCTGCAAAAACCGGTGCCGCACCAATACGAATTCTCGCGCCTGAACGTCACCTACGTCATTACCAGCAAACGCAAGCTGCGCCAACTGGTGGATGAAGGCATCGTTGACGGCTGGGACGATCCGCGCATGTCGACGCTGGTCGGCATCCGCCGCCGCGGCTTCACGCCGGAATCGCTGCAACTGTTCTGCGAACGCACCGGCGTCACCAAATCCGACGGCTGGATCGACATGAGCTCGCTGGAAGGCGCACTGCGTGAAGACCTGGATCCGAAAGCGCCGCGCGCCAACGCCGTGCTGCGGCCACTGAAGCTGGTCATCGACAATTTCCCGGAAGGCGAAACCGTGGATTGCCATGCTCCGGTCTATCCGCCAGCACACCCAGAACACGCCACCGCATTGCGCCACTTCCCGATCAGCAAAACGCTGTGGATCGAACAGGAAGATTTCATGGAAAACCCGGTCAAGGGCTATTTCCGCCTGGTCCCGCCAAGCGCCGACAAGGCCGGCAGCCGGGTACGCCTGCGCCACGGTTACGTGATCGAATGCACCGGCTTTGAAAAAGATGCAGATGGCAAGGTCACCGCAGTCCATTGCACCTATTTCCCGGACAGCAAGAGCGGCACCGAAGGCAGCGCCAACTACAAGGTCAAGGGCAACATCCATTGGGTCAGCGCCGCCCATGCGCTGGAAGCCGAGGTACGCCTGTACGACCGCCTGTTCACCGATCCGCATCCGGACGCCGGCGGCAAGGACTTCAAGGCCGCCCTGAATCCAAACGCCAAGGAAGTCATCACTGCTTATCTGGAACCAAGCCTGAAGGACGCCAAGCCGGAAGACCGCTATCAGTTTGAACGGCATGGTTACTTCGTCGCCGACCGGGTCGATTCGAAGCCAGGCAAGCCGGTCTTCAATCGGACGGTTACGTTGAAGGACAGCTGGGTCAAATAAACGACACTTAATTTCCGCACGGAAAAACAATAAAGACGCCACGCCGTTAACCCGGTACGGCGTCTTTATTCATTTGAGGCAAGGTGTTACAGTATCCGATGCATAGACGACAAGATCGTCACCAGAGAGACCGCACACAAGAAAGTAGCTGACGTGAACCGAGCTGTCATACAGGTAGAGATACAGGTACGGGGCATTAATGGCCAAGTAACGCTGCTCAGCGACCGAATCCAGATAAAGCGCGCCGGCGCCATGGCGCGCCTGACGCAAGCCAGGAACGGCGACAAGGACATTTTGATCAGCGCCTTGAATGGCGTTCGCATCCAGTTGCCGGGCCTGCTGAGCAACGGCTACATCCGCTTCTACCCGGCCGATGGCAACCCCGACGACACCAGTCTGGTGCGCGCCGCCAGCGACGCCAATACGGTACTATTCAACTCCCGCCAGCTGGGCAAGTTCGCCAACCTGAAAACCGAGATCGAGAAAAAAATCGTCACCGCCAGGACGCTGCCCCCACCGCCGCCGGCCACCATCGACTTCGACTTGCTCGACCAGTTGAACGAGCAATACAAGCAGGGCCTGATTTCCAAACCGGAATGGGTCAGCGCCAAGAAACGGCTGCTGGGACTGTAATCCGGCCGTCGCAGCGAAGTCGACACGCAAGCACTATAATCACCCACCGTTTCGCTCCGTCATACGCCTCAGGCAATAACTAACCAAGGAACATTCATGACCATCTCCATGTATAGCGCTTCAATTCCCGTCTTCAAGCAAATGCTCAACGCCTTGAACGATGTGCTGGCCAAAGCTGAAGCCCACGCCACTGAAAAGAAAATCGACCCGAACGCACTGCTGCAGGCACGCCTGTTTCCAGACATGTTCCAACTGACCCGTCAGGTACAGATCGCCGCCGATTTCGCCAAGAGCGTGCCGGCGCGCCTGGCTGGCGTCGAAGTCCCAGCTTATGAAGACAACGAACAAACCTTCGCTGACCTGCATGCGCGCATCAACAAGACCCTGGCCTTCATCGACGGCCTGAGCGCGGCGCAGATCGACGGCAGCGAAGCTCTGGAAATCGTATTGCGTCCAGGCACGCCAAAAGAAAAGAAACTGAGCGGCCAGACTTACCTGCTCGGTTACGGCCTGCCGCAATTCTTCTTCCACGTGACCACCGCCTACGACATCCTGCGCCACAACGGCGTGGAAGTCGGCAAGCGCGATTTCATGGGCGCATACTAATTTTTTTGCGTTTCCCAGTACCATCAATCACGCGGCCTACGGGTCGCGTTTTTTTATGCGCGCAACCGTAGGGTCGGCAGATTTCTACCCACCCTACGCGTTCTTGAAAATAAAAAATGCCGTTCAGTCTTCACTGAACGGCATTGGCGCAATGCGCAGCTTTTTTATGTTGTCTTGCGCGGCCGCAAAATGGCGTGAAGGATGATTGCGCCAAAGGTCGCGGTGCCGATACCGCCCAGCGAGAACTGGCCAAGCTTCAGGGTAAAGTCGCCAGCGCCCAATACCAGGGTCACCGCGGCGACGATCAGGTTGCGATTGTTGGAAAAATCGACCTTGTTTTCAACCCAGATGCGCGCACCCGAGACGGCGATCAAGCCAAACACCACAATCGAGACGCCGCCCAGCACCGCGCCGGGAATGGTCTGGATCACCGCGCCAAACTTTGGCGAAAAACCGAGCACGATGGCCATGCAAGCTGCTACCACGAACACCAGCGTCGAATAAATCTTGGTGACCGCCATCACGCCGATGTTTTCAGCGTAAGTGGTGACGCCGGTGCCGCCGACGCTGCCGGAAACGATCGTTGCCAGGCCATCGCCGACAAAGGCGCGGCCCATGTATTTGTCGAGGTTCTGTCCGGTCATCGCCGCCACTGCCTTGATGTGGCCGAGGTTTTCCGCCACCAGGATGATGGCGATCGGCGCCAGCAAGGCCATCGCGTCGGCCTTGAACACCGGCGCAGAGAAGTGCGGGATGCCGAACCAGGCGGCATTGGCGACAGTGCCGAAATCGATCGGCTTGCCCAGTCCTGCGCCATTGGTCAACAGCGCATAGATCACATAAGCCAGCATCAGGCCGACCAGGATCAGCAGGCGTTGCAGCATGCCGCGCGCAAACACGGCGACGCCGCCGACGCACAAGACCGTCCCCAGCGCCATCCAGGAATCGAAGTTATTGCCGCTGACACCTTTGACCGCAATCGGCGCCAGGTTCAGGCCGATTACCGCCACCACTGCACCAGTGACGACCGGCGGCATCAGGGTTTCGATCCAGCGCGTTCCGATCGCCATCACCAGCAAACCGATCAGCGCATACACGACGCCACAGGCTATGATGCCGCCGAGCGCGACGCCGAGATTGGGATTGAGTCCATGGCCGCCATAGGCGCTGACTGCGATCACCAGGCCGATGAAGGAAAAGCTGGAGCCGAGATAGCTCGGCACCCGGCCGCCGACCAGTACAAAGAACAGCATGGTGCCGATGCCCGACATGAAAATCGCCAAGTTAGGATCGAAGCCCATCAGCAACGGCGCCAGCACCGTCGAACCGAACATGGCGACGACGTGTTGTATGCCCATCGCAAAGGTCTGCGGCCACGGCAAGCGTTCGTCGGTGGCAATCACCTGGCCCTGGCCGTCGGCAGTACTTGTGCGCAAACGCCACTTGGGAAAATAGGAAGCCGCCATTGAATGTCCTCTCTGTATGACGATGCACTTTGCGGCCGCGCTTGTCGGCCTCGGTGAATTCGTATGATTGATTTTGTTTTTACCGGGGGTAGTGTACGAAGCCGGCCGCAAAATAACAATGCAGGAGACTCGGGAAATCAAAGAAATATGCGGGAGAGAGTCGCCGGGACGGAGAATCGAACATTGCAAATCACACAAAAAAAACACCGGGCACAAGGCCCGGTGTCGATTGCTGCTAGTCCGATGAGATTATGGGAATACTGGAATATGTTTCTCTACGCCGGAGAAAGCTGCCTCCGGATGACGCTTTTCAATCAACTCTTCAATTTCCGGCACACGCTTGAACGGCACATCCACCAGCAACAGGATCTTGCCCTCCTCAATGCCTGCATGGAACGACTTCAGGCGTGAATTAGGCAGCGCCGCCGCCGCCATTCCCGACATCCAGCTACCGAGCACCGCGCCAGCCAGCGTGGTCGCCACCATCGCCAGCCAATTCAGATGCACCCACTCGGGCGGGAAATAAACCAGCCACATGCCCAGAACCAGGCCGATGACACCACCTGCCAGCAGGCCGACTTCGGCGCCGTTGGCGAGATCGGTTTTGTGCAACACATTGGCTTCCGGCATATCGGCGGGCAACTTCCCTTCGGCGGCCCAGAAATGGATGTGCTGAATCCCGACCCGGGCCAACAGCAACTCGTCCAGCGTGCTGCGTGCACTGGGAAGATCCGGCAACATGAAATAAAGTCTTTGTCTGCCCAACATGACGGTCTCCTTCATGTGACTGTTTATGCTTTCAGCATAGTCAATGGAGCGGCAATCCACAAAGTTTGATTGCCGTCTTGTCAAATTGGCCTGGTCGAGCTGAATCGCGCCCGTCGCTGAAGCCATTCGCCAAAAATGCGACAATCGCCTTTCAGTCAATCAACCACGATGGAAATCCCCATGATTCTCGAATTAGCCGATATCCGGATCCAACCGGGCAAACAGCAGGAATTCGACGCCGCCATCCAGCGCGGCGTGGAGCAAGTCATCAGCAAGGCCAAGGGCTTTGCCGGTTTCAAGATACACAAGGGAATTGAATCGCCGGAGCGTTATGTGCTGACGATTTCCTGGCAGACGCTGGAAAACCATACAGTCGATTTTCGCGAATCGCCGGCATTTGCCGCATGGCGCGCGATTGTCGGCCCATTCTTTGCGGTGCCGCCAACGGTCGAGCATTTTACGCTCTTGACAGAGTCGCACTAAAAACCTGGGAAGTATCTGGGAATGTGAAGCGAGACGCACTGTGTGAGCAGCGGGGCAGCCCGATCTACGGCCTGTGCCGGTGGGATGCCCTACTGCTACGCAGCGGTTTTGATGAACTACAACTACAGTTTGTTGCTTAAACTAATTGCTAGCTACTTGCGCTACTGAACACATGCTTTTACTGCGTGCTTCACTACAGGTACTTAGGTTGCCGCTCAATATCTTGCTTAGAAACCCTTGAGCCATGCCGCAGTCTGCGCGCTTTCACGATCCAGTTGTTGCATGCGGTATTCCAGGTCGTACAAGTCAACTGCTTCTGCCAGGTAGGCTTCTTTACGTGCTGCTTCCGAACGCTCGTAGGCATTGCCGACACGCTTGAAAAATGCGGCGACGGCGCTGAAAACACCGATCGACGATGCTGCTGGGCGGGAAATACTGTTATTGCTGTTAATGGTCAATGTAGACATGATGATTCCTCTTCGTTTTGCGTTCACCGCAAGCCAATTGTTGCGTCGCACAATCAGAATAGCGTTTCCCCATCAATTATCCAATTTCGATTGCCAATAGCAGTTATCAGTTTTGTGAATTTAAGGGGCTACAAGCGACTTTTTAGGCCACCCCGGCATTTCTCTTAATGTGTTGTAAAACAGCTATACATGCGTCGAAAGTTGCCTGTAAACTGCTGCACCTCTCTTCCCTACGAATCCGCGACCGATGTCCAACCACACCTTTCTCTGGCACGACTACGAAACCTTCGGCGTGCAGCCGCGCCGCGACCGTCCGGCCCAGTTTGCCGCAATCCGCACCGATGCCGAGCTCAACGAGATCGGTGAGCCGATCATGCTGTATTGCCAACCGGCAGCGGATTTCCTGCCGAATCCGCAATCTTGCCTGATTACCGGCATCACGCCGCAACTGTGCCTGGAGCGCGGCATCCCGGAATTCCAGTTCGCGGCGCAAATCGAGAAAGCATTTTCCGAACCCGGCACCATCGGCGTCGGCTACAACACGATCCGTTTCGATGATGAAGTGACGCGCTTCCTGTTCTGGCGCAACCTGATCGATCCGTATGCGCGCGAATGGCAAAACAATTGCGGCCGCTGGGATATCCTCGATGTGGTGCGTACCGCTTACGCGCTGCGCCCGGACGGCATCCAGTGGCCGACCAATGACCAGGGCCGGCCCAGCTTCCGCCTGGAGCACCTGACCGCCGCCAACGGCCTGAGCCACGAAGCAGCGCATGATGCACTGTCTGACGTCCGCGCCACCATCGGCCTGGCGCGGCTGATTCGCCAGCATCAACCCAAGCTGTTCGACTTCTGCCTGGCGCTGCACAAGAAAGACCGCGTCGGCGCGGAAATCGGCTTGCCGACGCCGCGGCCGTTCCTGCATATTTCCGGCATGTTCCCGGCTGAACATGGCTGTATCGCCGTGATGTGGCCGCTCGGCGTGCATCCGACCAACAAGAATGAAATCCTGGCCTGGGACCTGGCTTACGATCCAAGCGAAATCTTTTCGATGGATGCCGAGACCGTGCGCACCCGCCTGTTCAGCAAGACCGACGCGCTGCCGGAAGGCATGACGCGGTTGCCGCTGAAATCGCTGCACATGAACAAATCGCCGATCGTCATCAACAAGCTGCAAACCCTGTCGAGCGACATGGCGGCGCGCTGGGGCCTGGATGTCGAACTGGCGCTGCGCCATGCCGAGATTGCAGCGCGCGCGCCCGATCTCAGCGGACTCTGGCGCCAGGTGTTCCAGCGCGCCGACGAGAGCGGCGTCGATGTCGATGAAGATTTGTACGGTGGCTTCGTCGGCAACAACGATCGCCGCAAGCTCAACGAGCTGCGCGCACTACCGCCGCAGAAACTTGCCGGCGCCGCTATCAGCTTCGACGACCAGCGCCTGGAAGAACTGGCGTTCCGCTACCGCGCCCGCAACTTCCCCGACACATTGAGCGAGGAAGAAACACAGCGCTGGGAAGAACATCGGGCGGCGCGCCTGTTCGATGGCGAAGGCAATGCCCGCACCGTCGACATGCTGTTTGAGGAAATCGATAATCTGTCGGAAACGGCGGATGAGCGCGGCGAAGAAATCCTTGGTGCGCTGTACGACTACGCAGAGATGATTGCACCGGCGCGCGACTGAAGCGATGCTGTGTGAAACGAATGGCAAAGCGCCTTCGTGGATGAAATGCAAAGCGGGGCCAGGATAATTATCCCGGCCCCGCTTTTTCCATCTATATCGGCACCTCAGGCGGCGTCCCGCCCGAGTGTGCATTCCCTACTTAATTTGTGACTTGATTTGCTGCTGCCTCTGCGGCTGGCGGTTGCTGCGCTTTCAGCTTCTGGATGAAATCGCGCATCGGCTGGTTGATGTCGGCAAACAACGGATTGCTGCGGTTCTTCAGCATCACTTCGGTAAACAACTTCAAGCCCAACGCCAGCGAAGCGGCGGTATCGGCATCAAATTGTCCACGGCTGCGCACCTTGTCGATGATCACGAACAGATCATCGTGGTTGCCGGTTTCGAAATCGATGGCCGCATGGGTTGCGGCGCCCTCTTTCGGCGTCGCCAGATGTTCCAGGGTGACACGGTAACGATGTTCACGCATAGGTACTCCTTATTTCAGAATGACTTTCATCATTGGATTGATTCAGTAGCGGCGATATGCCCGCACCTGCTTCAGGCCCGTTCGATCTTGACTGCCGCCATGTCGATGGCATCGATGATCGCGTACATCTGTTCCTGGCTCAAATCGCCGCGTTCCAGGCGCATATGCACCGCCATGCGGAAGTTCTGGATCGCGCGTTTAAGTTCAGGCGCCGAGCCACCGGATGCACGTTGTGCAATTTCCAGGCGCTTCAATGCCGCCGTCAACGCTTCATTGTTATCAGCCAGGAACTGCTCGCCTTCGGGAGTGATGCGATACAGCTTCTTGCCGCCGGCTTCAGCTTCGATTGCCGTGTAGCCCAGCTCTTCCAGCAAGGTCAGGGTCGGGTAAATGACACCTGGGCTCGGGCTGTAATCGCCGCCCACCAGTTCTTCGATGGCCTTGATCACTTCGTAGCCGTGGCGTGGCTTTTCCTGCAATAAATTGAGGATTACCAGGCGCAAGCTACCTTGCTCGAACATGCGTCCACCGCGCCCGCCTTCGCGCCGCCCGCCGCGTTCAAACAAACCGCCGCCGCGATGCGACCTTTCGTGTCCTTGATGCATACGGCCGCGTTCGCAGCCTCTGTGATGTCCAAACATGGTTCTTCCTTATCTCATTGAATGAGATACTAAGATATATCTTAGAAACTGCTAAGTCAAGCTTGTTTTGAATTCGCCACAGTTCCCGAAAGCAACATTGAACAACAGTGAGCAACACCGAGCGCTCTACATCCCTGCGCGGCAAGCCATCAACGCGGCCGCTTGGCCAGGTATTCCGGCTGGAACATGCACATGCGGATCGCATCGCGGTACACGCCGTTGATGAAGAACTCGCTCTTCAATTCGCTTTCCAGTTCAAACCCGCATTTCTGGTAAATGTGGATCGCCTTTTGATTTTCCTTGTCAACGTACAGGTACAACTTGTACAGGTTGAGCACGCAGAATGCGTACTCGATCGCCAGCCGGGTAGCGCGCTCGGCATAGCCGCGGCCTTGGGCGCTGGGTGCGACGATGATCTGGAATTCCGCGCGGCGGTGGATGTGGGTAATCTCGACCAGTTCCACTAACCCCACCATTTCGCCGTTATCGCTTTCCAGGATGAAGCGCCGCTCGCTTTGATCGTGGACGTGCTGGTCATACAGCTGCACCAGTTCGACATAGGCTTCGTACGGCTCTTCGAACCAGTAGCGCATGATGTGGCTGTTGTTGTCGAGCTGATGCACAAAATGCAGGTCGTTGCGTTCCAGCGGGCGCAATTTGAGACCTGGTTGTACTAAGGTGGTCATGATTTTCTCTCTTGCTTGTTGCGAATTTCTTTGCTTGCTTTGGTTGCGTTGGTTGCTTTGATTACTTTGGTGGTTCAAGTTTGCTGCAACGCTTGCATGCGCTTTTGTATCGATTCCAACAGATTGAAATCCTGCGGGAAATCATCGACCTGCACGCTGCTGTCGCCATGGCGCGCAAAATCCTGCAGCAGTTGCTGCTCGTCTTCGCTGATGTCGCCGCTGGCGGCTGCAGCAACTATCCAGTGCTGCATTTCGATCAGGCTTTGCGGGATCGGCGCCAGCGTACCGGCCTGGATTGCCGGCTTCAGGCGCGCTTCGATCGCATTGACCTGCAGGATCAACTGGAAAGCCAGTTCACCGGCGGCATGCGGCGATTCACCGGCGACCGGCATGTGCATGCCTGCAATCAGGCGATCGCGGCTCTCACCATTGGTTTGCATGTTCCTGGCCACGGTGCTGTCGAGCGCATCGGAAGGCAATTGGTAAGGCCGTCCGAAAGGAAAGGCAACCACCCGCAACAACAACGCCAGCGGGCGATTCGGGAAATTCTCAAGCACGCCGAGATAAGCTTCCTGCGCCTGGTGCAAGGCATCCTGTATCGCCCAATGCACGTAGGGCAAATCCTCCGTCGGCCGACCATCGTCTTCATAGCGCTTGAGCACGCTCGACACCAGGTACAACTGCGACAGGATGTCGCCAAGACGCCCGGAGATCCGCTCGCGGAATTTCAATGAGCCGCCCAGAACAAACATCGACATATCGCTCAGCAACGCAAACGCTGCCGACATGCGGTTGACTGCACGGTAGAAATGCCGCAGCTCGGATGGCGCCGCGCGTGGCGCCGTCGGCAGGCTGCCGCTCAATAATCCAGCCACCAAAGTCCGTGAAAAATTGGCGCAAACAAAACTGATGTGGCCGAACAACGCCTGGTCGAAATCGTGCAAGGCCTTGTCCTGATCGACCTCGCTGGCCGCGGCCATTTCCTTCAGCACATAAGGATGGCAGCGGATCGCACCCTGGCCGAAAATGATCAGGCAGCGCGTCAGGATATTCGCACCTTCGACCGTGATCGCAATCGGCATCTGCTGGTAGCTGCGCGCCATGAAATTGTTTGGCCCCATGCAGATACCTTTGCCGCCCAGCACATCCATGCCGGCGTTGATCAGTACCCGGCCGCGCTCGGTAACGTGATACTTGGAGATCGCGGAAATCACCGACGGCTTTTCGCCGGCGTCCACCGCCAGCGCCGACAGTCGCCGCACTGCATCCATCATGTAAAGGTTGCCGCCCATGCGCGCCAGCATTTCGTGGATCCCTTCGAACTTGCCGATCGGGATCTTGAACTGTTGCCGCATTGCGGCGTAGGCGCTGGTACCCTGCACTGCCAGCTTGGAAAAACCGACAGTCGACGATGGCAGCGAAATCGCCCGCCCTGCCGCCAGGCATTCCATCAGCATGCGCCAGCCCTTGCCGATCTGCTCGCGGCCGCCGATCACCCAATCAAGCGGGATGAAGACATCCTTGCCGGAAGTCGGACCATTCTGGAACACGGCGTTCAGCGGCCAATGGCGGCGCCCGGTCACGACACCTGGATGATTGGTCGGGATCAGTGCGCAAGTGATGCCCAGGTCGATTTCAGCATTGCCATCGACAGCCAGCAGGTGGTCGGGATCCTGAACCCGAAATGCCAGGCCCAGTACGGTGGCGACCGGCCCCAGCGTGATGTAGCGCTTGTCCCAGGTAAGCTTGAAACCCAACATTTCCTGGCCGTCATAACTGCCCATGCAAACCACGCCGACGTCCGGAATCGCCGCGGCATCGGAACCGGCGTAGGGACTGGTCAACGCGAAACACGGAATTTCCTGGCCAGCGGCCAGGCGCGGCAGGAAATAATCTTTTTGCTCTTCGGTGCCGTATTG
Organism: Collimonas sp. NPDC087041; assembly: GCF_044745265.1. Classification (NCBI taxonomy): domain Bacteria; kingdom Pseudomonadati; phylum Pseudomonadota; class Betaproteobacteria; order Burkholderiales; family Oxalobacteraceae; genus Collimonas; species Collimonas sp. NPDC087041. The sequence goes on from NZ_JBIUZX010000005.1 coordinate 324,724, forward strand.
CAGCAGCAGCTCAGCGGGGCCAAGCGAGTTCGGCACCATCACCGAAATCGCCGCCGCCGAGCAATGCGACGACAGTTTCATGATGACTTGCGAATGCATATAGGCCGAGAATCCCTTGCCGCCATATTGCTTGGGGATGATCATGCCAAGAAAGCCCTTGTCCTTGACGAACTGCCAGGCTTGCGGCGACAGGTCCTGCCAGATTTCGGTGGTTTCCCAATCATTGACCAGGCGGCATAGCTGTTCAACTTCGTTATCGAAGAAATCCTGTTCTTCGGCGCTCAATGTCGGCGCCGGCAACTGCAGCAGTTTTTCCCATGCCGGTTTGCCGGAAAACAGTTCGGCATCCCACCAGATGGTGCCGGCTTCGATTGCATCACGCTCGGTCTGCGACATGCGCGGCAAAATGCGCTGGAATACCTTGAGCGCCGGCCGGCTCAGCAGTGCGTAACGCAAGGGCTTAATGGCGACGATCAGGGTTGGGGGCACCAGCAGCAGCAACAGCAATATCGCTGCCAACGCGCCAATCCCGGCAAACTGGAAACCAGCGCCGATCCAGACCAGGATGGCAAGCAGCCAAACCCAGGCGCCGACGCGCAACTGCATCAATGCCAAGGCGCCGATAAACAACGCTACGATCCAATAAAACATGCTTGCTCCCAATTTGACGGTATGTCTTGCGGCAAATCTTGTACATGACCGCTACATGACAACAATACGGCTAACAAGATTGCACTGGATGTGGAATGAGTTCTACTGCCCGACGCGGACGGATATCACGCGTAACAATGAAATGCGTCTCGTGGACGACCCATCTAAGGTTTCTCTTTAACCTTTGGTCACTTTTTGTGATGTGAAAGTTCACTGGAAGCAAATTTAAATGTTAGACAACATTCATTTTTTGCTTGCGGCATCCCATACTCGAATACCAAAAAAGGTTATGCAAAAATAAATAACATGCAACCCTTTGTAAATCTTTGTATCCGTTTGTCAACCTTACTATAGAATCGCGCGTTACATCGTTTGTATACTTGCGCCATCCATGAGAACAACAAAATTAATTGGCAAACAAGCAACAATGCGTGCAGTTTCACCATAAACCAACGCCCCGTCGCCAGCCCATAAAAAAGCCAGCAGGTAGCCATCAACCCGTATCAGAAAAGTTACAAGAGCACACGCTTTCCATGAATAATTTAATTTTGATGACCGGCGCGACCGGCTTTCTAGGTGGTGCAAACGCAGTCGAGGCAATACATCGGGGGCTAGGCAAGAATCTGCTGTTGCTGGCACGCGGCGAAACCCCGGCAGCGGCGCACGCCAGGGTTATCGAAAATCTGCAATTGCTGGGGGCAAGCGCAGCCGATATTGCACAAATCGGCGTAGAGCAGATCCTTTGCTCCGACCTCTCCGAACTTGACAACGTCAGCAGCGACCCGCGCCTGGACCAGGTATCAGTCGTGATCCATTCGGCCGCGCTGGCGACTTTTTCGAACCATCCATCGCTCGAAAAAATCAATGTCGACGGTACTGTCGCGCTCGGCAAGCTGATGCATCGCCGCCCTGCCCTGAAGCGTTTCATGTATATCGGCACCGCGATGGCTTGCGGCGAAGGCGCCGGCATCAACGCCGTGGTGACGGAGCAGATCAACTTGCCGCTCGGCGACGAGCACCTGGTTCCTTATACCCGCTCCAAGGCCTTGGGCGAAAAGAAATTGCGCGATGCATTTCCCGATCTGCCGGTGATTTATGTGCGGCCGTCGATCATCGTCGGCCATACCGTGCTCGGTTGTGCGCCGTCGCAAAGCATTTTCTGGGTATTCATGGTCTGGCAATTGCTGGGCGCACTGACTACCGCGCTCGATGAGAAGGTCGACGTGGTGCCGGTTGACTGGTGTGCCCAAGCCATCATCGACCTGGCGCAGAAGGAAACGCTGTCGCACAACGTGTTCCATATCTCGGCCGGCCCTGGCTCGTGCGTATCGTTCCGCGAGATCGACCTGGCGCTGGCAGCAGCGCGCGGCATCGAGCCAATTGGCGCCACCTACAAGCAAATCACCCCGGATGCTATCGCCACCTTGCTGCCACGCATGCGTGAATGCGTACCGGAATGCAATGATCGCCTGCTGCTGCGCGCGCTCAAGCTGTATGGCGCATTTGCCGGCCTGAATTACGTATTCGACAACAAAAACCTGCTGGCCGAGGGCATCCGCCCAGCTCCGCTGTTTACCGATTACCTGCCGCTGTGCGTCGAGTCGGCCAAACACATCCCGATCGCTGAACAGATGAAGTGGGACTTCAAGTAACATTTCGATAGTTCGCAGTCGTCTTTTGCTGCTATCCGTTACCCCTCAATGATGGCGTATTCCGTTAGAATTGCCATCTAAAACCAACGGGGGAACAGCCATGAAATGGGAAGGCAATCGGGAAAGCGACAACATCGAAGATCGTCGCGGCGATGGCGGTGGAGGTGGTGGCTTCGGAGGCGGTCGTTCGATCGGCCTCGGCACCATTGTCATCGCCCTGGTGGCGTCCTACTTTTTCGGCATCAGCCCCAGCACGGTACTAAGCCTGTTGAGCGGCGGACCAGTCAGCCAGCCGCAATCGCAATCACAACAAGCACCGTCGCGCGCTGCACCGGCCGAAGACCGGCAAACCAAATTCGTGCGCACGGTGCTGGCCGATACCGAAGATGTCTGGACTCAAATCTTCCGCGCCAATGGCCAGACTTACGCGCCGCCGAAGCTGGTGCTGTTTTCCGGCGCCACGCAGACCGCCTGCGGCACCGGCCAGACTGCTTCAGGTCCGTTTTATTGCCCGGGCGACCGCAAGGTATACATCGACCTCAGTTTCTATCAGTTGATGCAACAGCGCTTCCATGTGTCCGGTGAATTTGCCCAGGCTTACGTGATCGCCCATGAAGTCGGCCATCACGTGCAAAACCTGATGGGCATCATGGACAAGGTCGACAGCGCACGCAGCCGGATGTCGGCAACCCAGGCCAATGCCATTTCTGTACGGCTGGAACTGCAAGCCGATTGCCTGGCCGGGGTCTGGGCCTTCCACGCCAACCAGGCGCGCAGCATCCTGGAGCAAGGCGATATCGAAGGCGCTCTGAACGCCGCCACCGCGATCGGCGACGATGCCTTGCAAAAACAGGCGCAAGGCTATGTCGTGCCGGACTCGTTCACGCACGGCACGTCGGCCCAGCGGGTGCGCTGGTTCAAGCAAGGCATCAGCAGCGGCGAAGTCAAATCCTGCAATACATTTGAAGTAAAAACACTGTAAGCGATGGGCGAACGGGAATGGCAGACGGCGTGGCGACAACGCCCGGCGCTGCCCCGTACTGCAAACGCTGAATCGATTCATCCTGCGGAGAACAAGTTATGACTATTGCCTACTGGTGTGTGCTGCTAGCCGGATTGATGCCGGTACTGACCGTGGCAATCGCCAAGGCCGGTCGGCCCGATTTCGACAATGGCGAACCGCGCGCCTGGCTGGAGAAACAATCCGGCATGCGGCGCCGCGCTGATTATGCGCACCGCAACCACTTTGAGGCGTTCCCATTCTTTGCCGCCGGCGTGATCATCGCCCAGCAGGTCCACGCCGCGCAGGGGATCCTGAATCTGCTGGCGCTGATATTCATCGTCGGCCGCATCGCCTACACCGCGCTGTACCTGAAGGATCGCCCTTCCCTGCGGTCCGCAGTGTGGACTATTTCTTTTCTTGCGACGATCGGTTTGTTCGTACTGGCCGGAATGACGCACTAATTAATTCTCTGCACTCTCTATAAGCATGTCACAACAAGTCACCATCGAATTACTGCGCACAGCACTGAATACCTTGCGCACAAGCAGTGACAGCAATGCCGTCGCCGTCTTTTGCCAAACCTGGCGCGCGCAGACGGCGCTGCTGTCTGCATTGCCGCCGCGCTTTGCAGAAGTAGCCGAAAATTTCCTCGGCCGCCTCGAAGCCGGCAGCCTGTTCACAGAAGAAAGCTGCTCGTTCAGCCAGCAGGATCTGCTCGACAACCTGCAGCTCTGGCTCGACCAGGCTGAACTGGCGCTGGGCCGCATCGCCAACGCTTAACCACTCCACTTACATCAACGGAACACTATGCAACAACTGGAATTACGCCTCAACAGCGACTACGTCGAACTCAACCAACTGCTCAAGCTGACCGGCGTATGCGATAGCGGCGGCGCCGGCAAGGCGTTGGTCGCCAGCGGTGTCGTCTCGGTCGACGGCAAGGTCGAACTGCGCAAAACCTGCAAGATCCAGGCCGGCCAAAAAGTCACCATCGGCGACTTGCTGATTTATGTACTGCCCAAGCGTAGCGGCGGCTGATCTTTATCCGACGCGAACAAGTGAGCAAGGGAGGCGTCTTCGGACAAATCGAAGACGCTTCCACAACGCAGCCTTAAAGCATCAACGCATGATCAATCCGCCGTCTACCGAGATTGACTGGCCGGTCACGTAACTTGACGCCTGACTGCACAACCACAAGACGACATCTGCTATCTCATCGGCGCGGCCATGCCGTCCCATTGGAACGCTCTTCGTCATGGCATCGAGCGCATCGCCCTGGCCAGAAGCAACCATTTGATCGGCCATTGGTGTCCAGATCAGCCCTGGACACACGGCGTTAACCCGGATGTTTCGCGCGGCATATTCAAGAGCAGCGCTCTTGGTCAGACCGAGAACGCCATGCTTGGCGGCGTGATAGGTTCCGCGCTCGGCCCCGCCCACAAGTCCCCCGATCGACGAGCAATTGACGATGGCGCCATTGCCCTGCCGGCGCATCTGCTGCAGTTCGAACTTCATGCAGGCCCATACGCCGCGCAGATTGACCGAATTCACCCGATCGAAATCCTCCGAAGAAGCATCAGCGGTCTCCGCAAGAATGTTTTGCACGCCCGCGTTGTTGAATGCCCCGTCCAGGCGACCGAATACGGAGATCGTCTCTTTGACCATCGCCTCGACTTGTTCCAGGTCTGCGACATTGCATTGAATGCCGATGGCTTTATGCCCCGCAGCGACAAGGGCCGCCGCCGCGGCACGTGCCGCATCGCCGTTCACGTCCGCCAATGCAACAGCCGCACCCGCCTGCGCAAACGCCTGGGCAGTCGCCAGCCCTATGCCGGACGCAGCGCCCGTGACAAGTGCGACCTGGTTTTCAAAAGTGAATTTCATGATTTCTATTCCATAGAAGTTTAAAGATTGTGGATAACTGCTCCAGGAAATTCGATGCTGATCAGCTCTCGACCTGTCTTTGCTGCGCAGCCGGATACCGGTCTCCGACGATCTGAATCTTCGAGACGGCCTCCTCCAACTCGCGTATCTCGCCTGAAGTCAGTTGCAAATTGGCCGCGCGCAGGTTCTCATCGAGATGCGCCAATTTGGTCGTACCTGGTATCGGAACAATCCAAGGAGCTTTCGCCATCATCCACGCCAGCGCAACCTGTCCAGAGGTCGCCCCTCTGGTTCTGCCAAACGCATTGAGTACTTCCACCACGGCCAGATTCGCCCTGATGGCTTCCGACGTAAAACGCGGCAAGGTGGCGCGGTTGTCGTTGCCGGAGTCGAAGCGGGTGTATTCGTTGATCGCGCCGCCGAGAAAACCGCGATTGAGCGGGCTGTAGGGAACAAAACCTATGCCAAGCTCCTCCAGTACTGGGAAGACTTCCTTCTCCTGCTCGCGCCACATCAGGTGGTATTCGCTTTGCACAGCGGTCACCGGTTGCACGGCGTGGGCGCGGCGAATGGTTTGCGCACTGACCTCGCACAGGCCGAAGCGCTTTACCTTGCCTTGTTGAATCAAGTCTTTGACCGCGCCTGCGACCTCTTCGATCGGAACGGCAGGATCGGCCCGATGCTGATAGAAAAGATCGATGGCATCCACGCGCAAGCGTTTGAGCGACTCTTCCGCCATGCGTCGAATGGTTTCCGGGCGGCTGTCCAACTCGCCATTCATGTACTTCCCATCGACGATGCGATGGCCAAATTTGGTCGTGACACTTACCTTGTTTCGATACGGTTGTAGCGCCTCGCCGGCCAGTTCTTCATTGATGAGCGGTCCATATACCTGGGCTGTATCGAACAGCGTTACACCGCGCTCCGCCGCCTGGTGCAACAACGCGATCATTGCTTTGCGATCCGGATGCGGCCCCCGGTTGTAGTTCATGCCCATCACTCCAAAACCCAGCGCTGAGAGTTCCATACGGGAGGCGCCTGTGCCCAGCGTGCGTCGTTGGGTGATAACCGGCAGATCCAGCGCAGCGTTAGTTGCCGTCGGCAGGATCTGCTGTGTCGCCGCAGTCGCGCCAAAGGCGACAGGCGCGCAAGCGGCGGCGCTAATCGTTGTGCTCGTCTTCAGAAAATTCCGTCGGTTGGAGGATATTTTTTCGTTCATTAGATCTATTCCTTCAATATTTGGAAAACAAAGTAGCCGTACAGCAGTGCGACGACCAAATCTGCCTTTGTCTTTCGTTCTCGCCACAGGCTCCTCAATCGCAAGGCAGATACTCACCCTCGATTGCTCTTTTTTAGTGTAGGTCGTGCCTTGTAGATTGACTACGTGGCTTAATTCGCATGCTCTTATAAATTTTGCTCATCAATGGACGCGAGCACAGGACAATTGCACATGGCACTTCGATCACCCGCACCGCGTACTTGGGCAGCGGGCTTCAATGCTTGTAGAATTGAAGCAATCCTATAAAGGGAACTCATCAATGCCGCGTGACAATTTCAGCGACCTACTCGCCTTCATCGCCGTGGCACGCGCGCGTAGCTTCACGCGTGCTGCCGCCCAGCTCCAGGTGTCACAGCCTGCGCTGAGCTATACCATCCGGGAATTGGAAGCGAAACTCGGGGTTCGTCTTCTCATGCGTAGCACTCGCAACGTATCCCCCACTGAGGCGGGGCAACGCTTGCTTGATCGTCTTGCTCCAGAGTTTGACGAGATCGAAGCGGAAATCCAGGCGCTGAGCGAACTTCGCGACAAGCCGACAGGAACGGTCCGAATCACCGCCATCGACTATGCAATCAGGAGCAACCTGTGGCCGAAGCTGGCAAAGTTCTTGCCGCAATATCCCGACATCAAAGTGGAGTTGATCAGTGAGTATGAAAGCGTCGACATCGCCGCACGAGGCTACGATGCCGGCGTTCGTTTCGGCCAGGAACTGGCGCAAGACATGATCTCGGTCCGCATCGGTCCTGACGTGCGCAACATGGTGGTCGGATCGAAGTCGTATTTTGCGGGCAGGCAGCCACCAAAAACGCCGCACGATCTGACTGAGCATGTTTGCATCAATCTACGCACATCCACCTATGGCGGCCTTTACGAATGGGAATTAAGCAAGGGAAAGCGCTCCCTCAGCGCCCGCGTGGACGGCTCACTCATATTCAATAATGTCTACGACATTTTTGAGGCGCTCAAAGCCGGCTTCGGATTGGCCTACTTGCCTGAAGATATGGTTCGCCCTGGTATCGCGAAGGGGCGGTTCATTTCTGTTTTAGAGGATTGGTGCCCGGTGTGGCCTGGACTTCACCTCTATTATCCTCACCGGCGTCAACCTTCGCGTGCCATGACCTTGGTCGTTGACGCCTTGCGCCACGGGCGATAGAGACGATAAAGGGGACATCTTTGACACGATTGGATTAAAAGCCTGGGAATGATTTTGGCCAATCAATCGACAAACACAAGCAGTTCGTAAAACCATTTCTGTCCTGTAGGACTTGATTAGCGGAGTACCTAATATGTCTGGTGAGAATTTTCGGGACATCCAAGCTTTTCTCGCCGTTGCGCGCGAGCGGAGCTTTACCCGCGCGGCAGCGCAATTGGGCGTATCTCAGTCCGCATTGAGTCACACCATTCGCGGTTTGGAAACGAGGCTGGGGTTACGTCTGCTGACGCGCACAACCCGCAGCGTTTCGCCTACGGAGGCGGGAGAACGTCTGATTCATAGTGTGACGCCGCGCTTCGAGGTGATCGCCGCCGAGCTGGCTTCGTTTGAAGAACTGCGCGACAAACCTGCGGGGACAGTGCGCATTACGGCATCCGATTTTGCGGCAAACACGGTCCTGTGGCCCAAGCTATCCAAACTTCTACCGAAGTATCCAGACGTCAAAATCGAGATCGCCGTTGACTCAGGATTGACTGATATCGTTGCCGAGCGCTATGACGCCGGCATTCGTTTCGGCGGTCAAATTGCCAAGGACATGACGGCAGTCCAGATCTCACCTGACATCCGCATGACAATCGTCGGCGCTCCTTCATACTTGAAGAAGCATCCAGCGCCGAAGACTCCGTCCGACCTGACCCATCATGCCTGCATCAACATGCGCTTCTCCATCCGTAGCGGCGTGTATGCCTGGGAACTCAAGAAGGGAAAGCAAAGCCTGCAAGTGCGAGTGGATGGGCCATGGACCTTCAACAGCATTTACCCCGCCATCGATGCTGCACTGGCTGGATTTGGCTTGGCTTACATGCCGGAGGAATTGGCACGCCCCCATATCGATAGCGGCAAACTCCAGCCTGTGCTGATGGATTGGCGCCCGACCTTTCCTGGCTTCCACATCTTCTATGCGAATCGACGTCAGTTGTCGCCAGCGTTGTCCCTGATCGTCGAGACGCTGCGCTACCCAAAGTAGCAAGATCAGCGCGGCGCTGACCATTCGATTGATGAGCTGGCTTTATAGGTCCATGCAAATTCTGGCGTCTAGTCGCTGGAAGTTCCTTCAACTATATTGGTAGCAATACCTATATTGAAAGGAACGATCCATGGAACTCAAACGCGCTGGATCTCAGCCATCCATCAAAGGACCTGCAGAGTGGTTCACAGGCACTGTCCGCATTGATCCGCACAATAATCCGCCGACGCCGGCGCGTGTATCTTGCGCCAGCGTGACCTTCGAACCGGGCGCGCGCTCGGCCTGGCACACGCATCCGCTCGGCCAGACGCTGATCGTCACTGCAGGCTGCGGCTGGACGCAGTGCGAAGGCGAAGCCATCGTCGAAATCCGCGCCGGAGACGTCATTTGGTGCCCGCCCGGGCACAAGCACTGGCATGGTGCAACGTCTACCACCGCCATGACCCACATCGCGATCCAAGAGGCCCTGGATGGCAAGAACGTCGAATGGCTGGAGCACGTCACCGACGAGCAATACCTTGCAGGTCCTCCGCGCTGAGCCGCTTCATGCCGCTCTTCACTTCCATCGAGAAAGGACTGTCCTTGAAATCCATTCTGAGGTTTGCTTTATGCGCCGCTGCTCTGCAGTCTGGTCTAGCCACAGCCGCCGAGCCGCAGGCGAACACGACGACAGCCGCCGACCAGCAGATCATCCGAGCGGGCGCGCAACCTTCGGCCGTCGGGCCGGCCGATTATTTCACTGGCCGGGTCAGGGTTGATCCAGTGTGGCCAGCCAATGGCAGCATCAATGCGTCGGGCGGATTGGTGACGTTCGAGCCTGGCGCACGTTCCGCATGGCACACCCATCCTGCCGGACAGCGTCTGGTAGTGGTCTCAGGCGTCGGCCTGACGCAAGAGTGGGGCAAGCCGATTCAGGAGATCCGTCCTGGCGATGTGGTCTGGTGCCCGCCTGGCGTCAAACACTGGCATGGCGCCGCGCCCACTACAGCAATGACGCATTTGGCCGTCACTGGAACAGTCGATGGCAAGAACGTTACATGGATGGAGAAAGTCACCGATGAGCAATACAGCATGCGCTAATCGACTCACTAATCACCCAGTTAAGCGGCACATGAAAGCCCAGCGGGCCGGTGCCATGATTGCGGCCCTGAGTCTGGGATTGGCAACCGCACTGAGCCACGCTGCAGCGAACGCACAGGAGTCACAAATAATGCCCAACACACAAACCGCGGCGCCAAGCGCTTCCGAAACCCTTACCGCTCGTCAGCAGGCCATCGTGCCCATTGCGGCCTTTGCTGCCGCGGGCGATATGACCAAACTGAGCGCGGCTTTGAACCAAGGGCTGGATGCCGGCCTGACGGTGAGCGACGCGAAAGAAATCCTGGTTCAGTTGTACGCCTATGCCGGCTTCCCGCGCAGCCTGAATGCACTGGGCGAACTGATGAAGGTGCTGGAGGCGCGCAAGCAGCGCGGCATCCAGGACGCGCCAGGCGCATTGCCCAGCCGCGCCATCCCCAAAGGCGATGCGCTGCTGGCAGCAGGCACGGCCAACCAGATCGAGTTGGTGGGCAGTCCGGTCAAGGGACCGCTATTCGATTTCGCCCCTGCCATTGACGAGTACCTCAAAACCCATCTGTTTGGCGACATCTTCGAACGCGACAACCTCGACTGGCAAAGTCGTGAACTGGCCACGGTCGGCATGCTGTCGGCATTGCCGGGAGCAGAGTCGCAATTGCAATCACACCTGCGGATCAGCATGAACGTCGGCCTCACGGTTGGCCAGTTGCGCCAGCTTGCCGAGGTGCTGGCTGATCGCGTGGATGCCGAGAATGCGCGCCGCGCTCGCGCGGCGCTGGAGCGGAACCTGACCACATCGGGAGTAAAGTAACCATGAAAGCGACCATGCTGTACGGTCCGCGCGATATCCGCTTCGAAGATCGCGCCGACCCGCAAATCCTCAAACCGACCGACGCCATCATACGCATCGCCGCCGCCTGCGTATGCGGGTCAGACCTGTGGCCGTATCGCGGCATCCAGCAGATCGTCGAGCCGATGGCCATGGGGCACGAATACTGCGGCGTAGTGGAGGAAGTCGGCAGCGCAGTACGCCACATCAAGCCGGGCCAGTTCGTCATCGGCTCCTTCTTCGCCTCGGACAACGTCTGCGCGGTTTGCAACCATGGTTATCAGTCCTCTTGCCAGCAAGCCGAATTCGTGGGCGGCGCTCAAGCACCGCTCCTCCGCGTTCCGCTCGCCGACGGCACGCTGGTGGCAGCACCTGGCATTCCTGCGAAGGAAATGATTCCGAGTCTACTGGCTACATCCGATGTGTTGGGCACCGGCTGGTTTGCCGCCGTCGCGGCCAATGTCCGGTCCGGAGCGACAGCCGTTGTCGTTGGCGATGGCGCGGTCGGGCTGCTCGGCATACTTTCTGCTAAACGGATGGGCGCGGAACGGATCATCGCGATGAGTCGCCATGCGTCCCGGCAAAAGCTCGCTCTCGAATTCGGCGCGACCGATATCGTCACCGAGCGTGGCGAAGAAGGCGTGGCGCGCATCATGGAAATGACCCATGGCCTTGGCGCCGACTCTGTCCTGGAGTGTGTCGGCACCCAGGAATCGATGATGCAAGCGATCCATTGCGCTCGCCAAGGCGGTTTCGTTGGATACGTCGGCGTTCCGCATGGCGTCTCACTCAATGGCGAGGAACTGTTCTTCGAGCATGTCCATCTGCATGGCGGCCCGGCGCCGGTGCGTCAATTTCTGCCGGAACTCATTGATTTGGTCTGGAGTGACAAGATCAATCCCGGCAAAGTGTTTGACCTGACGCTACCGCTCGACCAGGTCGCCGAAGGATATAGAGCGATGGATGAACGTCGAGCGATCAAAACTTTGTTGATCCCCTAGGGCCTGCCAAATCAATGGATCAGAGCATCAGGTTCAACGGAATCTTCAGATAACTCACGCCATTTTCTTCTGCGGCAGGCAAGACACCGGCACAGACATTGAGCTGGATTGACGGCAGCATCAGCGTCGGCAACGCCAGGCCAGCATCGCGCCGGTTGCGCATGGCGATGAACTCGTCTTCGCTGATGCCGTCGCGCACGTGGATGTTGTGTGCGCGCTGCTCGCCGACCGTTGATTCACAGGCCGGCTCGCGGCCGTCAGGCGGATAATCGTGGCAGACAAACAGCCGCGTCGCTGTCGGCAAGCTCAACAGCCGGGTCACGGAACGGTACAAAGCGCTGGCGCTGCCGCCAGGGAAATCACAGCGGGCGGAACCGATATCGGGCATGAACAAGGTATCGCCAACAAATGCGACGTCGGCTACCTCATCTTCCACTACATAGGCCATATCGGCCGGCGTATGGCCCGGCACATGCAGCGCTCGTGCCCTCAATGTGCCGATCTGGAATATCTCGTCCGGCGCGAACAGGTGGTCAAACTGGCTGCCGTCGAGTAAAAATTCAGACTGCAAATTGAAGATTTTCTTGAATACCCCCTGCACTTCCCTGATCCGGTCGCCAATCGCGATGGCGCCACCCAGATGCCTCCGCAAGTACGGGGCGGCCGAAATGTGATCGGCATGGGCGTGGGTCTCCAGCAGCCACTGCACCTTGAGATTATTTTCCCGTACGAACGCAATCACACGATCGGCGTTTGTGGTGGAGGTATGTCCGCAAACCGGATCGTAATCCAGGACCGGGTCAATGATGGCGCACGCGCCGCCGACAGCCTCATACACCACATAGGTGAAGGTGGCGGTGTTTTGGTCAAAAAATACTTCTATGTTGGGGCTTGCCATTAATCAATGTCCTTCAATTCAATGTCGCACAATTCACACAACTATATATAACTTAAAACAACATTGACAAATATTTAATTTTCATCTTACTATTAGCAAATAAATAATATTGTCTGTAATGTAATGCGACATCTTTTATACGGCGCAAATCGGCAACACGCAGCACCACTGTAAGCAGTAGCAATTCGAGCGGATTATTCTCAGCAATGGTAACGAATATCTCCCCGGCTTTCCTCAAACAATCCAGGCAAATGCAACAGATATTGCGGGCACCCTCCACAATTGCCGGCGCGCCGGCGATGCAAGCTCCGGTTGACGATGGTGACTGGCAAACAAATCAGCAATACCGTCCGTCGTGATCGAATCCGCCTCCATGAATATTCCGCTCATCAAGCATAGCGACTCGTTTTCCACGACCAGCCAGATCTGTCTGGAAGATCTGGACGAGATTGTCGCAGCCGGCTACAAATCAGTGATCTGCAATCGGCCGGACAATGAAGATGGCGGACGCCATGTGAGTAGCCGCGAACTGGCGGCCGCTTGTGCATCGCGCGACCTCGCCTTTAGCTACCTGCCCGCCGACGCCACTCATGTCGGCAAGGAACATGGCGCGGCATTGCGCGCGTTGCTCGCCGAGATGCCTGGCCCGACCCTGGCCTTCTGCCGTACCGGCAATCGTTCGACCAATATATTCCGGTTGGCAAATATTACTGCGGCATCCAGCGATTCGTTCAGGGCGGAACAGTCGAACGACAAGCCTCAACAGTTTGAAGTCGTGATTGTCGGTGGTGGTTCCGCCGGCATCGCGGTCGCTGCCAGCCTGCTGCGCCGCGCTCCCAACGTGCAAATCGCCATTATCGAACCGTGCAGCCATCACTATTATCAACCGGCCTGGACCCTGGTCGGCGCCGGCGCGTTCAGGCAAGCCAAAACCGTGCGGCCGATGGCGTCGCTGATGCCGGCAGGTGTGCAATGGCTACGCAACGCGGTGTCGGCATTCCTGCCGGATCATAACCGTCTTCAGCTCGATGACGGCCGCCTGATCGCCTATCGGCAACTGATCGTCTGCATCGGCCTGCGGCTTGCCTGGGAAAAAATAGAAGGCCTGGAACAAACCCTCGGCAAGAATGGCGTCACCTCCAATTATCGCTACGACCTGGCACCCTACACCTGGCAACTGGTGTCGCAGCTGAAACGGGGCACTGCACTTTTTTCACAACCGGCGATGCCGATCAAGTGCGCCGGTGCGCCGCAGAAAGCGATGTATCTGTCGTGCGATCACTGGCTGCGCAAAGGCGTATCCAGGCAGATAGAAGTCGAATTCAACTGCGCCGGCAAGACATTGTTTGGCGTCGCCGCCTTCGTACCGTCGCTGATGCGTTATGTCGAAAAATATGGGGCGCGACTGGCGTTCGAATCCAACCTGGTCAAGGTCGATGGCGAAAGAAAGCTGGCCTGGTTCGAGGTCACGGATGCTAACGGCAATCTCAGCCGCGAGAGAAAATCGTTCGACATGCTGCATGCAGTGCCGCCGCAAGTGCCGCCCGATGCGGTGCGCAACAGCCCGCTAGCCAACGCCGAAGGCTGGTGCGAAGTCGATCCGGCATCGCTGCGGCATGTTCGCTACCGGAATGTTTTTGCATTGGGAGACATCTGCTCAACCGCCAATGCCAAAACCGTGGCGGCAATCCGCAAGCAAGCCGTCGTGGTGGCGGACAACCTGCTCGCAGCATGCGACGGCCTGCCGCTCAGCGCACGCTATGACGGTTACGGCGCCTGCCCGCTGACCGTCGAAAGAGGCAAAGTGATCCTGGCCGAATTCGGTTATGGCGGCAAGTTGCTGCCGACCTTCCGGCTCGATCCGACCGTAGCACGGCGCAGCCACTGGCTCCTCAAAACCATCGCTTTGCCCTGGGTCTATTGGAAGCTGATGCTGAAAGGCCGCGAGTGGCTGACCAAATCTTCGGAACCTGCGCAGAAGCCCTGATCTAGACCGCAGGCTGCCGGCATCAAGACAACAAACTCAACGCCATGCGCGCAGCAAGCGCATGCCGTTGAACACCACCAGCAAGCTTGCCCCCATGTCGGCGAACACCGCCATCCACAATGTCGCTTCACCGGTCAAGGCGAGTATCAGGAATACTGCCTTGATGCCTAATGCCAGCGTAATGTTCTGCATCAGCACCGCATGCGTCCGTTTGCTCAGGCGGATGAAACCGGCAATCTTGCGCAGGTCGTCATCCATCAACGCCACATCGGCAGTTTCCAGCGCCGTGTCGCTACCCGCCGCACCCATCGCAAACCCGATATTGGCCTGCGCCAGCGCCGGCGCATCGTTGATGCCGTCACCCACCATGCCGACGTAGCCATGGCGCGCGCGCAGATCGTTGATGGCGTTGCGCTTGTCTTGCGGCAGCTGGTCGCCACGCGCATCGCTGATGCCAACCTGTTTTGCGATGGCTTGCGCGGTATGCGCATTGTCGCCGGTCAGCATCACTGCTTCCACGCCGATTTCCTGCAGCCCGGCAACGGCTTCTATCGCAATGTCGCGGATGGTGTCGGCGACCGCCAATATCAGCAATGGCTGCGATGCCGAAAATAGCACCACCGTAGTCTTGCCTTCGCTCTCCAGCGCCGACAGGCGCTCTTCCAGCTGCGGGCTGCAGATATTCATTTCATGCACCAGCCGATGATTGCCCAGATAGAATTGCTGGCCATCGATCACGCCCTGCACACCGCGCCCGGTCAGGGCTTCGAATCCACTCACATCAAGCAAGTTGCCGGCATTGCCGGACGCCTGCCAGTGGCTGGCCACCGCGCCCGACACCGGATGATCGGAATGACCAGCCAAGCTTGCCGCCAGGCGCTGTAGACGTAACAGCTCGGACTCTTCGCCGACAACTGCCGGCTGCACCAGTTGCACATCGGTGACGCGCGGCTTGCCCAGTGTCAGTGTGCCGGTCTTGTCCAGCGCCAGCGCCTTGATCTTGCGCCCCAGCTCCAGGTACACGCCGCCCTTGATCAATACGCCATGCCGGGCCGCTGCCGCCAGGCCGCTGACCACGGTCACCGGGGTTGAAATCACCAGCGCGCATGGGCAGGCAATCACCAGTAGCACCAGCGCCTTGTACAACCACGGATAAAACGGCAACCCCAGCAGCAGCGGCGGCATGATCGCCACCAACAGCGCCGCCAGCACCACCACCGGAATGTAATAGCGCGCGAACTGATCGACGAAGCGTTGCGTCGGCGCGCGCTCGCCCTGCGCCTGCTGCACGCTCTTGATGATGCGCGCCAGCGTCGAACTGCCTTGCAGGGCTGTGACGCGGTACGTGAACGAACCGCGCTCATTGATCGTGCCGGCAAACACCTGATCGCCGGCTTGCTTGGTCACCGGCATGCTCTCGCCGGTAATTGCCGCCTGGTTGATGGTGGTTTGGCCATCCGTCACCATTCCGTCGAGCGGTACGCGCGCACCTGGCTTGACGCGGATCAGCGCATCCAGCACCACCTCGGCGGTGGCGACTTCACGCCATTCGCCATCGGCACCTTGCACGCTGGCCAGGTCCGGCGCCATCGCCATCAAGCCTTTGATGGCATTGCGGGCGCGATCCAGCGATAGTGCTTCGATCATTTCCGCCAACGCGAACAGGAAGATCACCACCGCCGCTTCCGGCCACTGGCCGATGATAGCGGCGCCGATCACGGCCAGCGACATCAGGAAATTCATGTTGAGCGAGAAGTTGCGCAGCGCGATCCAACCCTTCTTCAGCGTATCCAGGCCACCCGTCAGGATCGCCGCCAGTGCCAGTCCGATGACCAGCCACGAGCTATCCTGGCCGCTGCTCCAGGCCACCACTTCGGCGGCGATGGCACTGATGCCGGAGACCGCCATCAACAGCCATTTTTTCTTCGATATCTTGAAGGCGCCATCGCCCAGGCCATCTGTCAGGCCGGTGGCGCCGGTCAGCGTGTCCGACTTGAGCGCTGGTTCCATGTCCAATGCTTTCAGCGTCGCGACGATTGCATCCACCGATGGCAAACGATGCTGGACCGTCAGTTCGCGCTGGATCAGGTTGAATTGCATGGCTTCGATACCGGCCATGCCCTTGAGGCGGTCGCGGATCAATTTTTCTTCAGTCGGGCAATCCATTTTCTGAATCAGGAACACCGCCTGTTCCGCACCTGCGGCCAACGCAGCCTCGAGTTCGGCATGGCCGCCGGCATCCGCTACCGGATGTTGATGCGCGTGCTCATGATCATGGTCATGGTCATGGTCATGAGCATGATCGTGGCCGTGCTGATGCTGGTCGTGATGATCGCGGTGGTCATGTTCGCAACGGGCCATATGGCTCTCCTTGATTCCGATATTAAAATTGCAATTTAAGTGTAATTTATTACTCCTTGCATATTTAAAACCCTGTAGCTACTATAAGGTCAAGGATTAATCTTCAAATCACTGAAGAAGGAGAAAACATGAGCACCAGCGCACTCAAAATCGGCGAATTGGCCAGCCATGCCGGCTGCCCGGTGGAAACCATCCGCTACTACGAGCGCGAGGGCTTGCTGCCGGCGGCGGCGCGTTCGCAAAGCAACTACCGCCTGTACGGCCAGGCGCATATCGAACGCCTGCAATTCATCCGCCACTGCCGTTCGCTCGACATGACATTGGACGAAGTGCGGCGGCTGTTGCAGTTCCGCGATTTACCGGAAGACAATTGCGCCGAAGTCAACACGCTGCTGGACCACCATATCGATCACGTGGCCAACCGCATCGCCGAATTGAAGGCCCTGCAAGCCCAGCTCAAGCAATTGCGCAAGCAATGCCAAAGAAGCCAGGCCGCCAAGGATTGCGGCATCCTGCAAGGACTGGCCAACATGGAGGACGACGCGCCGGCCAATCTTGGCAGCCATGGCGGCGGCGTCCACTGAGATGAATATTCACTCCGATGATCTGCGGATCTTTATCGCCGTGGTTGACTCCGGCACGCTCAGCGCGGCTGCCGAACAGCTGGGACAAACCACTTCCGGCCTGAGCCGCGCATTGACGCGACTGGAACAAAAGCTGGCAACTTCGCTGCTGACTCGCACCACGCGCCGCATGGAGCTGACTGAAGAAGGCCGGCTGTTCCTCGACAAGGCGCGCAGCATCATTGCAGCGATGGAAGAAGCAGAAGAAGCCATCCAGGTGCGCCACCAGCGACCATCGGGACGGTTGCGGGTAGATGCGTCGCCGCCGTTCATGCTGCATTGTGTGGTACCGCACATCGCAGAATTCCGCAGCAATTTCCCGGACATCACGCTGGAACTGACCAGCAACGACCAGAATATCGACCTACTGGAACATCGCACCGACATCGCGATCCGTCACGGCGCGCTGCAGGATTCGATGCTGCATGCGCGGCGTTTGGGAGCAAGCCAGCTACATATCGTCGCCAGCCCCGATTACCTGCGCAAACACGGCACGCCGGCCAGCGTGGAAGAACTGGCGCAACATCAACTGCTAGGCTTCACACAGCCGGAGTCGCTGAATATCTGGCCGCTGCGCCAGCAACAGGGTGAGAACCTGACCATCACGCCGACGCTGCTGGCATCCGGCGGCGAAACCCTGCGCCAGCTGGCGCTGCACGGCTTGGGGATCGCCTGCCTGTCGGCTTTCATGGTGCGCCAGGACATCGCCCAAGGAACGCTGATCGACATCCTGGGCAGCCACAACAACGGCTACCGCCAGCAGATTCACGCGGTGTATTACCGGAATACCCAACTGGCGCGGCGCATCAGCTGCTTCCTGGACTTCCTGCAACTGAAGCTCTGACGCGCAAGAACGACTGCGCGCAAAATGCTTCGCATCAGGGACGTGGCCGAGACGAAAACCCGTCCCTGTTGTCACTCTACAAACCGTGCCGATTTGCCGGCACCTTCAATTTGCCAAATCCATCAGGCGATCATCACCGCCATGTCAACGACGCGCCCACCCTCTCCGTTTCAGAAGTCTGGCCCATTTGTGTCGAGGCAAGGAGTGTTCCGACGCTAACCTGAACACTGTTTGCGAGACGACATCAACGATCAATGGCGACGCCGGCAGACAGGACTATTTCGGTCAGCAGGATTTCTTACGCGAAGGTGATGATTTGGCTTCCTCATTAAAAAACATAAGCCGCACCGCGGGTGTAGCGCTGGTGATGGCAATCTGCGCGACATCGGCCCGGGCAGAGCTGTTTGCTCATCCCGGCGCCTTGCATACGCAGGCCGATCTGCAACGCATGAAAGAAAAAGTCGGGGAAAACGCACAGCCTTGGCTCGATAGCTGGAATATCTTGCTCAAGAATCCTCATGCATCGCTAAATTGGAAACCGCGTCCGTTTGCGGTGGTTTATCGTGGCAAAGACGGCGAGAACCCGGAAAACTACAGCGCACTGTTCAACGATGCCGCCGCAGCTTATGCGCTTGCCTTGCGCTGGAAAATCAGCGGCGACGACGCCTATGCCGACAACGCTGTTGCCATCCTGGATGCATGGTCGGCAACACTGACCGGGATCGGCGGCAGCTCGGATAAATTCCTCGCATCAGGAATCTATGGCTATCAGTTGGCCAATGCAGCCGAGATCATGCGTACCTACAAAAAATGGCCGGAGAGCAGTTTCAACCGTTTCAAAACCATGATGCTGGATGTGTTCTATCCGATGAACCACGATTTCCTGGTCAGGCATAACGGCGCGAAAATAGATCACTACTGGGCTAACTGGGATCTGGCCAATATGGACTCGATGATCGCCATCGGCATACTTGCGGATCGGCCGGACATCTATCGGGAAGCCGTCGAGTACTTCAAACATGGCCAGGGCAATGGCGCCATCGATCATCTGGTGTGGAAAATCTATCCGGATGGTTTAGGGCAAACCCAGGAAAGCGGGCGCGACCAGGGTCACAATACGCTCAACGTCTCCCTGCTCGGCGCATTCTGCCAGATGGCCTGGAACCAGCATGACGATCTGTTCGGCTACGAAGACAACCGCGTCCTCAAAGGTATTGAGTACATTGCCAAATACAATCTGGGCTTTGATGTTCCATATACTCGCTACACCAATAGCGACGTGACGCAGGAAAACATCTCAGCTGCCGGGCGAGGCGATCCACGCCCTGCCTGGGAACTGTTTTACAACCATTACGCGGTATTGAAAAAACTCGACGCACCTTACACCAGCCAGTTTGCGGCCAAACTCCGCCCCGAGGGCGGCGGTGGCAACTACGGCCCGAATAGCGGCGGCTTTGACCAACTTGGCTACGGCACCCTGACATATACGCTGCGATAGGAATGCCGCACCAAGTGCTTGAAGAGGATTGATTGAATCAAGGTTTGCGGCGCCGGCACGATATCCATGCCGGCGCCGCAAACCTTTTACTTCGCCTGCGCCTGCTGCGCAATCCAGCCATCGATCTGTGCTTCCAGCATTTCCAGCGGCAAGGCGCCATTGTCGATCACTGCATTGTTGAAATAGCGCAGGTCGAACTTGTCGCCCAATTCGTGCTGCGCCTTTTCACGCAAGGCCTTGATCTTCAACTGGCCGATCTTGTAGCCCAGTGCCTGGCCCGGATCCATGATGTAGCGATCGATCTCGACCTGGTTGTCATGTGGCGGATTGGCGGTATTCACGTTCATGTAGTCGATCGCTTGCTGCCGCGTCCAACCCAACGCATGGATGCCGGTATCGACCACCAGGCGCGCAGCGCGAAACAGTTCATCGTTGAGGTGACCGAACTTCGAATATGGATCGGTATAGAAACCCATTTCGCCGCCCAAACTCTCCGCATACAACGCCCAGCCTTCGCCGAACGCGACGTACCAGCCGAAGCGGCGGAAATTCGGCAAGCCCTTGATTTCCTGCGCACGCGCAGTTTGCAGGTGATGGCCTGGAATCGATTCGTGCAAGGTCAGCGTCTCCATTTCCCACTTTGGACGCGAATCCAGCTTCGACAGGTTGGCGACAAAATAACCGGGCCGCGAACCGTCCGGCGTGCCCGGCTCATAATAGGCGCCCGCCTGGTTTTCCGCTCCCACTTCCGGCACCGGCTTGACATCCACCGGTGCACGCGGGATATCGGCAAAGAAGCGCGGCAGCTGCGCCGCCGATTGCTTGATGATGGCCTTGTAACCGGCCAGCAGGTCTTCCGGCTTGGTGTAGTAGAAGCGCGGATCGGTATTCAGGAAAGTGATGAACTCGGCGAACGTACCCTTGAAGCCGGTCTGCCGCATCACCTGCTGCATCTCGCCCTGGATGCGCGCCACTTCCTGCAAGCCGATCTGATGGATTTCCTGCGGCGTCATGTTGGTGGTGGTGTTTTCGCGTACCTTGTAAGCATAGTACGCCGCGCCGCCCGGCAGGCTGGAAGCAGCGATGCTGTCGCGGCAGGCCGGCAGGTAGCTGGTGCGGATATAGGCTTCCAGTTTGTTGATCGCCGGCGCCACGCTGTGCTGCAGAAGTTGTTTACCTTCACGCGCCAGGCTGGTGCGCTGCGCCGGCGCAATCGTCGCCGGCATGTCGGCGAACGGCGCCGCCAGCGGGCTGCTGTCGATCTTGGCGACAAACTCCTGGAGCTGCCCTGGCACCACGCTCATGGTGACCTTCGGCGCCACCCAACCGGATGCGACGCCCTGCTGCAACTGAGCAATCACACCATCAACATACTTTGGCAGCGCCCGCAGGCGGCCCAGGTAATTGCGATAATCCTTGGCGTTGTTAAACGGCGTTTGCGCCACCAGTTGCGGGAAATCGAACTGGACACCGCTCAGTTGCGAAATCGGCTCCGCGTTGTACGGATAGAATTTCGCGGCCTCGATATTCTTCTTTTTTTCATAGACGAACAGATCATAGGAAAGCAGCTCCTGGCCGCTCAGCTTGCTGCGGTCGATCTGCTTGGCTTGCGCCAGCATCTGCTCCTGATGGGTATTGGCGGTCAGGCTGGCCGCCAGCGACGAATCGGACAAACGGTCGTTGTAGCGATTATCGCCAACAGCGGTAGCAAACTCGGGCGAGTTGCGCATGCTCCACTGCCAGTCGCTGTCGAATAGTGTGTTGAGTTGTTGTTGCGGGGTGGCGGCATGGCTGAACGGCGCCACCAGGAAGGCAAAAAGGAAAAGAATTTTACGCATTACGTCTCCGAAAATTAGCCTGCCATTCTAGCAAACAAAGACGTAATTATTTCCCTCTGGAAAACGTAAAGCCACGATTGCCCACTCGGTCGGCGGGCGCTCATGCAGGTTGGATAGAGATAGTTTTATGCGACGATAAACTCATCAACCTGACACGCCGGCATGACCCTGTTCCGACCAGCATTTTTTGCCGCATAAAGCTGTTGGTCGGCGCGCGCAATCAAGGACTCCAGATTGTCATCGTCTTCAAGGTCTACCACACCGAAGCTGGCGGTAATCTTCAGTACGACGCCGTCATCAAGCTGGAACAGATGCGCGTCAATGGCCGCCCGCAACTTCTCCGCAACCGCAATCCCCTGCGACAAATCGATCTCTGGCAGCAGCAATAAAAACTCTTCGCCACCGTAACGCGACACAAGATCCACTTTACGCCGCTCGTGACGGCACAGCTCCGCCACATTGCACAACACCAGGTCACCGGCCTGATGGCCGTGCACGTCGTTGACTGCCTTGAAATGGTCCACGTCCATCAGGATCGCCACCATTTTCCGCTGATATCGGCGCGCGATGCCGAGCTGCTGTTCACCTTGTGCAAAAAATGCGCGGCGGTTCAGCAGCCCAGTGAGGAAATCAGTGTCGGACGAGGCGCGCAGTCGGATGATCAGCTCTTCCCTTTCTCTTTCGAGTCGGATTTTATCCAGGCTATGCGCCTTGAGCACGCGAACTGCGCGCAGCATATCGCCGATTTCGTCGCCATAACGGTGTTCCGGAATGGCCACAGTGAAGCGTTCGTTGGCGAACGATACGAACAGATCGGTGGCATCCAGGATAGGACGCAGGACGCGCTGCCGGATCAGCCGGATCAGCATCACGAACACACCGACGGCGATGAATCCCAGGCACACGGTCGTCAGCAGAAGATAACCCGCCCGCCGGTTGCGTGATTCCGCTTCTTCGATCAGTTCCGCCACGATCAACTCCCGTAACTGTGGAATCGAAGCCATCATCGGCACGTAACGGCTGGCGACATCGCCCGAACTCAAACCGTAGTTCCCGGAGGTTCGGCCGGCGGCAAAGAGCCCGTTCAGGAAGTCGACGCCGTCGCCGAAATAGTGCGTGCGGATATTGTCCAATGCGACCTTGAACGCCGGATTTATATGATAGCTACGCAATTCCAGGTCGATCACCGAAAACAACTGATCGGCTTTCCCGGTCAAACTGGCAAAGGCGTAGATCTCCTGCGGCGTCAACGGCCGCCTGGCGATCACCGGCGCCGTAAACGTGGAGCCAAGCTGGCCGGCGATATCACGCAACCTGGAGCTCAGCTGGGCACTTTCCACGCCATCGTGAAATTGCGGATCGGCTCGTATCACGCGACTGGACAGGCTGCCGATGGTTGAAGAAAAAATCTCGACCGTGGCCACCATCATTTCAACCGAGACGCTGACGGCATCGGCATCACGCTCCGATTTTTTCTTGGCTGCCAGCAGATCGACTTGCTTGCGCGCCAATGCAAGGTTTAGTTTGGTTGCCTTGATGTTCGCGATGATCGGATCAAACGATGGATCCGATTGCGCACGCATGGCTTGCAACAACGAAGAGAGGGATTGATTGGTAGCGGCACGGGCTTGCTGCAGCTTGATCCGGGCATCGGCGGAGTCATCCAGCCTTTGCCCAAGCAATATATTATTCGGGCCGCGCTCGGCAGACAGTTTCTCCTCCACTTGCAAAGCAAGCGAGAAATTCTTGATTGCCGGGAGACTTTCCTTGCTGCGTTGATACACCGCCCATTCGCTGTCCACGATCTTGCCGATCAAGGTCAGGAACAGCGCCATCAGCAATATGGAAATAAGTCCAAATAAACGATTTAGTGACATACAAAAAATTAAACATGAATGTTACGCATAGTAATTAATAGTTATTAACTGTTAATACTATCAATTCAATAGTTTATTTATATTTGTCACGATCCTATCACAAATCGTTATGGCCAAAAGTCGCGTTGTCGGCTGCGTTATTCAGCGGCGGATTTCAGTGTTCCAGCGCCGGTTTTATTCGGTTCCCAGGCTCACCTGCCGCGTCATCAAGCCATGCATGTCCAGCACATCGCGATAGAGTCTTGCATAGCTCTCGCCCATCACCCTGGCGGTGAACAGCTTCTGATAACGGGCGTGGGCGCGGGTGCCCATGGTGGCCGCCAGTACCGGGTCATCCCACAACTGGCGCATCGCTGCCCTGAACGCATCCGGATCGCTCGGCGGCACCACCAGCCCGGTTTCGCCGTGATTATTGATATAGCTTGTACCGGTGCCGATCTCGCTGGAGATCATCGGCTTGCCGTACATTGCGCCTTCCAGCAACGAAATGCCGAACGCTTCCGAGCGCAGGTGCGACGGGAAAACCAGCGCGTAGCACAGCTGCAGTAACGCCACCTTATCTTCATCGTCAACGATGCCAAGGAAAATCACATTGTTCAGGCCCAGTTCACGTACGCGCTGCCGCAACTCTCTCTCGATCGGCCCAGCTCCGACGATTACAATCGGATAATCTGTACCGCGTGCCGCATCCAGCAGGATATGTAGTCCTTTGTAATAGCGGATCGCCCCGACAAACAAGAAAAAACGTTCACCAATCCGTTTCTTCCACTCTGCTGTTTTAGTCGCAGAGGGGGACGGATAGTTGCTTTTATCGAGACCGATAGGGATAACCTGCGTTTTATCCCTATATTCTGCCAACACCGAGCTGGTTTGCAGATAATTCGGTGAAGTGGCGACGATCGCATCAACGCTGTTCAAGAACCTCCGCATCAAAGGACGATACAGCTGCAACAGAATCTTATAACGCACGATGTCGGAGTGATAGGTAACGACACTCGGCTTGTTCATTCGCGTAACGAAATGCGCGAGGTCCATGAACGGCCACGGAAAATGGTAGTGCACGACATCTGCATCGGTGGCAAGTTCAGAAAAGCGTTTCAGAGCAGCGAGTGAAAATCCGGTGGAGGCAATTTGCAAATCGAGCTTGACGCGATGCACCATGTGGCCCTCGTACAACAACTCGGCCGGTTCAGGAGAGTCGCTGAGCGTCAGCACTTCACTTTCAATGCCGCTTGCGGGTGAACATTTGCACAACTGATAAATGGTTTGCGCTATCCCGCCATACGATTCCGATTGATAAGTTTTGTAAAAATGAAGAACCCGCATTGCTCACTCTTTCATGTCTAATCTGCCTCCAACCCTTATGCATCAAGGGGAGCGAGGCAATTTTTCGTTGTTGCAGACTGCCGGTCTCTGGCGGCAATCAAGATATTACCGGGCTGCCGACTCAACTGCTGGCTGCCTGCCGATAAACCTCAGTAGTAATAGTTGCACATTTGGCCCAGGAAAATTCGAGAGATTGTTCCAAACCCGCCGCGCGATGCTCCGCCCAAGCCTGGTCGTCTTCAATCATGCGCTGCATCTTCTGCGCTAGCCCGATGTCATCCCTAGGATCGACATAGGTAGCGGCAGCCCCCGCCACTTCCGGCAAGCTGGCACTGGAAGAAGCAATTACCGGTGTGCCGCTGGCCATTGCCTCAAGCACCGGTAAGCCAAATCCCTCATACCACGACGGAAATACCAGGAACCTGGCGGCTGCCGTCACACAAGCCAGGTCCTGCTGATCCAGGTAACCAGCCAGGCGTACATGCCCAGCACTGACGGCCTCGGACAGTGCGTCACTGAATTCACCGGCTTGCCAGCCCGGCATGCCGACCACCAGCAGCGGAAAGCGCGCCCTCAGCGCCGCCGGCAAACGGGCATGCGCACGCAGGGTCAGCAATAAATTCTTGCGCGGCTCGAGCGTACCGACCGCCAGGATGAAGCGGCGATACGTCAGGCCCATGGCCTGCAGGCGTGCGGCCAGCTGGTCCGCACTCCTCGGCTGGAAAATCGATGAACAGCCCAACGGCGCCACCACTACCTTGTCATGAGATAAACCGAATTGCTGCCGGACTTCCTTGCCGATGAATTCCGAATCGACCAGGATGCGGCTGGCGCGCGTTAACGCCGACGGCAGGCGCCTTTCGATTTCCCTCAGACGATCCTGCGGTTGCGTTTGCGGATAGTGAATATGCGTCAGGTCATGCAAGGTCATCACCATCGGCCCGTCAAAATCGAGCGGCCACAAGGTGGGTTCGTGATACACGTCGGGACGGATCTTGCGTACACCGCGGTTGAAGCAGCCCTGCTCGACCGCCCTGCGCGCACTATAAGCCCAGGGCAGCACCCGCTTGACCGCTCCCGCCCAGCTCGAATAACCGGGCATTGGCGCAGTCGCCAATGTATCTTGCCAACGCAGACCATAGAAATATTCCAGCCGCAAGCCGGGATCCTGTTGCAACGCCTGCGCCAGCTCAGCGACATAGTTGCCGATGCCGGTGCGCGGCGCCAGTAGCGCCTTGCTATTGAGGGCAACGTTCAGGTTCATCAGCGCCGCTTTGCGAATGCGTTTCTACTTCTTTTTCTGCTTCCTTTTGTGCGTCTTTGTGTGCCTGCTTTTGTACTTCTACATGATGCAGGATACGTTGCACCAACTGACGCGTTGAGTTTTCCCAATTGAGCCATGACCAATCGGCCATATGACGCGCCGCCGGAAAAGCACCGCTCTCTTCGAACTGTCGAACCTGGTTGCTCAGGGACTCAGGCCGCGCCAAATCAAAGTAGCTGATATATTCGCCGCCGATTTCATGGAATACCGGAATATTGCTGGCCATCACCGGCAAACCGCGCTGCATGGCCTCGACCAGCGGCAAACCGAAGCCTTCGACAAACGACGGGAACACTAGGGCTTTTGCGTGGCTGTAGGAATACTCCAGTTCGACGTCGCTGAGATCGTTGAACATGAACAGGCGCCGCTTCAGTTCCGCATGGCTTCGGACACGCTCGATCAACTGTTCATTCTTCCAGCCGATACGCCCGATAAAACACAATACGATATCGCTGCCGTTCGCCCAAAGCTGCTCAAAGGCGTCCAACAGGTAAACATGGTTTTTGCGCGGTTCGATGGTGCTGACCATCAAGTAGACCGAACGGCCAGATGCAAATAATTTCTGCACCGCAGGACGTACCGCTTTGTTCGATTCAACCAAATCCAGCTCGGAACCAAGATGAAAGAAATCAAACCAGCGCCGATCTGCCTTGTCGCTACCCAATCGGCGCTGCACCTCGTCTCGCACCTGATCTCTGATCGTACTCGAAATGGCGATGAAGCCGTTTGCCGTATTGGCAATCCATTCGAACCAGCGGTCAAATACCTGCACCAGCGAGTTGTCGCAAAACTGTGGATGCGTCATCGGAATCAGGTCGTAGATCACCGACACCACCGGCAGTCCTTGCTGCTGCAATTTCTCGACTAGCGGGAAAAAATCGGTATGCCATGATGAATCCAGCAGCACCAGAATATCGCTGCCATGAAACTCCAATTCGGCGGCGCGTGACTGATCTTCGATTTTCTTCAGAAACCATTCAACCAACATCCGTGGCAGTACGAAAGACAGGCTGCACACATGAAACACCAGATTCGTGGCCCTGCGCACAAAGCGATAGGCATTCCACGGCCACAAACGCATAAGGCGCGAATTCAGCCACCAGTAGCGATGTCGTATCTGTATCAATTTATGCGCCACCTTATTCGCCCATTCCTCCAGCGTTCGATGCGCGCGGCCGGGCCAGCCATCCGCATACTTCGGCGTCAGCTGCTTAACCTCAAGTATCTTGCCCTGCTTGAATATGATGGGAATGCAAACAACTTCATCCTGCACGGATGGAAAATGGTTGACGATGTTGCGGACGACACGCTGTATCCCGGTGTTCAGTTCCGGATGATTAAATACAAAGGTGCAGTCGACCAAGAGTCTGGTCATGGCGTCACTCCGTCGATATCAGAATTTACGTGTTGCTGGGAACGCTCGACATCCATCACTGCGTCCAGGAACGCACAACCGACAAAATCGGGATGCCGCGTATTGACCACATGGAAGATCACGCTGTAGTCGCGCCACTCATAGTTGGTGTCGAGGTGGGAATCCAGGCGCGACAGGGAAATCGCCACGGAATAATTGCCCTTGCCCAGGTTCATCGGAAAGCGGCAACGATATACCAGCTCTTCGCCGGGCAGCAAATCGGTCTGCGGTATGCCGAGCCGATGCGTGTTGATGCCGAAGATCGACTGCCCGAGCTTGTCCTTGATCATGTAGCCCAACACAAGACGTTCAACCGGCCGATTGATCTGCACCCGGATTTCCAGCGTCACATGGCTGCCGACCTCGACCACGTCCAGTTTCCTGCCGTCGTCATCCAGCAGCGTGACGTCGGCAATGCTGGCTTCGCCGGTGCCGGAAATGGTGCGCAGGCGGCCATCCGGCAGGCGCTCCTGGCGCACGGTTTGTCGTTCGCGCTCGGCCAGCATGGCGTTGTAATAATCCATGACTTCAACCGGATCGCCCTGCATTTCAAGACGCCCGCGATTGAGCAGGATGGCGCGGTCGCAAATGGTCTGTATCGCATAACGGTCGTGCGAGACGATCAGCAAGGTCGTGCCGGCGCGACGGAATTCCCGGATCCGTTCAAAACTCTTGTGCTGGAAATAGGCGTCGCCGACTGACAAGGCCTCGTCGACAATCAGCACATCTGGCCGGCTCGCCGTCGCCACGCTGAACGCCAGCCGCATCTGCATGCCGCTGGAGTAGGTCCGCACCGGCTGGTCCATGTATTCACCGATTTCGGCAAAAGCTTCGATAGCCGGCATCAGCGCCTCGATCTCGACGCTGCTCAAGCCTTGCAACTGGCCAGCCATGAAGGCGTTCTGGCGCCCGGTGAAATCTGCGTGAAAGCCCATCCCGAGTTCCAGCAGCGCCGCTACCCGGCCCTGGATGTCAATGCTGCCGGCGCTGGCCTGGCTGGTTCCGGCAATCACTTTCAGCAACGTGCTCTTGCCGGCGCCGTTGATGCCGACAATGCCCACCGCTTCACCTGCCGCCAGTTCGAAATCGATATCCTGCAGCACCCAATGCAATTGATGCCGCGGCTTGGCAAACGGCAGCACCCATTCAGCCAGGCGCGACCAGCGGCCGCCGTATGACTTGTAGGCCTTGCCTAAACCTTTTACGTTGACCTTACCCATCAGAGTTCATCCACCATTTCACCTGCATGCCTGCGGAACAGTTGCAGGCCGAACCAGCACAGCGCCAGGCTGATCAGCGTCACCGGCAGCAGGCTGCTCCAATCCGGCCACGTACCACTGACAAAAATACCTTGATAGGCGAGGATCAGCGACGCCATCGGATTCAACTTGAGCAAGGTCTGGATCTTCCCCGGCAGGGTCGAGACCGTGTACACGATCGGCGTGAACCAGAACCAGAATTGCAGCACGATACCGAACAGTTGGCCGATATCGCGAAAGAACACGTTCAGCACACCGAGGATGATGCCGAGCCCGATCGAAAACAATATCTGGATCAGCAGCACCGGCACGATGGCAAAGAACACCCAGCCCGGAAAATTGCCGGACAATATCAGGAAGCAAAGAAACAAGCCGAAGATGATGGCGAAATTCAAGCTCGCGTTGAGCACCGTAATGATCGGCAGGCAGATGCGCGGGAAACTCAATTTCTTGATCAGGTTGCCGTTCTCCAGGAAAACGGTTTGCATGCGCGACACGACTTCGGTAAAGAATCCCCAGGTCAGCAAGCCGGCGCAAAGGTAAATGCCGTAGGCAAACTGGCTGCTGGCGTTAGGCAGGCGGGCGTGCATCAGCTGTGAAAAAATCACTGTATAGACGACAATCATCGCCAGCGGATTCAGCACCATCCAGGCTGCTCCCAGCATCGAGTTGCGATAGCGCGCCTGGAACTCGCGGCGCACGCTGCCGGCGACAAATCCACGGTAACGCCACAACGAGCGAACGGCGTTTTGCAACCCTGTCTGGATACCCGTCTGCTGCATTACTTGCACCTACCGTACTTGTCATCAAAACGCACAATGTCATCTTCACCCAGATAGGCACCACTCTGAACCTCAATCATGACAAGTTCCAGCATCCCGGGATTTTCCAGGCGATGCTTGCTGCCGGCCGGGATATAAGTGGATTCGTTGGTGTTAACGTAGATTTCCCTGTCGCCATTGACCACCTTCGCCATTCCATGCACCACCACCCAATGTTCGCTGCGGTGATGATGCATTTGCAGCGACAGCGATGCGCCCTGCTTGACAACGATACGTTTGATCTTGAAGTTTGGCCCCTGCTCCAGCAGCGTGTAGCTACCCCAAGGACGGAACACTGTGCGGTGCAATTTGTAGGTATCGTGTTCACTGCTCTTGAGTTGCTGTACCACCTTCTTCACGTTCTGCACATGATCCGGATGCGCGATTAGCAATGCATCCGGCGTATCGACCACGATCAGGTTATTGACGCCGACCGTTGCTACCAGTCGCTGCTCCGAGTAAATATAATTATTCCGACTGTCTATTAGCACCGCTTCGCCCAGTACACGGTTGTCCTGAGCATCCGGCTCGACCAGCTGCCGTAGCGCCCCCCAGGAACCGATATCATTCCAGTCAAAGCCGGCCGGGATCACTGCCACCCGGTCAGAGCGTTCCATCACTGCATAATCGATCGAAATGTCCGGCATTGCCATGAAACTCTTGTTATCCAATTCCTGTAACAGTACGCCGGCCGACGGACTGGCGGGGCTGGCCTCAACGCAAGCCGCTGCCAACGCCAAGATATCTGGTGCATGCTTCTCCAATTCACTGAGAAAAGTCGATACCGCGAAACAGAAAATTCCCGCATTCCAAAGATGTTTGCCGCTAGCCACAAAAGCAGCGGCCCTTTCCGCATCAGGCTTTTCAATGAAACGTTTGACTTGAGCCGCGCCTTCGCCATCGATCTCCGTACCGCACTCGATATAACCGTAACCGGTTTCCGGTACCAACGGACGCACGCCGAATGTCACCAAGTAGCCTTGCTTGGCTACCTCGATGGCATGCCTGACCGCTTCTGTAAAACAGTCGACGTCCTTGATCAGGTGATCCGCCGGCATCACCACCATGACGGTGTTATCACCATGCAATGCACGCAGCGACAGCGCAGCCACAGCAATTGCCGGCGCCGTATTGCGGCCTGATGGCTCTAGAATGAAATGCGGCCGATGCTGGCAACTGAGATCGGCCGAAATGAATTCGTCTTTGCTCTGAAAATAGTAATCGCGATTGGTGACACTCAGTATATCGCCGCGAATTCCCAACTGCGCCACTCTCTGATAGGTTTTTTGCAGCAAGCTCTTACCATCAGGCAGTTTGATGAAGGGCTTCGGATGGCCTTCGCGTGAGACTGGCCACAAGCGGGTTCCAGCGCCGCCTGAAAGCACCACCGGAACAACTACTGCAGTCGACGTCAATGGGTGGTCTAGTTCTGGAGTACGCATTTTTTATCTCCCTTATTCTTTACCGACACGACGTATATCCGCATCGACCATTTTCCGGACCAATTCATCAAGGTCGGTCCTTGGGTTCCAACCTAGCTTGGCGTGAGCCTTTGCGGGATTACCAAGCAACACGTCGACTTCGGCCGGCCGGAAGAACTGTTGATCGATCACCAGGTAATCTTCATAGTTCAAATCCAAATAGGAAAAAGCAATGCGACACATGTCGCGCACGCTGGTGGTGACGCCGGTGGCAATCACGTAGTCATCGGCCTTCGCCTGTTGCAGCATCAACCACATGGCTTCAACATAATCACCAGCAAACCCCCAATCCCGCTTGGCATCAATGTTCCCTAGTCGGAGCTCTCGTTGCTTGCCGAGTTTGATGCGAGCAGCAGCATCGGTCACCTTGCGCGTCACGAATTCAATGCCTCGCAGTGGGGATTCATGATTAAACAAGATACCGCTCGACGCGTGCAAACCGAAACTTTCACGGTAATTGACTGTAATCCAATGGCCATACAGTTTGGCCACGCCATATGGGCTACGCGGGTAAAACGGTGTATTTTCGTCCTGGCGCTCTGCCTGAATAAGGCCGAACATCTCACTGGTTGAAGCCTGGTAAAAACGAGCCTCTGGTCTGAATTGACGAATCGCCTCCAGCATGTGAGTCACGCCCAATCCGTCAACCATCCCAGTCACGACGGGTTGATTCCAGGAGGTGCCAACGAAACTTTGTGCTCCCAAATTGTAGACTTCATCCGGACGCGCCTGGCACACGGCGCGGATCGTCGAAGTGGCGTCGGCGAGATCGCCTTCAATGAAATGCAGTTGTTCAACAATGCCAAGTTCACGCAAACGCCACAACGTGTCGCTACTGCGGCGCGCCAGTAAACCATAAACCTTATAGCCTTTATCAAGCAGCAACTTGGCAAGGTAGGCGCCATCCTGTCCGGTCACACCGGTAATCAGTGCAGTTTTTGTCATCGCTATTTATCTCCACCTATTTTATTTCTGATCATTACACGCATATCGGCAACTCACTGCGCAGCATTCTCTGCTGCCACGCGGGCATCCCAGTCGGCCAGGACAGCGAGCAATGTAGGCTGCATTGAGATGCCCGGCTTCCAGCCAGTTGCCAACTCAATCTTCTGGTTGCAGCCCTTCACTCTCCGCAAATCCGACAGGCGCATGCGTGCCGGGTCTTGTTCAATCGTGGCATCTATTTCAGTCAGGTACAGCATGCTGGCAATCATGTCGCGGATCAGATACTCCTTGCCCGAGCAGACGTTATAAACCTCGCCACTTTGCCCTTTCTCCAGCAATGCCAGGTATGCGGAAATGACATCCTCGACATCAAGAAAATCACGACTCACGTCGATATCGCCGACCAGTATGCGGCGCTCCTGCAGACCAAGTTTGATGCGTGCCATTTGACGCGCTACGCTGGAAATCACGAAATCCTCGCGCTGTCCCGGACCAATATGGTTGAATGGTCGCGCCACCATAATGCGCCAAGGCAGGTTACAACTCCATTGATAGCACAGCAATTCAGCCGCCGCCTTGCTGACTGCATAGGGATTCTGCGGGCGCGGCACTTGTAGTTCCGTTATCGGCAACAGCGCCGGGTCCACGCGGCCATAGACATCACCCGAGCTGACGTACAAGAAGCTGCCGTTGAACCCGTTGCGTTGCAACGATTGCAGCAGCTTCAACGTTCCCAGCAGATTGACATCCAGAGTATGTTCCGGGTCGCGAAACGCCTCCGGGATGAAGGTCTGACCGGCGAGATGAATTACCGCATCCGGCTTCGCATTGCTCAGTACACGATCCAGCGAATCGGCATCCAGGAGATCATATTCTCTCTCGGCGCTCACCAGTTCCCAACCATGCTGGGCGACCACATGCGCACGCAGGCGGTCGAATGCACGGCCGACAAATCCAGATTCTCCGGTAATAAATAGTCGTCTCATTTGCTTATCCTTTACCATGATCTTTCCTCCACACGGAAAACCATGGTGACATATCGCTCGTTCTGCATTACTGCTTTCCAGGCTTGCGGGCGATGATGACCTGGCATTTCGGCATCAGGTCATTCATGCTTTTCCTGACCTGATTGCCTTGCGGACTGTCCAGCAAGGCTTCCCAAGTCCGCGTCCAGCTATTCAACAATGGGTGCTGCGGATTCGACAGATCGACCTTGCAAACCCAAAAAAACAGCCACCAGAGCGACCAGTAAAAGCCATACGAACCTTGGCGTTCGATGACCAGGCCGGCATCGGTCACCAGTTTTGCAAATTCATCGCGCTGGATGATCCGCACATGATTCGGTTTCTGGAAATACACCTCCGGCGCCAGGCCCACCTGCAATTGTTCCGCCACCGGATCGGGCACCGTCAACAAATACTGCGCGCCCGGCTTGCCGATGCGCGCCAGCTCGCGCAGGAACTGCGCCGGATCGTCGACATGCTCCATCACTTCCATCGAAATGATCCGGCTTGCAATGCCGTCTTCCAGCAACAAGGGATTGGCGTCACTCACCACGCCCTGCACCAGTCTTGCCGGCGTATCGGCAAGGCGCTGCACGCTTGCGGCAACCTTGGCTGCATCAATATCAGCAACGATCACATGGGCGCCGCGATTGGCGCAGAACAAGGCGCAACCGCCTTCGCCGCAGCCAACGTCAACCACCACATCGTCCACTCCGATTGCGAAACCTTCATATAGTTCGCCGCTCTCGACCCGATACCAACCGTCGAAGCCGGCATCTTTCAGGCCGATATCGAAATGGTTGACTTCCGGCAGAGCCGCAGGCGATGCAAGCGACGACTGCGGCATCACCGTTGCCGGACCGATTGCCGGCCTGCCGCCGAATAATTTGCTGATCAACTTGCGCATGCTAGGGTTTCTCGCTGTCCGTGCTCATTGAAGGACGTCCCTTGAAGCGGGACAGCCACGCCTGGAACCAGCCGGGTTGCAGATTGATTCGATCGGCCAGCCGCTTGCCGCGCGCGCGGAACGGCGTTTCGACGAAGCGATAATTCAATTCGCTGAAAATCAGTACCAGCACGATTGCGGTCAGCGCCAGGCGGCCGTTATAGTTTTTACTAAAAACGGTATTCACCGGCTCGATGCGATACCAGATTTCGCGGCTGGCCAGGTATGCTGGGATATGCGTCAGATACAGCGCATAAGAACGACTGCCTAGCCACAGGAAAACCTTCTTGAGCGGGTTGTCCGGCATCAGGTAATCCTGGTCATAGGATGCAATGAACACCAGCAGTATCGAGATCAACGCCACGGTCCCGACCCAGAAACGCCATTCCGCGAAATGATAGGAGCCGATCGCCCCCAACGCGATCACCAGCGCAGCCAGGACAATCCAGCGCAACCACAGGCGATTTTTCAGGAACGTCGGCTCGAAGCGGCGATAGCTGTCGTGCTGGCTCCATATCGCCAGCAGAACGCCAAGCATCAGCGCATCCGAGCGGGTTCCCATCCAGATCAGGTCATAGTGGCGATGCGCGCACAATTGCACGATCACAGGGACGATCAACACCCAGGGCAGCCAACGGCGAAAGATAAGGATTGCCAACGGCAGCAACAGATAGAACTGTTCTTCCAGCGACAGGCTCCAGTACGGAAAGCTGGCGCCGTATTCAGAGCGCCCGAAGACCGCGATCAGGCGAAAATTCCCGTAATTGAACACACCGGCGAGCGTAGCGTCGAGATTGGTCTGCAACAGGCCGAAAGCGCCGGAGTGATTGAAAGCGACGGTGGCGACCAGGATCAGCGCCAGCCACAGCCACGCAGACGGCCACAGGCGCGAGGCGCGCCGCACCCAGAAACTCAGCAGGGTGGAAAATTGGCGTCCGTCCGCGCGCGCCATGCGCGGAACCAGGTCGCGCGCGATCACGAAACCGGAAATGGCAAAGAACAGGTCAACCCCGGTCCAGCCGCCGAAGTTCGGATAGAGGTAGGTCAGCAGCCGGTTCGGTTCGCCGAACAGGTTGAACTGGGTATGCTCGACCAGCACAAAAAGCACGGCGATGCCGCGCAATAATTGAATATCTGCTATCCGTCGATTCATGTTCGGCCTGATCCCGTTATTGATTCAGCACTGTGCTTCATTGGTCACCCCGGTTTGCGCGCCACGATGATCTGGCTCTTCGGCATGAAGCCATCCAGCTTTTCCTTCACCTTGTCGCCGCCGGGCGTTTGCATCAACTGATGCCAGGTGTTTGCCCATTCGTTCAACAGCGGTGGATACGGCGCCTTGATCTGATCCAGGGTTGCGCCACCTTGTTTCGGCACGCTGGCCCAATACAGGCACATCCACATGCTCCAGTAAAAACCGGAAGACTGGCGGCTTTCGACGACCAATCCGGCATTGGCGATCATCGCTGCAAAGGCGTCGCGCTCAAAAATGTGGATATGGTTCGGCTTCTGGAAATGGGCGGCGGGCGCCAGCTGCTGCTGCACATGTTCGCCGACCGGGTCCGGCACCGTCAGCAGATACAAGGCCCCAGGCCGGCCGACGCGCACCAGCTCGGCCAGCACCTGTGCAGGATCGTCGACATGCTCCAGCATCTCCATCGCGATGATGCGGGTGGCGCGCTGGTCCGGCAGTGGCAGTGGATCGGTATCGCAAACCAGAGCCTGCGCCGCGCGCGCCGGTGTGTTCTTTACTTGCGCCTCCAGCCGGGCGATCTTGCCGGCATCGGAATCGGAAAAAATCACTTCGGCGCCGCAACGCGCTGCAAAGATCGTCGCCGCGCCATCGCCGCAACCGACATCGAGCACCACGTCTTCGCTGGTGATCTTGAAACCGGCAGCCAGTTCGCCGCTGGCGTGATTGAACCAGCCGCTGTGCACCGCATCGATCAAGCCGCAGACGCGCGAATCGACCACACCTTCTTTCGAAATCAACGGAGCCAGTTCCGGCTCGGCTGATACCTTGCCCTTGAACAGGATAGACAGGCTGGACAGAATGTTCAGCATATCGGAGCCGGGTCCTGAGCTATGCCGCTTGCAAGGAGCGCATGCGCCGCCAAAAATTCCCGCAGGCGCTGTCCGATTACGGCTTGCGAACAGTGCTTTTGCAAGCTGCTTACCGCGCTTTCACTCATTTGCTCATAGCGTGCGCGGTCTTGCTTGAATACCCGATAACTCTCCGTGTAGGCATGGCGCAAGCCGTCCCAGTCTATTCGATAACGCAATGTGCGATAAGCCTGGCGCGGGTCATGCGGCCAATGGCTTGGCTCTTCGCTGGAGGCGATGACGAATGCGTTTTCGCTATCGATGTAGTCGGCCATCGCGGTATTGTCTGGCGCAATCGCTGGTTTGCCGCAAGACATGAACTCCATCAGCGGCAGGCACTGCCCTTCGCCGTGCGATGTGTTGACCACGTAGCTGGTGGCCGCCACCAGCTTTTCATATTCGGCATCGGCCAAATAGCCGTGTATCAGCACGATGCGACATTTGTATGGCGTCAGCTTGTACAAATCCTCTAGCAGTGCGTCGATCGCGGTCTTGATGTCGTGATGGGTCAGTTTCAACACCAGCGTTGCATCCTCGGTATCGCGGAACGCCCAGCAGAATGCGCCGATCATGTCGAACCAGTTCTTGCGGCCGTCGTACGGATTGAACACCGAGGTGTACACCACGCCATCGATATGCACCCGGTCCGGCTGTTGCCGCGCCAGTTCAGCCGGCCGGATCAGGTTGGGCTTGGCATCATGCCGGCGGTTCGGGCCGAACAGGCTGAGATCGGTGGTGCGACTGTCGATAATCGTGCCGGCCACTTGCAGCTCCACGCCATCGGAACGTCCTGCCAGCGCCAATCGCTGGCGGATTCCGGCAAAGCGATCCCACACCGGGGCCGGAGCGGAAACGATAGGGAACGACGGCGTCATCGCTGCACGCACCGACGTCACGGTGAATTCGGAATGGGTGATGGCGCAGCCGAGTTTGCCGAACACCATGCGCCAGTCATGGCGCGGCTCGTCCTGCCACATCTCCTGCGGGATGGTATTGAATTCCCAGGCGAACACCGGTATGGTCGGGCACTCCAGGCCAATCGCCGTCTTGTGCGGCGGCGAGAAAGACAGGAACACACAGCTCTCTCCATGGGCCTGCGCATTACGATAAATCGCATCGACTTCACGCGCCGGATCGGTAACCGGCACCACGATGCCCATCCGTTCCAGGATCGGTTTGAATTCTTTCAGCACGAAGTAATAGCTGTACTCCGGCAAACCCAGATTCTTTTCTATCGAACCGGCGTTGGTATCTGAGTAAATGATGATGATCATGTGCGGGTCTATTCAGATCAGGCGGCCGGACCGGTCAAGGGTGTCGATAATGATGCAGAAAACTGCGCAGTACGGGTGCTGACGGAATCAGGATCCCGCAAGCTGGGCTCCGTCTGCTGGAAAAAGTGTTGCAGCTGTTCCTTCACCACGCCAACCGACGCGTACGATTGCATGCGCTGCAGAACGCGGCCGCTCATCTGTTCATATTTTTCCGGCGCGTCCTTGGCCATCTGGTAACTATCCCGATAGGCCTTGCAAATTGAGGCCCAATCGAGGCGGTAACGCAATGTGCGGAACAAGTCGCGCGGATCGTGCGGCCAGACATTGTGTTCCAGTCCCGATTTGACGATGAATGCAACGCTATCGTCGACGTAATCTTCCATGGCGGTATGCTTCGGCGCTATCGCCGGCACACCGCAAGACATGAATTCCATCAGCGGCAGGCACAGCCCCTCGCACAGCGAAGTATTCACGTAATAAGTCGTGGCGCCGATCAATTTTTCGTATGTCGTATCCTCTAGGAAGGCATGCAAGGTGACGACGCGGCATTTGAACGGCGCCAGCTGCGACAGCAAGGTCATCAGGGTCGGCCGATACGAAGATAAATCGCGATCGTTCATCTTCAGCACCAGCGTCGCGTCGTCGACATCGCGGAAGGTCCAGCAAAACGCGGTGACCATGTCGAACCAGTTTTTACGGCCGTCCTTCGGGCTGAACACCGAGGTATACACCACACCATCCAGCTTGACCTGGACCTCCGGCTCTTCAACCACCGCCACTGGCGGCGCCGGTGGTACCGGCGCAGGCGCAGGCCTTGGCCGCACGATTGCATAGCTCTTGCGCGCGGCGGTCGCCGCCGTGTCTGCCAGCCATGCAGGCAACAAGTCACGCAATGCTTCGCGGTACCAGTCCAGCAGATGTCGTTTGGTTACCGAGAGACGGTAGCGCAGATTTTTCGGTGGTGGCTCCGGCGCCACGACGGGAGCTGCTTCCACCACCGGCGCCGGAGGCGCGGTATTGGGGAGCAAGCTGTCCGCGGACAGCCCGAGCACCCTGCTATCGAGTACCGTGCCGCGCAATTGAATCTCTGTGTTGATACCTGGCGATCTGCGCCCTAGCCGTGCGCGGGCTTCGGCAAAGTGTTCCCACAGCGGCGCCGGCGCCGCCAACACCGCAAAATCCGCGCCCATTGCATCCTTGACGGTACGCGCCGTATAGCCCGATAAGGTGATGGTCCGGCCATGGCTGGCGAATACAGTACGCCAATCGTTGCGCAGATCGTCATCCCACTGTTCGTTGGGAATGTTGTTGTACTCCCAGGCGAATACCGACACGGTCGGACACTTCAGATTGACCAAGGTTTTATTCGGCGGGGAAAAGGACAGGAACACGCATTCTTCGCCACGCTGCTGGCACGCTTCAAACAGCGGATCGACTTCCGTCGCTGGATCACGCACCAGCGTCACTGCGCCGAGTTCGGCCAATGCGCTGCGGAATGCTTTCAAGACAAAGTAGTAGCTGTACTCTGGCAAACCAAGGCTTTTATTGATCGTGCTTTCGCCAATATCCGAATACAGAATGAAATTCATCAATATCGTACTTTTAATCGAATGTTAATCGCCCAAACTGTGCTGTCTTGGACTCGTCTCGGGCTCCGTAGTGGGCCATTCATTTTATGTATTGAGGAAATGCGGAAGGACTTGCGAAGCACAGCGCTAAGAAAGTTTCCTATCGTACACAGCCATATAAGTGGCGATAATACCTGATCCGGCACGATGTAGGTGCGACGGGCTTAGGCATTAGAGAGCTGTACCTACTTATAGATGTAGGTGAAATATAGCAAAAAAGATAATTTAAATCATCGAAAATGCAATGGCCATGAATACAGCTGCGAGCGCCCGGCGAGCTGCATAGCCTTAATTTTTCAACAATTGGGCCTCATTGGGCAGACCCAGACGATCTACCTGATCCTGGCGTTGATATCCGGTGTCATGACGACTCCCGACTCCCGACTCCCGCCCGGTCCTTGCCAGGCAAGCAATTGCTCAACCCATTTCTTTCTGAGCATCGTTGCTCACCAGCCAAACCCACGACGACGCATGTTCGTCGCCACTAATCTGCTGCGGGACGACGCGTCGTGAAGAAGCCAGGGCACGGTCATACATTTTGATGTTGGTGCGACGAATTGATCTTTCGGTGTTCTGGCGCGTGTGTTCGTCGCCGAGCTGCGTAATTGCACTAAGGAGCGTGAGCAGTTCCTGGTCGTCGGCAAAGCTGTCGCAAAGACGTCGCCAGACGTCGGCCTTGGTCCAGCGCCGGAAACGCATGTAGCTGGTCCGCCACCTGCCGAACTCCGGCGACAGATTGCTCCACGACCCCGACTTTAACGCCACCCACAGCACGGCCTCCATGAACATGCGGTTGTCGCGGCCCGACATCCCGGAATCACCAGGCCGGCCGACCAGCAAAGGCTCCAGCTTCTCCCATTGCGCGTCTTGAAGAACACCATTGAATTTTTGCATCTATTTACTCTTTGACTGTTGAAAATGAATCAAGCAATCAGATTTGCCGATTTAACAAATCTATTCTTTTGGAGTTTGCTCGGCCAAATCCAATCGATTACTTCATTCGTTATCTATTTACTAATCAGACAAGCTGTTCAAGCAAGTAGGCAAAGAGTAAAAGCAAGCCAGCAATGACACCACAACAAAGAACGATTTTTAACTATCGTTGACACAAATTTACAATGTTTAACTAATAAATGACGTTAGATGGGTACTTATTCGTACTCTCCAGAAACAAAGGACCGATTCCTGCTCGTCGTACCTGGGCATCTATTTACTCGCCCTACGATCCCGACTGTGCTCACATCACGGCGTCAAAACACGAATAAAACCTGTCGATTTACACGACAAAAAGTAACAATTGGTGAAGTTTTCCCCCATGCACAAGCCACACGTTACCCAAAGTAAGAACTGGGCTAAGACACCGCTCAATTCAAGCGCAAACGCCCCAATATCTGCGTCATGTTGTAACGCATCATGCGCAAATACGTCGGCGCGTCACCACTCGGTGGCGACAAGGCATCGGCATACAGTTTGCCGCCGGGAGCAACGCCAACTTCATTGCTGATTTGCTGCAGCAGTTGCGGATTACTCATGTTTTCAAAGAACAGCGCTTTGACATGCTGCTGTTTCATCTGCCGGATCAGCGCCGCGATATCCCGTGCGCTCGGCTCGCTTTCAGTCGATACGCCCTGTGCCGCCAGGAAACGCACACCGTAATGCGCGCCGAAATACTCAAAGGCATCGTGCGAGGTGATCACGGTGCGCTGGGCGCCGGAAATCTGGGCGAACTGCGCCTGCGCCCAATCATCCAGTTGCGCCAGCTGGTGCAGGTATTTGGCGCCGTTCGCCTTGTATATCTCGCTACCAGCCGGATCGACCTTACTCAGGGCGCTGACAATGTTGCGGGTATAAGTCATCACATTGACCGGATCCTGCCATGCGTGCGGATCGGGCCGCAGCGCCGCGTTATTGCCATGTCCCGGACGTTGCCGCGGCTGGATGCCGTCGCTGGCCACTGCGATGACGCCATGGTAGGCGGCGGCATTGGCCAGGCGCTCGATCCAGCCCTCGAAACCAAGGCCGTTGATTACCACCAATTTGGCCTGGGCGATCTTCTTCACATCGCTTGGCGCCGGTTCGAATACATGGGCATCCTGGTCCGGCCCCACCAGCATCGACACTGCCACACGCTCACCGCCGACATTGCTGACAATGTCCGCGAGAATGCTGAAACTGGCGACGACGGGAATCCGCTCAGCCGACATCGCACTGCCGGATATCGCCAACAATGCGGCCAGAAATAGGCCGGCTAATTTTTGCACTGTGTTCACTATGACTCCTTGAAATTGAAATACCGATGAAATGCGTTCAACTCATCCCTGCAAGTGCGGCCGCTTCAGCAACTGTGGCAGCCAGCCGCGCGGAGCAACCAGCAGCGACACCACATAACAGGCCGCGGCGCAAACGATAATGGTCGGACCGGAAGGGGCGCCGGTGTAGTAGGACAGCAGCAAGCCGGCATAACCGGACAGCGCCGCCTGCAGCGCGCTATTGCATAGCTGCGCCGGCAAGGTGTCATGCCAGAGCCGCGCCGATACGGCCGGCAGCATCATCAGGCCGACCGCCATCAGCGTGCCCAGCGTCTGGAACGAGGCAACCAGGTTGAGCACCACCAGCATCAGGAACATTTGCTGGAACAGCGCGGCACGATTACCGCTGGCGGCCAGGAAGGACGGATCGAAACTTTCCAGCAGCAGGCCGCGATAGGTCAATGCGCCCAGCAGCAGGCTGAAGGTGCTGACGCCAGCCACCAGCAGCAAGCCGGCCTGATCGACGCCAAGCACATTGCCGAACAGGATATGCAGCAAATCCAGCTTGGAGCCACTCATCGAAATCAGCATCACGCCCAGCGCCAGTGCGGTCAGATAGGTCGACGCCAGGCTGGCGTCTTCCTTGAGATCGGTATCCCGGCTGATCAGCGCAGCGACTGCAACCACGATCACGCCAGCCAGGAAGCCGCCGATGCTGAGCGCCGGCAGCGACAGGCCAAACAGGATGAAGCCGATCGCCACGCCCGGCAGCACCGCATGGCTGAGTGCGTCGCCGAACAGGCTCATGCGGCGCAAGGTCAGCAACACGCCGAGCGGTGCGCTGCTGAGCGACAGCGCCAGAATCCCGATCAATGCCCGCCGCATGAAAGCGAACTCTTCAAACGGCGCCAGCGCCAGCCGATACACATCATGGATATGCGACAGCGCGTTCATGCCGCCTCCTTGGCCTGGCATGGCGCCGCGTGCGGATCGGGCGCTTCCGGCATGTGCTTGGCCTGATGCAGGTGCGATTCGGTCAGCACTTGCGCAGTATCGCCCCAGGCCACCAGCCGACGCGCCAACAGCAGCGCCTGCGGAAAATGGCGACGCACCTGTTCATGGTCATGCAGCACCGCAATCACGGTACGCTGCTGGGCGTGCCAGGCATGAATGATCGCCAGCAGGTCTTCGGTGGTTTTGGCATCGACCGCATTGAATGGCTCGTCGAGCAGGATCAGCTCGGCATCCTGAACCAGGATGCGCGCAAACAAGACACGCTGGAACTGCCCTGCCGACAGGCTGCCGACCGCGCGCGCTTCGAACCCCTGCAAGCCCACCGCCAGCAACGCATCGCGCGCACGCGCCGCCATCGCCTGGCTGATGCCGCCGAACACGCCCAGTTTTTGCCAGTAACCGAGGAATACGCAATCCAGCACCGAAATCGGGAAACTGCGATCGATCTCGGCCTGCTGCGGCAGATAAGCAATGCGCTTGCGCGCGACATTGATTTCGATTTTCCCGCTGTCGATCCGCACCAATCCCAACAGGCTTTTCAACAAGGTGCTCTTGCCCGCGCCGTTCGAGCCGACCACCGCAGTCAGCGTACCGCGCTCAAAGCGGCCGCTGATGTGATGCAGGGCTGGGTGGCGGCGATAGGCAACCGTCAGGTCATGCAATGCGATAGCCGGATTCATCACACTTCTCCCGTCAAAGCCCAGTACACCCCGAGCCATAGCAACAGGCATAGCGGCAGCACCAGCAACACGCGCCACCAGGCGGAGCGTGCCAGCAGGGGGATTTTTCCTGCTTCCCGGAACGCCGACAGTACGGTGACAGGGAATTTCTTTGCTTGTTTCATAGGGAGCCCTGGCACGGAAAAGATGATGGGATTGGCGGATGCGCTCAAATGCATATTTGCAACACAGTTGCATATTCAGGATTGTAATGCAACTCTGTTGCATATGTACAGCCCGGATGATTATTCGTATTCAGGCGAAGCACCTCAAACATGTGCAGAGATAGCCGATTGATGGCAGCGCAAAAAAAAATCCATGCAAAGCTGCATGGATTTCTTGTTCTCAGAATTACCTGAAACTTACCAGTTATGCCGACTCTATCAATGCAGGAAGCGGCCGTTCTTGGAGATCATGGTCAGATCGACAAATTCCGAGCCGTTGTGATTAGTCGGCGTGAACGTCACGAAATAGCCGCCGACGTCATAGTGGTTCATGGTTTCCAGCGCGCGCACCAGACC
The DNA here is from genome assembly GCF_044745265.1 of Collimonas sp. NPDC087041. Classification (NCBI taxonomy): domain Bacteria; kingdom Pseudomonadati; phylum Pseudomonadota; class Betaproteobacteria; order Burkholderiales; family Oxalobacteraceae; genus Collimonas; species Collimonas sp. NPDC087041. The sequence goes on from NZ_JBIUZX010000005.1 coordinate 368,234, forward strand.
ATCCCGGGTCAGGCCGCTGCCGGCGCGCTTCAAACCCTCGACAAAAATCTTGGCGGCGATGAAACCTTCCATGCTGACGTAATCCCATTCGCGCTTGCCGTTTTGCAGGTAATACTTGCGGTACTCCTTGACGATGCTGTGGACTTCGTCCCATGGCGCCGGCATCACCTGGGCGATCTGCACCCCGCTGGCGTCCTTGCCCAGCGCGTTGACCAGTTGCTGGCTGCCGACGAAGGAGATGTTCCAGAACGCTGGCGGACTGCCGGCAGCGATCATCGCCTTGATGAAGGCGGCGCTGGAATTGTAGGCGGACACCATGATCACCGTCTGCGGCTTGCTTTGCCGAATCTTGGCGACTGCATCGGCGACATCGACGCTATTGCGCTCAACCGTGCCGAGGCCGACGACCTCGATATTGCGTTTCTTCAAAGCACGCGTCACTCCTTCCAGCCCTGCCTTGCCATAGGCATCGTTCTGATAGAACACGGCAATCCGATTCAACTTCAAGGTCGTAATCTGCTGGACGATCTTCTCGGTTTCGGCAAAGTAGCTGGCGCGGATGTTGAAGATGTTGCGATTGAATGGCTCGCGCAGCGACTGCGCGCCGGTAAATGGCGCGAAGAACGGGATCTTGGCTTTGCTGATTTCCGGGATCGAGGCGTTGGCGGTCGGCGTGCCGACATAACCGAACAACGCCAGTACATCGTCTTGCTCAATAAACTGCTTGGTATTGGCCGCCGCCCGCACCGGTTCATAACCATCATCCAGCGTCTTCAGGACGATCTTGCGGCCGAATACGCCGCCACTGGCGTTGACCTGATCGAAATAAGCCTGGGCGCCGTCGTACATGCCCTTGCCCAATTCCCGGGCCGGCCCGGAAAACGCCGCCGACTGGCCCAGGGTGATAGTGGTTGCCGTGACGCCGCTTTCGGCCTGGCTCAAGGTCACCGTCAACAGCAAGGATGACAAGACAAGTATTTTATGGAGTCGCATGCGTGGTCCAATCATTCGATAGGGTAAGTTGATAACGTTGAAGCCTAAAGCAAGAATCCGGCCGATGTTAGCGCTACCCAGCGCACCCGATAATGCGGCACCCCGATGCGCTGGGGCTGCTTTACGCGACAGTCTGGAGTGAATTCAGGATCAGGCTTGGGGCAGCAGCAAAGCTGCCATGGCGAACGTAGTGCGCCATGTGATTTGTTGCGGTGCAGAAAATTGCGCCAAGTAAAACGCAAAGCGGGTAATGCTGTCAAGCAAGCTGGGGGATTTTTGTGTCCCGTGCTGCCAAATTTGAAACACATTGTTTCATTGTTTTATGCCGCAAACACATACAGACAGCCTTGAATGTATATAATGAGAATCATTATTGATCATGGTTTTTGTATGAGACTTTGCGATTTGCCGCCGTTCACGCCCGCCGTTATCGAACTCGTCGAGGATGTACTCGCCAGCGATCCGATTGCCCAGCGCTTGCGCGAACTCGGCTTTGTCCAGGGTGAAGAGGTCAGTGTCGTGGCGCGCGGCCCCATCTCTGCCGATCCGTTGATGATCCAGGTCGGCTTCACCCGTTTTGCCCTGCGCCGCGCCGAAGCGCAGCGGGTGCATGTCCAAACCGCTTCCTGAAACAAAGAAACATGTCTTCCAGCGCTTCCTCCTCAGCTTCCCCGATTTCCTCGTCAGCCTCGTCCTCAGTTGCTTCATTACGGATCGCCCTCGTCGGCAATCCCAACTGCGGCAAGACCGCATTGTTCAACCAACTGACGGGCAGCCGGCAAAAAGTCGCCAACTACGCCGGCGTTACAGTCGAACGCAAAGAGGGCCGCTTCACCGCTCCTTCCGGCCGCCTGTTCCAGCTGCTCGACCTGCCCGGCGCCTACAGCCTGGAAGCGACCAGCCCCGACGAAATGATCACGCGCAAGGTCTGCCTCGGCCAGATGCCAGGCGAAGCTTTGCCGGACCTGGTGGTATGCGTGGCCGATGCCACCAACCTGCGCCTGCACCTGCGCTTCGTGCTCGAAGTCAAACGTCTGGGACGACCGATGGTGCTGGCGCTGAACATGATGGATGCCGCCCGCAAACGCGGCATCGTGATCGATCGCGAAGAGCTGGAACGCCGGCTCGGCATCCCGGTTATCGAAACCATCGCAGTGCGCAGCGGTGGCGCGCGTGACCTGATCAACCATCTCGACCAGAGCGGCACGCCGACGCCACCCGCCGGAAGCGTCGACGATGATCTGCATGCACAGGTGCGCAGCATGTTGGCGGCGGCAGTCACGATGCCGCGCAACACCTCGATGATCGACGATGCGATCGATCGCTGGGTATTGCATCCGGTGTTCGGTCTGGCATTGCTGGCGGCGATCATGTTCTTCATTTTCCAGGCAGTGTTTTCCTGGGCGCAGCCGCTGATGGATGGCATCCAGGCCGGCGTCGCCGCAGTCGGCGCCTGGGTCGCTGCTGCCATGCCGGAAAGCCTGCTACGCAGCCTGATCAGCGACGGCATCTTCGGCGGACTGGGCACGGTGCTGGTGTTCCTGCCGCAGATCCTGATCCTGTTTTTCTTCATCCTGGTGCTGGAAGAATCCGGCTACCTGCCGCGCGCCGCCTTCCTGCTGGACCGGATGATGTTCAAGGCCGGACTCACCGGCCGCTCCTTCATTCCGCTGCTGTCGAGCTTCGCCTGTGCGATCCCAGGCATCATGGCGACCCGCAGCATCCAGGACCCGCGCGACCGCCTCACCACCATCCTGGTGGCGCCGCTGATGACCTGCTCGGCGCGCCTGCCGGTGTACACGCTGCTGATCTCCGCCTTCATCCCCAACCGCAGCGTCTGGAACTTGTTCAATCTGCAGGGCATCGTGCTGTTCGTGTTGTACGTAGCCGGCATCTTCAGCGCGCTGGCGGTGTCCTGGATCATCAAGCGCATGCGCAAGGACAAGAGCGAACATGCGTTGCTGATGGAACTGCCATCCTATCGTTTGCCAGGCGCCCGCAATATCGCCATCGGATTATGGGAACGCGCGTTGATCTTCCTGCGCCGCGTCACCACCATCATCCTGGCGCTGACCGTGCTGCTGTGGTTCCTCTCCACCTTCCCCGGCCCGCCAGAAGGCGCGACCTTGCCGGCCATCGATTACAGCCTGGCCGGCCGCATCGGCCACTTGCTGGAATATGTATTCGCGCCGATCGGTTTCAACTGGCAGATCTGCATTGCATTGGTGCCAGGCATGGCGGCGCGAGAAGTCGCAGTGTCGGCGCTGGGTACGGTGTACGCGATGTCCGGCAGTGAAGACGCGATTGCCTCGCAACTGGGCCCGATGATTGCGCATCAATGGTCGCTGGCGACTGCACTGGCGCTGCTGGCCTGGTACGTGTTCGCTCCGCAATGCATGTCGACGCTGGCAGTGATGCGGCGCGAAACCAACTCCTGGAAAATCGTCGCCATCGCCACCGCCTACCTGTTCGGCCTGGCCTACCTGGCAGCATTCCTCACCTACCAAATTACGAGGCTCCTGACATGACGCCATTTCTCGTGGTGCAAGACATCGTGATCGGCATAGCCGTAGTCGCCAGCCTCATCTACGCCTGCCGCCGCCTGATGCCGGCCACCAGCCAACGCTGGCAAGCCGCATTGGCAAACTCCCTGAGCACCGCATCGCGCCCGACATTGCTACGCGCACTAGGCAAACGCCTGCAACCGACAAGCGCAGCCGGCGGCTGCGGCAGCGGTTGCAGCTCCTGCTCAACCGGCTGCGGCCCGACCTCGCCAACCACAGAACAACCCCTGCAATTCCGCGAGCGTTCCAGCGAATAAACAGCTTGCGAATGCCAAGGCATTCACTCCGTAGTCCGTTAAATGGGGTCAGAGTAATTTTCGCAAAGAACCGCGAAAAAAAACTCCGACCCCATTTAACTGCGCAGGGTTGATTTTGACGTTGTTGTTGATTTTGACGTTGCTTTTGAATTAGCTTTTGCCGTTGCAGTTGCAGTTGCTTTTGACTTTTCGCATGCTGACGTTGCCAAATGAGACGGGTGACAGTCGGGAATTATGGGACACATGTTTGAGCGTAGCGAGTTTGTGTCCCATCCGACTGGCGCACGGCTCATTTGGGAACCCGCCGTAGGCGGGCAACGGCTGTGCGATCGCCTTTTTGCTCACTTTTTGGCGAAGCAAAAAGTGAGCGGCTGCCGGGCCGCCCCCGGCTAGTGTCCACGGAGTGGTAACCGTTTTAAGTAGCACCGGACGAACACGACTGATGCGCCACCGCACTTACTCCGTAGCCCGTTAAAAGGGGTCAGAGTAATTTTCGCAAAGAACCGCGAAAAAAAACTCCGACCCCATTTAACTGCGTGGGGTTGGTTTTGACGTTGTTATTGGTTTTGACGTTGTTTTTGAATTGGCTTTTGCAGTTGCAGTTGCAGTTGCTTTTGACTTTTCGCATGCTGACGTTGCCAAATGGGACGGGTGACAGTCGGGAATTATGGGACACATGTTTGAGCGAAGCGAGTTTGTGTCCCATCCGACTGGCGCACGGCTCATTTGGGAACCCGCCGTAGGCGGGCAACGGCTGTGCGATCGCCTTTTTGCTTACTTTTTGGCGAAGCAAAAAGTGAGCGGCTGCCGGGCCGCCCCCGGCAAGTATCCACGGAGTAGCAACCGTTTTAAATAGAATCAGACGAACAAGGCTGATACACCACCGCACTCACTCCGTGGCCCGTTAAAAGGGGTCAGAGTAATTTTCGCAAAAAACCGCGAAAAAAAACTCTGACCCCATTTAACTACTGACCCCATTTAACTAGCGCTCCATGTAACGACCACCGTTTTAACTGCGGGACATTTCAAACATCCTGCAACGCAAACCGCGCGCAATACTCATCGGTAATCAACCCCGACCACCACCCACCCCGCAACACCGCCCGAATCGCCTCAGCCTTCTTCACGCCGCCAGCCATCCCGATCACCGGCCTCGCAGGCGGCGACGTCAATGGCAAACTCGTCACCCGATTCTCGATAGGCGACGCAATCAAACGCCCGTCGCCGGCAATCGCATGCCCGATCATCTCACCCACCGCACCATACCCCTGCAACTGCGCAACCTCATCCGCAGTAATGAAACCATCCTCATGCATCGGACAGCCCGGCGCAATCGTCCCGACCCCGATAAAGGTCACATCCGCCTGCAACGCCAAATCCGCCACGATGCGGTACACCCGATGATTGCACCACTGCCGCATATCCTCCGCGCTATCGGCCACCAGCGGCGCCGGCAGGAAAAAGAAACGCGCCTGGATTTTATCGGCAGCAGTCAATGCCACGTCATAACGGTTCGATGAACCATCCGCCGCAATCGCCCCCACCATCGACACAATCCGGTGCTGCGGCCGCTCCATTTCAGTGACAGCCTCCAGCACCGCCTTCAAGGTCCGGCCCGAACCGACATTCACCACCAACGGCGTCTCCTGCTGCAGGTAACGCTCCATCACCTCGGCGCCAACCACCGCCAGCATCTGCTGCACGCCGGCTTCGTCCACTACATTGCCGTCGGAGCCAAGACTCGGCACCACATGGCATTGCTCAAGGCCATAGCGCTCCTGCAACGCAGCCGCCAATTCCAGGCAATTCGACACCGGATGCTCGACGCGTACCTTGACCAGCCCCGACTCGCGCGCATAGGCCACCAGACGCTGCGCCATCTGCCGCGAGATCCCCAAGTGATCGGCGATCTCGTTCTGTGTATTGCCGGCCACGTAATACATCCAAGCCGCCCGGGCGGCGAGGTCCAGCTTTTCATTTCTTGATGCCATCTGATTTCCTTTTTTTGGCGCGGCAGTCAGGCAAACGCATTTGCAACGCAAATCGCCGACAACGCCGCCGCCCTGCTTTTGGCATTCGACCGGGAATTGTCCCAGATAGCGCAACGCCGCAGAACACTTCGAGCTACATATATTCGGTAAAAAATCTTGACACGCCTCGAATCATGGATGATTATTTGCTCAACGAAAAGTCTTTTGCTCAATATTTTCATGATCAACTGGTAGCAATACCGGAATGTGAAACAAAAGACAACGTTATAAAACGTTCCGGGCTGCAAGCCTGAGAAAGTGATAACGCGAAGCCGCGCAAGTCGGCATGGCGAATTAATCATTCCTACAATGGAGACAAACATGAAACGTCGCAACATCGGCAGCAGCTCGTTTTCGACCATCCTCGCCCCGCTCAGCCTGATCCCGCTGGCCATGCTTTGCAGCAGCGCATGGGCCGCACCGGTTACCGTCAACATCGCAACGATCAACAATCCAGACATGATCGAATTGCAAAAACTCTCCACCAATTTCGAAGCCGCCAATCCAGACATCAAGCTGCGCTGGGTCGTGCTGGAAGAAAACGTACTGCGCCAGCGCGTCACGACCGACATCGCCACCGGCAGTGGCCAGTTCGACCTGATGACCATCGGCGCGTATGAAGCGCCGATCTGGGCCAAGAAAGGCTGGCTGGCGCCGATGGAAGGCCTGCCCGCCAGCTACGACGAGGGCGACCTGATCAAGACCGTGCGCGATGGCCTGACCGAAGGCGGCAAGCTGTACGCCCTGCCGTTCTATGCCGAAAGCTCGATGACCTATTACCGCAAGGACCTGTTCGCGGAAAAGGGCTTGAAAATGCCGGATCACCCGACCTACACGGACATCGCCGGCTTCGCTGAAAAACTCACCGACAAGCAGAACGGCATCGCCGGCATCTGCCTGCGCGGCCGCGCCGGCTGGGGTGAGAACATGGCCATCATCGGCACTATCGCCAACACCTTCGGCGGCCGCTGGTTCGATGAAAAATGGCAGCCGCAGTTGAACACGCCAGAGTGGAAAAACGCCGTCACCACCTACGTCGACCTGCTGCGCAAATACGGCCCGCAAGGCGCCACATCAAATGGCTTCAATGAAAACCTGGTGCTGTTCTCCAGCGGCAAATGCGGCATGTGGATAGACGCCACTGTGGCGGCCGGCATGATCTACAGCAGCAAGGAATCGAAAGTGGTCGGCAAGGTAGCGTTTGCGCCGGCGCCGGTCGCTGTCACGCCGAAGGGCGCGCACTGGTTGTGGATCTGGTCGCTGGCGATTCCGAAATCGTCAAAGTCGCAAGACGCCGCCAAGAAATTCGCCGCCTGGGCTACCTCCAAGGAATACATCCAACTGGTCGCCAAGGAAAAAGGCTGGGGCCTGGTGCCGCCAGGAACCCGCATGTCGACCTACGCCTCGCCAGAGTACAAAAAGGCTGCGCCTTACTCCGACTTCGTGCTGAACGCGATCCAGTCGGCCGACACCAAGGATGCGACATTGCAAAAGGTGCCGTACACCGGTATCCAGTTCGCCACGATTCCTGAATTCCAATCGCTCGGCACCGTAGTCGGCCAGGCGATTGCAGGCGCGCTGGCAGGCAAATCAACGGTAGAAGCGGCGCTGCAGACATCGCAGTCGCAGGCTGAACGGATGATGCGTCAAGGACGTTATATCAAATAAAAGTCCGCAAGTAATCCGTAGGGTGGGCACAGCGTGCCCACGCGTGAGCACGACAGCGAAGCAGCCAAATACGCGGTGTGCATCCGCACGTGGGCACGCTGTGTCCGCCCTACCCATCTCGCCAATCGGCGTGAAAAAAGTAACGAGGTAAATCATCATGCTCACTCAAACCGTCCAGGTCGCCGATGCGGTCGCACCGACGCGGCCGAATCCCAGCAAATTCAAAGCGGTACGGCTGCTGCAAACGCCGTCGGTGTCGCTGCTGTTGCTGTGGATGATCGTGCCGCTGGCAATGACACTGTACTTCTCGGTCATTCGCTATAACCTGATGATGCCGGACGAAACCGGTTTTGTCGGCTTAGACAATTACGCATTCCTGCTCAACGATCCGGCGTTCTGGCCGTCGATCCTCAATACGCTGCTGCTGATCGGCTCGGTGCTGGTGATCAGCGTGGTCGGCGGCACCTTGCTGGCGGTGCTGTTCGATCAGCCGTTCTTCGGCCGCGGCATCGCCCGCTTGCTGGTGATCGGCCCCTTCTTCGTGATGCCGACCGTAGCCGCCCTGATTTGGAAAAACATGATCCTGCATCCGGTGTACGGCTTGCTGGCATGGGCCATGCGCCTGGTCGGCCTGGAACCGGTCGACTGGCTGGCTGAATATCCGATGCTGTCGGTGATCATGATCGTCGCCTGGCAATGGATTCCATTTGCCTTCCTGATCCTGCTGACCGCGCTGCAATCGCTGGACACCGAACAGAAAGAAGCGGCGCAACTGGACGGCGCCGGTCCGATCCGCGTGTTCTGGTATGTGGTGCTGCCCCATCTCAAGCGCGCGATCACGGTCGTGATCATGATTGAAACGATTTTCCTGCTGTCGATTTTTGCTGAAATCTTCACCACCACCGCCGGCGGCCCCGGCACGGCGACTACCAACCTGGCTTACCTGGTGTACTCGATCGGCCTGCAGCAATTCGATATAGGCATCGCCTCGGCGGGCGGCATCATCGCTGTGGTCCTGGCAAATATTGTGTCGTTCTTCCTGGTGCGGATGATGGCAAGGAATCTGAAAGGAGCGAACGAAAAATGAGCGCTAAAAATAAAAACCGCCTTTGGCTGGGATTGCTGGCGTGGGCTTGCGCCATCGTCTTGTTCTTTCCGATTTTCTGGGTTGCCATCACCGCCTTCAAGACGGAACATCAAGCCTATGTGCCGACACTGATCTTCTGGCCGACGCTGGAAAGCTTCCATGAAGTGCTGGCGCGCAGCAGTTACATGAACTTCGTCAGCAACTCGCTGATTGTCTCGCTCGGTTCGACCGTGCTGGCGCTGGCGATTGCCGTGCCGGCAGCCTACTCGATGGCCTTCTTCCCAACTGCACGCACTCAGAAGCTGCTGCTGTGGATGCTGTCGACCAAGATGATGCCTGCGGTCGGCGTGCTGATCCCGATCTACCTGTTGGCCAAGAACACCGGCCTGCTCGACACCGTCACCGGGCTGACTATCATCTACACCTTGATCAACCTGCCGATCGCTGTGTGGATGGCATTCACCTACTTCAACGACGTGCCCAAGGAAATCCTCGAAGCGGCGCGCATCGACGGCGCCAACGCCTGGCAGGAAATGCTGTACCTGCTATTGCCGACATCGATGCCAGGGCTGGTCTCGACGGCGCTGCTGCTGATCATCCTGTCGTGGAACGAAGCGTTCTGGAGCATCAACCTGACCAGCGTCAACGGCGCTCCGCTGACGGTGTTCATCGCTTCCTACTCGAATCCGGAAGGATTGTTCTGGGCCAAGTTGTCGGCGGCCTCGCTGCTGGCGATTGCCCCGATCATGGTGCTCGGCTGGCTGGCGCAGAAGCAGCTGGTGCGTGGCCTCACCTTTGGCGCAGTGAAATGAGCCAAGCGATGAACCAAGCTATCAGCCACCTGATCTGCGACTGCGACGGCGTATTGCTGGACAGCGAAAGTATCGCCCTCGGCGTGCTGCATCGCCAGCTGCTGCCCTACCTCGCTGAACGCAATCCACATACGGAACGTGCTTTGCACGGCGCGATTGCCGAACGACTCGGCATGATGACCGACCTGCTGCTGGGCGAGCTTGATGCCCAGTTCAAGTTCGGCTTGCGCAGCACGGATTACGCATCGATCAACCAGATCGTCAGCCGCGCCTGCAGCGATGAAGTCACCGCGGTGCCTGGTGTGCGCGAAGTGCTGGCGGCCATGCCCTTGCCCAAGGCAGTCGCCAGCAACAGCAGCATCGCCCGCATCGACGCCGGCTTGCGCCGTTGCGGCTTGTTCGATCTGTTCGACGGCCACATCCACAGCGGCCACGACATGGGCAAGCCGAAACCGGCGCCCGATGTCTACCTGGCCGCCGCCGCCGGCTTCGATGTCGCGCCAACGCAATGCATCGCCATCGACGACAGCGTCACCGGAGTGCGTTCGGCGGTCGCCGCCGGCATCCGCGTCTTCGGTTTCACCGGCGTCGCCCACGACCGTAACCAGGCAGGCGCGCGCTTGCTGGCGGCCGGCGCCGAACTGGTATTCGACGATATGCAGCAGCTGGCGGATTTGTTGGCGGCCTGAGCAGACCGCGCAATCGTGAACCGGCTTAACTCATTTACAGCATCGCCGACCCGCCCAGCGGCCGGCGATGCAAAATAAAAAACAGAAGGAGATCATCATGGCAGGCGTAAAAATCAGAAATCTCGTCAAGAGCTACGACGACAATGAAGTCATGCGCGACATCAACCTCGACATCGTCGATGGCGAATTCGTCGTCTTCGTCGGCCCCAGCGGCTGCGGCAAATCGACCCTGCTGCGCATGATCGCCGGCCTGGAAGACATCACCAGCGGTGACCTGTTCATCGGCGACACCCGCATGAATGACGTGCCGCCAGCCAAGCGCGGTATTGCGATGGTGTTTCAGTCCTACGCGCTGTATCCGCACATGACGCTGTACGACAACATGGCCTTTGGCTTGAAAATTGCCGGCAAGTCGAAAGCCGAGATCGACGCCGCGGTACAGAAAGCGGCCAAGACCTTGCACATCGATCACCTGCTGGACCGCAAGCCGAAGGCCTTGTCCGGCGGCCAGCGCCAGCGTGTCGCCATCGGCCGCGCCATCACGCGCGAACCGAGCGTGTTCCTGTTCGACGAACCTTTGTCCAACCTGGATTCTGCCTTGCGGGTCAAGATGCGCCTTGAGTTTTCGCGCCTGCACGATCAGCTCAAGACCACCATGATCTACGTCACACACGACCAGATCGAAGCGATGACGCTGGCCGACAAGATCGTCGTGCTGTCCGCTGGCCGCATCGAGCAAATCGGTTCGCCGCAACAGCTCTATCATCATCCGGCCAACCGCTTCGTAGCAGGCTTCATCGGCTCGCCGAAAATGAATTTCATCGATGGCAAGGTAGCCAGCATCGCCGCTGACGGCGTGCTGGTCGAGCTGGCGCATGGCGGCCGACAGCAGGTCGCGGTCGAGGCCGGCAGCCTGAAGATCGGCGATGCGGTCAGCATCGGCATCCGCGCCGAACACCTGTTGCTCGATCAGCACGCACCGATACTCAAGGCCAAGTTCACGGTACTCGAAGCGCTCGGCGATTTCTCCTATCTGTATGCCGATTCGAGTGCCTCCGATGAACCGCTGGTGCTACGCGTACCCGATACGGTCCAGATGGCGCGCGGCAGCGAAATCGGCGTCTCCGCCGATCCGCAACGCTGCCATCTGTTCGACAGCGACGGCCGTGCGCTGCGCCGGCTCGATACCGCCGGCACCGCGCACACCGCCAGCGCTCAGGACGCAGTGCATGCGGCAGTCGCATAGACAAAGTAGACACAGGCGATATCAACATTATTTATTCAGGACACACCATGCAAGTCACTTCCTCCGATACCGCCGCATCCGATAACATCTGGCTGCACATCGGCGCCGGCTCTTTCCACCGTGCGCACCAGGCCGTCTATCTGCATCATCTGGCAGAGACCGGCGCGAGCGGCTGGTCGCTGGCATTGGCCAACATCCGCGATGACATGACACCGCTGCTCGATGCCCTGGAACGCCAGGGTGGCGCGTACACGCTAGAAACGGTGACGCCGGGCGGCGTGCGCAACTACGAGACGATCCGCTCGATCAAGCACATCGTGCCGTGGGATGCATCGCTGCTGGAACTGACCGCGTTTGGCGCCCGTGCCGCCACCAAGGTGATTTCATTCACGGTCACCGAAGGCGGCTACTACCTCGATCATCACCACCGCCTCGACACCGGCAATCCGGATCTGGCCGCCGACCTGCAAGGCGAACTGAACACCATCTACGGCACCATCACTGCCATCCTGCGTGCCCGCGCAGCGACCAACGGCGGCCCGGTGACGCTACTTAACTGCGACAACCTGCGCCACAACGGCGAACGCTTCCACGACGGCCTGCTGCAATTCCTGGCGTTGCGCGGCGAAACCACGCTGCAGCAATGGGTGATCAACAATACCAGCAGCCCCAGCTCGATGGTCGACCGCATCACGCCGCGCCCAACCGACGAAGTACGTGCGCGCGTCGCGCAAGCCTGCGGCAAGGCCGACCCTTGCGCGCTCATGGCGGAGTCGTTCATCCAGTGGGTGATCGAAGACAAGTTCGCCGCTGGTCGTCCGGCACTGGAAAAAGTCGGCGTCGAAATGGTGGACTCGGTGCTGCCGTATGAAGAAGCCAAGATCCGCATCCTCAACGCTACCCACAGCTGCATCGCCTGGGCCGGCACGCTGGTCGGCCTGACCTATATCCACGAAGGCTGCGCCCGCCCCGATATCCGGCAAATGGCGTTCGACTACGTCACGCAAGACGTCATTCCCTGCCTGACGCCGAGTCCACTCAACCTGGAAAATTATCGCGACACGGTGCTGGAGCGTTTTGGCAATCCGAACATCCAGGACAGCAACCAGCGCGTAGCCGCCGACGGCTTCTCGAAAATCCCCGGCTTCATCGTACCGACCCTGCAAGAATGCATCGCCCGCGGCGTCGTACCGCACGCAACGCTGATGCTGCCGGCGCTGTTTTTCCTGTTCCTGCAACGCTGGGCCAACAACGAACTGCCCTACGCTTATCAAGACGGCATCTTCGACGAAGCCGCCACCCGCGCCATGCTCGCATCAGCCGACCCCGTCCGCGCCTATTGCGCCGATCCCGCCTTATGGGGCACACTAGCCGGCACCGTGCAGCTGGAATTGCCGATGCGCGAGGCGTTGATCAAGGCCCAAGAATGGCTGATAAAAGAAGATAACTAAGCAAGACAACTCAGCAAAAAAACAAGTAAAAAAACTAAGACAGCACCGGCGCCTCTAGAAACCGTAGCGAGCGCTCCCAAGGTCTGTTCGAGAAGCGCAGCTGTACTGACGTACAGCGAGCATCGCAGGACAGAGATTGGGAGTGCGCAGTAGGTTTATAGAGGAGCTATTGAAAAAAGGATGGGGTTATGTATCTTGGGATTGACCTCGGCACATCAGAAGTCAAGGTAGTTCTGATCGACCAGGCCGGCAACCTGCTGGCCGACGCCGGCAGCACACTGACCGTATCGCGCCCGCAACCACGCTGGTCGGAACAAGACCCCGACCAATGGTGGCAAGCCACCTGCGAAACCATCGCCAAGCTGCGCGCCAAAGTCCCGCAACAATTTCGCGCAGTGCGCGCCATCGGCCTGTCCGGCCAGATGCACGGCGCAGTGCTGCTTGACGCGCAAGAGCGCGTATTGCGTCCGGCCATCCTGTGGAACGATTTGCGCAGCATCGAAGAGTGCGCAGAGCTGACCGAACGCACGCCGCAACTGCACCAGATCGCCGGCAACCTCGCCATGCCCGGCTTCACCGCGCCCAAGCTGCTGTGGCTGGCGCATCACGAGCCCGACATCTTCGCGGCCATGGCCACCGTGCTGCTGCCGAAAGACTGGCTGCGCCTGAAAATGACCGGCAACAAAGTATCCGAACCCTCCGACGCCGCCGGCACCCTCTGGCTCGATGTCGCCAAGCGCGACTGGTCGGATGAACTGCTGGCCGCCACTACAATGAATCGCTCGCACATGCCGCGCCTGGTCGAAGGTGGTGAATCCTCCGGCATGCTGTTGCCCGAGGTGGCCGACGCCTGGGGCCTGTCGCCCGAAGTGATCGTCGCTGGCGGCGCCGGCGATGGCGCCGCCAGCGCGGTTGGCATCGGCGCGGTCAATCCCGGTGACGGCTTCGTCTCGCTCGGCACTTCCGGCGTCCTGTTCGTCGTCAACGATCGCTTCCGCCCCAACCCCGCGCAAGCGGTGCACGCGTTCTGCCACGCCCTGCCCGGCCGCTGGCATCAGATGAGCGTGATGCTCTCCGCCGCCAGCTGCCTGCGCTGGTTCTGCCGCCTGGTCAGCGTCGACGAAGCGACACTGCTCGGCGAAATCGCCGAGCTCGATGCAACCGCACTCGAAAACGCCCCGCTATTCCTGCCCTACCTGTCCGGCGAACGCACCCCGCACAACGACCCCTACGCCCAAGGCGTCTTCCACGGCCTGTCGCACGCCCACGGCCGCGCCGCGCTCGGCTACGCCGTCATCGAAGGCGTCACCTTCGGCATGGCCGACGGCCTCGCCGCGCTGCACACCGCCGGCACCGAAGTCAAGGAACTGTCGCTGGTAGGCGGCGGCTCCCGCAGCCCCTACTGGGCCCAACTCATCGCCGACGCCCTCAACGTCCGCATGGTCACCCACATCGGCAGCGAAACCGGCGGCGCCCTCGGCGCCGCACGCCTGGCCTGGCTGGCAGCCAACAACCAGCCCAACCAGGAAGCCATCATCTGCGCCAAACCACCGCAACGCGAAGCCTTCACCCCCAACCCACAACGCCACGCTGCACTGCTGCCACGCCTGGCCGCCTACCGAGAAATCTACCGCTGCCGCCCGGAACGCATCGCGGATATCAAGCAGGCAACACATTGAAGTTAAAGTGAATTAATTTTCAGATTGATTGCTGCTAAAATCAGTTTTGTGCTTTTGCATATATTTCTTGCAGGAGCAGTGCCGGTGTAGCTCAGTTGGTAGAGCAATTCATTCGTAATGAAGAGGTCGGGGGTTCGACTCCTCTCTCCGGCACCATGAGACATTTCAGGAAATCGAGATAAGCCGTTGATTGACGTTTCTCAGATTTTTGACGGGATTTGAAACTAGAGACAAGTTATTTCTGATGACCTGACCTAATTGAATTTGACACATCGCACGGAGCAGTTTGCTGAGCGAACCAAGTGGACGTTATCTCCATCACATGTCAATAACGGTTTGCATGGTCAAACTCACAATTCGTCGCGTACAGTCCATTGAGTGACTCGCAAAGTCCGTTATCTCTTGGCTTTCGAGGGCTGGTGACAGCAAAAATTAAACGCAAGTATTTCCTGCCAAAACATCGAACATGCCATTACAAAACCGGAGCGAGAATTTACGGATTGACCTCCGCGCTTCACAAAACGGCTATATCTCTTTCAATCTCAACCCCGCGGACTCGGGTAAAAAATCGTCTGGAAATTTTGTCTGGGGGCTATATAGAGCACCACTGAAAATCGTGTTATTTAATTTGGCATGAGTAAAATCTGCACCACTTAAGTCTATTTCTCCGCCCATATTGTCAACTAGGAATGACGCGCCGGTTAAGTCCGCATACGAAAAATTCACATCCTCGAAACTTCCGCCAAGAAATTTGGCCCCTGACATTAATGCGCTCTTGAATGAAGCTCCCATGGCGAGCACCAGATAGAATTCGCATTTGCCCAAGTCAGCGCTTTCAAATGAAGCACCGAACATTGTTACTCCCTCAAAATACGCATCCAGTAGCTTAACTCCGTCAAGGTCACAGTTTTCGAGACTGCCGCCTTGAAAATATGGAGCACTCATAACCCTCCCATCTGTAGCAAATTTAACCAATAAAAACACGTTTTCCGCATCAGCTAGAAGCAGTCTGGGGGTAGGTTTTGCACTGACGCCGTGTTGTGATGCAATGGCAAAAATCGAGTTCAGATTGTTCTGTCTGAAGACATAAAATATGTCATTGCAAGACCTGACCCCGATGTCCGCGCGCGTGCTATAGATGGTCGTGATCTGTTCGAGCCCGTTTGCGTTCTATCGCCGCTCTTCCAAAATAGAACAGGCTCACAAATAAGCAAGACGAAATGGCAGACAAAATGGAAAAACCCAGCCAGTCAGGGACTACTCCTACAAAGCCACTAGGAAGCAGAAGGTTTCCTGCCGCTCGCGTTAACGCGGATAGTCCAATCCCAATATAAGGCACGAAAGCGGAAACTAAAATTATCGGAAAAATGAGTGGGGAAAACGCGATCACGAAAAGAAATTCTGTATCGACCCGAGCGCCAACGCCGTGAACGCTGCCAGTCATTAGGCTCGCCAAGCCAATAACGACGATATCAATAAGCGCCCAGAGCAGAATTAATTTCCATATTTTTAAATCCGCTGCTGCACAAGCGAGCCATAATGTCCAGACCACAGGCATAAAGAAAAGTAGCCCTAGCAGCAGGATGCCCTTATAACTTACCAAGAAGCAGAATCCTACGAAAGCCAAAATGAACAGAGCTATTGCAACTGTAAATTTGTATATTTTTGACATCACTAAATCCCATTCTAATGACTAACAGATCAGGGGCGGCTATTGGACGTGACAAGATTGTTTGCACATGTTTACGATGCCTTGGTTTTCCGCTTGACATTGAGACGCGCCGTCTCGGAGCCAACTGTACTTTGGAGCGCCATTGGCCTCCATACTGGCGTAAATTTTTCCAACGCAACTGTCCATACACATGTTTTTATCGTCAGGGCCACACTCATTGTCTTGAAAAGTGTCATCGGCGGTGGCAAAGTTCTCTGCGCCGTTGAGAACTACTCCCGGAACGCGGCTAATCACAGCATCAACAGAACTGCTGTTCGGGGCGCGTCCAAATCCCTTACATACTGTCGAACCATCAGAATTTTTGAAACACGAAAATTCATGATGTAAGGCCCCAAGTATTTTGCCCATAGTAGACTTCATTCCGCTTTTACACTGCATAAGTAGTCCTTTTGGGTCAGTGAGACTTACCGGATTTCCTTCGACATAGGAATAGGTATTAATCCCACCAATGAGTCCAATGGGGTCAGACTGCACATACCGTCCCTGCTGTGGATCATAGTCCCGATTGATATTGTAGAAGTTGTTGGTCTCCTTATCGTACACCTGTCCCGGGAAGCGCTGGTTGTAGGTAAAGGTCCCCAATCCACTCGGATTCTCAGTCGGCGGCAGCAGCCCAAACGGATCCGCATTGTCCCAACGCCATACCATCTGGTTATCCGTCGCCTGCGTGATCACCCGTGGCGTGTTGATGTGGTCGGCATAGACGTAATAGACGTTGGTTGCCGTGGTCTGGCTGGCACCGGTCCCCGTGGTTATTTGCGTCAGCACCGCCACCGGCAAGTCACCCAGATACACCGTCTCTTCAAGAGCTTGTTGATTGGCGTCATATTCTCCAATCAGATGCCCTTGTTCGTCATACACATAACTGTTGCTGCCGGTAGCAATGATGCTGGTTGGTCCCTGCTTCTGTACCCGTTGCTCAATACCGTTGTGGCTATAGGCAACCGTATTGCCGCCATTGGTCGCACTGACCATTCTGCCCCGGTCATTGTAGGTATAGCTGATGGTGCCATCACTGGTGAGATTACCCGCCGCATCGTAGGTGTTGCTCTTGGCCGGTACTGGTCCGGTGGTCGCGGTTAGCTGATTGCTGTTTGCTGCGATCGTATTGGTGTAGCTGCCGCTACCGAAGGTGGCCTGGGTACGGTTGCCGTTCTGGTCGTACTGGAAACTCTGCGTGTTGGTACTGCTGCTGCCCGTGACACTATTGATACGATCCAGGTTGTCATAGGCATAGCTTTGATCGAAGTTGGTTGGGGCGTTGCTGCCGGTACCGGATCCGCTGTGGCTACTATTTGTGATGCGGCTAGCGGCATCGTAGCTAACCGTGCGGTTGGTGCCGTTACTGAGGGCATTGCCCAGTGGGTAGCTGGTTACTCGGCCATCCAGATCAATACCCCTGGCATAGGTGTTGGTGCTGGTACTGCTGCTATTGCCCCAGGTCCAGGCATTCACCGGACCGAAGGCTTGATAGCCGATACCGGTCAATAAGGGGATGCTGGTGCCGGTATTGGTGCCGCCACCGGTCGTATTGGTCGGATTCAGGGTGAGGCTATTGACTCGTCCTGCGGCATCGTAGCTGTAGTTGATCCGGTTACCGCTCGGGTAGGTGACGCTGATCAATTTACCAGTGGTGTTGCCGCTGCTGCCGTAGGTATAGCTGAGCGTACTGCTGGCACCCGTACTGCTCAGGGTCTGCACCTTGGTCAGCAGGCGACCAAAGCCATCATAGGCATAGGTGGTCTGGCCGGAACCATCGATCATTCGGGTCAAATGGCCTTTGGCGTTCGGAGCACCGGTCGTGCCGCCGTCGTATTCGAACTGCGTGGCCGTGCCGGTGGGATAGCTTATCTGCGTCAGACGGTTGAGCGCATCGTAGCTATAGGTCGTGGTTTTACCGCGAGCATCGGTGTGCGTCTTGAGGTTGCCGGCAGCATCATAGGTTTTACTGGTACTGCCGGTATCAGGGCTGGTCAGTGCGCTCTGATTACCCAAGCCATCGACGGTATAGCTGGTGACCAGATTACGTGGATCGGTCACGGTACTGAGTTGATCCTGACCGTCGTAGCTGAATTTGACGATGGGAGTGGTGCCGCCTGTGGCTGGGACTGGTTGTACCTGTTGGATCAAGCGGCCTAAAGGGTCGTAGCTTTGGGTGGTGACGTGGCCCAGGGGATCGGTGATCTTGGTCCGATTCCCCATGGCGTCGTATTCATAGCTGGTGGTCGTGTTCTGGACCGCTTGGGCCGCAGCTACAGTGCCATTCACACTGCCCAGCAGCGGGCTGTACGCCAGCGTGAACAGTACCGCACTGACCAAGGTCTTGATGCCTGGTTGTTTCCCCATGAAATGCCCTCTCATTGCACTGCTCCCGTGATTTGTTGTATTCGATTTAAAGCATCTACTACCCGGCTGACCTGACGTGCCAAAGCACCACTCGGATCTTTAACTTGCTCGCTGATCCGATTGCCCATGTTGTCCAAGGTATAGGCGATGCTGTTGCCGAGGCTGTCGGCGATGTTGGTTAAACGATGGGCCGGGTCGTAGGTGTAGTTGATCGTTGACGTATCCGGCAGCGTGGCCTGGATCAACTGGCCGACGCCGTCGTAGCTATAGCTGGTGGTTTGCACTGTGCCGTTGGCTGTAACGGTCTTGCCGGTCAGCCAGCCGCGTGGGCTGTAGGTCAATGCCGTCGTGGTGCCGTTGGTGTCGGTAATCAAACCGACCCGGCCGTTGGCGTCATAGTTCGACAGCGTCGTGACTTGACCAACCGCATTGGTGATTGTGCTCAGGTTGCCCGAGGTGTCGTAGGTATAGGTGGTGGTGTCCGCCACGTCGGTTCTGGGGCCGGTGGCTGTCAGTACCTGGCCGACTGTGTTGTAGGTGTAGCTCCAAGTACGAGGAGAGCCCGTCAGCGTTGGCGACAAACCTTGCGCACCAGTGGTATCGCTGGTGGCCTGCACTGTCTTGCGGAGCAGGTTGCCGGACGCATCATAGGTATAGGTCGTCAACAGCTTTGGTTCGGCAATCGTTAGCGGTAACCGATAAGTCGGGTGCCAGGCGGTGGTGATCGTTCTGGCTTGCGCTGTCCCCGATGCTTCCACCCGGCTCGTTTCCAGGTTACGGGTTAGGTCGTAGCTATAAGTCGTCTTGCTGCCGTTAAAGTCGGTACGCGTTGCGACATTGCCGTTCGCGTCATAAGTGAGATTATTGGCCGCGGCGCTGCATCCGGCACCATCTGGCTGCGATACACCGGTATTACGGATTGTATTCAGAATCGTCTGAAACGTGTAGGTCCGCACGCTACCCAGCGGATCGGTCACCGCACTTTGAGCATTAGGCTGCGTGTACGCCACGCTGTACTTCTCGACACCACCGGCGTGTTCGGTCGAGATCGCTTTACCGCTGCTATCGTAGTTGAAGATGGCAAAGCGATTGCCATTTTCATCAACGATACCAGTCAACGCGTGCGGCAAATTCGCGTCTGCCGTATTGGCCGATTCGTTGTAGACGTAAGTGCGAGTTTTATTGTCGGGATACTCTACCAATGCAAGATTACCGCTGCTGTCGTATCCATAAAGATAAATGCCTCCGGCAGGATCAACTACTTTGACAACTCGGGTCGACGCTTCGTAGCCAAAACTAAGTGTGCGATTATAGTTATCGGTGACGCGAATGACTAAATTGGCGGGTAGCGTTGTCGTCGTGAGATTACCACTAGCACTTAATATGTAACCGCCATTTGGCCCCGAAGTGCCGTCGCTATAGGTCAAATTTTGAGACTGGCCCAATCGATTCTTAATAGAAATTAACTGCCCTGTCTGGTTGTATGTCTCCACGCTGTCATCGGTGGCTTGCGTATAGATCCACCCAGTAAACGTTCCATTGTTATCGGTCGTGCTTACCAGACGATCGTTTATATCTGCGTCGGTATTCCAAGCACCATTGATCTGTGAAAAAGAATAAACTTTTCCGTCGGCACGCAAAATTGAAACGACAGCGGGATTAGTTGAATCAACAGCCACACTTTTGTTGTAATTCCCGACCCACCCTTTGCCAAATTGCGCTGGACGATTCAGTCCGTCGCCGTTATAGGACCGCTGTAGAGATAGCGATCCCGGAGCAGAACTTTGATAGTCCAATTCCACTTGAAATTTATTTCCATTTCCTGCATTTATGGGATTTCCTTGACCGTTGCATCCAGGATTCCCGGAATTTTTTGGATTGCCGGAACATTGACCAAAGACTCGTTGTTGACCTGCTGAACAGGCTGTTGAGCAACTGTTCACCGCCCAAGAAGCGGTGCCAATGCCGAAAGCTGATTTGTAAGTACAAGTTCCATCTGCGGGACTGTAACTCCCTAGATTCGGATAATTTCAATTCGCTATGGCTGACCCCGCATAGCAAGAACTGGAAGGTGTATTCCCACAAAAACCAGAATTATCGATCGATAACTTATAGCCAGCGGATGCTGGCGATGTAAAAAATAAGGTACCTATGACTACCAGAACGGATTGTTTAACGATGAAACGTCCGTTCATTGCACTGCTCCCGTGATTTGTTGTAATCGATTTAAGGCATCTACGACACGACTGGTCTGACGTGCCAAGGCGCCGCTCGGGTCCTTCACTTGCTCACTGATCCGGTTACCCATGTTGTCCAGGGTATAGGCGATATTGTTGCCAAGGCTGTCGGCGATGTTGGTCAGACGATGCGCTGGATCGTAGGTGTAGTTGACGGTCGATGCGTCCGGCAGCACCACTTGCGTCAGTTGACCGACGCCGTCATAGCTATAGCTGGTGGTTTGCACCGTGCCATTGGCTGTGACGGTCTTGCCGGTCAGCCAGCCGCGTGGGCTGTAGGTCAATGCAGTGGTGGTCCCGTTGGTGTCGGTAATCAATCCAACCCGGCCGTTAGCGTCGTAATTCGACAGGGTCGTGACTTGACCGACGGCATTGGTGATCGTGCTCAGGTTGCCGGAGGTGTCGTAGGTATAGGTGGTGGTATCGGCCACATCGGTTCTGGGACCGGTTGCTGTCAGCACCTGACCGACTGTGTTGTAGGTGTAGCTCCAAGTACGAGCAGTACCCACTAGTGTCGGTGACAGGCCTTGCGCACCAGCCGCATCGCTGGTGGCCTGCACTGTCTTGCTCAGCAGGTTGCCGGAGGCATCATAGGTATAGGTCGTCAGCAACTTTGGTTCGGCAATCTGCAATGGCAACCGATATGTCGCATGCCAGGCAGTCGTGATCGTTCTGGCTTGCGCTGTTCCCGATGCTTCCACACGACTCGTTTCTAGATCGCGTATCAGATCGTAGCTATAGGTCGTGACGGCTCCGTTATAGTCAGTGCGGGAGGTAACGTTACCGTTGGCGTCATAGTTCATCAGGAGCGAGCGATTGCAGTTGACGCCGCATACTTCATTAATCGATCCGGCCTTAGCAATACCGTTGATTACCTGTGTCGCATAAGTTCTAGTGGCACCACCGGCATCGGTGGCTATAGTGTTTGCGGCCGTCGGATAAGTGAGGGTGACTTTTTCTACGCCGACAGCGTGTTCGGACGAAATCGCATTACCCTGGCTGTCATATGACCATGTGGCAAAGCGCAAGCCATTCTCATCTATGATGCCGGTCAGTGCATTGAGGTAGGCGGTATTTTCGTATACGTATTGGCGGGTGCGGTTATCTGGATACGTTACCGTCGATAGATTGCCTTTACCGTCATAGGTGTAAGTGTAGCTGCCGCCGTTAGGGTCAGTTATTGCTGACAGGCGTTTTTGCGCGTCGTAGGTTAGCCTGAGTTGCCGACCAAAGGCATCGGTGACACCGATCAGTATGCCTAGTGACGTATGCGGGTCGATAGCGTACTGCAGAGTTTGCGTGAGCCCAGCGTGGTTCGTAATCGACAATAATTTGCCAGTAACATCGTAACGCTCAACTTCGTCGTTTTCGTTAACGTAAGTGAAGCCCAAGGTGTTGCCGCTGCCGTCGACTTGTTGCGTCAAGGCAGTGGCCCGCTGGCCTGGATCGGCCACCCATACACCGTTGCCCCATGTGAAGGTGCGTGTCTTGCTATCAGCTCGGTAGAGTGTGGCAGTGAGTGCGGATCCGGACTGGGTTGTGAGTGTTCTGTCATAGCTCAGTCGCCAACTCAAGTCGATTGATGCATTGGAATACACTACATTGGCAATCGGCGAGAGCGGAACGTTTTTTCCATAACCCGGTTGTGGGGAAAATATACTCCAGGCATTAAAGTTCGGGTTAGGCTGCAATGACTCGGGGGAAAACGCCATTAGCGCGCCAGGTGCTGCACCGGAACTGTTATAGACTCGTTCCAGCACAATCGGAAAGGCACCGCTCCCTACATAATCGCGCTCCACTTGCACTTTATTACCGACTAGCGGATTGATAGGATTACCTTCGCAGCAGTCGGGTTTACCTTTGTTCAAATCTGGATCAGCGACTGTCGGAACGCCACCACAGGAATTTCCAGTTTGGAGCATACCTGGAGGACAAAATAAACCGGATCCTGTATCGAAAAGGGAGAGCGGTCCTCTATAGTAGGTGGAGGGCGGCACTCCCACTATTGCCACCGAACAGATCATATCATTCGGGTATTGGCCGTTCGGTAACGTGCCCAAGAATACGTAGTTGGCTCCAGCGAGAGGATTGGGTATAAAACTAGGCCAAGACAAACATGCAGACGTAGCACTCAGAAAGAGGAAACCTGTTACGTTAATTGTTTTTGGTACGATTATCGCACCTGCCGGTCCCGCGCTAATCATTCCCCACAATGTGATCGGCTGAACCGCAGATGCGGAAGTGCTAGTGAGCAAGAACACAATGACAACGACAAGACGCGAAAACATCGCCCTGATGAAGTTCATAAAATTGACCACTATTCTCTTCAAATGTTGGTCGTTGTCTCTCAATCTCAATTTGAAATGCACTTATCACTCCCCTACCTTATTTAATAAGAAACGTTCTATAACGTTGACGCGTAGCGCTTACAACCA
This sequence comes from Collimonas sp. NPDC087041, assembly GCF_044745265.1. Taxonomy (NCBI): domain Bacteria; kingdom Pseudomonadati; phylum Pseudomonadota; class Betaproteobacteria; order Burkholderiales; family Oxalobacteraceae; genus Collimonas; species Collimonas sp. NPDC087041. The sequence goes on from NZ_JBIUZX010000005.1 coordinate 391,460, forward strand.
ATCTGTTTTTGACCTCAATACATCGCAACGTTAATTCATCATCTTCCCCGGTCGAATCCGACCTGTTTATCCCCTTCATAGCTGTCAATGTGTTATCAAGCCTCTCGAGCAACGCATTGAGATTCTTACTTGAAATTAAACGGCCAGTTCATTGCACCGCTCCCGTGATTTGTTGTATGCGATTTAAGGCATCCACTACGCGACTGGTCTGACGTGCCAAAGCGCCACTCGGATCTTTAACTTGCTCACTGATCCGGTTGCCCATGTTGTCCAGGGTATAGGCGATGCTGTTGCCGAGGCTGTCGGCGATGTTGGTCAGACGATGAGCTGGATCGTAGGTGTAGTTGACGGTCGATGCGTCCGGCAGCACCACTTGCGTCAACTGGCCGACACCGTCATAGCTATAGCTGGTGGATTGCACCGTGCCATTGGCTGTGACGGTCTTGCTGGTCAGCCAGCCGCGCGGACTATAGGTCAATGCCGTGGTGGTGCCGTTGGTGTCGGTGATCAATCCCACGCGACCGTTGGCGTCATAGTTCGACAGAGTCGTGACTTGACCGACCGCATTGGTGATCGTGCCCAGGTTGCCCGAGGTGTCGTAGGTATAGGTGGTGGTGTCCGCCACGTCGGCTCTGGGACCGGTAGCCGTCAATACCTGGCCGACATTGTTGTAGGTGTAGCTCCATGTACGCGCAGTGCCAATCAACGTCGGCGACAGGCCTTGGGCGCCAGTCGCATCGCTGGTGGCTTGCACCGTCTTGTTGAGTAGGTTGCCCGAAGCATCGTAGGCATAGGTCGTAAGTAACTTCGGCTCTGCAATCTTCAACGGCAAACGGTAAGTCGCATGCCAGGCAGTGGTGATCGTTCTCGCTTGCGCCGTCCCCGATGCTTCCACGCGGTTTATTTCCAGATTGCGTGTCAGATCGTAGCTATAGGTAGTGACAGTTCCATTGAAATCTGTGCGCGTTGCGACGTTGCCATTGGCATCGTAGATCAGATTACTGGCCGCCGCGCTACAACCAGCGCCCCCTGGTTGCGATACACCGGTGCCTTTCATCACATCAAGAATAGATTGATAGTTATAGCTACGCGCCGCACCCAACGGATCGGTAATGATCGTGCTGCTCGCAGAGCTGAAATTCAGCTGATATTGATCAACTCCACCAGCATGTTGACTTGAAACCGCTCGACCAACGCTGTCATAGGAATAGGTAGCATAACGAACTGCATTCTCGTCGACCAAGCCGGTTAAAGCGTGAGGAAGAGAGGTGCCGCCGGTATAGGCAGCTTCGTTATAGAGATAGGTTTTTGTTTTATTGTCCGGATAAATGACCGAACTCAGATTGTTACTGCTGTCGTAGCTATACAAGTATTTCTGCCCGGCAGGATCGGTCATTTGATTGATACGACTACTACCGTCATAGGTGAAATTCAATTGACGACCATAAGAATCGGTAACTCGAATGAGCAAACCTTGTGCCGGAGCGATGAACAAAGGAGTTGAAGCATCGCTGTAGGTCATACTTTGGGTGCGACCAGCACGATCAGTCATTGACAGCAAGTTTCCGGTAGCGCCATAGATTTCGATGGAATCGTCGGCAGCGACCATGTATTTCCAACCGTTGGACTTGCCATTTGCATCGGTAAGACCGATCAGTTTGTCGGTGACGTTAGCGCCATCCTGAGAGGTATAGGTCGTTCCATTTGCCAGATAAGAATAACTAGTGCCATCAGCACGAACCACAAGCGCGACGCGACTGTAAGCGTTAAAAATAACGGAACGATCGTAGTGGTGACGCCACGCGCTACCTAAGGTATTTAATACTGCGGAATTTTGACTGTTGTAGTAGCGACTAAAATTTAATGCGCCGGTACCAAGCGCACCGTAATCGGCATCCGACCAGTACTTGTTTCCGGTACCGGCGTGAATTGGATAGGGAGTTTTTAGATTACATGGGGGGCTACTATTGTTTTGCGTCGAGGGACATTGCTGATAAAACTTTAGGTAATTTTTTGGAGTCGATCCATCGGAACAAATGTAATAGGGGCCAACTTGTATCGAAGAATAAAATGGAAGACCATTATTATAATTCGGCATGGTCATCATGCAGCCAATACCGTCAGTACCCATACCTGCAAACTTTACCCCGCTGTTCTGGACCGTATACCTACCATCTGAAAAAATAGCTATGCAAGCGGCGCTGGGAGTAGACCAGTAGTAACCCACCGGATTTACATTAGTTGTGTAGAAAGTCAAAGGTGCTGTCGCAAAAGAATTTGTACAAAACAAAAAAAATCCGCTAACAAATACAGACGCAAGTATTGACAACACTTCGTTCAAAAAAGACTTCCTACATCGCGGATCAAAATCCAATTCATTTGAATTGAAATTCACACTCATTGCACTGCTCCCGTGATTTTTTGTAATCGATTTAAAGCATCTACTACCCGACTGGTCTGACGTGCCAAGGTGCCGCTCAGATCCTTCACTTGCTCACCGATCCGGTTACCCATATTGTCTAGGGTATAGGCGATGCTGTTGCCGAGGCTGTCGGCGATGTTGGTTAAACGATGGGCCGGGTCGTAGGTGTAGCTGACAGTCGACGCATCCGGCAGCGTGGCCTGGATCAGTTGACCGACGCCGTCATAGCTATAGCTAGTGGTTTGCGTCGTGCCATTGGCCGTGACGGTCTTGCCGGTTAGCCAGCCGCGTGAGCTGTAGGTCAATGCGGTGGTGGTGCCGTTGGTGTCGGTAATCAATCCCACCTGGCCGTTAGCGTCGTAGTTCGACAACGTCGTCACTTGACCGACTGCATTGGTGATCGTACTCAGGTTACCGGAGGTATCGTAGGTATAGGTAGTGGTGTCCGCCACATCGATTCTGGGACTGGTAGCCGTCAAGACCTGACCAACAGAGTTGTAGGTGTAGCTCCAAGTACGAGGAGAGCCCGCCAGCGTTGGCGACAAACCTTGCGCACCAGTCGCATCGCTGGTGGCTTGCGCCGTCTTAGTCAACAAGTTGCCGGAGGTGTCGTAAGCATAGGTCGTCAACAGCTGCGGTTCAGCAATCTGCAATGGCAGACGGTAAGTCGCATGCCAGGCAGTGCTAATCGTTCTAGCCAACGATGTACCCGAGGCCTCAACGCGAATGGTTTCCAGGTTGCGCGTCAAATTATAAGTGTAGGTTGTGACGTTACCGTTGAAGTCAACACGCGTTGCGACATTGCCATTTGTGTCGTACGTCACGGCTGACGACGCTGCGCCGCAACCTGCTCCCCCAGGTTGATTCTGACCGGTACTCTTGATCGTATTGAGCAGCGTCTGAAATGTGTAGGTGCGGGCGGTCCCCAAAGGATCGGTAACAGTGCTTTGACTGTTGGCCTGGGTGTATGCAACAGTGTATTTCTCGACGCCGCCAGCGTGTTCCGTTGAAATTCCCCTACCGTTGCCGTCGTAATTGAACGTGGCAAAGCGCACATTGTTTTCATCGATGATGCCGGTCAGTGCAGTGGGTAAATTCGCGCCGGCAGTATAGGCCGGTTCGTTGTAGACGTAGGTACGCGTCCTGCCGTCCTGGTAGGTCACGCTGGCGAGATTGTTATTGGTATCGTAGTTATATTTCACCGTGCCTCCAGTTGGGTCGATCATCTGACTCACCCGGCTGCTGCTGTCATACGTGAAATTGAGTTGACGACCAAATTTGTCTGTCACAGTTAACAGCAGTCCAGCCTGGGGGGCAATCGTTGCGGGTGTACCCGCATCCGAATAACTCAATGTTTGCATCCAGCCATCACGGCTTGTCATGCTGAGTAATTTCCCGCTAACGTCATAGTTCTCGAGCGATTGATCGGCTCCGACCCGATACTGCCAGCCGGTAGCATTGCCAGCAGTGTCGGCTAGAAGTGTCAGACTGTCGGTAATATCGGCATCTGGTCTATACACTCCGTCGATCAAGGTGAAAGTCAGTATTTTGCCGTCGTCACGCTGAACGCCGACATTATATGGATAGGCGATATTGGTCCACACCACGCGCTCATAATTGCTGTCCCAACGAGCACCGTAGCGGCCATTGCGGGTACTGCTACTGTTATAAGTCCGTTGTAACTGAAGGCTAGAAGTTGCCACATTCCTGTAGTCCGATTCCAATTGCCGCTTGTTGCCATTACCGTGATTGATCGGATTGCCATCTTCCAAAGTGCACGGACAGGCATTGCAGGAAGGTCTGCCCACTCCCTTATTTGCTTGGGCCACAGAAGGATTGAAAACGCAACCTGCGGGATTACCTGACTCAGGCTTACAAGAAGGATTTGGCGACTGAAGTACGTCGCACTGACCCGTCACGGAGTTATAAGTTGAGCCTGGAGCGCAGCCGCTACCACGACTATATGCAATATCAAACAACTGATAACCACCCTGTGAAGGTTTACTCCCAGTAACCATGCAATGGTATTGCGTTAAGGAGACAAATTGCACACCAGAATACGTCACACCCTGACTAGGTAACACCGAATGATTAAAGGAATAAGAACACGCTGCATCGGGACTTGAAAGATCCTGAGGAGATGAATTCCAACGCGTATACCAGCCAATATATGCAGATGCGAATTGATGCACGCACATCAAACTCACGAAAATCAAGACACTACCGAGCATTCGCTTGAGTCGGCAAATCATGATTGAAGATATTGCCTGCTTGCGGGATACAGTCCAATTGTTCTTCATGGCCTCAACATGTCCTGTTGCGACCAACAATATTCGCAACACATTCGTATTCTCAGTCCTCGCCACGACATACCTTTTTTGAACATAAAAAGACGTGGCTACCTTTAAGAGATAGCCACGTCGGTGCAATTTTGTTAGTCAACGCCATCTGGGGCGCAAATTTTTATTCACTTAGCTACGTACTCGTCAATCAGCGGCAGTAGATAATAGCCAATATTTCCAAATAGTAACTAATATTATCCTAATATCATTTGTTGCACCATATTAATAATTCACAGCATCAAGTGGCGCCTTGATCGCCCTTCGCGTTTGCATCTGTCCCGGCTGCTATAGACCTAGCTTCGATCGAAATGGAGATCAATTGGCGAAATCCTCAAGGAAGAACGGTTACGATTAGCTATGAATCAGGACGATTTTGCGGCTGTCGGTGGCCTGAAGCGGCGTGCGCAAACGCTGTATGAGCAAAACGAACGCTCGCCGGATGCAGCGTATTTGCGGGCGCTGGCCGCAATAGGAGTGGACGTGCAGTACGTCCTCACGGGAGAACAGGCAGCGCCTACATTAACGCAATTTGAGAAGGATTTATTGGCCGGCTATCGCAATCTGGATCAACGCGGCAAAGCTGGGGTACTGGGGATGATCAACGGCATGAATGCCGAACCCGGTGGCTTGCAACATAACTTCATTAAAGAACCTGTGTCCGGGCGTACAAATTCTCGGTAGGAATACGTATGCCAAGCGCGCGCCTGGCTTGCCTAACGCACGCCAGCATCGATCTAAGCCGCTCTGTGAGCGGCTTTTTTGTATCTGAGATCAATCGCCTATCGCGACAAGAAAATGACACGAGATACCCTACGCGACGCGGTCCCCCACGCCTGCCCACCCCGTTAAATATACTGCTTTTAACGCAGCGCGCTCAAACGCAAGAGTCACACCTCATGCGAGATTCGAGAGGGATTTGACTCCATCAATATGACGCAAAATGACGCACTTTTGGAGTGAGTCCCAGCGACTGGACCAGGCCTGAGGAAGAATTTGATACGCTTGAATTTCATTAGCGAATAGTGAAGGTTTTTTGGTTAACAACTCAGGCGGCGAAATTCACTAGAGTCCGCTTTCGCGGATGCGGATTTTGAGGTTACCTGAAGTGCATTTCAAACACGGTATAGAAAGGGGAGAACGGCGGTACAAAGAGCTTTTGCCCCGTCATTTTTTTCTCAAAACATTTCGCAACATCTGAATCGCCACTTAGCCAGGTGCGCACAATCGTTCCATTATTATCGATCTGCATGACCAAGGAAAACTGTCCCGACTCAGGAGATGACATCGTTACAGAACATTCTGCTATAGCTTTACCGCCTACCACTCCCTGCGTCGAGGTCAGTGCCTGGATTTGGGCATTTGACAGCATTTTTTCATGACGGTCTGCTAGGCCCTTTGCTGTCATATACTCCATGGGAGAGGCATGCAATGCTCCGCAAAAAAATACTCCCATTAATAAATTTATAAATTTCATTATTTGATCACTTAAATATTTTAGAGAATATGTAGTTGCTGCCTTTGTCCAATGAAATCGAATCGTTCACTGCTGATGATGGCGAAGTTTGATTAGAGTCCCCCGCCCCCCACATTCGGCAGAATAGAACCATTTCTTTTCCACTCATTCTTATAGCTACACGGCAGTCCAATAATTTTTGAAAAATCGGATTGCAAAAATAACTATTTCTCTATTTACCTGTTATTTTTTTAATGGCATCCAGATTGAAATTTAGCATCAGGCGAGCAAGTAGATATGCTAATGCCGCTCCAAAAAAATATTGGGAGATGCCAACGCCTAAGAGAGCGCAAGAAAGGAAGCCTCCGGCTAACAATACGTTCCAATCAAGATACAAAGAGCATGTAAGTTCCGAGCTACTATCATGTTCTTTTATAGTTATAAAGCCATGGTGAAACGCTGTTCTACCTAGAAAATTGCGTTGTCTCAATAAAAAAAATCGAGTATTTATTTGATGAAGTTTGTATTTATTGTTATCGCTAATTATGCTTAGTTGGCCTGAGCCATTTATCTTCAAAAGTGGTAGACCATGCGTGAAATAGAACGGTGCCCACAAAAATTGAAGCAATCCTTCAAATAGACTCAACAATATAAAAATAAGAAAGAGAGAGATCATTTTGTTTCACAGTCGCATTTTTCGGTTTTTTGCCATAGCAACTTTGATGCGCCAACAACTGTGCCAATACTTACATCAACTCCTCCTTCTACCCCCATCCACTTGCCGATGCGACTCCCAAGTTGATTCTGTTATACCCATATCCAATTCCAGCAGCAATGCCCGCAGAATAGCGTGCCAATGGCCCTATTGGCGCCATTGGATTGATATAGTTAAAATGATCTGTAAATTGAACAAATCCACCTGCAGCTGTCCCCCCAAATCCTGAGCCGATCCCTGCTCCTTGAACGCGAACAGTAGTTCTTTCACCGTTTATACATTGGGATGTTAGCGTATAGACATCTACCGATGCACCTTTGAATAATGGTGTCGCGATTGTCCACATTTTTCCTTGCCAGGTAATTAGGCCACTTGGGTCAGTGCTGCTAGTAGGATTTCCCCCGACATAGGCATTGGTATTGATGCCACCATCAAGCCCAATCGGATCCGATTACACATACCGTCCCTGCTGCGGATCATAGTCCCGATTGATATTGTAGAAGTTGTTGGTCTCTTTGTCGTACACCTGCCCCCGAAAGCGCTGGTTGTAGGTAAAGGTCCCCCAATCCACTCGGATTCTCAGTCGGCGGCAGCAAGCCAAACGGATCCGCATTGTCCCAACGCCATACCATCTGGTTATCCGTCTTCGGAACCGTAACTCACCAATCTCTCACGTATGGTCGGCCAATTTTCTTCGATCATCTTCCGCATTGATTCATCATTGATATTTTGTTCTTGGAACAAAATATCAATTGACGGCACATGCACTGAGGTTTTTGTACTGATCGACAAATGCATCAGTTGCATTCCTAGATCATATTTTTCAGTTTGCGATTCGTCAACGGGAGTACTGACATCCCAAGTTTTAAATGGCTCCTTGTATAAGGTAGTCATCATTTTCAGAATAGCAGTGCCGACTCGTTTCTCGGCCCCTTCTAATCCGAATGATCTCAACTCCTTCAGATCAACACCTAAAACAAGTCGGGGCTCTACTTCGCTACTCTCGACTTTAGCAAAACAAAGCTCCATCTTTTCATTTAAATAAATTTCTAATCGAGGAACGTTCATTTAATTTCCCTTTCCATCACAAATTCTAAGGTTTTCAGCGTAGCGCTCAGCAGCGCGGCCTTTACAAGCCCCCCAAGTGTTCGGACCAAATATCCTGTGGTACGCATTACATTCCTCTATGTCGCGTTCATACTGTTCAAACGCTTCTTTTTTACATTCCTCTCTCGGCGTATCTGGTGAACAAGCATTTTTAATTTTATCAGCGATTCCATTGAGGGAGTCACGCACCGCTTGAGCTGCATCGCGCACTGCCTTGGGCCAAAAATGCTGAGCTCCTGACGGTTGTTGATCGTAAGGATCAGCTGCGGAAGCTGGAAGCGGTCCAGAATCACACTCAATAACCAGGCCTGTTACGCGACAACCTGAAAGGCCAGACGGATCAACTTTAACTAAAGGATTACCGCCAACATATCCATAGGTATTGATTCCACCACCCAGTCCAATCGAATCCGATTGCACATACCGCCCCTGCTGCGGATCATAGTCCCGGTTGATGTTGTAGAAGTTGTTCGTTTCCTTGTCGTACACCTGCCCCGGGAAGCGCTGGTTGTACGTAAAGGTCCCCAAGCCGCTCGGATTCTCATTCGGCGGCAGCAGCCCAAACGGATCCGCATTGTCCCAACGCCATACCATCTGGTTATCCGTCGCCTGCGTGATCACCCGTGGCGTGTTGATGTGGTCGGCATAGACGTAATAGACGTTGGTTGCCGTGGTCTGGCTGGCACCGGTCCCCGTGGTTATTTGCGTCAGCACCGCCACCGGCAAATCACCCAGATACACCGTCTCTTCCAGTGCTTGCTGATTGGCGTCATATTCCCCAATCAGATGCCCCTGTTCGTCATACACATAGCTGTTGCTGCCGGTGGCAATGATGCTGCTCGGTCCCTGCTTCTGTACCCGTTGCTCTATGCCGTTATGACTGTAGGTAACCGTATTTCCGCCGTTGGTCGCACTGACCATTCTGCCCCGGTCATTGTAGGTATAGCTGATGGTGCCATCACTGGTGAGATTACCCGCCGCATCATAGGTGTTGCTCTTGGGCGGTAACGGTCCGGTGGTGGCGGTTAGCTGATTGCTGTTGGCTGCAATCGTATTGGTGTAGCTGCCACTGCCAAAGGTGGCCTGGGTACGGTTGCCGTTCTGGTCGTACTGGAAACTCTGCGTGTTGGTACTGCTGCTGCCCGTGACGCTATTGAGGCGATCCAGGTTGTCATAGGCATAGCTTTGATCGAAGTTGGCCGGGGCATTGCTGCCGGTACCGGATCCGCTGTGGCTACTATTTGTGATGCGGCTAGCGGCATCGTAGCTAACCGTGCGGTTGGTGCCGTTACTGAGGGCATTGCCCAGTGGGTAGCTGGTTACTCTGCCATCCAGATCGATGCCTCTGGCGTAGGTATTGGTGCTGGTACCACTGCTGTTACCCCAGGTCCAGGTATTCACCGGGCCGAAGGCTTGATAGCCGATACCGGTGAGTAAAGGGATGCTGGTGCCGGTATTGGTGCCGCCACCGGTCGTATTGGTCGGGTTCAATGTGAGGCTGTTGACTCGTCCTGCGGCATCGTAGCTGTAATTGATCCGATTACCGCTTGGGTAGGTGACGCTGATCAATTTGCCGGTGGTGTTGCCGCTGCTGCCATAGGTATAACTGAGGGTGCTGCTGGTGCCGGTACTGCTCAGGGTCTGCACTTTGGTCAGCAAACGACCAAAGCCATCATAGGCATAGGTCGTCTGACCGGAACCGTCGATCATCCGGGTTAAGTGACCCTTGGCGTTCGGTGCGCCTGTCGTGCCGCCATCGTATTCGAACTGGGTGGCCGTACCGGTGGCATAGCTGATCTGCGTCAGGCGGTTGAGTGCATCGTAGCTATAGGTCGTGGTTTTACCACGGGCATCGGTGCGCGTCTTGAGGTTGCCGGCGGCGTCATAGGTTTTACTGGTACTACCGGTATCGGGACTAGACAGTGCGTTCTGGTTACCCAGGCCATCGACGGTGTAGCTGGTGACCAGGTTGCGTGGATCGGTCACAGTACTGAGTTGATCCTGACCGTCGTAGCTAAATTTGACAATCGGGGTGCTACCACCCGTGGCTGGGACCGGTTGCACCTGCTGGATCAAGCGGCCTAAGGGGTCATAGCTTTGAGTGGTGATGTGACCTAAGGGATCGGTGATCTTGGTCCGATTCCCCATGGCGTCGTATTCATAGCTGGTGGTCGTGTTCTGGACCGCTTGGGCCGCAGCTAATGTGCCATTCAGGCTGCCCAGCAGCGGGCTGTACGACAACGTGAACAGTACCGCACTGACCAAGGTCTTGATGCCTGGTTGTTTCCCCATGAAATGCCCTCTCATTGCACTGCTCCCGTGATTTGTTGTAATCGATTTAAGGCATCTACGACACGACTGGTCTGACGTGCCAAGGCGCCGCTCGGATCCGTCACTTGCTCACCGATCCGGTTGCCCATGTTGTCCAGGGTATAAGTGATGCTGTTGCCGAGGCTGTCGGCGATGTTGGTTAAACGGTGAGCTGGATCGTAGGTGTAGTTGATCGTTGAGGTATCCGGCAGCGTGGCCTGGATCAACTGGCCGACGCCGTCGTAGCTATAGCTGGTGGTTTGCACCGTGCCATTGGCTGTGACGGTCTTGCCGGTCAGCCAGCCGCGTGGACTGTAGGTCAATGCCGTCGTGGTGCCGTTGGTGTCGGTGATCAGTCCCACCCTACCGTTGGCGTCGTAATTCGACAGGGTCGTGACCTGGCCAACGGCGTTGGTGATCGTGCTCAGGTTGCCGAAGGTGTCGTAGGTATAGGTAGTGGTATCTGCCACATCGGTTCTGGGACCGATGGCAGTCAGCACTTGACCGACGGTGTTATACGTGTAGCTCCAGGTGCGCGGGGTCCCCACCAACGTTGGCGACAAACCTTGGGCACCGGTGATATCGCTGGTGGCTTGCACTGTCTTGCTCAGCAGATTGCCGGAGGTGTCGTAGACATACGTCGTCAACAGCTTCGGCTCGGCGATCCGTAATGGCAAACTATACGTGGCATGCCAGGCTGTTGTGATCGTTCGGGCCTTTGGTGCGCCGGATGCCTCTACGCGGCTAGTTTCCAGATTGCGCGTCAAGTCGTAGCTATACGTGGTGATAGCGCCATTGAAATCAGTGCGACTGGCGACGTTGCCGTTGGCGTCATACGTGACGGCCGACGACGCTGCACTGCAGCCGGCGCCGCCGGGTTGGTTTTGGCCGGTGTTCTTGATCGTGTTGAGCAAGGTTTGAAATGCGTAGGTGCGGACGGTACCTAATGGATCAGTCACAGTGCTTTGACTGCCTGGTTGCGTATAGCCGATACTGTATTTCTCGACACCGCCGGCATGCTCGGTCGAAACGCCTCGACCACTACTGTCGTAGTTGAAGGTCGCAAAGCGCACATTGTTTTCGTCGATGATGCCGGTCAGCGCCGTGGGCAGATTGGCTCCAGCTGTATATGCCGGTTCGTTATAGGCATAGGTGCGGGTCTTGCCGTCCTGGTAAGTCACGCTGGCCAGATTGTTATTACTGTCGTAACTGTAACCGACCGTCCGACCAGTCGGGTCCGTCATCTGACTCACCCGGCTACTGCTGTCATACGTGAAATTGAGCTGGCGGCCAAACTGATCGGTGACGCGCAATAGTAATCCTGACTGCGGTGCGACCGTCGCTGGCGTACTCGCATCGGAATAAATCAACGTTTGCACCCAACCCTCACGACTAGTAATGCTAAGCAGTTTTCCGACAGCGTCATAGTTTTCAAGCGATTGATCCGCGGCGACCCGGTATTGCCAGCCAATAGTGTTGCCTATATCGTTGGCTTGGCGCGTCAGGCTGTCGCTTACATCGACATCTGGGCGATACACGCCGTCTATGGTGAATGTCAGAATTTTTCCATCATCGCGTTGGACGCCCGCCTTGTTGGGGAAGGCGCTGTTTGTTTGAATCATCCGTTCATAGGTACTGCTCCAGCGTGCACCATAACGACCATTACGTGTGCTGTTACCGTTATAGGTACGCTGCAATTGCAGACCGTGGTCCAAAACACTCAAATAATCCGATTCTAATTGTCGTTTGTTACCATTGCCGTGGTTGATCGGGTTACCGTGTTCGATCGGTCCAGAGCGGCAGGATGAACTACCGATACCTTTGTCATGTGGTACTACGCCAGGATTGTAATTACAACTGTTTGAATTGCTTGCTTCCGCCTTGCAAGACGGATCGATAGCTTCGCACGCATCAACGCTGCCTGGCCTGTGTGCTTGATCAGATGGGCAAGGCGGGTGACACGCACCTGCAAACGTAAAAGACGGATCAGGACAGGGATTGTTGGTGTCAACATAACGAACGACATAACCAAATAACTCTCCGGTCATATCCTGACAATTGTAGCCAGTGGTGGTGGTACCAAAAGTACCCACCGGACCAAGAGACCATGGTTGCACGCCCACTGGGATTTGAACCCCTAAAGCCGCACATGCCGCATCCCCGGTCGAATAGTGAGGAGCGCTCCAAAGCCAGTACCACTGATACAGAGTATCCGCGCGAGCAGCAACAGATGAGAACGCCAGCAAGGCACAGATCAGAAAACGCTTGGCAAAAATGCTGATGAAAATAGAAGCCGAAACGTGTCCGGCATATGTGGTGATAGATGCGCTATCTTGCTGAGGCACATGGAAATGACACTGAATAAACCACTTAGGTCGATTAATTTTGCGCAGAGCGTCTACACCCATCAGAACCAGTGTGGTTAGGGCACTAACAAAAATTTGATTTAAACGATGGCTCGTACCCGCCAAATGATCCAGGCTGAGATTATCCTTAACCGCCGCCACAAAACTCGTCATACTGATAAATGGTTGTTTCAGCATATTTGTTTTTTTACTTCCGTCATGACCATCCCTTTTATTCGCTCATCACCAGCAACACCATGGCACCAGGCTCTCGACTTTTTCATTGACTTGATATTTCACTGCCCCGCATCACACTTTATATTTCTACAGAGAACAATACAAAAAGCTGTGGAATAAGAAATCACAAATAAAATGAAAACAGGTCCTCGCTAATCGCGTACGGCCATCTCCATTTATCGCATCCCAATTCATTGCATTGCTCCAGTGGCTTGCTGCAACCGATTTAGGGTATCCACAACACGAGTGGTCTGACGTGCCAAGACGCCACTCGGATCTTTGACTTGCTCACTGATCCGATTACCCATGTTGTCCAGGGTATAGGCGATGCTATTGCCAAGATTGTCGGCGATATTGCTCAGACGATGGGCCGGGTCGTAGGTGTAGCTAACCGTCGAGGTATTGGGCAGCGTGACGAGGGTCAGCTGGCCGACGCCGTCGTAACCATAGGTAGTGGTTTCTACCGTACCGCCACAGGTCACCGTCTTGCCGGTCAGCCAGCCGCGTGGACTGTAGGTCAAGGCCGTCGTAGCACCATTGGCATCGGTGATCAATCCGACTCGGCCGTTGGCGTCGTAGTTCGAGAGGGTCGTCACTTGACCAAGGGCGTTGGTGATCGTGCTCAGGTTGCCGCTGCTGTCGTAGGTATATGTGGTCTTGTCGGCCACATCGGTTCTTGGACCAGTGGCGGTCAAGACCTGGCCGACGTTGTTGTAGGTGTAGCTCCAGGTGCGCGCTGTGCCGACCAACGCGTGTGACAAGCCTTGCGCCCCTGTCGCATCGCTGGTGGCCTGCACCGTCTTGCTCAGCAGATTGCCGGAGTTGTCGTAGACATAGGTGGTCAACAGTTTCGGTTCAGCGATCTGCAATGGCAAGCTGTAGGTGGCATGCCAGGCCGTTGTGATCGTTCTGGCCTGCGACGTGCCGGATGCTTCCACTCGGCTCGTTTCCAGGTTGCGCGTCAGATCGTAGCCGTAAGTGGTGACAGTACCATTGAAGTCCGTGCGCGTTGCGACGTTGCCGTTGGCGTCATAGGTGACGGCCGACGACGCGGCACCGCAACCGGCGCCGCCCGGTTGGTTTTGACCGGTACTCTTGATGGTGTTGAACAAGGTTTGAAATAAGTAAGTGCGGACCGTCCCCAACGGATCGGTAACGGTACTTTGGCTACCGGGTTGTGTGTAGCCGATGCTGTATTTCTCTACACCGCCGGCATGCTCGGTCGAAATTCCTCGGCCATTGCTGTCGTAATTAAACGTGGCAAAGCGCACATTGTTTTCGTCGATGATGCCAGTCAGTGCAGCAGGTAAATTCGCACCGGCGGTATAGGTCGGTTCGTTGTAGACGTAGGTACGTGTCTTGCCGTCCTGGTAGGTCACGCTGGTGAGATTGTTATTGCTGTCGTAGCTGTAACCGACCGTCTTGCCGGCCGGGTCCGTCATCCGGCTCACACGGCTGCTGTTGTCATACGCGAAATTGAGCTGGCGGCCAAATTGATCGGTCACGCGTAACAACAGCCCAGGTTGCGGCGCGACCGTCGCTGATGTGGTCGCATCGGAATAACTCAGCGTTTGCACCCAGCCTTCGCGGCTGGTGATACTCAGCAGTTTGCCAGCGGCGTCATAGTTTTCTAGCGATTGATCTGTGGCGACTCTGTATTGCCAGCCGGTGGTGTTACCTGCACCGTCGGCTTGGCGCGTCAGGCTATCGGTAACATCAGCATCCGGGTGATACGCGCCACCCGTTAGGGTGAATGTCAGAATCTTGCCATCGTCGCGTTGGACGCCAGCATTGTTGGGATAAGCACTATTCGTCTGGACCATGCGTTCATAGTTGCCGCTCCAGCGTGCACCATAACGACCGTTACGCGTGCTGTTGCTGTTATAGGTGCGCTGCAATTGCACACCGTTGCCTATCGCACTTAGATAGTCCGATTCCAGTTGCCGCTTGTTGCCGTTGCCATGATTGATCGGGTTGCCATGCTCCAGCTTGCAAGCAAGCCCCGTATTTTCGTCGTTTGGTGCTGCGCCAGGATTATATTTACAGCTGTTCGGATTGCTAGATTCGGGTTTGCAAGAAGGATCATAGAACGGCGGCGACGTACCGCACTGCTGTGCAAGTGGCCGAGAGCTATTTGGCACACTGCCATCAGCGCAAATGGCACTTGTCACAGGATCTATCTCTCCAAGCCCCCTAAGAACACCATTAGCATCGTAAATCAATGCCTTAAGAGGTTGACCTTGTGAATTAGGATTGCCCCAAGGCCCACCAACAACACACGTATTGGGGAAAGGAGGAAATTGATTAATAGCTGCCTGGGAATCACAAGACTGTTGCTGTGTAGCGTACACAATACCGTATTGCCCCGCATAGCCTGTCACAGGCGCGTCAGCCCGCGCCAATTTATGCACCGCCATCATCATCAGCAGCGCGACGCACAAGCTCATCAAAATCCGCTTTAATAAATAGTGCATCGAAGCATTATTTAGATGGCCAGTGCGCACCACCCCATCAGCATATCGTGATGTTGCGAACTGCCTTGACAGCGCTTTCGTACTTTTCATTTCCGTCATTTCCATCCGTTTTATGCGCCCGAAACTCAACTCCTGTGCCGAGCTGTCATGGGTCTTTTATTGAGCGATTTTCTTTTGCGCAATAAGAAGCTATGGCAGATCTAGGGACAAGATCCTCATTCTTTGAGCTGGCCCAGGTTTTCTGGACTCAATCTTCCACATCGCACACTAAGTCACACGCAGCCGTGCGAATGTATTATGCTCAAGCAATATTTGCAATATGGAAAGCAAACTATTGCCATACCGCACATTCATGAACAATCAAATAACAACACTCCGTTACATATCCTCCCTATTTGTTGCCTTCCTCCATTAAAATGAGGCAGAAAAGCAAGATTTCCCCATAGAAAAATTCACTCCATTCATATGTGCAACACCCGGTGCCTGATCGTCCAAATAAGTTGCTTGAGCATGACGTTCTGGGCCTCCGCGTACGCTGCCGACATCTACCAGTCGACCGATGCCAATGGCGCAGTCCGCTATGCCACACAAGCGCTTGATCCAAGCTTTACGCTAATTTTTAAAGACACACCGGCTCGTGCGGCAGGAAAACAGGTACGCCCCGCTACACAACCAGCTCTGGACCTTGAGCCACTGATCCAGGAAATGGCGCAAAGACACACCGTCGATGCGGCCCTGATTCGTGCCGTCATCGATGTCGAATCCCGGTTCAATCCCGCAGCGGTCTCCAGCAAAGGCGCGGTTGGTCCGATGCAGTTGATGCCGGCAACCGCTTCGCGCTATGGGGTCACCGATCGCACCGACATTGCGCAAAACCTCGACGCCGGTGTGCGCTATCTCAAAGATTTACTGTTGCAACACCATGGCAATGTGGCGTTGGCACTGGCTTCTTACAACGCCGGCGAAGGCACTGTCGCCCGCTATGGCCGGCGTATTCCGCCATATAAAGAAACCATGCTGTACGTCCCTGCCGTCCTCTCTTCCATGCAAGCCGCTCAGAATGCCTTACCTCAATGACTAATTCACAACCAACTTTTGCTCACAACGCCCACCGCTCCCATCGCACCACATCGATGAATCACCCGAATCGCAAAACCGGCTTTACCCTGCTGGAACTGCTGGTGGTGATCGTGATCATTGGTTTGCTGGCCGCGTACGTCGGACCCAAGTATTTTGCGCAGCTGGGTAAATCCGAAGTAACGATTGCCAAGGCGCAGATCGAGGCGTTTGACAAGGCGCTCGACACTTACCGACTTGATGTTGGCCGCTACCCGACGACCGAAGAGGGCTTGGCGGCGTTATTGGTGAAACCAACGACGGCGGCGAATTGGAACGGTCCGTATCTTAAAAAAGACGTGCCTCTAGATCCATGGGGACATGCGTACCTGTATCGTTCCCCTGGCAGCAAGGGCGATTTCGAGGTGATGTCCTACGGCAAAGATGGCCAACCTGGCGGCACTGACGAGAATGCCGACATCACCAATTAATCGGACTCTGTCCTCCTTCGGCACACTCCTCACCTTCGCGAGCAACTTATGCGGTATGACGTTCGGGCCTTATCTGCCGACCATGTGATGGTGCAACTCACTGTCGACGCTAATGACGAAGCGGATGCGCGTCGTCAGGTTGATGCACGCGGATTATTTACGGCCTCGATCAACCCGTTGCGCTCGTCAGGCATGCGCTTATTGATGCCAAGCAGCGGCCGCACCAGCCGCTTCTCGCTGGTGTTGTTCAGCCAGGAATTGCTGGCGTTGCTGACCGCTGGATTGAGTATTGTCGAAAGCCTGGACGCTCTACTGGAAAAGGAAACCAATACCAACACGCAAGGTGTCTTGAACCGCCTGTTGAATGGACTACGCGAAGGCAAGCGCTTCTCTGCAGTGCTGGCAGAACAAACCGACTTGTTTCCACCGCTGTATATCGGCATCGTCAAAGCGGCCGAAGGCACCAGTGATCTACCGCGCTCGCTGACGCGCTTTATCGACTATCAGCAGCGGATCGACAGTGTGCGCAACAAGATCATCAGCGCGGCCATCTATCCGCTTATTCTATTGGTCGTCGGCGGTGGCGTATCGGCCTTTTTGATCGGCTATGTAGTACCGCGCTTTGCCGAGGTCTATCAAGGCGCTGGACGCAAGCTGCCATGGCTGTCGCAACTGCTGCTGGATTGGGGGCAGTTCGCAGCTACCCACACTCAGACACTCGTGATCTCTGTCCTCATCGCGCTGCCGGTGTTATTTTTGACATTACGCCATTTCCTTGCCCGTGGTGGCATCAGTAAGCTGATGCATCGCCTTCCTGGCATCGGCGAACGCGCCCGCATCTATGAACTATCCCGCCTTTACCTGACATTAGGCATGTTGCTGGAGGGCGGTATTCCGATCGTCTCCGCCATGAATACCGTGCACGAGATGGTGTCACTACAGATCCGCAATGGTTTATCCCATGCGCGCGAAGCGATCCAGTCCGGCGGCTCGCTGTCGACTGCTTTCGAGGTCAATCAACTGACCACACCGATCTCTCTGCGTATGCTGCGGGTCGGTGAACGCTCCGGCGAGCTGGGGCAAATGCTGACCCAATCGGCGGCATTCTACGATGGCGAAATCAGCCGCTGGATTGATCGTTTTACCAGGACGTTCGAGCCGATCCTGATGGCCATCATCGGCATCATTGTCGGCGGCATCGTGGTCCTGCTGTATATGCCGATATTCGATTTGGCAGGAAGCTTGTCATGAACGCCGCCGTCCCACTACCTGCGGTGCCAGGCCTCGATGTTGCGCTGCTACAGGATGCGCGCAAGCGTGCCGCCCTTTCTCAACGTTCGCTGATTGAAGAACTGGCGGCGCTGAGCGGTATGGAAGCCCGCTCTTTGGTAGCTGCCATCGCACTGCAATTTCATATGCCGATGATCGAGACGGCCGATATGCTGGCGATGAGGCCGGCATTCGATCTGCTGCCGTTGTCCAAAGCGATGCAACGGCGCTGCATGTTGCTACGCGACTCGGCTAACAGTTTAATCGGTGTCATCCCCGATCCCTTCGACACCGATATACAAACCTGGCTCGATGCGCATGCCCAAGGCCACGTCGACTATCGGCTGGCATTGCAGGCCGACATACAAGCTTGTCTGTCGAAACAGGAGGAATCAGCTCGGGCGGTCGACAACCTGGTCCCCACCGCTAACGATAGCCGACGTGACAATAAAACGGCGGCAACATTGTCATTTGCATCGGTCAGCGCCGTAGCCAGCCCAGCGGTCCGATTGGTCAACTCAACACTTTACGACGCCTTGAAGGTCGGCGCGTCCGACATTCATATGGAAAGCACCGCGAACGGTCTGGCGGTCAAATACCGTATCGATGGAGTGTTGGATCATGCGACCTCGCTCAACGATGTGGAAGTGGCCGAGCAAGTCATTTCCCGCTTAAAAGTGCTGGCGGAACTCGATATTGCCGAACGGCGCGTGCCGCAGGATGGCAGCTTCCGTGTTGAAGCCTCCGGGCGGGAAATCGATTTGCGGATTTCGATCATGCCTAGCATTCACGGCGAAGATGCGGTGATCCGTATTCTCGACAAGCGAGCAATGATAGAAGCCTATGGCGCGCTGACTTTGGAGGCGCTGGGATTCGATGCACCGTCCTTGGTGACTTTGCGTATGCTGGCGGAAGAAGCGTACGGCATGCTGCTGGTGACCGGCCCAACCGGTTCCGGCAAGACCACCACCCTGTATGCGGCGTTGACAGAAATCCATAACGGTCGCGACAAGATCATCACGATTGAAGACCCGGTTGAATATCAATTACCGGGGATCCTGCAAATCCCCGTCAACGAAAAGAAGGGACTGACCTTTGCCAAAGGGCTGCGATCGATCCTGCGACACGATCCCGACAAAATCATGGTCGGTGAAATCCGCGACAAGGAAACCGCCGAGATCGCCGTCCAATCGGCATTGACCGGTCATCTGGTATTGACCACCGTGCACGCGAATAACGTCTTTGACGTCTTCGGCCGCTTTACACATATGGGCATCGATCCTTATGCGTTTGTCTCGGCCTTGAATGGCATTTGGGCGCAACGCCTGATCCGCCTGAATTGCCCGCATTGTGCCGCTTCCTACACACCCTCGGAAGCCGAGCTGGCGCGTGTGCATTTGACCAGCGCGCAAGTGAAGGATTTTCAATTCAAACAAGGTGCGGGATGCGGCGACTGTCGCGGCACCGGTTACAAGGGCCGCAAGGCCATTGCAGAAATATTGACGCTGAGCGATGAAATACGCGAAATGGTGATTGAGAAAAGTCCGATCCGGCAAATCAAGGAAGCGGCACGCCGCAACGGCACGCGTAGCTTGCGTGAAGCTGCACTAGCCCTGGTGCGCAGTGGCGACACCACGCTCGATGAAATCAAACGTGTGACGCTCCATGCTTAATTGGCTCACCGATCGACTCCACATTGGCTTGTCGCGCCAGGGCATTGCGATATTTCACGCCAAGGGAGGACGCCGGCCAAGCACCACCGTGCTCGCCGATCACGCTTTTGCCGCCGATAGCGCGGCCTCGCCGGAACAATTGATTGACGAGGTCCGCCAGGTACTGGCAAGCGCGCCATGTCCGCGCCTGCCGACCTCGGTGGTGCTATCGAACGATTGGGCACGTTTCTGGACCGTGACACCGCCGGTGAATGCCGTGCGCCTGTCGGATTGTCAGGCGGCGGCGCAGCTACGTTTCCAGACGTTGTACGACACATCGCTTGCTGGATGGCAGATGGCAGCCGATTGGCAGATCGATGCGCCATTTTTGGCGTGCGCGATTCCCGACGCACTCGCCTCCAACTTGCGACAGATAGCATCCACCCGTCGGCTGCGTCTGATCGAGATTGCACCGCAATTCGTCGTTGGCTGGAACCGCTGGCGCTCAGCATTGCGAACAGGCGGATGGTTTGGCGCGACGCAGGACGACACCATCACGTTTGCCGCGATCGATCAAGGACGCTTATGCACCGTGCGCTCGCTAACACGTCCTGTACGGGACAAAGAACGGCAAGGTTGGTTGCAAGAGCATATTGCGCGTGAGGCGCTACGCCTGCATATTCCAGTGCCGTCAACGCTACAACTGTGCGGATACCAATCCTCGCAATGGACCAGCTCCGGCAACTTGAGTACGACATGGCTAGGCGCGCAGCCCGTTCTCTTGCATCACCCTGCCCCATCGGCGCAAGTGATACTGGCGCACACAGGGGTGCGGCGATCATGAAACCGATTCGGATTGATTTTGCGCCGCGCACTTTGTCGCGCACGATAGCGCGCTCTGGCAGACTCAGATGGTTAGGCTGTTTGCTGGGACTGATGCTGTGTGCCGGCGCCACCGTCATGACGGTGCGCCTGACCCGGCAACAGCATCTGCTCGCTGAACAAGTACAGAGCACATTAGCGCAAATGGATCGACGCACCGCCGAGCGGCCTGTACAACCAAAAATCGTAGTGTCGGAGGCGCAAGCAACCGCCGTCAATACAGCGGTTCGGCAACTGAATTTGCCGTGGCGCGATCTGTTCGATGCAATCGAGGGAGCCACACCAACATCGATTGCCTTGCTGTCGCTAGAACCGGACGCCAAACGACAGTTGATCAAGGGATTGGCGGAAGCCAAGAACAGCGATGACATGGTCGACTATATCGCCCAGTTGAAACAACAAAAACTGTTCACAGAGGTGGCATTAAATCGCCACGAGATGAACGACAAGGACGTCAACCACCCTCTTCGCTTTCAGTTCCAGGCCCAGTGGGGAGGCCGTCCATGATTTCTCCACAATTATTACGGCTAGGATGCCGGCTACGTCTTGCACTTGCGCGTATCGGACTGGTGAACGCTTTCAGCGCCTGCGCGTTGACGCTCGGACTAATGGGATGGCTGTGGGTGATCCCGCAATTACGCACTGATGTTGCAACTCAGCAGCTTGCGTTGGCGACTGCGCAAACATCGCTCGCATCTCCAGAAGTTGTGGCTGCTACACCACCAAAATCCGCCACAGAAAATCACCTGGATACCTTTTATGCGACCCTGGCGCCGACTGCGGATGCCGAGCAGCAGATCAAAGCCATCTTCGCTATTGCGAATCATCAAAACCTGCCACTGAATCTGGCCGACTACAAGATGACATCGAATCTGGATGGCCGTTATCAAAGTTATCAGCTGCAGTTCCCGTTGTCGGGATCCTATGCGGCGATACGCCAGTTTTGCGAACAGTTATTGCTGGACATGCCGTTTGCTTCACTAGATGAAATCAGTTTCAAACGCGATGCGATCAACAGTCCTAAATTGGACACCAAGCTGCGCATCACCTTGTATCTGACAGACAAATCGGAAACGCCTGTTGTGCTACCCGTGAAACAGGAAGTGACGCCATGAAACGACGCCACCTCCTGATGCTAGCGGGGCTGGTCGGCTCCGGTGCTTTAGTCGCCTTTGGCGACAAAACACCCACAAGCTCGATTGCAGAACCCATAGCGCGCACAGCACCGCCGGCACGTCCAACGAATACCGTGACGGCATCGGCGACGTTGACATCCACCGATAAGAATGACGATCGTCGCCTGATTCTGGCATTACAACCGCGTAGCGCTTTACTGGATCGCAGCAATACCGCAACAAGCAATACCCTGTTTGGCAATCAAAGCTGGACGCCGCCTCCACCGGTGCTACCACCCGTGAAACCGCCGCCTCCACCGCCACCAATGGCGCCCGCATTGCCCTTTACGTATATCGGCAAGAAACTAGAAGGCGGTCATTGGGAAATCTACCTGGCGCAGGGCGAACAGACGGTGATCGCCCGTGAAAAAGAAACTATTGGCGGCATGTATCGTGTTGATACGATCAAGCCGCCTGTCCTCTCTCTGACATATCTGCCGTTGAAGCAGGTTCAAACACTTACTATTGAAGGATTCGACTGATGGCAGGTCGTCCGTTTTTTTTATTCCCTGGCTCCTCGGGTTCACAATACCGTACTACTCCGGCATGGCGCGGCACATCCGCTTCGGCGGCGCTATGTCTCGTAACTGGATTACTGCTGTCCGGTTGCGCAGCCCAACTGAGCTATCGTGACGGCAAGGAATTCATTGCACAAGACAAGATCGAAGAAGGACTAGCCAAGTTCCAGGAGGCCAGCGCACAGGATCCGCAGAATTTTGAATATCGCGTCGCCTATCTGCAAACACGCGAACGTGCAGTATCGACGTATCTGAGCCAAGCAGATCGCTTCGCCGTGTCCGGCAAACGCGCCGAGGCAGAAAAATTGTATCAACGGGTGTTGGCCATCGATGCCGGTAGTGAACGGGCGCAGGATGGATTGCGCAAGCTCTCGATGTCGCAGCGTCATGCCGCCCTGCTCAAAGAGGCGCAAATCGCCTGGGCCAAAAAAGACGGTGAATCAGCGCAATTCAAGCTGCGCACCATCTTGAATGAAAATCCAGATGACGCTGGCGCACTAGCGCTCAGACAGGCAATCTCGGAAGCGCTGGTCAAGCCCCCGCTGGAATCGACACTATCTGCCGCCTACAAAAAGAAGATTTCGATCGAATTCAAGGACGCGGCCCTAAAACAGGTGTTCGAGGTGATCGCCCGTACATCCGGTTTGAATTTCCTGTTCGACAAAGATGTCAAAGCCGATCAAAAGACCTCGATCTTCCTCAAGAACAGCACCATCGAATCCGCCGTGCACTTCATGTTGCTCACCAATCAGCTGGAACAGCAGGTATTGGACGCCAACACGATCCTGATTTACCCGAACACTTCGGCCAAGCAAAAAGACTATCAAGAGATGGTCGTCAAAACCTTTTTCTTGACCAATGCCGATGCCAAGATGGTTGCAAACACCCTGAAATCGATCCTCAAGACACGCGATATCGTGATCGATGAAAAGCTCAACATGCTGATCATGCGCGATTCACCGGAGGTCATCAAACTCGCAGAAAAATTAGTCGCTCTGCACGATGTGCCGGAACCGGAAGTCATGCTGGAAGTCGAGATTCTGGAGGTTACCCGCACGCGGCTGCAGCAACTAGGTATTCAATGGCCTAGCAGTTTGACGCTGACACCGCTGTCACTAAGCGGCGATGCATCCAGCGCGCTCACGTTACGCGATCTGGGCCATCAAAATAGCGGCACGATCGGCGTTGGCAATCCCAACGCGGTCGTCAATGCCAATGTGACCGACTCCGACGCCAATTTGCTGGCCAATCCGCGCATCCGCACGCGTAATCACGAAAAGGCAAAAATTCTGATCGGCCAACGCGTCCCCAATATTACAACGACGGCGACCTCCACCGGCTTTGTGTCGGAATCGATCAATTATGTTGATGTCGGATTGACCTTGAACGTTGAGCCCACCATTTACCTGGATAACGATGTCGCCATCAAGGTTTCCATGGAGGTGAGCAACATCATCAGCCAAATCACCACCAAAGGTGGCTCCACCGCTTACCAGATCGGTACCCGTACCGCCAGCACCGTGCTGAGCCTGAAAGATGGAGAGACGCAGGTCCTGGCAGGTTTGATCAATGACGAGGACCGGCGTGGCGGCAACAAACTGCCAGGTATCGGCGAGATACCCATTCTTGGCCGCTTATTCGGCACTTCTTCCGACAACAAGCAAAAGACGGAAATTGTATTGTCGATCACCCCGCATTTGATTCGCAATATTCAACGGCCGGATACGGCACTGTCGGAATTTCGCTCGGGGACCGACACTAGTTTCCGGGTAAGGCCGGAAGGTGGTGGCAGTGCTCCGGCAATCATGATGGCGCCGCCTGTGAACGATGGGACGTCAGGTATGACGACACCTGTACTCAATACCCCATCGGCGACGCCAACGAACCCTGGCGCTACTCCTGCGGCAGTCAACGCGGGCGGTGTTCCAGCCGCTGCCTTGAGCGGCACCCAGTTGCAATGGCAAGGGCCGGCGCAAGTGAAATCGGGTGACTTGTTTGCCGTGCAATTGATGATGCAGTCGGATCAGCCCGTGACCAGCTTGCCGATGGCGGTAGGCTTCGATAAACAGGTATTGCAAGTGGTGAGCATCACTGAAGGTGATTTTTTAAAACAAGGCGGCGCGCAAACCACATTCAATAGCAAGGTCGACAACGCCGGCAAGATCCTCATGACCGGCACGCGCACCGGCGATGGCGGCTCTACCAGTCTGGGCACGATTGCGACGATCAATTTCAAAGCGCTATCTGCAGTGGATACCTCTCCGGTGCAATTACTGACTCTGGCAGCGGTTGGCGCCAAGGGCAGCCAGGTAAGCGTCGCCTTGCCACAGGCATTCCGGATACAAGTGCAGCCATGAAGATGCGGCCCGCACGCGGTTTCACGCTGATTGAACTGCTGATCACGCTGGCGATTCTTGGCGTCTTGGCGAGCGTCGCCGCCCCTCTTGCTCAGGTCGCAATGCAACGTCATCAGGAACAGGAACTGCGGCGGGCGTTATGGGAAATCCGTGGCGGTATCGATGCCTATAAGCGGGCCAGCGATGAAGGACGCATTCCCAAAGGAATCGGCGCTAGCGGCTATCCGAACACCTTGGGGATTCTCGTGGACGGGCTACCTGACCAGCGCGATCCCAAGCGTTCCAATATATTCTTTCTGCGACGAATTCCTGTCGATCCGATGAATACCGACAATCCTGATGATCCGGCCGCATCGTGGGGAAAGCGCAGCTATGCGAGCGAAGCCACCGATCCCCAGGAAGGCGAAGATGTCTATGACGTGTACTCGACGTCGTCGAAAGTGGGCTTGAATGGCATCCCTTACAGAAAATGGTGATCGCGTGATATCCCCCCTCTCATTAACGTCGCGTGGAAAATACGACGCATCGTCAGGCCAAGACCATTCACGGCAACGCGGTTTCACGCTGATTGAATTATTGGTAGTACTGGCCATTGTGGCGTTGCTGGCGACGATTGCATTGCCTCGCTATTTCCAAAGCATCGACACCGCCAAAGAATCGATCTTGCAAGAAAATCTTCGTCTCACGCGTGACACCATCGATAAATTCTATGGGGATACTGGCCGCTATCCAGAGTCCCTGAATGAACTGGTACAAAGAAAGTATTTACGCGCGTTACCGGTTGATCCGATCCTGGCAAGCGCCACCGCCTGGGTGATCGTGCCGCCGGACGACACTGCCAAGGGTAATGTCTACAACATCAAAAGCAGTGCGCCAGGCAACAACCACGCTGGAAAACCGTTCTCCAGTTTGTAGATGATCATGCCTGCCCCTTGCATCACGTCTAGACGAAAGCCACGCCACCTGCATGCCGGATTTACCTATCTTGGCGTGTTGATTCTGGTGGCGATTCTGGGTATCGCATCGGTCGCGTCGCTACAGATCGGATCGTTGTTGCAACGGCGTGCAGCGGAAGAGGAACTGCTACGTATCGGCGGCGCATTTCAAAGTGCCTTAGTTGCGTATAGCAATGCAACCCCAGCCGGACAGACGCATGCTCCTCGCTCGTTAGATGATTTATTAAAAGACCCACGCTATCCTGGGACACGTCGGTATTTGCGACAAATGTATGTGGACCCGATGACAGGGAAAAATGAATGGGGAGTCGTCGAATCTCCCGAGCAGGGCGGCATTATTGGGGTGTTCAGTTTATCTGAAGCGCCCCCAATCAAGATCGGCAATTTTGCGCCTGAGTTTACGGACTTTACGGGGAAAACGTCTTATCGGGATTGGCAATTTATTGTGCCGGCAAACTTGCTTCGCTGAAAATGGAACTCCAGCCATTGGCAGGCCCGACTATCCGCAGGGTACAGTCTTGCTCTGCCCCCGAGTGCAGGAATCTCACACTCAAAACTCCCGCTTACTCATTCGCCGGGCAATCTCCCAAATTCATTTTTAATTTCGGTCGAAGCACCACGAGCCAACAGAGACTCAACCACACGCGAGTGTTTGCCGTCATACGCATAGTGCAAGGCAGTAGAACCCATATCCCCTTTTTGATTTATGTTCATCCCAGCGTCAGCCAACAAGATGATTGTCTCCACATCTCCAAGCTGAGCCGCGATATGCATCAAATTATCTCCATTGGAGTCGACGTAAGTAAGTGGACCAATCGGATCACTCGAATCGCTTGAGTCATAGTTGATCAAGTAATCGTATTTTTTCTGCAATTCCTCGATTGCTTCATCGTTTAGCGTCATGGACATGTGCACCCCGGTGTGTTTTTAGTCTTTGTTTTTAATTTTCTAATAGCACTTTGCGACTGAACATTGGCTACGGAGTGGTGCCCTCCCCCCGCTTTGCATCCCCCAATTACCACTTATGCAGTCATATCTCCTGGATTACAATCCTGAATTGGGGTTATCCAAATCACCACCAAAATAGCTATTAACCACTTTCCCTTTTTTCGTAAAATTTACCATCCAGGAGTAGTCCCCTCTTCTACCCGGAATGAAGCGATGTAAAAGATGACCGACATTTTTAAAAGATGAAAGTGACTCATCTTCTGGAAAGTCATCTGTCGATATACTAATTAAAAGAAATTTATAGTCATCTTGTATTTCAAATGAGATTGATTCTTCCTTAAAACACGTTTCATTTTGAAGGAGGCGAAGCACCTCATTCACAAAACTTTGCGTTATGATCGCACTGTCCATTTCATATCTCTCAAATTTTCAATACACAAAATAGCTGTGATAGTTGATCCTGAAACAGATCAAAGACACCCCAATGCCCTAGCCTCAGCAATTTTCCTAGCCAAGCCTACTCTAAGGCCCTCGATTTGGCCACATGGCCGAGATAAGTTCCTTTCCCTTCAATATCCCCGCCAGGATTTGTAGAATAGGCACGCTTATATAAATCATAGGGATCATCCACAAGCTTCCTTTCTTTTGTAGCAAGCTTCGCCTCTATATCTCGAATCTGTTTTCTGATTTCATCGCATGGATCTTTGTAGTGGTCTAATGAAGCCGGACACCATTTTAGGCGAGAATACTCGCCAAGGAGAGGTGTTTGATGAGCAAGAAAAGACGTACGTTTTCGCC
>NZ_JBIUZX010000006.1:0-379711 GCF_044745265.1 Collimonas sp. NPDC087041
AAATTGATGGTGACAGTCGGCCCCAGCGCCAGCCGCTGATCGAACAACGCCGGGCCGTTGACTGCCTTGCTGGCATTGAGCAGGCCCCAGCCGTACGTAGCCGTATCGCGCATGTCGGTGGCGGTCGACAGGATGGTCTGGCGGATCAAATCGGCGTTCATCCAGGGAAAGGCTTGCTGCACCATGGCGGCGGCGCCGGTCACCGCCGGGGCGGCAAACGAGGTGCCGTAGACGCGTGCGCCGGCGACATTGGAGACGAAATCGCCGGCTGCCGCCAGGCACCAGTTGGCGGCCAGGCCGCAACGGTTGGCGTAGCTGGAGATCACGCCTGGTACGGTGTCGCTGGCTGCGTAGCCACTGCTGCCGCCGGCGCCGTTGACGGCGGTGACGGCGATCCAGCCGGTTTGCAGGTCGGGGAACATCAACGGCAAAGCCGCGTTCAATGACGGCTGCGCGCCGCCGTCATTGCCGGTCGACCAGATAAACAGGCCGTGTTGTGCTACATAAGGTTGATACAGGGCGTGCAAAGCCATCGCCTGACCCGCCGAAGCGCCATTGGCGCTGATGCCGTTCGACTGATTGAAGATGCGCACGCCCTTGGCGAATAGATCCTGATAGATCTGATTGTTGATCTCCAGGTCATCACCACTAGTACCGGCGGCAGCGCCTTGTATGAACACGCCGGGCGCCACGCCTAGCGTACTGCCGGCTAACACTTCCGCCACTTCGGTGCCGTGGATGCTGCCGTCGGCGCCAGCCGGGTTGTAGACCGTCTTGACGATGCGTCCGGCCAACTGTGGACTGTTGACGTTGAAATCGGTATCGACCACGCCGACGGTAACACCGGCGCCGGTATAGCCCTGAGCACGGGCGGCATTGACATTGCTGGGATCGGCCACATTGAGCATGGCTGGTGACGCTGGCGGCGTTACCGATGCAGAATTACCGCTGCTGGTGGCCGGAGGAGGACTGCTTACCGGCGGCGTAGTTGGAACAGCTGGAGAGGCCGGATTGGGATTGCTGCTACCGCCTCCCCCGCCACCGCAACCTGAGATCATTGCCAATACAGCAACAGAGATAATCGACAAGGATCTCCGGGCAGATTGCTCTTTGTCCATAACGCCCCCCATATATGTGCTTTGTCATCGGCCCGATCAATAACCGGGTCATCCGCTTGCAGCATTCACATACTCAGTCGCGCATCAGATTGCAATATCTACATTTATTTCTACACGGCAATTTATTATGCGCGTATTTAGCCGCATTGAACGTATTTTTGTTTCTCTGTGGAAATTTATACACAGGCGTCGAGACTGTCCCGTGGACTGATCTTGGCGCGGCTATAGAGCCGGGGAATTGAGTGGTTTAAGGTGGGGACCGCTGGCGCGTGGGGGAAATGCGAGACGAACGACCTGGATGCCCAAGCCTTTCGGTGTTTTATTGAAAGTCGGCACACTCGATCAAAATCGCTCCATCGACGGCAGTGCAATGCTTGCTTTCCGCCACATCAAGAATACGATCAACGCCATAGCCGAAAGCGCAAATCAATTCAGTGATGGAGCCGTCCCTGGCGCCGAAATACTCATGCAAGACTTCCTGCGACACTTGAAATGACTGCTTGCTACCGTCCGCCAATCCTGCGACAAACGAAATATCGCCACTGGCTGTCAAGATTGGTCCGGCAACAAGAGTCGTCATGCGTATCTCCAAAGCGGTTCTGCCAGAATCCTAGCACGGGCAAACTGAATTGCGAATGCCGCGACGCACGCCTCAAAACTCGCCGCCGGACTGTAACCAGCTAGTCGGCAAGCTATAGTGCCGCTCCGCCAACAAGTCGATGCCACAATCAAGCTGCTCAACCCAGTCAATGAAACTGGCGACCATCTCCCGTCCCTTGAACATGCAGCCGTGCTGCGGCACGATGCACTCGATATCAAGTTGGCGCACCATCGCCGCCCACAGCCGGCAGGCCCGATTGCCGCTCATGTAGCGGCGGTGGAAAGGCAGCATCCGCGGCACATGCGCGGCGAAATCAGTAACGGCTTGGGCGGCATCGGCATTGCTGACCATCGAGGCGCCGAGATCGCCGGAGAACAGTATTTTGCTGAGCGGATCGTAAAACTGAAAATTGCCCTCCGAATGCAGGAAATGCGCCGGCAAGGCAAGGATATGGCTATGTCCGAGCTGAATCTTGAAGCCCTCGTCAGGGATGGCAATGATGCGCCCGGCAGTTTTCCCTGGCGGACAAAAGTGCGGAATGAAACGCGACCAAAGCTTGGATATGACGATCTGGCATGCCGATCCGCTCAACCAGCGGCCGACGGAAGCGACGATGTCAGGGTCCGCATGCGAGGCCAGGATGTATTTCAATTCCTTCGGCGGGAAATAGCGACTCAGTGCAATGAAAAGTTCGTTATAGGTCATCTGCCCACCCGGATCGATCAATGCGCCTTGACCATGGTCGACAATGAAAAACTGGTTGGTCTGCACCACCTCGCCCTCGTCCTCCTCGACCAGATCCGAAAACATCACGCAGGCGTGCTGCCCATCGTTAAAAAGTTCTATTGCCATTGCTATGCCGGGTGAAATTAATGAATGGCGAAGCCTAGCGCGAAGAACAAATATTTCTTTTGATAAATATCAAGGAAGTTATGGATTTGGCCAGAATGGAGCACGCTTGAAAACCCATGCGGTCGCAACATAAGGATGCACCCTTAAAATTGCCAATCATTAATATTTATGTTGGGTTTTCTGCCGACTTTGCTATCATTGCCGCCAGGTAATCCTACCTAAATCCGTCGGCAGGCACGCCGTCTACCAACGCGTGCATTGCCCTTGCAGAAAACTTCAGGGGATCAAAAATGACGTTTACCGAAGCAATCAAAGTCTGTATCTCCAAATACGCCGATTTCAACGGCAGGGCTTCGCGCTCGGAATACTGGTGGTTCATTCTCTTTCTGGTCCTCGGCTCATTCGTGACAGACATAATCAGCCACAAGCTCAGCTTGCTGTTTTCGTTGGCGACATTGGTGCCGTTGATCGCTGCGGCTGCGCGTCGCCTGCATGACTCGAATCGCAGCGGCTGGCTGCAATTGATCGGGATCATCCCTGTTCTTGGTTGGATCGCCATGATCTATTTCCTGGTCCAGGAACCGAAAGAACCTAACAACTTTGGCCCGGCCCCAGTTGATCCGGCCCTGCCTGCTGCCTGATCGCCATCAGCCAAAAGAAGAGCGCCTGCCGAATACCGTTGCGGTAAACGCAGGCGCGCTCCATGCCCTTCCAGCTAGTGCCGGCATTCCCGGCCCGCTTCACATGCCGGCTTTTGCCAGTGCCGGCAACCACTCCTCTAGCGTCACTTCAAAAGTCATGCAAATCGGATTGGCGCCAGCCACAAACGGCCCGCCAAACACGTTGCCTTCGGTATCCGCCACCACGCCGGTCAGCGCGGCGCTGAGCGTGCCATCGTCGTTCGAGCGAACCTCGCCAGCCAGGCTGACAATCTCCACCGCCGGCCCTTTGACTTGCACGCACTTGCCATCCAAGGTGCCCAGGCAAGCATCCACCAGGCTACCCAACGCACCGCGCACAAAGGCATGGCGGAAGCCCTCGGCCAGGCAAAGCTTTTCGACACCCAGCACCAAATCCTCGTTAGGTGCGATACGGGCATAGGCAACCCGCCCCATTGCGCCGTTTTCTACTACGGTTGCGTCATTCATCAATGCTCTCCTCATGCGGTTGCAGTAGCGGTATATTGGTTTCCGGATCGAAGGTGACGCGCAGCTCGAAGCCGTCGAGCGATGTCACCAATACCGGAATCGGCCTGTTGCCGACGATGCAGGTGTGGGTGATGATATGGCCGCCCTTGACCGAACCGTCTTCGGCGCGGATCGCTGCGTGGCAATGCACAATCGGTTCGCCATGCTGGTTCTTGCCGATCGTGGCATTACCGAAAATCATGTAGACCCGGCCGGCATGGATCGGCTGCGAGTAAGCGATGACCGCCTGTTGCGTCGAATCGGGCCGCGCCACACAGTATTCGAGACTGTCGAAATAGCCGCCCAATATCGTGGTGGAAGCATTCTTGATGCCGATCGCCGCCAGCGGCTTGACGATGGCGTCGAACAGGCTCAAACCGGGTGTCAGCGCCAGGCGGATATGCCTGCCGCCTGCCGCATGCCGGCTTTGGATACGAATCGGATTGAACGGGCCGGGATGGATCAGCATGCGCGGCCGGTGGATCTGTGCGGAAGGTTTCATAGATGACAATCCCCCTGCGCTTCCAGCAATGACTTGATCTGTTTCTTGACGATCTTGCCGTAACCCGATTTCGGCATCGATTGCCAGAACACGAAGCGCCGCGGCCATTTGTATTTGGCAATGCGGCTCTCCAGGTGTTGCTGCAACTGCGCAGCATCGATTGCCACCCCGCTGTTGGCGACAATCACGGCAATGCCGCTTTCGCCCCACTTGGGATCCGGCAGACCCAGCACTGCCACCTCGGATACCGCCGGATGGGTCAACAACGCCTCTTCGATTTCACGCGGGTAGACATTGGAACCGCCGGAGATGTACATGTCGGACGAGCGTCCTGTGATGTACACGAAGCCGGCGCTGTCGAGATGACCGAGATCGCCGGTATGGAACCAGTCATCCTTGAAAGCTTTGGCGTTGGCTTGCGGATTATTGTGATAACCAAGAAACACCGCCGGCCCGCGTACACAGATTTCGCCGGTTTCGCCCGGCGCCAGTTTGCTGCCGGCGGCGTCCAGGATCGCAATCTCCATCCCGGTACGCGGCATGCCGCAACTGCCGATGCGCGCCAGCGGATCGCTGTCGTCGTCGGTATGCATATCGGCCGGCAGGAAGGTAATGTTGCCGGTGACTTCTCCCAGCCCGTAATACTGCACCAGCACCTTGCCCAGTTTTTGCAGCGCATGACGTTGATCGGCGCGATACATCGGCGCACCGGCGTAGATCACATGCCGCAACGAACTATGATCATAACGATCGACCGCAGTATCTTCGGTCAGCATCTTGACGATGGTCGGCACCGTGAACATGTTGTCGATACGATGCTTTTCGACCAGTTGCCAAACCTCTTCCGGCTGCAGCTTGTCCGTGGCCGGCAATACGCTGGCCGCACCGCGCGCGGTATTGACGATGGCATGGATGCCGGCGCCATGCGACAGCGGCGCCACCACCAGCGAGCGCGAACGATGCGACAAGCCCGGCAGCAAATCCGCCAGGTGATTGGTGACGACAAACGCCATCTGGCCATGCGTCAGCATGCCTGCTTTAGGCTGGCCGGTGGTGCCGGAGGTATAGAAAAACCAGAGCGGATCGTTGTATTCCACTCCCACTTCATCAAACGACAGAACGTTATCACCATGTCCGGCCAGGACTTCGTAATCGAGTTCGCCGGCGCGTGGATCGTGCAGCGCAATTACATGCGTCAGCGCCGGCGACACCGCCTTGACTGCATCGACGTAATCTGCAAATCCCTGGTCATACAGCATCACGCTGGCGGCGCTGGATTGCCCCAGATACGCCGCTTCCTGCGGCGTGATGCGCACATTGGTCGGCACCCACACCATGCCCAGCTTGAACGCCACCCAGGCGCTTTCGAAAATCTGCTGGTTGTTGCGGGAATGCACCAGCAACCTTTCGCCCTTCGCCACCCCAAGTTGTTGCAACGCTTGTGCGACGCGATCGACACGATCATTGATTTGCTTCCAGGTAGCGATGTTGTCGCCGATGATCAGACCGGGTTGGTCCGGGAAACGCCGGGCGACGTCGGATAGTAGCCGCCCCAGGTTCATGACTTTGTTTAACATTGTCTCGCTCTTATTATTGCCACGGTTATCAACGATGCTCATTTCACTGCGATCGGTCGATCGCAGAATCACCTCCCCTTATCAGACCACCCTTTCCAGGATGCTGACGTAGTTGGCGACTGCAGCGCCGCCCATATTGAAGACGCCGACATGGCGCGCACCCGGAATCTGCATGTCGCCGGCATCATCGCAAGCCTGCATCGCCGCCATCACGTGCATCGACACGCCGGTGGCGCCGATTGGATGCCCTTTCGATTTCAAGCCGCCAGACGGATTGATCGGCAAGCGGCCTTCGCGGCTGGTGACGCCGTCGAGAATCGCGTGTGCGCCCTGGCCCGGCTCGGCCAGCCCCATCGCCTCGTATTCCAGCAGCTCGGCGATTGTGAAGCAATCATGGGTTTCCACCAGCGACAAATCGTGTAGCCCCAATTTCGCCTGCGCCAGTGCTTTTTTCCAGGCCAGGCTGCCGGCCTCGAAGCGGGTTGGATCACGCCGGCTGAGCGGCAAGAAATCGTTGACCTGCACTGCTGCCCGGAACTGCACCGCGCGCGCCATGCCAGGCGTCGCATCGGCAGCGCTGAGGATGATGGCCGCGGCGCCATCGGAAATCAGTGAACAGTCAGTGCGCTTGAGCGGACCGGCAACGAACGGGTTCTTTTCCGACACGTTGCGGCAAAAGTCGTAACCCAGGTCCTTGCGCATGTGCGCATACGGATTGCGCATGCCGTTCTTGTGGTTTTTTGCAGCGATTGCCGCCAACGCATCGGACTGATCGCCGTAGCGTGTGAAATAGGCTTGCGCGATTTCGCCGAAAACGCCGGCAAAGCCGCCGGGTATTCCGGCCTCTTCCCTGGCGTACGAACATTTCAGCAATACATCGCCAACCGCTGCAGTAGCCAGCTCGGTCATCTTTTCAAAACCGATCACCAGCGCATGCCGCGATTGTCCCGACAAGACAGCCTGCAATCCGGAATGGATCGCCGCCGATCCGGTGGCGCAAGCATTCTCGACCCGCACCGCCGGTGTGAAGCGCAGTTCGGGAATGCCGTTGAACACCAGTGATGATGGAAAGTCCTGGTACAGGAAGCCGCCGTTGAAGGTGCCGATGTAGATCGAGCCGATATCGGCCGGGCTCAAACCGGCATGGGCGATTGCGGCTTTGGCGACGTCGGCGATCAGCACTTCCGGATCGATGCCATCCAGTTTGCCGAAGCGGGAATGGTTCCAGCCGGTGATGCAGGGAGCAGTCATGTGGAGTCCTAGTAGTAAGTGATTCGGTAAGTGATTCGGTAAGTGATTCGATGAGCGATTTGTTGAGTGATGCGCTGAGCAGTTCGGAAGCCATCAATGCAAAAACGGTGCCACTGAATCTGCGAGCTGCACACCATGCGCCTGCAGCCTATGAGAGACGGCAATTTCAATGCTGGAAGTAATCAAGCGCCAACCGAAAATTTGCTGCACTGCGGGAGCGACAGTTGTTTATTTGCTGCGACACCTGTCGCAGAAATTAAACACATGACATGATCTGCTGGACATCACATTTTTTCAGTGAAATGCTTGAACTGCGTTGCCGCGAGGGGCTTGGCGCCGCTATCGGAAAGCCGATCCGCTGCATGGCATCCTAATTGCTCTATCAGGTTCAAAGCAGTGTCACCGCCAAGTGTCCGATGTCATTTTTTAAAACTACAATCGAGGAGACAAACACATGGGTAATATTTCACGCCGTCATTTCCTGAAGACCGTTTCTGCCGCATCCGCAGTCGCTGCAAGCGGCCTGTACGCTACGCAAGCCCATGCCGCTGCCGAATTCACGTTGAAATTCGCCAACAACCTGCCGGTCACGCATCCGATGAACATCCGCGCCAAGGAAATGGCGACCAAGATCGGCGCCGAATCGAAAGGCCGGATCGACATGCAGATCTATCCGAACAGCCAGCTCGGAACGGATACCGACATGCTGTCGCAAATCCGCGCCGGCGCCATCGATTACTTCATGTTGTCGCCGTTGATCCTGGGCACCTTGGTATCGGATGCGCAAATCAGCGGCATCGGTTTCGCCTTCAAGGATTACAGCCAGGTATGGGCCGCCATGGACGGCGATCTCGGCGCCTACGTGCGCAAGCAGATTGCCGCTAAATCCACCATGTTCGCCTTCGAAAAAATCTGGGACAACGGCTATCGCCAGATCACCAACAGCAGCCGCCCGATCAACAAGCCTGAAGATCTCAAAGGCATGAAACTGCGGGTGCCGCCAAGCCCGCTATGGACCTCGATGTTCCGTGCTTTCGATGCCGCACCGACCAGCATCAACTTCGCCGAAGTGTACTCAGCACTGCAAACCAGGATCGTTGAAGGCCAGGAAAATCCGCTGGCGATCATTTCCACCGCCAAGTTGTATGAAGTGCAGAAATACTGCTCGGTGACCAACCACATGTGGGATGGCTTCTGGTGCCTCGGCAATAAGAAATCGTTTGAGAAATTGCCCAAGGACCTGCAAGACATCGTCACCCGCAACGTCAACGCCGCCGGCATGTTGCAGCGGGTCGACACCAAGGCGCTGAACGATTCGCTGGTGGCTGACATGAAGACCAAGGGCCTGCAGTTCAACGACACCAGTAACGAAGCCTTTCGCACCAAACTGCGCAGCGCCGGCTTCTACGCTGACTGGCACAAGAAATTCGGTGAAGAAGCCTGGGCCGTGCTGGAGAAATACACAGGGAAACTGGTGTAATGGAAGCGGCCATGACCTATACCCCTCCGGTACAGGGCAATTTACCGGCGCGCTTGCTGGCGGCACTCAACCGTGGCGTCATGCATGTCGTCGCTGCAGTCGCCGCCGCACTGGTGGTGATAGAAACGCTGGTGCTGCTGATCGGCGTGATCTACCGCTATGCCTTGCACGATCCGCTGATCTGGTCGGATGAGCTGGCTTCGACGCTGTTCATCTGGCTATCGATGCTGGGCGCAGTGCTGGCGCTGGATCGCGGCGAGCACATGCGCCTGACCGCCATCGTCAACCGCCTGTCCGACAAATGGCGTATCTGGTTCGAGACCGTGGCCGCACTGATCGTCTGCATCTTCGTGTTGATGATCATCCATCCCGCCGTCGACCATGCGACCGAACAGATGGCCATCACCACTCCCGCGCTGGAAATTCCGGACGGGTTGCGCGCCGCGGCGTTGCCGGTCGGCGCAGTCCTGATGCTGCTGGCGGCGCTGGCGCGCATGGCCAGCCACGCCACGCTCAAGCAAGTGGCGTCCGCAGTAGCTGTGGTCGGCCTGGTTGCTCTCGCTCTATGGCTGGGTCGCCCGGCCCTGCTGGCGATGGACAATTACAATCTGATCGTGTTCTTCGTGCTGCTGATCGGCGTATGCGTGGCGGGCGGCATCCCGATTGCGTTTGCCTTCGGCACCGCGACCATGGCCTACTTGGCGCTGGTCACCGGGGCGCCGATGATGATCGTTGTGAGTCGCATGGATGAAGGCATGTCCAGCCTGATCCTGTTGTCGGTGCCGTTGTTCGTGCTGCTCGGCTCGTTGTTGGAAATCAGCGGCCTGGCGCGTACCCTGATCGACTTCATGGCGTCGCTGCTCGGCCATGTGCGCGGCGGCTTGCAGTACGTGCTGCTGGGCGCGATGTTCCTGGTCTCCGGCATTTCCGGCTCGAAAGCGGCAGATATGGCGGCGATTGCACCGGCGTTATTTCCGGAAATGAAAAAGCGCGGTTCCAAACCGGAAGAACTGGTGGCGCTACTGTCCTCGTCCGGCGCGATGACCGAAACCATCCCGCCCAGCCTGGTGTTGATCACGATCGGTGCGGTATGCGGCGTCTCGATCACGGCGCTGTTCGTCGGCGGCTTGATGCCGGCGGTGATCGCCACCATCGCCATCGGCATCGTCTGCTGGTTCCGCGCCCGCCGCGAGCCGATGCCGGACGTCAAACGCGCTCCCTTGTCGCTGATGCTCAAGACCATGATCGCGGCGCTGCCGGCGCTGGCCTTGCCAATGCTGATCCGGGTTGCCGTTATCGAGGGGGTTGCCACCGCAACCGAAGTTGCCACCATCGGCGTCGCCTACACCGTTGTGGTTGGCCTGATCATGCACATGTTCATGCGTCACCTGGATTTCAAGCGGCTGTATCCGATGCTGGTCGAAGCAGCCGCCCTGTCTGGCGCGATCCTGTTGATCATCGGCATGGCGACCTCGATGGCCTGGGCGCTGACGCAATCCGGTTTCTCGGCCAAGCTGGTGGCGCTGATGCAAGGCGTGCCAGGCGGCGGCATGGGCTTCCTGCTGATTTCGATCGTGATCTTCATCGTACTGGGCAGCATCCTGGAAGGCATCCCGGCGATTGTGCTGTTTGGCCCGCTACTGTTCCCGGTGGCGCGCTCGCTCGGCATCCACGACGTTCACTATGCGATGGTGGTGATCCTGGCGATGGGCATCGGCCTGTTTGCACCGCCGTTCGGGGTCGGCTTCTATGCCGCCTGCGCGATCGGCAAGGTATCGCCCGACAAAGTGTTCAATCGGGTCTGGGGTTACCTGGCGGCGCTGGTTATTGCGTTGCTGCTGGTGGCCGCCGTGCCCTGGATTTCAATCGGTTTCCTTCCTAAATAATCTGCAACCCAACCTGCAATAATTTTTGCAACAAGCGCGGCCTGCCATACCAGGCAGGCCGCCATCCTCGGAGACAACATGAGTCAAATCGATAGCGGCGCCCACAAAGTGGCGCTGGTGACTGGCGCAGCCTCGGGCATCGGCGCTGCAATTGCAGAACGCCTGGCGGCCGACGGCATGACGGTGCTGGTAGCCGACATCAACCGCGAAGCCGCAGCCGCAACCGCAGCCGGCATCGTCGCCCGCGGCTACTCGGCAGCGCCGCTGTTGATGGATGTCAGCAATGCTGAATCGATTGCCGAAGCCTTTGCCAATGTCGGCAAGGATTACGGTCGCTGCGATGTCCTGGTGAATAACGCCGGCGTCGCCAAGACCTTCGGCTTCCTCGATTTTCCGCTGGAAAACTGGCTGCAGACCATGAACATCAACCTGACCGGCGTGATGCTGTGCGGCCAGCATGCGGCGCGCTTGATGATGCCCCGGAAATGGGGGCGCATCGTCAATATCTCGTCGGTATCCGGCATCCGCGCCGGCACTGGCCGTACCGCCTACGGCACATCGAAAGCGGCAGTGATCGGCCTGACGCGGCAGATGGCGGTCGAACTGGCGGAGCACGGCATCACCGTCAATAGCGTCGCTCCGGGTCCGGTCGATACGGCGTTGACGCAAGCCCTGCATTCACCGGAGACGCGACGCAGCTTTACCGATGGCGTGCCGATGAAGCGTTATGGCAGCCCGGCCGAGATTGCCGCCGCCGTGGCCTTCCTTAGCAGGCAGGACGCCTCCTATATCACCGGCCACGTGGTGCCGGTCGATGGCGGCTTTGTCGCTGCCGGCGTGATGAGCATCTGAGTAAGGGACATACGATGAAACAGGTCATGGAAGGCAGGATCGTGATGGTGACCGGCGCCGGTTCAGTTGGCCCCGGCTGGGGAAACGGCAAGGCTGCGGCAGCGCTGTATGCGCGCGAGGGCGCCAGTATCCTGGCGGTGGATCGCAATCTGCAGGCCGCCGAGCAAACCTGCGACCTGATCCGCGCCGAAGGTGGCGTGTGCGAGGCGATCGCCGCCGATGTCACCAAGGCAGCAGATGTGCAAGCCTGCGTGGAGATGGCAATGACGCACTTCGGCCGCATCGATGTCTTGCATAACAATGTCGGCATCGCCGAGGTCGGCGGCCCGGTCGAAACCAGCCAGGAAAGCTGGGATCGGGTGATCGCGGTCAACCAGACCAGCCTGTTCCTGACCAGCAAATATGTATTGCCGATCATGGTCCGGCAAAAGAAAGGCGCCATCGTCAACATTTCCTCGGTGGCGGCGCTGCGCTGGGTCGGTTTCCCCTATGCAGCCTACAGCGCCAGCAAGGCAGCGATGCTGGCCCTGACCAAAAACATCGCCATGCAGTACGCTGCGCTAGGCATCCGCGCCAACTGCATCTTGCCCGGCATGATGGATACGCCAATGATCCGCGAACCGCTGAAGGACGTCTACGGCGGCGACATCGAAGAAATGCGCAAGAAACGCGATGCACAGTGCCCGATGGGACACATGGGCAACGCCTGGGACGTGGCGCAT
The DNA here is from genome assembly GCF_044745265.1 of Collimonas sp. NPDC087041. NCBI lineage: Bacteria > Pseudomonadati > Pseudomonadota > Betaproteobacteria > Burkholderiales > Oxalobacteraceae > Collimonas > Collimonas sp. NPDC087041. Next base: position 12,029 of record NZ_JBIUZX010000006.1, read on the forward strand.
GCGGCGCTGTTCCTGGCCTCCGACGCCGCCCGCTACATCACCGGTGTGGACTTGATCGTGGATGGCGGCTTGTCACTCAAATGTGACTAGGCTTGAACAGTTAAGCTTGATTAAATTTGATTAAATTTGATTGAGTGGGAACCGGCCATCCTGCAGGTTCTTCCATACTTCCTGGGCCGTATCGACAAACGTGCGCACGCAAGGATTGCGGTTCTCCTTGCTCCAGATTACCGCCACTTCGACCATCGGCGCATTGAGCAGGGGCATGAATACCGTGCTGTCCAGATGCATCGCCTGCATCGAGCTCGGCACCATCGCCACGCCCAGCCCTTCCCCTACCAGATTGACGATGGTCTGCTGCAGGTTGGTTTCCAGCTTGATGCGCGGCCGGAAACCGTTGGCCTGGCAGCAGCCGACGATCAGGTCGAAGACCAGCGGCGCAATCGTGCGCGGAATGCTGATGAAAAACTCCTCTGCCAGTTCTTGCGGCGAAATCCGTTCGCGCGTTGCCAGTCGGTGATTTTTCGGTAGTGCAGCCACCAGCGGCTCGCAAAAAATCGTCTGGCTGCCAAGGCCGGTGCAATCCTCAGGGCGATACATGATGCCGACATCGGTCTTGCCATCCTTGATGTCGAGCGCCAGCAGGTTCGGCACATACTCACTCAGCCGCATGTCGACTTCCGGATAGGCGGCGGAATAATGGCGCGTCACCGAAGGCAGGATGTTATAGGCCGACGACATCATGAAGCCGACCGACAGCGCGCCAATCTTGCCATTGCCGGTCGACACCGCATTGCGCCTGGCCCGCTCCAGCGCGTTGAACACTTCCGTCGTATCACTGTAGAAATGTTGGCCCGCCTCAGTCAATTGCACGCTGCGCTTGCTGCGGTCGAACAGTTGCACGCCCAGTGCCCGTTCCAGCGCAGCGATCTGCCGTGTCAACGGCGGCTGGGAAATATGCAGGAGCGCCGCCGCCCGGCCGAAATGCAAGGTTTCGGCAACCGTCCTGAAATAAGTCAAATGGCGAAGCTCTATCATCTGATACCTTTAAGGTATTAATGGAGTGACTATATTGTATTGGAAGTTATTAAACAAGCTCGTTATTCTTAGCCACAGAGACAGCCGGTATGCAGCCACGGCAGAGCGGATCACTGGCTCTCGGAGACAGCAGGCGCAAGCGGCCACAAGCCGCCACAAGCCACAAACGACGCCGCCAATATAAAAAAGCAGTTCATAACAGGAGACGATGATGCCGACACAAACGGTAGCAGTATCCATGGACCAAACCCAGGCCAGCACCTCCCCTTATCGCTCGCTGGACGATTTATGCGGCGGTGATCCGCAAATGCAGGAATTGATTACCCGCGGCAAACGCCTGATCGACAAAGGCATCCCCATTCTGATACTCGGCGAAACCGGCACCGGCAAGGAATACCTGTCGCGCGCCTTGCACGCCTACAGCGAACGCCGTGCCGCGAACTGGGTCGCCGTGAACTGCGCCTCAATACCGGAAAGCCTGGCCGAGAGCGAACTGTTCGGTTATTGCAAAGGCGCCTTCTCCGGCGCCCTGCCCGGCGGCATGAAAGGCAAAGTCCAGCAAGCCCATCGCGGCACGCTATTCCTCGATGAAATCGGCGACATGCCATTCTCCCTGCAGACTAGGCTGCTACGCGTCTTGTCCGAGCGCGAGGTGGTGCCGCTGGGCGCAGCACAACCGGTCAGCATCGACATCCACCTGATCTGCGCCACGCATCAAGACCTGAAGATACTGGTGGCGCAAGGCAGCTTCCGCGAAGATCTGTATTACCGCATCGCTGGCGGCGTGTTGCGCCTGCCGGCACTGCGCACACGCGCCGACAAGCAGGCGCTGATCATGCAAATGATTGCCGACGAAATGGCGCCGCTTCAGGTTTCAGAACGCATCATCGCCCCGGCCGCACTGCAGCAGCTACTGGCCTATCCGTGGCCCGGCAATCTGCGCCAGATGCATGCGGTGATCCGTTATTGTTGTGCCGTGATGAGCGGCAGCCGTATCGAAACCGGCGACTTGCCGGAAGAACTGATGCAATTCCATGTGCCCGACGGCCACCGTTCAGGCAACGTCGTACAAATCCAGCCAAGGCAGTCTGTCAGCCCGATAAAGGACGAACGTTCGCGCGTGATTGATGCGCTTAACGGCAGCCGTTGGAACATCTCGGCGGCCTCACGCCAGCTAGGCATGTGCCGCGCTTCTCTATACCGAAAATTGCGGCAACTCGACATTCCGCATCTGCGCGACCAGGCGATGCCGGCTTATGCCGCTTAGCCACATCTCACGTAACAACACGTAGCGGCGCGTAACTTTATAAGACGAAAATCGTCGTCTTATGAAGCTCTGCCGCGCACTTTTTTTTTACTGATCTGGAAAAATTTTGTAACACGTCTCGATTGGCAGCCTACCGATCCAATGTGCACATTTCGAAGCTTATACAACTGCGATGTTTGACAGATTCCAACCCACAAATTTGGTGCCACTATTGGCGCGGCACTGAATGGTGCCAACGGGTTACTTCCATAAACTGTCAACAGCGTAGGAGTAATATCATGCCATCAGATTTAATCTTAGCCGCCAGTACACAACAGGTTAATGTGCTTGTTGTGATCGATACCGAGTACGTTAAAAAAAACTACCCGAATCCAAGCAAAGACCAGAATCATCCGACCGGCATTAACCATAGCAGTCAGTTCATGATCTGCACCGGATCGCGCGGCATCATCAGCGGTCAAGGCACGGCCGATCTGAACTTCAGGGCAAACGTCGGCGACACAGTGGCATTCACCGGCGTGTCGATCTATGACAACGCCGACGATGCCGTAATCGTCTATGGCATCCAATACTGGAAACGGGATAACGTTTTCAATCAGTTCGTACCTGATCTGGTCACACGCACCGGCGCCGTAATACCAAATTCCGATTCGCCAAACGGCTTGCCGGCAATTCAGACAAAAACCAATTTCTCGAGCTTCGATTCAAAAATAAAAGCTGCCGGCACGGAAGATTTCTACGTCTTCTTTGCGCTCTACACACTTTCGGATAATGGTGAAAACCAGAACCTGTTCGGTTACTACTACTGGGATCCAACCATCACGGTAGCCTGATGCGTTAGTCGAGTGCAGGTCGAGTCGCCACTATAGGCGGCCGGTCAACAAGCGCTAACAGCATGCAGTACCAAGCCTGGACCACGCACGCGGAGTCCAGGCTTTTGCATTCGCACGGGCGGCTTCGCCAGACAGCACGTACAGGGCAAATCGCATACACTACAGCTCCCGACAATCAACCCGGAACCAGTATGAAATCTGCCCTACTAGTCATCGATGTCCAACAAGGATTGTTCGACGAAACACCGCATCCGTTCGAAGCCGACACAGTCGTCGAGCGCATCAATACGCTGGCTGCCCGAGCACGCCAGGCCGGTGTACCGGTAGTTTTCATCCAACATGAAACCGCAGACGACGAACTGGCGCACGGCTCGCAAAACTGGCAACTGCAATCCGGATTGCAAGTCGAGCCTAACGACGTCAAACTGCGCAAGACCACTCCCGACTCCTTCCTGCGCACCAATCTTGAAGAGTTGCTGGATTCCTGGAACGTCGATCAAGTCGTGATCTGCGGCTACGCCACGGAATACTGCGTCGACACCACCACCCGCCGCGCCGCCGCCCTGGGCTACCCGGTCATCCTGGCTGCCGACGCCCACACCACCCACGACAAGCAGCACGCCAGCGGCCAGCAGATACGCACCCATCACAACGTCACACTATCCGGCATCGACAGCTTCGGACCACGGATCAAGGCTGTGCCAACGGCCGAATTGCACTTTGGGGAATAGATTTTTCGGCGCGAAAATCATCACATCGGCCAGACACCGCTTTCACTGGCGAAATCCTGGTAGGATCAGGCGCAGTTTCTGAAATTGCGCCAGGCCTGGCCAGAGGATGGTTTTACTAACAAGAACCTGTTAGAATGCGCCCCTGTCCAATATCACAGACAATGCCTGTCGATATTCCTTGTGCGCATTATTGAAATGACACAGCTGCCCGAGTGGTGAAATCGGTAGACACAAGAGACTTAAAATCTCTCGCTCGAAAGGGCGTGCCGGTTCGATTCCGGCCTCGGGCACCAATAAATAGCATCATAAGAAAAAAGTAGGAATATATTTTCTTGTGATTCAACGAGTTATAAATTTCACTCGACCTCAATTCCCAACATCCCTCACACAACATGCCCTTCGGGTAAAAGTTTGAGGCATCCGTAATCCCCCTCCCTTTACGCCGGCTGCAAGCTGACATCCGGCATGCTGATGTTCTATTCCGCAAATCTTGGCATGACTCACTTTGTACGTATCAAGCATCAGGCAACAACGGTTTACAGAAACTGATTGTTAAAGTATTGATATCACAAAAAGATATCCGTAGACTTGGCAGTTCCGACGGGAAACGAAATGCCATTTCGATTCCGACTCAGGATTTCGATAGATTCACGGTCACTGCGACTGAAATTCAGCGCGGCTCCCCCACGTTTCAACACGTAGCCAGCCCGTATTTCCTGATCCTGAGATCGATCGTCCCGCCCTCAACTCAACGGAACTCTATTTCATGAAACATCGCACCTTCCTGCGGATTGCCAATAACTCCGTCGCAATGACCTTGGCGACACTTATTGCGGGCTCCGCATACGCTACCGTAAATGTACCAACTGGTGTGAACACCACAATTCCTGCCCCGCGTGCTCTCGTTAGCCCACCGCAAAATGAGCAAGCCGTGCGCGATTATTGGACTCCTGCGCGCATGATAGCGGCGCAGCAAAGCGGAGGCGGCGGTGAGTATGCCCCAGAGGTAGTCATTACGCCTGGAGGTGACTATCTCGGCTACAGCGAGATGGAGAAACCTTATTCCGACAAGAAATTATCACGCCTTACCGGCATACTGTTTTACCGCAAGGAGAACGATGCTCCGACCCATTGCTCCGCCTCTGTTATCGCCTCCAACAGCAAGAGCCTGATCGTCACGGCAGCGCATTGCGTCATGGATTCGAGGAAGAATTGGAGTAACTATTTAATGTTTGTCCCAGCATACAATAGCAAAGATGGAGTGGTCTCCGCGCCGCTAGGAACATGGCCGATCAATCAAACATTTGTGTCACAAAGTCACACAAATAATGACATCGCTTACACCGACGTTGCAGTTGCCAGGGTTTACCCCTTATCTGGCCAAAAATTGGAAGAGATCGTGGGTGAAGGATTTGGTTATACGCTATCGGAAAATGAGAAATTTCCCATTGTAAAAGTGCTGGGCTACCCTGGGGGAGGCTACGATGGCGGCACGCAACGCTTCTGCGACAGCCATACCCGAACGAGCACAAACCCGGAACGTCCAATTGACGACTTGGAAACCATAAACTGCACCACGATTTCAGGCAATAGCGGCGGTCCAATCTTGTTGCAAGACAAATCCGATCTCCCTCCAAGAGTGGTTGCTGTAGTCCACAACTTGACGGAACAAACCAGACTGAGAAGGTATGTCTTCCCTGAGCTGTATCGCGAAGCTGATGATCTGGGAAGCACATATTCCACGCAACATCTGATCAATCCTTTTCAATAGTCAGACGTATCCGCTGCAACCCAAAATACAGCGAACCCCGATTCCGGCGAAGGTATTGATTTTTAGCGCTGCTCCATTGCCGCAATGACCTCGAGACAACTTACCTCTCGCTCCATCGAGAAAACCATGTGGCCGCCCGCAGCCAAAAACTGCGGGTAGCTGCACAGATCCTCGCGCGAATCATTTCCCCCAGATTTTCTTGTACTCCGTCCGATAGCCGTTATTCGGCTCAAACGTATTCTGCTGGCCGCCATGAAAGGCAATGTTCTGTTCGGTGACCAGGTATGTCGGCGTGGTGTAGGCGCTGGCCTTGTCGCCGGTAAAAGAACGATTCAACTCATCGATGATCTGCCAGCCCTGCTGCCCGAAAGGTTCCGGCACGGTAGCGACCTGTACGGTCTTGCTGCGGATGCGCTGGTAGGCCGATTCGGTACCGTCACCGGCAGACAATGCCTCGATCTTGCTGCTGGCAATAATGGCCGCAGATGCCGGTGTCGACAGAAAATCGAGATATTGGTCATTGACGCCGATGATGTGTGTCCATTTCTTGCCGAAGCGCTGTGTCAGCGAGGTCAGCAAGGCTGGCATCTTGTCGGCGGATGTATTGGCTGGCAATGCCTCCACGCTCAGCAGGCTGCAGGTCCGGCATTGCTTGATGGCGGCAACGATTTCATTCGACTTGGCCTGGGAATACAAACTGGCGGGATCGGTAAATACGACTACGCCGGCCTTGCCGTTTGAATTGACCACGCCCAGCAACGCCGCGATCTGCGCTTCATCCTTGAGATCGCCGGTGACGTTGGTGAACAGGCCGTCGCTGGGGCCGATCCTGGTCGAAGCATGCCAGCCCACCACGGGCACGTTTGCCTTGTTAGCGGCGTTCATTTCATTCGGCTGCTCGTTGGCGCTGATCCCGGCCAGCACGATGCCGTTCGGTTTCAGGGCAAGCGCGCGGCTGAAGGCTTCCGCGTGCTTGCTGTTGACACCCCAGCAATCGATGGTAAAGACCTCCCAGCCAGCTACCGCAGCGGCTTCCTTGACTGCGTTGGAAACGCGTAAAACGGCATTATTTTTGAAGTCCGAGGCGATCAGCACTATCAACTTCTTTTGCGCCGGAATTTTCGGGCCGGTGCTGGGGCCGTCCCAACTGTTTTTAAAGGCCATCGCCTTGGCCAGTTTGGCGTTGGCCCGATTCAGGTACGCGGTTGGATCTTCCTGGGCGAATGCTGAACCGGCCAGGGCGAAGGCGAGCGCCATCGCTACAAAATTAAAATTAATCAATTTCATTATTTTTCAATCTGGATTTGACTGCAATTATTCGGAGCGGGATCGCCGCCTGTTTTTGTGTGCAGATAGTCTTCGACAACTAATTTCAGTGCGTGAAATCTTCCAAACCTAATTGATGCTTTGTCCCCCTAAAAAAACCGCCTCCCTAAATGCAATAGACGATTTTCGCCGCCTAGCTTACGCAAAGCGCAAATAATTGTCCATGCAAAATCGATGCCCGGATCCAGCCCTGTTGGCTGCGTCGGGGTCGAACGGCCTGAAAGCACTCCTACGGTGCAAAAAGCCCTCTAGCGACCCGGCAAACGGGTATCGCGGCGCTGGTCTACACTAATGGATCTGAGTATTTAATATTTTGGAGCGACAAATGATCAAACAGCGCAAATTGGGAAGCGGCGGATTAAGCGTATCGGCCATGGGGCTGGGCTGCATGGGCATGAGCACCGCCTATGGCGCAGCCGACGAGGCCGAATCCATCGCCACCTTGCACCGGGCGCTGGAACTCGGCATCACTTTTTTCGACACTGCCGAGCAATACGGCCCGTACGAGAACGAAAAACTGCTCGGGCGCGCCTTCAAGGGGCGTCGCCATGAAGTGGTGCTGGCAACCAAGTTCGGCTTCAAGATCGAAAATGGCGCCACCACCGGCGTTACCAGTGAGCTGAGTCACATCCGGCAAGCCGTGGAAGGCTCATTGCGCCGGCTCGGCACCGATTACATTGATCTGCTGTACCAGCACCGGATTGATCCGGCGGTGCCGATCGAAGACGTGGTAGGCGTGATGGCCGACCTGGTGCGGGAAGGTAAAGTCCGCCACCTTGGCTTGTCGGAGGCAGGCGTTGCCAATATCCGCAAGGCGCACGCTGTGCATCCGATCAGTGCGCTGCAGAGCGAATATTCGCTGTGGGAGCGCAACCTTGAAGCCGACGTCCTGCCGACCCTGCGCGAACTTGGCATCGGCCTGGTGCCGTTCAGTCCATTGGGACGCGGGTTCCTGAGCGGCAGCGCACAACGGGCGGAGAGCTACCCTGCTTCCGATTTCCGTCATCTGGATCCGCGCCTGCAAGGCGAAAATTACGACGCCAACATGCGCGCAGCGCAAGCGGTGAAAGACATCGCTAGTGCGAAGAATGTCACGCCCGGGCAGGTTGCATTGGCCTGGGTACTGCAGCAAGGCGAGGATATCGTACCGATTCCCGGCACCAAGCGCCGCACCTATCTGGAGCAAAACGTCGCCGCTGCCGACGTCACGCTGAGCCCGCAGGAAACGGCGGCGCTGGAGCAAGCGCTGCAGCAGATCGCCGGCGAACGCTACAGCAAGGAAAGAATGGCCTGGGTCGATCGCTGAGGATATTCGCCTCCGCCTGCCTGCAAGGGTAGAATCGAGCGGCGCTTGCACGACCTGTTGGTATTCAACCAGGTATTCAACCAGGTATTCAACCAAGGATAGAGGAGAACATCAAATGCATTCCGGGAAAATCCTGGTCGCCCAGGGCGGCGGTCCGACAGCAGTGATCAATCAATCGCTGGCAGGCGTGGTGCTGGAAGCGCGACGCTTCAGCGGCGTCGAACGCGTATATGGCGCACGCCACGGCGTGCGCGGCATCGTGAATGAAGACTTCGTCGACCTGACGCAGGAAACCAGCCACAACCTGGAGCTGGTGGCGAATACGCCCTCCTCGGCGCTCGGCTCCACGCGCGACAAACCGGATCTCCAGTATTGCCAGGAAATCCTCGAAGTCCTGCGCCTGCACCAGATCGGGCAATTCTTCTACATCGGCGGCAACGACTCATCCGATACCTTGCGCATTCTCAGCCTGGAAGCCGCCAAGGCGAACCACCCTTTGCGCTGCATCCACATTCCCAAAACCATCGACAACGACCTGGTCGGCCATGATCATTCGCCGGGCTTCCCATCGGCGGCACGCTTCGTGGCGCAAGCGTTTGCCGGCGCCAACCTGGACAATGCTTCCCTGCCGGGCGTCTACGTCGGCGTCGTCATGGGGCGTCATGCTGGCTTCCTGACTGCCGCCGCCGCACTCGGACGGAAATCCGCCGATGACGGCCCGCATCTGATTTACCTGCCTGAACGCACCTTCACCACCGAACAATTCCTGGCCGATGTAAAGGCCGTCTACGACCGTCTCGGTCGTTGCGTGGTGGCCGTCTCCGAGGGCATACACGACGCCTCTGGAGCAGCGATTGCCAGTCTGCTGACCAGCACCGTGGAACGCGACGCGCACGGCAACGTGCAGCTCTCGGGCACAGGCGCCCTGGCCGATTTACTATGTGAAGAGATCAAATCCAAGCTGAAGATCAAGCGCGTCCGCGGCGACACCTTCGGTTACCTGCAGCGCTCCTTCATGGGTTGCGTATCCGATGTCGACCAGCGCGAAGCACGCGAAGTCGGCGAAAAAGCGGTGCAATATGCGATGCGCGCCGGCCGCGACGGCTCGGTGGCGATCCAGCGCATTGGAGATTATGCAACCGATTATGCGTTGCTGGAGCTCGATACCGTGGCCGGCAAGACGCGCGTCATGGAAGACGCCTTCATCAGCGCCAGCGGCACCGACATCACTGACGCCTTCAGGCAGTATCTACGCCCGCTGCTGGGTTCAGGCATGCCCGACTGGTTCCGGCTGCGGGAAAATCCTGTGGCCAAGCTGCGCGCCGCCAAGGGCTGAGCGGCAGCAAAGCGGTCGTCAGGCCACGCTATCGCCTTCCATGGCACGCGTATATTTCCCATCGCGTGCCAGCCCGTTCAATTGACAGCGCCTGAAAAACGTCTCTTGTGCGAGCGCGACATTGTCTTCCTGCCCTTTCCAGGCCGCCAACACCGGGGACTGCAAGGCCCGCCCGTAGGAAAAACTCACCTGCCAGGGATGCGCAACCTGCATGTTCATCGCGTTCAGATGATCGGTGGCGTCTTCCGCACTTTGTCCACCGGACAGGAAAACGATGCCCGGCACCGCCGCCGGCACGCTGCTGGTCAGGCAATGCATCGTGGCGTCTGCAACTTGCTGCACCGTGGCTTGCTGCGCACACTTGATGCCGGCAATCACCATATTCGGTTTGAGCAGGATGCCTTCCAGCGCCACCCCGTGCGCATCCAGCTCCGCAAACACAAACTTCAGCACTGACGAGGTCACCGCAGCGCAGCGCTCAATGGTGTGAGAACCATCCATCAGCACTTCCGGCTCCACGATCGGCACAATACCGGCCTCCTGGCAGAGTGCAGCGTAGCGCGCCAACGCATGCGCATTGGCGCGAATCGCATAGGGACTCGGAATATCGTGCTCGTCGATTTCGATGACCGCGCGCCATTTCGCGAATTTCGCTCCCAACTGCTTGTATTCAAGCAGCCGCTCACGCAAACCGTCCAGTCCTTCCGTGATTTTTTCGCCGGGATGCAGGGCCAATGCGCTGACACCCTTGTCGACTTTGATCCCCGGCATGATGCCGCGGCGCGTCAACAACTCGGCAAACGGCGTGCCGTCGGAGGCGCTTTGACGCAGGGTTTCATCGTAGAGAATGACGCCGCCGATGTACTGTTCGATACCGGCGCTGGTAAAAAGGATTTCACGGTAGCGGCGGCGATTTTCTTCGCTGGCCTCCACCTTGATGGCATCCAGCCGTTTCTTGATCGTCGGACCGCTTTCATCCGCTGCCAATATGCCCTTCTGTGCTGCAACGATGGCGCGCGCCGTCGTTTTCAGTTCGTCGATGTTCATAGTTTGCCCCGTGGATGACTACGGAAAGTACCGGACTCATGCTGCCAAGTATGACATGGCAAGGCAATATCAACTTCTTGCGGACAAAAAAAAGCCCGCTGTACCTTGCGGCGCGGGCTGAATCCAAACCTTGAGAGGTGTTGGAGGAGACAGGAACAACTATATCGCACTGCAGCATATCAGTCTGCTTGATTGTTGTGATACCAGATATTCACTGTGAAAATATCACAACATCAATCCATCCAATCACTTCCAGGCTGCATCCAGGATGATGCCGGCGAGACGGTCATAGTTGCCGTCAAAATGATGGCCGCCAGTTAGCTTGATCAGTTTAACCTTGCTGCCATCCAGGCCCGGGCAAGCCGAATCGGTCTCTTCCGCGCCGTAGATACACATCCCAAGGCCGGCCGGCAATTTGGCTACTTCGGCTGGGATCGGCAAACCGTCATTGCTGGAACTGACCCAATTGGTCAGATGGAATTGGAAATCGGCCTTCTTCCCCAAGCCCATCATCGCCACCAGCGGCACGCTGGAACGCGCCGCGGTGGACAAGCGGTTGGCCACAAAGGGCAAAACATCCGCCCCCTGCGAATAGCCGATCAGCAGCACCTTCGATTTTTTCCAGCGGGCCAGGTAAAAATGCATCAGGCGCTCTACGTCCGCCGCGGTCGATGCCGGCGTCCGCGCACTCCAGAAATAACGCAACGAATCGATGCCGACCACTGGGATGCCGCGCTTGGACAAGGCCGTCGCCACATCGCGGTCAATCCCGGCCCAGCCGCCATCGCCACTGATCAAGAGAGCCATGGTGTCGGCATCGTGCCCGGCATCCGCCTGTGGCAGCGCGGCGACCTCAACTATGGGCAAATCGGAAACCGCTGCCGGCGGCGTCTGTGCTGTCGCCACCTGCTTCGGATTCATGGCGGTATAAGCGGCTTTAAGCTGCGGCAGTGGGTCCTTGCCGGTCACCGTCGTCAATTCCGCACCGGATACAGCCGCGACAAACGCTTGAGTTGTTTTAACATCGCATTGCCCGGCGCTTGCTGCATCGGCATCCAGCAACACGCGCCATGCCGCAGGCAATTTGGCAGCGGGCTGCAGCTCCACCCCACCGCCCTTTGCGCGCGCCTTGAAATGCACGTTCTCGCCTTTGCAAAGCGGTTTGCGCAAGGTCAGCGTCGGGCAAAATCCGAGTGTCAAGGCACCACTGAAGGTGTTCGCCGGTGCTTGCGCCAGCATCGCGTAAGCCAGCGTTGCGCCGGAAGACTCACCGACCAGCAACGGCGGATAGTATCCCGGCAATTTTTCATAGGCCTGCACGAAACGGCTCAGGTTTTCCAGATCGCCATCCGGGAACGCACAATCGCCACCGTCAGCATTCAGACTGGCAAACAGCTGCGGCGTACTGATGCCGGCCACCAGCGCACCCTGCTGCGCCAGCGCCTGGGCTTGACGAGCGGCGCTCTGGTCCCAGCCAGCGGCGCCGGAAAGCAGCAGCACAACGCCGTTGACCGTTCCGGCAGGCCGATAAATTTCGACATCCTTGAAACGACCGTGACTCAGGCTGTGGTGCGGAGTGTCAACGCTCGCGCCAAAACTGGCCGAGGTTGCCGCCAGCATTGCGGCCACAACCGCCAGTCCGATGAGTTTTTTCTTCATTTGCCGATTGCTCCCTTGAGTCCGCCGCTGATCAACGCTGCCGTATCGGTGAATGCGAAAATCGGCGCCAGTCCCCCTTTGCTGACCAGGTAGCGCGCTTCCCACACCGGATCGAACTTATCCTTGAAACTGCGCAGACCACGGAAATTGTAGAAACGCCCGCCGTGCAGGAATAACATGCGCCCGAAGCGTTGCCAGCGCGAGCCTAGTTGATGATCTTTCATGCCCGACATCGGCGCCATGCCCAGGCCGAAACGCTGGAATCCTTGTTCCTTGAAATGCAGCATCAGCTTGGCAAACAGGAAATCCATGGTGCCCGGCGGCGCATCCGGCAATTGGCGCATCAGATCGATCGCCGCTTCGACGCGCGACTCCTGCGGGCACATCAACGTCGCAAATGCGATGATCTGCTGCTGGCGGCGAATCACTGCGACCGGCTGGCGCAGGATATACTCGTCTTCAAAACCGCCCAGCGAAAAACTCTTCTCGCGCGTATCATGCTCGGCCAACCAGGCGTCGGATACGGCGCGCAGCTCGTCGAGCAGCGGCGGCAATTGCTCCACTGCGACGATGTCGAAACTCAAGCCCTCGCGTTCGGCACGATTGACGCCATGCCGCAAGTTTGCGCGGCGTGGCCCTTGCAGGCTGAAATCGTCGAGCGGTACATAGGCTTCCTCGCCCAATTTGTACACGCGCAAGCCAGCATCCAGATACATCGGCAAAGTCTGCGGCCGCACTTTATAGAAAGCGGCGCGGCCACCGTGGCTGTCGGCCAGTTCGATGAAACGCCAGATCAGTTCCGACCATTCGCGCTGATCACCGACCGGATCGGACAAAGCCACCCACGATCGATTATGTTTGGCGAACATGATGAAGCTATTGCCGGACGTAGAGAACAATAGGCTCTTGTCGCCCATCAATGCCAGGCAGGCATCGGCAGCGGCTTGCTTGCTGATCAGCGCGCCGGCGCGCTGCAACTCGTCTTCGCCAGGCCGTTCAGCGACGCCGGCGGAGCGCCGGAACAACTGCCACAAGCCCAGGCCCAGCGCCATGATCGCCACCACCATCAAGGTCCGCATCGAACGTGGCGCGTAATCGTCAAAGGCGAACTGCCACCACATGCGATCGGCAAAATCGATGTCGCGATAAGCGAACAAAAGTATCCAGCCGCAGGCGGCCAGCACGCAGGCCACGGCAATCAACCAGCCCGGCTCGAAAGTCTGTGAAAACAACGAGGATTTGCGGTCAAACTGCTTGCGTGAAATCACCAGCAGCGAAGCCAGCACGAACAACACGATGAACTCGGAAACCGCGATCCCCTTGGGCAGCGCCAGGATACCGGCAATAATCGTCAAGCCAAGCGAAGCCCACCAGGCGGCATCCAGCCGATGCAACAGACCGCGCGCCAGGAACAGCATCGCCAACCCGGCCACACTGCCGATCAGATGAGAGGCCTCCACCACAAACAGGGGAACGTGCAAGCGCAGCAGTTCTTCAGCATGGCGGGTCGCCGGCGTCACGCCGGAAATCAGCAACATGGTGCCGGTAACCAGCGTCAGCGCCGTCAGCAGCCAAGGCGACAGCTTGACCGCAGCCCGTGCCACCGGCGCACCGGCGCCGGCACGGGCTTCGAAGCCGGCCAGCAATGCCGTTGCCAGCAGCAGCGGCAGAAAGAAATAGATGCTCCGATACAGCAGCAGCGCCGCCGCAATATCGCTGGTCGGCGCATGATTGGCACAAGCCAGCAAGATCACTGCTTCAAATACACCGACACCGCCCGGCACATGGCTGATCACGCCAAGCGCCATCGCGATCGCGTAGAACGCAACGAAAGTCGGCAAATCGATCACGCCACTCGGCAGCAAGAACCACAAGGTCGCAGCCGCCGCGCTCAAATCCACCGCAGAGATCACCAACTGGCGCAGCGCCAGCCCCGCCTCCGGCAAACGCAGATTCCAGCGGCCGAACAGCAACAACTCACGCCGCGCCGCGCATAAAGCGATAAATCCAGAGACGCCAAGCAGTACCAACACAGCAATCGCGCGCAGCAACCAGCTCGGGATAGACGCCATGGCTTCGACTTGCGGCGCGCCCCACAGCAAACCGATGGCGCCGAAAGTCGTCATGCCCAGCCCGAATGCAGTGGCATTGAAGGCAATCGCCTGCGCCACCTGCGATGCCTCGACGCCGCTAGCCGTGTACAGGCGCATGCGCACGGTACCGCCGGTCAGCACGCCCAGCCCGATAGTGTTACCCAGCGCGTAGGCAATGAACGAAGTCAGTCCGATGGTCCTGCCTTTTACCTTGGCGCCGACATAACGCAAGCTGGAAAAATCGTAGCCAGCCAGGGCGCAATAGCTGACTGCCGTCGCCAACATCGCCAACAACAGATTACTCAGCGGCGTGTGCTTGACCGCATGCACGATGCTGCGATAGTGGACGTTCGCCAGCAAGCTATGCAAGGACTGGAAAACCAGCGCCCCCAGAATCAGGACGATCAATACAGTTATCCAAGGCCGCCAGCTGATGCCGGCCGCCTTGTTTTCGGAGGGAACAGTACTTTCTGCCGAACTATTTGTTTGTGATGAAGAGATATGACGTGCCATGGAACCTTAGTATGCTCAGTCGCGCGCCCACAGGGAAAACCGTGGGCTGCCAGGACGACCGGGAATTGCCAGTTTACAAAGATGAATTCGATACGGCAAGTATTGTCTGAAGAGATTACCTGATTTCAGTCAATACAGTGCACGCAGGAGATTTGACAGTGGAATTGAAGAAAAATGCCGTAAAAACAAAACTGTCGCACATTATCATCAAAAAATCGCCTTATGCGCAGCGCATTTCCGGCAAAGCAGTGTCTTTGTCGCGGCAGTATGAGAGGAAAGCAACGGCCAGTTGAGCAGGCAGGACGTTTGCTCCTGCCCAACCAGTCGTCGGTACAAAAACCGGCAGTTCATCCTCCACCCTTTGATATTGCTCGCCAAGGATGGAGGTGAGCGGCTTATTCGAATACGTCAAACGGTAGAACCAAAATCTGGTGCGAGTGACCCGGAATTTTACCGGGCACGTCGTCCACTTATAACGTTAATGCTTGCTCGCACTCCAGCACCTTGCGGCGTGCCAAAGCCAGGTTGGATTTGCCCTTATCCAAAACCATATAGATAAATAGACCTTCGTTTTTTTCGACCGGTCGCAGGATGTGATATTGCTTGCCAAGTGTAATGAGAATGTCTTCTATGGAGTCCTTGAGTCCGAGGCTTTTCATGGTTTTCAGCTTGGCGCGAACCACTTCGGTGTTGCCGGCAGCAGCCAACTCCAAGTCAACGCCGGTTCCGCCAGAACCTAGAAGCATTCCGCTATTGCTGTCCACAATTGCCGCGGCTAATCCACCATCGATACTCAACAAGTTTTCAACGACGACGTCAATATTGCTCATACTTCCCTCGCTTGGTAATTAGTGGCGTTGAATAGAAAAACATCACCGTCGGCCACCTAGCATCGGTGATGCCTGGAGCAGAATTAGTGACTGATATCTAGTTGTTGTACAAAATTTTTGGCAATTTTATCGACCACCCACACCGTGTGCCCGAGATTCGCATCCTGGTTGGTAACGACGCACAGTAAATAAGGATATTTGCTGTCCAGGGATCGGAAAATGATCCTTCCCGTTGGCGTTTCAAGCATCAGGCGATCGCAGCCGCTGAAACCGACCTCCTTGCCCACTGATCGCGCAATGGCAACCAGCGAGCTGGTCATTGCCGAGAGACGGACCGCGCTGAATTCCTGCTTCGGATCATAGATGGCTACGTCCTGACCATCCAGCGTTGTTATGACAGCAGTAGTTATGCCGTTTAGGGGGAGTTCTATTTGATCGAATACCTGATTAGCTGCGATTGATGCCGACAACAGATTGGTTTTCATTTTTTTTGTCATGATTTTTATATGGTGGCCATCAACGGCGAAAATATATCCAGCGCATCGAGCATCTGTAATTTTTCACGCACATCCGCAGTAATGACGGGCACTGCGAAGCCTAGCTTGTCTGCCAACTCCGATGAAAAACGATCAGCCGTCTCGGCGCTGACCGGCCGCGCCAACAGCAACATGCAAGGCATCGTCTCGGAAAAGGAATGAACAGTCCGCACATACTGCTCCGCCATATAGATCGCATCCGGCTGATTTGCATCAATCAGCACGATGACCCCAATGGCTATGGATATCAGCCAGTTCCGCATGAACTCGAAGCGATCCTGCCCCGGACTCCCGTAGATATGCAATTCCTCGCCATTACCCAGATCTATCACGCCGAAGTCGGCGCCAACCGTGGTGCTTGCCTTTGCAGACGATGAAAGATCCATATTGGGAACGTCGCAATCGACCATCACATCCCCGCACAAAGACCGGATAGCCGTAGTTTTCCCGATCCCCATCGGCCCCAGCAATACAATACGAAGCCCGCTCATTATCGCTGCCTCTCCAATTCATCTGATCGAGCCCTGCCCAACCATTGCTTCATTTTTTTCACCAGCGAGTTCACCCCGCTCACGCGCGGCTCCGCAACGATTGCATTGGTTGATGCATTGCTGTCGTCGTGCTGCATGGTTTCCTCGACAAGCACGCCATGTTTTCTCAACTCATCGAGAAACAAAAACGCCTCTTGCTCCGTCAAGCCACCGTCAGCAAGAAGCCAATCCAGATCGATTGATTTTTTCGTCATGACGACGAGAATTTTTTGGAAGCGGACCGTGAAAAAACTTTGCGGCAAGTTGATCCATCTCGATATGCGGTAGTTGTTTTTTACTTTTTTATTGGAGCTACTCAAGCCGGTATTGACGCCTCGAAGTTCAAGTAAGCGCAAGGTGGCTTGATCCAGCACATCAACCAGATCACTGACCCGAAAATGCGCCGGCAAAATCAGGTCTTCTTTGTGTTCCGGGTCGGAATCTTCCCGGGAAATCCAGATGCGGACACAGCCCGCCGGAAGTATATTTAGGTCGTGAAAAGTCGTAGGTTCCAGCAGCGCCACAGAGGCGACCTTCTGATCGGATGAGGTCCAGTCGAATATTGTTTTTTTTCTGGCAATCTGCATCATGACTGCATAGCGCAGCAGCTCTTTTTCAGCCAGATGCCTGGTACAAATGAAAGCGGCTTCACGCGCCGGGAGAATCTCGTCCGATGGCATCAATCCTGATGCGTTGTCGCAGCTGAGCATTTGTTTTCCCCGCAAACTGATTCAGAATGACGTTATATAAATGAAACAACTATCAGACGTTGCTTCAGGATATTTTTACATCAGGAATTCTTGTTCGAAGCTTACAAATGTACCGACCAATTTAATGCAGTCGGCTTTCACAGGATGGAAAGCCCAATCATTGGGTGTGGCGACAGCGTCAACGTATCAAAGCGGCGTTTAAATGCTTGCGAATCATACAAGTGCACATTCACTTAACATTTAAATAGTGCTTGCTGGTAATAATAAACCAATCAAGCGGTTTAAAAGTAAATTAATTTCAAGCAATTTTCTTAATTTTCTGAGCCAATCTAGCCAGGCTAGTAGATGCATTGATTTGAGTGCCGGAACATCCCTGCCCCTAGAACATGTACTAGGTAACGATAAACAATTGTCAACCATTACTATATAACAATTGTTTGTTGTTACGTTTTTTTACACATAGGAAATTAAGTTACTTGAAGAAACATTGAGGAAACGCGTCGTTTTGCAGCACAGCGATGTGAGAAATTGGCGCCCGATCCACGCATGGCGCCCAACATTGAAAGCTCCAAGGGGTTGCGTTAAAAGCACTTCCCTGCGCGATCAGATTTACGGCAGCTGCATTCAACAGCGAAACTGTGAATACTCGATAAAGAGGAGACTGACGAACTTTCATCCGGGAGATGACAAAACAAAAAACCCGCATCCTCGTAAAGAGAGATGCGGGTTTCTGAGCTTCTTTGAACCGCCAGAAGCGTGTTCTTGGCGGAGACGGTGGGAGTCGAACCCACGATACAGGTTTAAGCCCATATGCTTCCTTAGCAGGGAAGTGCCTTCGACCACTCGGCCACGTCTCCACACTTAAAACGGTATTAGAACTGCACCGCTGTAAGGCCACGCATAATAACTTTTCATGCGGATTTGGTCAATAAAACTACGCCTAAAAAACAGTTTTTTTTGAATTTTTTTTAAAAAAGCTCAAATCAAGCCGTTTCCAGACCAAAAGCCTTGTGCAACGCACGCACGGCCAACTCCATGTACTTCTCATCGATCAGCACCGAAATCTTGATTTCGGAGGTCGAGATCATCTGGATATTGATGCCCTCTTCCGACAAGGTGCGGAACATTTGCGAAGCGATGCCGACATGGCTACGCATGCCGACGCCGACCACGGAAACCTTCGAGACCTTGGCGTCACCGGTGATGCTGGCCGCGCCAATATGCGCCTTGACCTTTTCGTTCAGCACATCCATTGCCTTGGTGTATTCACCACGCGGCACGGTGAAGGTAAAGTCTGTTTTGCCATCGACCGACTGGTTCTGGATGATCATGTCGACTTCGATATTGGCGTCGGCAACTGCGCCGAGAATCTGGTACGCGATGCCTGGGCGATCCGGCACGCCGAGTACGGTGATCTTGGTCTCGTCGCGATTGAATGCGATGCCGGTAATGGTGGCTTGTTCCATCTTGGTGTCTTCCTCAAACGAAATCAGGGTGCCGGAAACGGTTTCTTCTTCCAGCGGTATCAAAGGGTCAGTCAGCGAGGACAGCACGCGCGTCGGCATCTTGTAGTTGCCGGCAAATTCGACGGAGCGAATCTGCAGCACTTTCGAGCCCAGCGATGCCATCTCCAGCATTTCTTCAAAGGTCACGGTCTTCAAGCGGCGCGCATCCGACACCACGCGCGGATCAGTCGTGTAGACGCCGTCGACGTCGGTATAGATCAGGCATTCCGAAGCCTGCAGCGCAGCAGCAACCGCTACCGCCGACGTATCCGAACCGCCGCGACCCAGAGTGGTAATATTGCCGAGGTCATCGACGCCCTGGAAGCCGGTAATGATGACTACTTTACCCGCATCCAGATCTTGCCGTACCTTGACGTCGTCAATCGAGCGAATCCGCGCCTTGGTGTGGGCCGAATCGGTCTTGATGGGAACTTGCCAGCCTGCATAGGAAACAGCCTGCTTGCCGATCGCTTGCAATGCCATTGCCAGCAGCGCAACCGAAGCCTGCTCGCCGGTGGAGGCCAGCATGTCAAGTTCGCGCGGATCGGGCTGGGCGCTAATTTCCTTTGCCAGGCCCAGGAGGCGGTTGGTTTCACCGGACATCGCGGAGGGCACCACGATGATTTGGTGGCCGGCGTCATGCCATTTGGCGACGCGCTTGGCGACATTCTTGATGCGCTCGGTCGAGCCCATCGAGGTACCGCCGTATTTGTGAACGAATAAAGCCATAGGGAGTGAGAAGTGGACGCAGTGCAGGGAAAAGAAAAATCAACCCTTAAATGTACCCGCAACAGGCCTTTATGACAAGTAGCTTACCAAGTCAATTGTCCACATTACCAGTATTGGCAATTAACGCCGAGCATCTTTCCTCATTGGCAACGGATCGGCTTGCCATCTCAAGGCGATATGCGGGCCTGCTCCGGTGGCCAGGCAATGGCAATCGAAACCGATGCCGGCGGCAAACAGGATCTGCTTGCCGTTACTCACCAACGGCAGGCATTCGCGCTCCCAGGCGGGAATATCGCATGCCTGATAGTGATACTTGATGCTTTTTGTCGGGCGGTTGAACGCCAGCTTGAGGCGCTCGCCTCCCGAGCGATATTGGATTTGCAACGGTTGTTCGCGCAGCCAGGCAGCATCGACGCCCTGCTCCGACGGCTCGAAATGCATGACGCCGCCGAATTCGGCAAAGCGCATTTCAGTTTCACCATTCCAGCGGAAAGCCCGTGGCTCAACCTCGGAACGATCGGTGTCGTCGCGCGGCGTCAGGAACACGCGGTTCCTGTGGCGGCGGATGTGGCAATCAGGATGCGTCACGCACAATTGCGCATCGGCCTTCGCCTCCAGCAATTGCTGGCGCATTTCGCTCAGCCATGCGCTGGAAGGCATGCGCAAGCCATGCAGGCCGAACCAGTAGCGCAACAGGTTATCGATGCGCTCGGGATTCAGTTGGCGCAGACGCTCCAGATCGATGCATTCGCCATCGGCGCAAGCAGCCATGTCTTGCTCTGCCAGCTCGACCACCAATTTTTGCGTCGACTGCATATGGCCGGCGCTGCGTGTGAAACGCTCCTGGAAACCGGGAAAATATTGCGCCAACACCGGCATTACCTGTTGCCGCAAGGCGTTGCGGGCATAGCGCGGATCGTGATTCGATTCGTCCTCGACATAGGCGAGCTGTTCCGCAGCGGCATAGCTTTCCAGCGCCGCGCGCGACACTTTCAGCAATGGCCGCGCCATCAGCAGATCGGCCTGTCCGAGCAGGTCCGGCGCCGCGTTCCAGCTATCCATGCCGGACAAGCCTGCCGCACCGGAGCCACGCAATAATTGCAGCAATACCGTCTCGGCCTGGTCGTCCAGATGGTGCGCAGTGAGCAGCAACGGCACTTGATGCTCGGCGCACATTGCGCCGAGCGCCGCATAGCGGCCGATACGAGCGGCTTCTTCCACGCCGCTCTTGTCGCTGTCGCGCAATGCCACGCGACGGCTATCGAAAGTGACGCCCAGCGCGGCACATTGCTCGGTGCAATGCGCCAGCCAGTGGTCCGCATTGGCACTGATGCCGTGATGTACGTGAAAGGCGAACAATGTGATGCCGTGCGCGGCGGCGTAGCGCGCCGCCACATGCAGCAGGACGGTGGAATCCAGCCCGCCGCTGTAGGCGATCGCCAAGTGGGACAAAGGCGACAAACGCGACAGAGCTGGACCAGCTTGCGCTGCAATGCTTGCCAGCGTGCTTTCGAAGTGCTCGGAGATACTTCTTGTTGCTTGAATATTTTTTGACACGCTTATTGACACATTTACTCTGATGCCAGCACTTCCTTGAATTTGCCGTAGCTCATCAATTTTTCATGGCGTGCAGCCAACAAATCCTTGGTCTTGACGCCTTGGAACTGGCGCAGTGTGTCGGCCAATGCGCGCTTCAGCAAGGAAGCCATCTGTTTCGGATCGCGATGGGCGCCGCCCAACGGCTCGCTGACGATCTTGTCGATCAGGCCAATCGCTTTCAAGCGATGCGCGGTCAGGCCCAATGCATCGGCAGCATCGGAAGCGCGCTCGGCGGTCTTCCACAAAATCGACGCACAACCTTCCGGTGAGATCACCGAATAAGTCGCGTATTGCAGCATCAGCACCGCATCGCCGACCGCAATCGCCAGCGCGCCGCCGGAGCCGCCTTCGCCGATGATGGTAGCGATCAGCGGCACTTTCAGTTCAGCCATCGCGTACAGGTTGTGGCCGATCGCTTCCGACTGGCCGCGCTCTTCAGCGTCGATGCCAGGGAATGCGCCCGGGGTGTCGACAAAGGTGAAGATCGGCAAGCCGAATTTTTCTGCGACCTTCATCAGGCGCAACGCCTTGCGATAGCCTTCCGGTTTCGGCATGCCGAAGTTGCGCAGCGCGCGCTCCTTGGTATCGCGTCCCTTTTGATGGCCGATCACCATGCAAGCCTGGCCGTTGAAACGCGCCAGACCGCCGACGATTGACTGGTCATCGGCATAGGTGCGGTCGCCGTGCAGCTCATGGAAGTCGGTGAATATTTCATTCACATAGTCCATGGTGTATGGACGTTGCGGATGACGGGAAATCTGGGAAACCTGCCAAGGCGTCAGTTTTGCGTAGATGTCCTTGGTCAGTTGCTGGCTCTTTTTCGAGAGGCGGTCGATTTCTTCCGAAATGTCGACAGCTGAATCGTCCTGGACGAAACGCAGCTCTTCGATTTTGGCATCCAGTTCGGCAATCGATTGTTCGAATCCGAGAAATGTTGTTTTGCTCATGTTATTCCTTTGATTACACCGCCGTTACCGGCCAGCTAATGCATTGCGGGGCAGAGTTTAACAGTTCTCGCAACGCGACAAACCACTCGATCCCGAATTCACCAGTCATGATTCAATATTAATATTCTATAGGTTCAGGGTCCAGGCTGCGCCACAGGTACCAGGTTGCCACCGTGCGCCACGGCTCCCAGTTGGCCGAGACTTCGCGGGCATCGCTGCGCGAAACCGGCTCGCCGGAAAAATAATTGACGCTAATGCCTTTGAGCAACCCGAGGTCATCCAGGGGCAAAATATTGGGCCGGAGCAAATTAAATATCAAAAACATCTCCGCTGTCCAGCGTCCGATGCCGCGAATCTGGGTCAGATCCGCAATAACTTCCTCATCTTCCATCTCGATCCATTGATCGGCATGGACCCGTTTTGTCTTGAAATGGTCAGCCAAATCCAGGATATATTCCGCTTTACGCTTGGACAAGCCGCACGCCGCCAATTCTTCCGGACCCGCTTTCAGCACTTGCGCAGGGGTCGATTTTGGACAGATTAACAGAAATTTTTGCCAGACAGATTCGGCCGCCTTGACCGAAATCTGCTGGCCGACGACAGAGCGCGCCAGCGTCGTAAACGCCTCGCCGCGACCGATCAGGTGCAGATCGCCAAACTGGGGAATCAACTTGCGCATGATACGGTCACGCTTCATCAACTCTACCTTGGCATCCTCCCAATACGCAGGCACAAAAACCTTGGAGTCGACAGCTATCGTTTTTAGCATACGGTTATGCCCTTCGCCATTCGGTTTGACCACCAGGCCGGTCTTCAAGCAGTATTCCAGCAGCTAACAATTCGTTGCGAATCCGGTCGGCGGCGGCGAAATCGCGAGCTGCTTTTGCCGCGTGACGCGCTTGGATTTTGAGCAGGATATCTTGCTCCGACAACGCTGCTTCCGCAATGCCATTTACAACAATATCAGCACCGGCCATCGCCCGGCCCTTGAGAAAATCTTCGGGAACGCGCTGCAGCAATCCGAGCGCTCCAGCCAAGCCTTTGAGCTGGCGCGCCATCGCCGGCGACTTGCCCTTATTGATCTCATTGGCCAAATCGAACAACGCTGATATCGCCATCGGCGTATTGAAATCGTCGTTCATCGCTTCGGCAACGCGCAGTGCATGGGCCTCCTGCCAATCCAATGGCAAGTCGTCGGCCACCACTTCCTTCAACGCTGTGTACAAACGCGTCAGAGCATGTTTGGCGTCGTCCAGGTTGGTGTCGGCGTAATTCAACGGGCTGCGGTAATGCGCGCGCAGGATGAAAAAGCGTACCACTTCGGGATCGTACTTTTTCAGGACGTCGCGGATCGTGAAGAAATTGCCGAGCGACTTCGACATCTTTTCATTGTCGATACGGACGAAACCATTGTGCATCCAGTAGTTGACGAACTGATGGCCATGCGCACCTTCAGACTGCGCGATTTCGTTTTCATGATGCGGAAACTGCAGGTCCTGGCCACCGCCATGGATATCGAATTGTTCGCCCAGCAGATCGCCGGCCATGGCCGAGCATTCGATGTGCCAGCCTGGACGCCCATGACCCCATTGCGACGCCCACTTGACTTCTTCCGGCTCGCTTTGCTTGGCGGCTTTCCACAACACGAAATCGAGCGGATCGCGCTTGCCGACATTGACATCGACGCGTTCACCGGCCCGCAAGTCGTCGAGCGATTTGCCGGACAGCTTGCCGTAACCGGCAAAATCACGCACCGAATAATTGACGTCGCCATCGCTGCCCTGGTAAGCCAGGCCGTTGTCTTCGAGCTTCTTGATCAGGGCCAGCATCTGCGGCACAAACGCGGTGGCGCGCGGCTCATGGTCTGGCTTTTGCACGCCGAGCGCGGCCGCATCTTCATCCATGGCCTGGATGAAGCGTCCGGTCAGTTGCGAAATCGTCTCGCCGTTTTCCACCGCCCGCTTGATGATCTTGTCGTCGATGTCGGTAATATTACGGACATAGGTGACGTCGAAGCCAGACTGGCGCAGCCAACGCTGCACCATGTCGAACACCACCATCACGCGGCCGTGACCAAGATGGCAATAGTCATACACGGTCATGCCGCATACATACATGCGGACCTTGCCCGGTTCAATCGGAGAAAACGGCTGCTTCTCACGCGCCAGCGTGTTATATATTTTCAGGTCGCTCATGGGAAGTTACCGGTTAAGGCACAGAAGTATTGCACGCTGTTCTACACATTCACGCACTCGTATTACTTTCGGTTGCGCAATGTTGGTGCAACAAGATCGCCAAAACTCTTTTGTCGTGCTTAGTTTGATAAAATGTTGCTTTTCGCCGCAGTATATCATTGCTCAAATGCGAAATCGCATCACTTACCTGAAGGAATTTTATGCCAGCATCTCTTCGTTTGTCGCGCCGCAAGTTCACATGTGCCTTTGTTTCGATGTTCGCCGCAGCAACCCTGGCCGGCAGCCCGGCCTTGGCCAGCGCAGCCGACCTGCCGCATGTTCTGTTGAAAACCAACATGGGCGACATCGTCCTCGAACTGAATCCGGAAAAAGCCCCGAAGACCGTCAAGAATTTCCTCAGCTACGTCAACAGCGGGCATTATAACGGTACGATTTTCCATCGCGTGATCGATGGCTTCATGATCCAGGGCGGCGGCATGACCAAGGATATGGTCGAGAAACCGGCGCCGAACAAGGTTGAGAACGAAGCCAAGAACGGCTTGAAGAACATCGCTTACAGCGTCGCCATGGCACGCACTGCGGACCCGCAATCGGCCGGCGCGCAATTCTTCATCAATGTCAACAACAATGAATTCCTCAACTATCCCGGCCGCGACGGCTGGGGTTATGCCGTATTCGGCAGGGTAATCAAGGGCGTTGATGTGGTCGACAAGATCAAGAAGGTCAAGACCGCGTACCAGGACGTGCCGACTACGCCAGTCATCATCGAATCGGCCACAGTCACCAAATAAATATAATTTTTAGCAATCATTCATTTTAACCACCAGATAGGAAATACCATGGCTGTCATCCTCACCACAAACCACGGCAACATCAAAATCGAACTGGACGCTGAAAAAGCGCCGAAGACCGTAGAAAATTTCCTGGCCTACGTTAACGCCGGTCACTACAGCGGCACGATTTTTCACCGTGTCATCCCTGGTTTCATGGTCCAAGGCGGCGGTTTCGAGCCAGGCATGAAGCAAAAGCCAACCAACGATCCGGTCGAAAATGAAGCCAAGAACGGCCTCAAGAATGAACCGTACACATTGGCCATGGCCCGCACCTCGGCGCCGCATTCGGCATCTGCCCAATTCTTCATCAACGTCAAGAACAACAGCTTCCTCGACTATCCAGGCCAGGACGGCTGGGGCTATTGCGTATTCGGCAAAGTGGTCGAAGGCCAAGACATCGTCGACAAGATCGAAGGCGTCAAAACGACTCGCACCGGCATGTTTGCCGATGTGCCGGTGGATGACGTCGTGATCGAAAAAGCGGAAGTCGTCGCTTAATCCCTCACTCTCTATCGCTTATCGCCATCCAATGACAGCCACAGTCCCGAACACGCCGGTGCAACCGCCCGCGGTTGCACTCTTCATCTCCGACCTGCACTTGCAGGCGGCGCATCCACGCACTACGCAAGCCTTCCTGGATTTCCTGCAGGGGCAAGCCAAGCATGCGCAGCAACTCTATTTGCTGGGTGACCTGTTCGAGTACTGGGCTGGCGACGACGATCTGGAGACGCCATACAATCGCGAGATTGCCGAAGCGATCCGGCAGGTCAGCGATGCCGGCGTCCAGGTATTCTGGATTGCCGGTAATCGCGATTTCCTGGTTGGCGATACGTTTGCCCGGGCGGCAGGCCTGACCTTGCTGCCCGATCCATCCGTTATCCATGTCGCAGGACGAAGCCTGGCGATTGCCCATGGCGACGCCCAATGTACCGATGACCTGGCCTACATGCAGTTCCGCGAGCAAGTGCGGCAGCCGCAATGGCAGCAGCAGTTCCTGGCCTTGCCGCTGGCGCAGCGCAAAGCGATCATCGCCGGCGTGCGCAAGGAAAGTCAGGAAGAACAGCGTCACAAATCGATGGAAATCATGGATGTCAATGCAGCCGCCATCGATACACTGTTCGACACCACTGCCACCAGTACCCTGATCCACGGCCATACGCATCGGCCGGCTTGCCACAAGAGCGGCGCAGGCGACAATGCCAGGACCCGTTATGTATTGCCGGACTGGGAATACGATGTCAAGGCGCAGCGCGGCGGCTGGATTGCCATTGATGCAGACGGCGTGATCCGCCGGTTTGGATTTGACGGCCAGGAATTGGCTGAATGAAATGCACGCAGGGTGGGCACCCTGCTCCACAATTAGTCAAACTGTCGCTTGAACTCTGCAAACTGCAGCTGCAAATCGTCCATCTGCAAGCGCAAGCCAGCAACTTCCTCTTCCAGCTGAGCAATCCGATCCTGGCTGCCAGCCCTCACCACAGCAGCACTTCCCGACATCGCATCGGCGATCGCCTGCTGCTCCAACACTTCCTCGCCAGCCAGTAAATGCGCATAGCGCGGTTCCTTGGTGCCGGGCGATTTCGCCAGGCGCGCCACCAACGGCGGATATTTATCGATCAGGAATTGCAGCGCTGTTTCCACTTCGACTACCGAAGCAAATTCATGCAGCCGACCGCAGCGGCTGCGCAGTTCGCCGGCAGTCTGGATACCGCGCAGCATCAGCGTGGTCAGTACCGCCAGCTTGTCCTGCTCCAACAGCCATTTGACGCGCATGCGGTGCTCATACTTGGGCACGCGGGCGCCAGCCTGGTTAACTTCAGCCACAAGCTTGCGCTGTATCAGACGTTGCAGGATATCGAGCACAGTCGGCTCGGCAATCGACATCACCGGATCGCGGCTCGACAACTGGTTGCAGCCGTTGACCAGCGTATTCAGCGACAGTGGATAATTATCCGGCGTCAACGCTTCCTTTTCAGCCAGCACCGCAAGCACGCGGATTTCAAATGGATCGAGAAACTCGTCGGCGTCAGTGCTTTCACCGGCCGCGACACTGCTCAGATCTTGACTCATTGATTCCTCTCCTGGCACACGATCCTACTCAACCAATTTATTCAGCTGATCCGGATCAAATTTCTCCAATTCAGGCAAACTCTCGCAAGCGATGCCGGATTTTTTCAGCAACGCGATGATGCGATCAATCTGATGCTCCTGCGCTGCCGCATTATCGATCAAGCCATGCAAAGCCTTGGATAGCGGATCGTCGCCGTTAGGTGTAACGCCATAAGCGGCAAACATACGTGCCGCAGCATCATCCTTGCTGCCGCTGCTATCCTTCAGGACGATACGCGCCGGATTGCCGACCGCGGTCGCACCCGGCGGCACTTCCTTGACCACCACGGCGTTGGAACCAACCTTGGCGCCTTCACCCACAGTAAAGCCACCCAGTACCTTGGCGCCAGCGCCGATGATGGCGCCGCGCGCCAGCGTCGGATGACGCTTGGCGCCCTTGTTCAGCGAAGTACCGCCCAATGTGACGCCTTGATAAATGGTGCAATCATCGCCGACTTCGGCTGTCTCGCCGATCACCACGCCAAAACCGTGGTCGATGAAGACGCGGCGGCCGATGGTGGCGCCCGGATGGATTTCAATTCCGGTCAATGTACGGGCGATATGCGAGATGAAGCGGCCTGGCCATTTGAAGCCATTGTGCCAGCAGTGATGCGCCCAGCGATGCAGGATGATTGCATGCAGCCCGGGATAGCAGGTGAGCACTTCCCATTGGGTGCGTGCGGCGGGATCGCGCGCCATGATGTTGGCAATGTCTTCACGAATGCGGCTGAACATAGGGGGTGTCGATTGAATGCGGAGGCGTAATGGTATTCCAAATTACGCCCGCCGTCTTTTGCTACGAAAGTCCGATAAACCGGCCGGGATTTGTCCGGAATTCAAGCTGCCGGCGCCGTAACGCATGGCTGGCCATCATTCCGGAAGGTACTGCGGAGAGGGATCAACAACCCTTGACCATGCGCTGGCGACGGGCTTCGTACAGGCAGACGCCGGAGGCAACCGAGACGTTCAGGCTTTCGACCGAGCCGAACATCGGCACGTTCACCAGCACGTCGCAGGTTTCGCGCGTCAGGCGGCGCATGCCCTCCCCCTCAGAACCCATGACAATCGCAGCCGGGGTCGAGAAATCGGCCTCATACAGACCTTTTTCGCCATCTTCGTCAGTGCCGATCAGCCAGATTTCGCGCTCTTTCAATTCACGCAGCGTGCGCGCCAGGTTGGTCACGGTGATGTACGGCACGGTTTCAGCCGCCCCGCTGGCAACCTTGGCTGCCGTGGCGTTAAGGCCCACGGCACGGTCTTTCGGAGCGATCACTGCATGCGCACCGGCGCCGTCAGCAACCCGCAGGCAGGCACCCAGATTGTGTGGATCGGTGATGCCGTCGAGGATCAACAATAGTGGCGGACCAACAATCGCGTCCAGCAATTCGTCCAGGTTACGCGCCAGCGACAATTCGCCGGCTTTGGCGACAACGCCTTGATGGCGACGCGTGCCGACGATATTCGACAAGCGCTGGTCGTCCACTGGAATAACACGTACACCCGCGGATTTCGCCGCGTGCAGCAAATCCTGCATGCGGCGATCGACGCGGCTGGCATCCACGTATATCTCTTCCACCGACGACGCTTCATGACGCAAACGCGCGGTGACGGCGTGAAAACCGAAAATCATTTTACTTTTCATATTCTTCTATCTACCTGATTCTATCTTCTGACTATCTACTATCTTTTACGCTTGCTCGACTTCGTGAATCCTTTTGGAGCACGCGATTTTTCTGCGATGGCCGGCGCCTTGGCCGTCTTGCTGGCCTTGGCTTTCTTGGCTTGGGTTAGCTTGCCGCCGGCACCTGCGGTGCTGGTGGTTTTGGCTGCAGTGGTCACGCCGGCCGGCTTCTTCGGCGCGGCCGTTTTTGCCCCAGCCTTAGGCTTGGCGCCACGTCCTTTTTCGCTTTCGGCGCGACGCGCTTCGTTCTTGAGCACAGTCTTGATGCCAGGCTCATTGACCAGCCGCAGATCAATCTTGCGCGCATCGAGGTCGACCCGGCTGACCTGTACCGTGACCCGGTCGGTCAGCTGGTAACGGATGCCGGTTCGTTCGCCGCGCAATTCGTGGCGTGCTTCATCGTACTGGAAGTAATCGGCGCCAAGCTCCGTCACGTGCACCAAACCTTCGATGTACAGGGCGTCGAGCTGGACAAAAATACCGAAGGTAGCAACACCGGAAATGACGCCGGTGAACTCTTCGCCCAGCTTGTCGCGGATGAAATAGCACTTGAGCCATGCTTCGACATCACGCGAAGCTTCATCGGCGCGCCGCTCATTGGCTGAACAATGCACCCCGAGCGCTTCCCAGATAGCCAGGCTGCCCTCGTTCTTTTTCTTGCCAGCGGCCTTGTCTTCGGCCTGCTTCTTGCGACCGGCCGGCGACAGCATGGTGTTCAGCGAGCTGGTATCGAGCCCCTTCGGATCGTAGCGCTTACCTTGCAAAATCGCCTTGATCGTGCGGTGTGTCAGCAGATCGGGATAGCGGCGGATCGGGCTGGTGAAGTGCGCATAGGATTCATACGACAGGCCGAAGTGACCGATGTTCTCCGGGCTGTAGACCGCTTGCTGCATCGAGCGCAGCAGCATGGTCTGCAACAGCAGCGCGTCGGGACGCGCCTTGATCTTCGGCATCAGCTCGGCGTAATCGGAGGCGGACGGTGTATCGCCGCCAGCCAGCGTCAGTCCGACCTGCTTCAGGAAAGTCCGCAAGACCGCCAGCTTTTCCTTGGTCGGATGGGCATGGATACGGAACAGACCAGGATGCTTGTGACGCTCCATCAGGTCGGCAGCACAAACGTTGGCTGCCAACATGCATTCTTCGATTACCTTGTGCGCATCATTGCGGGTGCGCGGCAGGATTTTTTCGATCTTGCCGGCAGCATTGCAGACGATGTAGGTTTCGGTGGTTTCGAAATCAATTGCACCGCGCGCCTGGCGTGCCTGCAGCAACGCATGGAACACCTCATACAGATGCAGCAGATGCGGCACCAGGCCAGGACGCTTGGCCGCTTCCGGTCCCTTGGTATTGCCCAGGATCGCGGCAACTTCGGTATACGTCAAGCGTGCAGCGGAGTGGATCACCGCTGGATAGAACTGATAAGCCTTGATCTCACCCTTGGCGCTGATCACTGCATCGCATACCAATGTCAGGCGATCGACATCGGGGTTCAGCGAGCACAAGCCGTTGGACAGCTTCTCCGGCAGCATCGGAATGACACGACGCGGGAAGTACACCGAAGTACTGCGCTCCAGCGCATCGACATCCAGCGCATCGTTGGGCTTGACGTAGTGGCTGACGTCGGCAATCGCGACAATCAGACGATAACCGTTGGCGCGGCCGATCTTGACCGGCTCGCAATATACGGCATCGTCGAAATCGCGGGCGTCTTCGCCGTCGATGGTAACCAGCGGCACATCGCGTAAATCGACGCGATCTGCCAGGTCGGCGGGACGCACTTCGCCCGGCAGCTTGGCAGCCATTTTCTTGGCAGCTTCGGAAAATTCGTGCGGCACGCCGTACTTACGCACTGCGATTTCGATTTCCATGCCTGGATCGTCGATATCGCCGAGGATCTCGACGATCTTGCCGACTGGCTGGCTGTAGCGTGAAGGTTGCTCGGTCAGCTCTACGCTGACCACCTGCCCGGTCTTGGCCTTGCCCGGCGAACCAGCCAGGATGATGTCTTGGCCAATGCGCTTGTCTTCAGGAGCAATCACCCAGACGCCGTTTTCATTGAGCAGACGTCCGATTACATGGGTGTTGGCGCGGGTCACGACTTCGACAATCGTCCCTTCCGGACGGCCGCGGCGGTCGGTGCCGACGATGCGCGCCTGGACGCGGTCGCCATGCAGCACTTTCTGCATTTCCTTTTCCGGCAGGAACACGTCGTCGCCGCCTTCGTCCGGGATCAGAAAGCCATAGCCGTCACGATGGCTGCTGACGCGGCCTTCGATAAAGTCGGGCGAATTGGTCAATTTGTAGATGCCGCCGCGATCCGGTTTGATCTGGCCATCACGCTCCATGGCGTTGAGGC
The DNA here is from genome assembly GCF_044745265.1 of Collimonas sp. NPDC087041. Lineage (NCBI taxonomy): Bacteria > Pseudomonadati > Pseudomonadota > Betaproteobacteria > Burkholderiales > Oxalobacteraceae > Collimonas > Collimonas sp. NPDC087041. The sequence continues at coordinate 43,509 of NZ_JBIUZX010000006.1, forward strand.
GGCGCGTCAAACCATCCATTTCATCGGGTTTGACATTGAGTGCAGCAGCGAGAGCGGCGGCGTTTTGCGGTTCGGTAGAGGTCCGCAGAAGGCCGAGAATTTCCTCTCGGCTAGGGATTGTGTAGGAATATTGGCTCAAAAGGCTATTTTCAACAGATTGTTATTCAACAAGGCTCTTAGTGTAACGGAGGATTATGACTTTCTCCTAACCAAGCAACTTTATATATCACTTAAATATCTCTTCTTTATCCTCACCAACTAGTTGACATATTTTTGAAATAGCCTATAATCTCGCTCTCTCAAGCCCACGTGGCGGAATTGGTAGACGCGCATGGTTCAGGTCCATGTGCCGCAAGGTGTGGGGGTTCGAGTCCCTCCGTGGGCACCATATACCATAGACTAGACCCTTTTCGGGGTCTAGCTCTCCGCAAGTTTCACTGCACTTCCGGCGTCGCATTACATGCGGCGCGTTGGTGATTATAGTGAAAATCAGGATTTACTTCCCTTTGTTTTTCTATTCGTTTTGTAATGCGCGCATTGCCAACGCTGATTTGGCGCGTATTTTTTACGGGACGATTCGGGGCCAAGTCCTTGCTTCGCCATAACCATAACCGGCAACATTCACTCCCACTCCTCCATCAAGCATGTGCCGGACACTCCAACGAAACGAGTGACTCGCGCCCAGTAATTCATTCGTCATTATTCCGTCGTAATTACTCAGTCTCAATTATTGCTTGCTGCTCAACTTATAATGAGCGGCTAAAATGCGTCGACAGCGGCAGCATCAACCTCAATCGGCAAACACCACAAGGACATTCACAGTGAAACTGACCAATCAATTTGTCACCGCACTGCTATGGGGATTGTTGTACCTGGTCATGGGTTACATGTCGCACCAGTTGAATGGCCCGATTGCCGCGACCGGCTATATCTGGCTGCCGGCCGGCGTCACGGTAGCCGCCTTCATGCTCACTAAAACCTCGCGCTGGCTGCCGCCGATCATCGGCTTCGTTGTCGCGCAATTGATCCTGGGCTGGATCGAGGACCGCAATGTCTTGCGCATGGCATTATTTGCGCTGGATGAGATCGGCGTCGCCGCGATTGCCGTGGCGCTGGTGCGGATGACGCAATTGCCGATGGAAGGCCTGTATTTCGTGCGCGGCCTGCTGATCGCTGGCGTCACCTGTAGCGCCGTCAGCGCCGCAATTGGCGCAGCCTGGTTCCTGCTGGTCTTGAATGTGCCGTTCTGGCCGACCGCTGGTGTGTGGGCCGCCTCCGACCTGGTCGGCATCCTGATCGTGACACCGGTGCTGGCCGGCTGGTCGCGCTTTCACGCCATGCGCTCGGGAGGCATGGATCGTAGCGACTTCCTGCTCGGCCTGGCGGCCTTCATCGCTCTCGGCATAACCTCTTTCATGATTTTCGATGGCGACACCATCAGCAACCTGTCGATCGGCGTCAACTTTGCGCTGACTTACATTCCGTTGTTCTTCGCAGCGGTCGTCACGCTGCTGTGGGGCGGACGCGGCGGTTCGCTGGCGGTGGCGATGCTGGCCTTCTTCGCCCTGCTCAATACCGTGCAAGGCGATGGCCCGTTTGCCGCCATCGGCGCGCTTGCCAATAACTACTCACACCATTCGCTGCTGGAAGCCCAGTTGTACCTGGCAGTCGCGGCATTGCTGTGCCTGCTGATCAGCGCCCTGAAAACCACACGTGAGCAATTGCATGAAGACGCGTCGCAATGGAAGAGCGATGTCGAGCTGGCCCTGACCGTCAGCCGCCAGCTGGTCTACAGCATCGATCCGCATAGCAGCAAACTATGCTGGAACGGCGACCTGCGGGGATTGCTCGGCGTCAGCATCGACACCTTCAGTGATCTCGATCATGTGCTCAGCCACGTCCATCCGGACGATCGCGCCCAGTTGCGCAGCCGCTGGCTCGACGACACGAACGACGACGCCCGCCCCGATCTGCAATTCCGGCTATTGCTGCCGGCCGGCCAGGAAAGCCAGGTGACCGACATGAGTGCGGTATTGCTCGATTCCGACGAAAGCGTCGCCATGGTAGCCGGCGCCTGGCGACTCAACATCAAGGAGGTCGCTCAGCCACGGGGCCAACAATGACCAATCGTACCGGGGCGCTGCTGATCCACGGCTTGGGCGGCACGCAATTCGATCTCGGCCCGTTGCACAAGGTGCTGCAGCGGGCCGGCGTGGAGACGCACGCGGTCACGCTGCCCGGCCACGGCACCCAGCCTGAAGACCTGGTGTCGGTGCGCGCCGAGGACTGGCTCGATGCGGTCGTTGCCAGCTATCGTGAACTGGCGCCGCAGTACGACACCTTTCATGTGCTGGGCATGTGCATGGGATCGCTGCTGGCGCTGGCCCTGTGCGAACGGGTGCAGCACAACAAAGGCAAGCTGGTGACGCTGGCGCCACCAATCTTCATTGATGGCTGGTCGACACCGTGGTATCGCGGTTTGCGGCATCTGGTGTACTGGATTCCGGGGCTGCCGGCGCGCATGAAAGTAGAGGAAGATGAACCGTTCGGCATCAAGAATTCGACGGTACGCGCAATCGTCAAAGCCAAGTTCGCGCGCGGCGACAACTTCCATTACCGCTGGGTGCCGTTGGCTTGCGTGCGCCAGGTCGACCGGCTGCGCCGTCAGGTGCAGGCGAATGCCCACAAAATCATTTGTCCGACCTTGGTGGTGCACGCCCGCGAGGATGAATTGACCAGCCTGAAATCGGCAGAATTCCTGCGCGACACCTTGACCGATGTGCGCGTGGTGGTGCTGGAGAACAGCTACCACATGATTTGCGTCGACAACGACCGTGAAAAGGTCATCAACAGCGTATTGGAATTTTTCGGTTATCCGCCGGCGCCGGCGCGGCGGATGCGCGGCGCCTAGCGGGCTATAACAGCCCGCTAAGCGCCGCGCTTCGTCAGAACACCCGGCCCAACTGCAAGTACAGATTCCACACTCCGCGTGGCGCCAGTGCCGCGCCAAAGTAAACCGGCCCCAGGAAGCTGTTGCCGCCGACGAACATGCTGGCGCTCTTCTTGAGCGGACCAGTACCGAATGCGGTGCGGGTTTGCCACACGTCGCCGACTTCCAGGCTGGTTCCCAGCACAGTGCTACGCAATCCTGGCAAATCCAGATCCGGCATGTCGCGCAGATAGGTCAGCCGGCTGTACAGCAAGTAGTTGCCGGAGAACTGATCAGGCGCATACGCCGACAAATGCTGGAAACCTCCCAGCGAAAATCCCAGGCCGCCGTTTCCGCTGACGCCATTCTCTTCGTTGCCATAGGTGCCGGCCGCCTCCAGCGCGAAATTCAAGGTATTGCCGCCGCGACTGACTGCCCACAGCCCCTTGGCCTGGGCGTCGCTATAGCGGTTATCCGCACCGCCAAAACCGACGTTGCTGGTGGCGGAAAGATAATAGCCTTTGCGCGGAAACAGCGGATCATCGAGCTGATCGATGGTGAGCTTGGCGCTGTACACCGGCTGCTTGATCCGGAACGAATCGAAGAGCCCTTCCGAGCCGATCGGGATGTTGTAGGATGGCGAGGCGACCAGCCACTGATAATTGATACCGGTCCGGAACTCACCCAGGCGCCCGATCGGGATGCCGAGGTCAACCCCGATTTTGGTGGTATCAACCCGATACGCGGTAACAGGCACCGTGTCCGAGGTGGCATCGTCATCCGAGAAAATGTCCAGATGCCGGCGCCCGTATTCGGCATATGGCGCTACATACAGGCCGACAGTGTTCCATATCGGCTGCCGCAACTCGGTATGCAGGCTGGCCTGCTTGCTGCCCAACACGACATCATTGCGCCACTCCAGGCCGCTCTCCGTTATCCACGGCAGTCGATGACCGATCTGCAGGTTGAAGTCGCCGCGGCCATTGAAGCTGTTTGACACACCCAATCCGAACAGCAGAAAATGCGGCCCCCAGGATTTGGCATCCGCATCAATTTTCAAGACGTTGTTACCGTCCTCGGTTACCAGTTCCTGCGTGGCGCTTTTGAAGTCGCCATTGGTTGACAAGCGCGCCATGTCTTGATTGAGCGCCACAGGATTATAGAAATCCCCTTCTTTCACATCCAGCGAACGGCGCACCACTGCCGCCGGCACCGGTCCGCGGCTGTTGACTTCAATCTTATCGATGCGGGTCTCCTGCGCCAGTACCGGCCCGCCGGTGCGCCCGGCCAGATAGGATTTCCACTGTTCTGGCGGCAACGCCAGCGCTTCCAGCTTGGCGCGCTGGCGCTGCGCTGCTGCGTAACCGGCAGCAACGCCATCCTTGCCGCGCGAGAAATCGGCAAACGACAGATCGCCCAGATCCGGCTCGATCAGCACATCGCCTTTCTTCAACAAACCGATCTGCTGCTTGACGTTCTGCCGAATCAGGATGGTCACCATCTGCTGCGCCACCGCGGTCGGCGAATCGAGCGTCGACGGGTCTTGCAGGTCGGTGGCGATGTTGACGGCAATGATGATGTCGGCACCCATGTCGCGCGCCAACTGGACCGGCAAGTTACGCACCAGGCCGCCATCGACCAATGTGTGGCCATCCAGCTTGAGCGGCGCGAACAGGCCTGGCACCGCCATGCTGGCGCGGATCGCCCGCGGCAACGAACCTTGCTTGAGGATTACCTCATCACCGCTGCCGAGATCGGTTGCCACCGCACGGAACGGCGTCGGCAGCTTGTCGAAAGAAATATTCGCCGGCAACTGCGGCGTCCAGTTCTGTAGCAAGAACAGCAAATTATTTCCCTGCACCAGACCGGACGGTAGTTTCAATTTGCCGTCGCCGTAGCCAGCCGACAAACCAATCGGATACTGAAAATCGTCTTCGCGCTGCGACTGCGGCAATTCGGCGCGTTCATTGCGATCGAAAGCGATGTCGCTCAGATTGGTGCCGGTCAGTATGTGATCCAGTTCGTCAGCCGACAAACCGCTTGCGTAGAGCCCGCCGACCACCGCTCCCATACTGGTGGCAGCAACGTAATCGATCGGAATGTGCATTTGCTCGAGCGCCTTCAGCACGCCAAGATGGGCATATCCGCGGGCGCCGCCGCCGGACAGCACCAGGCCGATGCGTGGCCGGCCATGCGCCTCCACCGTTGCCGTTTTAGCATCTACCGCAGCCGCGTCGGCTGCCACCGCGCCGTTCACATGCAGCAGCCCCAGGGTCAGCGTCGCGCATGCCGCTGCACCAACAAGTCGGGAAATCACGTTATTTCGTTTAAAAAGAAGCATGGAGACCTGAAAAACACCGGCTGGCGATGGAATTAAGCAATAAAGGCATGATTATATTGGAATAACACTCACCCTTTAAGGCGGTGGACGGTGGTATCGCATGTCTTCACCCCCTATTGAAGCCAACAGACGCGCCCCAATATGGGCAGCCAGCGCAATTGGTTTCACAACCGGTTATCGCCCCCTATTCATTTCTTACAGGTATCCCCATGCCGTCGCGTTTCGCCATTTCGGTTGTCCTCTTCCTGCTGGGCGTGCTGCACGCTTATATCGGCTGGCGCCTGATCCCTGCATTGCCAAGCCTGCCGGCGCTGCAATGGCTGCTAGGCATCTGGCTGCTGCTTTCCTTGCCGTTGATTCCTGGCGGCCTGTTGTCGCGCTTCATCAAGCAGCAACCTTTGGCCGATCGGCTTGCTTGGGCCGGCATGCTGGCGATGGGCGTATTTTCGTCGCTGCTGATCGCCACGCTGGTACGCGAACTGTTCCTGCTGGCGGCGCCATGGCTGGGCCTGCACGGCGCCGAATGGTCGAGCTGGAGTGCGTTGGCGGTGCTGCTGGTGGCGGCACTGGCTACCATCGTTGGCTTCTTCAACGCGCGCCGCCTGGCGGCGGTGATCGACATCGACATCCCGATCAGCGGCTTGCCAGCCAGCCTGCACGGCTTCACGATTGCCCAGATCAGCGACATCCATGTCGGCCCGACCATCAAGCGCGGCTATCTCGATTCCATCGTCAACAAGGTCAACACGCTCAAGCCGGACCTGATCGCCATTACCGGCGACCTGGTCGACGGCAGCGTAGAGGAACTGGCGCCGCATACCGCGCCGCTGGCAAATCTGCGCTCACGCCACGGCTCCTATTTTGTGACCGGCAATCATGAGTATTATTCGAATGCGCCGGAATGGGTAGCTGAAGTGCGCAGGCTTGGAGTGACCGTGCTGATGAATGAGCATGTGGTCGTGAATCATCAAGGCGCCTCGCTGCTGGTAGCCGGCGTCACCGACTACAGCGCCCATCATTTCGACGAGGCGGAACGTAGCGATCCGCATGCTGCACTGGCCGGCGGACCGGCTGACGTTGCGGTCAAGCTGCTGCTGGCGCACCAGCCGCGCTCAGCCGCCGCAGCAGCCGATGCCGGCTTCGACCTGCAACTGTCCGGCCACACGCATGGCGGTCAGTTTTTCCCCTGGAATTTATTCGTGCCGCTGCAACAACCTTATACGGCAGGCTTGAACCGGCTGCGCAATTTGTGGGTGTACACCAGTCGCGGCACCGGTTATTGGGGGCCGCCGAAACGGCTGCTGGCGCCATCTGAAATTACGCGCCTGAGATTAGTCCCACTCTGATTTCCGAATCTACAACACTACCTTGCCGCGCATCTGCTTGTCCTTGCCGCGGCGGGTTTTGCTGTCTACACGCTTGAGTTGCGAACTGCGGCTGGGAGTGGTCGGCCTTCTTTTCTTCGGCACGATGGTGACGCTCAGCAGCAGCTCCTGCAAACGCCGCAGCGCTTCAGCCTTGTTCTTTTCCTGGCTGCGCGATTGCTGCGCCTTGAGAATGATGACGCCATCCTTGCTGATGCGCTGGTCGCTATCCCGCAGTGCCAGCAGTTTTTCCTGGTAAAAAGCCGGTAGCGACGAAGCCTCGATAGCAAAGCGCAAATGGATTGCCGACGATACCTTGTTGACGTTCTGACCGCCCGGGCCTTGCGCACGGACGGCAGTGATCTCGATCTCATCCAATGGGATCGCAAGCGTATCGGTAATGCGCAGCAGTTTATCGTCGTTACGGATCAGCATGCGCGCCATTATGGCACGCATGCCCGGCACCTCGGACTCACATCACTTCTTTACCGCAATCGTCTTGCGCAAATCCTGCAACAGTATTCCGGCCGCCTTGGCTTCGGCTTCATGCCCCGGCTCGCGCCATGTCTCTACAAGAGCATCGGCCTGCCATTGCTGCATCGACGCCAGGTTCAGCAAGCGCGTTGCGTAGTTCTGCGCAGCCGGGCTTAACTTGAGCCCGTAGGTCTGCACACGGAACGCCACCGGTGCAAAGAAGGCATCGACCGCGGTAAAACGCGCGCCAGCCAGAAATGGCCCGCCAAACTGCTCCAGCCCCTGCTGCCACAATTCGTCAATGCGGTCGACATCCTGCGTGAGCGCAGCCGGAAATTCTTCCAGCTGTACCCGGATCCCGCAGTTCATTGTGCAGCGCTCACGCAGCACACCAAAGCCGGAATGCATTTCGGCAGCGGCGCAGCGCGCCCAGGCTCTTGCCTGCGGATCGCCGGGCCAGACGCCATCATGGCGCTCCGCCAGATATTCGACGATGCCAAGCGAATCCCACACCGTGGTTTCGCCGTCGGTCAGGGCCGGCACTTTACCGGTCGGCGAAAATCCGCGAAACGCATCCCAGTTGGAACCCTCGGCGAACGGCACCACCTGCTCGTTGAACGCGATGCCGAGTTCACGCAGCAATACCCATGGCCGCAGCGACCACGACGAATAATTCTTGTTGGCGATATACAACTGATACATGATGTCAGTGACTCCTGGGTTGAATTGCCGACCTGGCTGAAAATGCATTTTAATATTTCTGAATGGGAATATCCATGGCGATGTATCGTTGTGCCTGAGGAGCGAGCATGATGTTCTGCCCGAAGTCAATTTAAAATGCAACATCCGATGCGACCAAGAAATTCACTGGAACGATAGCCATGCCGAATTCATTTCGACCGCCCCGCGCGCTGCAATTTCTTCCAATGCTGCCGTTGCTGTTGGCATTCAGCAGCAACGCCAGCCTGGCTGCGGACCACTACCTGATCGACCCGGAGCACACCTTTTCCTATTTTGAATACAGTCACTGGGGTTTGTCGCAGCAGCGTAGCCGTTTCGACGGCACCGCCGGCAGTATCGAACTGGATGAATCGACGGGGAGCGGGACCATCGATATCGAGATCGATGCCTCCTCGATCAGCACCGGCAGTGAAAGCTTCAACCAGATCATGCGGTCCGGAGATTTTTTCGACACAGCCAACTATCCGAAAATCAGCTTCAAGTCGTCCAGCCTGCATTTCGAGGACCAGCAACTGAAACAGGTCGACGGCGACCTGACAATCAAGGGCATCACGCACCCGGTAACGCTCGACATCAGCCATTTCAATTGTCGCTTCATGCTGCTCTATGGGAAGCGTGCCTGCGGCGCCAACGGTTCCGCAAAAATACTGCGCAGCGATTACAAGCTCGGTCGCTATGCGCCATTCGTCAGTGACGACGTGACGCTGCACATCAGCGTCGAGGCAATCAAGGAATATTGAATTTTCAAGATAGGAGCTCAAGCATGTCATTCAACTGGACCAATCCCTACCCCACCACGCGGATTCCATTGTTTGCCCGCAATGCCGTCGCGACGTCTCATCCGCTGGCAGCGCAAGCCGGCGTGCGCATGCTGCTCAAGGGCGGCAATGCCGTCGACGCCGCGCTGGCGGCCGCTGCTGCACTGACCATAGTCGAGCCGGTTTCCTGCGGTCTGGGCAGCGATGCCTTCGCGATTCTGTGGGATGGCACGGCCTTGCATGGTTTGAACTCTTCCGGCGTTGCTCCAGCGGCTTGGGACCCAGCCTATTTCAAACGTAAATACGGCGAACAATCGAACCGCCTGGCGCAGCAACCGCAACGCGGTTGGGACAGCGTCACCGTACCGGGCGCCGTGGCCGGCTGGGCGGCCCTGCATCAACGCTTTGGCAAGTTGCCGTTTGCAGACATCATGGAGCCTGCCGCTGAAATCGCCGAACGCGGCCACGCCATCGCGCCGGTAGTGGCGCACAAATGGGCCGCGGCCATTCCTGCGCTGCATGACCAGCCCGGCTTTGCGCTAGCCTTCATGCCTAATGGACGAGCGCCGGCGGTAGGCCAGAAATTCATGCTGCCCGATGCCGCGCGCAGCCTGCGCATGATCGGCACCAGCAACGGCCGCGCCTTCTACGAAGGTGCATTGGCGGAGCAAATCGTCGCTTTCAGCCACGACTGTGGCGCCGCCATGACGATGGCCGACCTCGGCAATTATCAGCCGGAATGGGTGACACCGATCAGCAAGCGCTATCGCGGCTACGACGTGCATGAAATCCCTCCCAACGGCCAGGGCATTTCGGCGCTGATGGCGCTCGGCATGCTCGATCAGTTCGACCTGGGCAGCCTGGCGCTCGATTCCGCCGATGCACAGCATCTGCAAATCGAGGCAATGAAACTGGCCTTCGCCGATCTGTACCAATACGTCGCCGACCCACGCGCGATGCAGGTAACGCCGCAGGAAATGCTGAGCGATGCTTATCTGAGCCAGCGCGCCAAACTGATCAACATGGATCGCGCCACGCAATTCGAATTCGGCATGCCGCGCAGCGGCGGCACCGTGTACCTGAGCGCCGCCGATGAAAACGGCATGATGGTGTCGTTCATCCAATCCAACTATATGGGTTTCGGCTCAGGCGTGGTGGTGCCGGGGACCGGCATCAGCCTGCAGAACCGCGGCGTCGGCTTCTCGATGGACCCACGCTCGGCCAACGTGGTTGCGCCGGGCAAGCGCCCTTTCCATACCATCATCCCGGCCTTCCTGACCCGCGACGGCGCGCCAGTGATGAGTTTCGGCGTGATGGGCGGCGACATGCAGCCGCAAGGCCATGTGCAAACGCTGGTGCGCATGCTCGACTACCAGCAGCAACCGCAAGCTGCCTGCGATGCGCCGCGCTGGAAGGTCAATCGCGACTTCTCGCTGGATGTCGAGACCACGATGGATGCGGACGTGGTAGCAGCGTTGAAGGCGCGCGGCCATCGCTTGCAGTCGATTGCCGACCCCTACATGGATTTCGGTTCCGGCCAATTCATCTGGCGCCTGTCGGACGATCCGGAACAAGGTTATGTCGCGGCCAGCGATAGCCGGCGCGATGGCCAGGCCGCGGGATTTTGAAATTTGCCACAGTCAGGACTGCGCGGCGCATCGAATGATGCGCCGACACGGCATTGTTTTATCGCGCCTCGCTGAGCATTGTTAATGGCTGATATCCCATGCGCTTAGTCCTCCGGCGGCCTCAAACCAGATCAGAACGAATGCGGTAGCCTGGCGTCCATCGCCGCCAGCTTGGCCTCCAGCAGACGTATGCGCTGCATCAGATTGAGGGCTACCGCCAGGCCGTGCGTATCCAGTTCAAAATCGTCGCGCAAGCGGCGTGCGGTCCTGGCGACCACGATGGTTTGCGAGCGGAACAGATACACGGGCGCCTCACGATCATCCGGCTCGATCGCGCCGATCTCCACCAGGTCAGCCAACTCCGCATTGCTGAGGCCGGAAAATTCGGCCAGTTCTTCCAGCGAACACAGGTCGGCATCGTTGAGCCAGACAGATTCCACGACAAGACTGGTCATCACGCTTCTCCTTTAGCACGTGGATTGAAGGTCGATTCGGCCGCAAGCTGTTCAAACAGTTCGCGCTCGCGTTGCGTGGCCGCCTTCGGCACCTCTATCCGGATTACCGCATACAAATTTCCCTGTTCGCCCGAGGCCGACGGCAAGCCGCGCTTGGCCAACCGGAACTGGCGATTGGCGGCAGTGCCGGCCGGGATCGACAGCTCGACCTTGCCACCCAATGTCGGCACCTGCACGTTGGCGCCAAGCACTGCTTCCCAAGGCGCCAGCGGCAGATCGATGTAGAGATCCTTGCCGGTGACACGGTACAGGGGATGCGGAATCACTTTCATCACGACATACAAATCGCCGTGCTTGCCGCCGTCATGACCCTGCCCGCCTTTACCGGCCAGCCGCAAGCGCTGCCCATCTTCCGCACCTTTCGGAATGCGTACCCGATAGGTGTGTGGGACCCGATGCAACTTGCCGTGCTCGTCATACTCCGGCATGCTCAGCCTGACGTCGGTTTCACCGCCGTCATAAATCTGCTCCAGTGTGATTGGCGCATTGACTTCATAGTCTTCGCCCCTCACAGGCCGTGGCCGACCGCCGTGCCCGCCACCATGGCGCGAGGCGGCAAAGGCGGCCAGGATATCGGCCATGTCGACATCGCCGAAGGAGGCGCCTGAATCGCTGAAGCCTTGCTGCCATGATTGTGGCGGCTCAACGTTCTCGCCGGCCTGATGCGTGCCAAGCTGATCGTAGGCCGCGCGCTTTTCCGCATCCTTCAGTGTTGCGTACGCTTCGGCGACTTCCTTGAATTTCTCTTCGCCGGCCGGGTCCTTGGACACATCCGGATGGTATTTGTGCGCCAGCTTGCGATACGCCTGCTTGATTTCCGCGGTGGTCGCAGTACGTTCGACGCCGAGGGCGCTGTAATAATCTTTAAATTTCATGTTGTCCTTTGCCGTTGATTGGTAACCTGCCGACAATTTGCCGGCAACTTACGAGCAATAAAACCTGTCGCAAAGAGTCTACGCGGGAGTTCCTGTCAGTTCTTCAGGAATATCAGGCCGCCGGCGTCCTGCTAAGCGTCGTACGAATTTCAGTTCCGCGCTTGATGGTCTTGGTGACCGGCGTCTTTTCGCAAATCTCCGCCAGCCTGGATAACTGCTCCTCGCTCAACGGCGCAGCAAAAGCGATTTCCCGCGTGATCGATTCCACACCTTGCTCATCACGTACAAACCTTAGTTGTGCATCGATGCGGCCAAGTTCCCATTGTTTGCGGTCGGCGTACATGCGCAAGGTCAGCGAGGTGCATGCGGCCAGGCCGGCCAGCAGCAGTTCGTACGGGGCGGGTCCGCTATCGGTGCCGCCGTTGCTCGTGGGTTCGTCGGCCACTATCTGATGTGAGCGGGCCTGAATGTGCTGGGCGTAACCGGAATTGCTATGCAGATGTACTGATGCCATACGCGTTCTCCATATCGACGTGGAATTGCTGCCTCAAGCATGCCGGGGCGGCAAGCAAGAAGTGGATATTGAGACTATAGCGTCTTTGGGAGGGGACGTTGCTGGCAATCTGCCGACATGCAACAAATTGTCCAAGGCGGACAGGAATCCGAATCAATCAGGAGGAATATCGGATGGATCAATTGGACCATTGCAGCCCGATCCAATCGCCGGATTGCAGGGCGTCACAGGCAGTCAGCCCGGCGCGACCTGCTGGCGCAACGAAGCGCAGGCTTCGACCAACTTGCCATGGTCGACTGGCAACCCGTTATTCAAGATCGATTCGATGTGCAACGCGGCAGTGACAGTCGGCGTCATGCGAAAAATCATGGCGGCGCCTTTCAAGCGATGCACAGTATCCTGCAGGGCGGCATAATCGCGATGCTCCAGCGCTTGTTCGATGCCAGCCAGGTCTTGCCTGGCGCTGACCAGGAACAAGTCATTCAAGCTGAACTCGACGTCGCTCAGGACCGACGGCAAAGGTGAGCTGGGACCACCCAGATTGTTGCTTTTATTCATTTCGTCCACTTCTAGTGATTGTTACGACACATCGCCGTCTTCTTCTGCGGAATGTGCAGGAAAACACAGCAAAATGAGCGAAATGCATCGTTCTCCTCTTTGTAGAGAGAACACGCTCACCATTTATCGTCAAATGACTAGAGATAGCCTAAATTTAGTGAATACTTGCAGCAATAGCAAAACTATATATTTCACAATAGTTAACATTCGGCGGCAACAATCCACAACGCAGATTGACGAAACCGCCGAATTTACAACAAATATTTCCATTGGGAAATGATTTAGATCTGCTGCCTCGGTGCCAAGCCCTGAAGTAGGGCTTGGCCTGCGCATGATTTGTCATTGCATCAAGCGATCCAATTTACTGCCCCGTTGCCCCATGATCCGTGGTTAATCCGGGTTAACCCTGCCTCATGTTGTCTTACTCACGCACGCTCAGCGAACGGACAGGCGCCACAACGATGTCAGCTCGGCCGCGCGCGCGGCATGCAAGGGGTCGCTCGGATCGGAGGCTTTCGGATGCTGTGGGCGAATATCGATTTTCTCCAGCACTTTCAAGCCGCCGGCGTCGATTGCTTCGATCAGTTCGGCGCGCGATCGCAAGGCCAGGTGTTCCGCCAGATCAGACAAAATCAGCCAGCCTTCGCCGCCCGGCTCAAGATGCGCTGCCAGGCCACCCAGGAAACCACGCAACATGCGGCTCTCCGGATCGTAGACTGCATGTTCGATGGGCGAACTGGGACGTGCCGGAATCCAAGGCGGATTGCAGATTACCAGCGGCGCCCGCCCCTCAGGAAACAAGTCTGCCTGCACCAGTGTCACCTTGTCGTCGACGTCGAGGCGCGCCAGGTTCTCGCGGGCACACGTCAATGCGCGTGGATCCATATCGGTAGCAATAATGCGGGCAACGCCGCGCTTGGCCAGCAAGGCTGCCAGCACGCCGGTGCCGGTGCCGATGTCAAAAGCCAGTTTGGTTGAAGGCAACGGCGCTTGCGCCACCAATCCGATGTATTCGCCGCGCACCGGCGAGTAGACGCCATAGTGGGGATGAATACGATCTCCCAGCGCCGGGATCTCAACCCCTTTCTTGCGCCATTCATGTGCGCCGATCAGGCCCAGCAATTCGCGTAGCGATGCCACAAACGGCTCGCTGGGCTTGCCATAGGCCTCATTGCAGGCCTGTTGCACATCCGGCGCACGGCGCAACGGGATACTGTAATCGGCTTCGAAAGGCAGCAACAGCATGCCCAACGTCCGCGCGCGTTGCGATTGCGCCTGGCGATGCAGGTTAAAGGCATCTTTCGGTGAGGCGGGAGGCTGGCGCGGCTTGCCGCGCTTCTCAGCTTTCGGCTCAGCACGCCGGGCCAGCGCCTGCAACAGCTGGCGGGCATTCTGGAAATCTCCGCGCCACAGCATGCCGGTGCCTTCGCAGGCCAACCGATACGCGGTATCTGCGGTCATCCGGTCGTCGGCTATCACCACGCGCTTTGGCGCGGCATTGCCGCTTTCCGAGCGCCAGCGGGCTGAGCGAGGCTGGTCGTCTTCGACCCAATGAATCAATGGCTGCTCAATTGCGCTCATGGTGCGCCCGCAGGACGCGATTCGACAGAAGGGAAATTCAAGCGCATGGGGTAGTCTCGATCAATATAGGTAGGTAGGAAGCAAGCCATGATGTGCATGACATCATTCCGGCTGCAATGCCGATTTGCCATCGCAGGACGGCAAATCGGGCATTGTCGACAGTTTCCAAGTATACCTCGTGGCCGTGGCGCCGACTGTTTTCTTTCGTCAGGAACGCTTGCCGCGGTAACTACCGGACCTGAGACACGCTCTAGAATGTCTCCCAGTCATCGCCATTGGATGCCGCCAGCTTGGCCTTGGGCGTCTGCCACTGTTGCTGCACTTGCGGCTTTGGTAGTTTTGATGGCTTTGATGGTTCGGACGGCTTTAGCGGCCGGACAGACTGCGTTGCCGCAACGGCCTTGCTCGGCGCTTTGCCGACATCGGCGGATGCGACCGTTTTCAGTACGCTCGGCGCCGCACGCCGCGGCACCGGTTGCGTGGCCGCAGGCCTCACTGCGTCGCGCTTGATGCCTACCAGGACCGGCTCCAGCTTGGCCGCCTGCCGATGTCCGCCTACCTGGAATACTGACACGGCATCCTGCAACCGTTGCGCCTGCCCTTCCAGCGCGCCTGCCGCCGCAGCCACCTGCTCCACCAAAGCAGCATTTTGCTGCGTCACCTGATCCATCTGGGTTACAGCCTGGTTGACCTGTTCGATGCCGCTGCTTTGTTCTTCAGATGCGACCGTTACTTCGCCCATGATGTCGGTCAGCCGTTTGACCGCCTGCACGATTTCGCTCATGGTCTCGCCGGCCCGGCCGACCAGCTCGGAGCCGCCATCAACCTTGCCGACCGAATCGTTGATCAGCTCCTTGATTTCCTTGGCCGCCTGGGCACTGCGCTGGGCCAGGTTGCGCACTTCGGCGGCAACCACCGCGAATCCGCGCCCCTGCTCGCCGGCCCGCGCCGCTTCAACCGCTGCATTCAGGGCCAGGATATTGGTCTGGAAAGCAATGCTGTCAATCACGCCGATAATATCGGCGATGCGTTTGGAGCTGTCGGTAATGCCCTGCATCGTGTGCACCACTTGCCCAACCACATCGCCGCCCCTGGCTGCGATGTCAGACGCGGTTTGCGCCAGTTGGCCGGCCTGCCTGGCGTTGTCGGTATTTTGCCGCACGGTGGCGGTCAATTGCTCCATGCTGGCCGCAGTTTGCTGCAGCGATGCCGCCTGCTGTTCGGTGCGCGCCGACAAATCGCTGTTGCCGGCCGAGATTTCCCGAATTGAGTCGCCGATATTGCTGGTGCCCGAGCGGATTTCGGTAATTGCCGCCGACAGTTGCTGCTGCATCTGCCGCATCGCGTACAGCAGGCTGCCGCGGTCGCTGGCATCCACCAGCACCGCAACATCCAGCTCGCCGGCGGCAATCCTGGTGGCGATGTCGGCGGCGTAGCTCGGTTCACCGCCGAGACTGCGTGTCACGCTACGGATGATCAGCAACATGGTTGCCGACACCGTCACGCCGATGATGAACATGATGAGCAACTGCCGGATCAGGTTATCGTAGAAAGCGCTCTGGACGTCATTGACGAACACGCCCGACACCAGGAACCAGTCCCATGGCGCAAAATAGATCACCTGGCTGATTTTTTCCGCACGGGTGTCGGTAGTGCCAGGCAAACGTCCCATGTAATGGACGATGCCCTGCTTCTGCTCCTTTCCTACCTTGACCATTTCTGTGTAGTACAGCTTGCCTTCGGTATCCTTGCGATCGCCGACGTTCTTGTTGACGATATCCTTGCTGGTAGGATGCATCAGCACCACCGGCCGCGAATCGAATACGAACACGTAGTTGTCCTGTGCGTAGCGCATGCTGCTGATACGCTGCAAAGCCTGGCTCTGCGCATCCGCCAGGCTCATCTTGTTAGCCGCCGCATCATCGGCATAGCCTTTGACAATCCCGGCGGCGCTTTCCACCACGTTCTTGAGACCGGCCTCGCGCTCGCTCATCATGGTGCTGCGGGTATTCAGTGCCGACCAGCCGGCCAGCAACAGCAACCCGATCCACATGACTGCCAGCACCAGCCACAGTTTTGCTTTCAGACTCAACGTTTTCATACGCACATACTTTCACTAAGTGTTGAACTTCATTTTCTAAGCGGCCCGCCGCATCGTCCGCGGATTCGACAGTTGCACAGGCTGCGGAGAGATGTCCCGGCTGCGGTGCTCCGCCCCTCCGTGATGCCGATGATCATTGCCGGTGTTGAATACACTCACCACCTGCGCCAGGTTGGCGGCCTGTTCCTGCAACGACGCGGCAGCAGCGGCGGCTTGCTCGACCAGCGCGGCATTCTGCTGCGTCACTTCATCCATTTGCGTGATCGCGTGATTGACCTGTTCAATGCCGACACTTTGTTCCTGGCTGGCGGTAGCGATTTCGCCGACGATATCGGTAACCCGCTTGACGCTGATCACGACCTCGCCCATCGTGGCGCCGGCCTGTTCAACCAACCTGCTGCCGGTACCGACCTGGTCGACCGAATCATCAATCAGCACCTTGATTTCCTTGGCGGCAGCGGCCGAGCGTTGCGCCAGGTTGCGCACTTCGGAAGCGACCACGGCAAAGCCGCGCCCCTGCTCGCCGGCACGCGCCGCTTCCACTGCGGCATTCAGGGCCAGGATATTGGTCTGGAAGGCAATGCCGTCGATGACGCCGATGATGTCGACGATCTTCTTCGACGAATTACGGATCGAACCCATGGTATCGACCACCTGCGACACCACGCCACTGCTTTGGGTCGCCACCTGCGAGGCGGTCACCGCCAGTTGGTTGGCCTGCCGGGCGTTATCGGCGTTCTGTTTCACTGTCGAGGTCAGTTCCTCCATCGCCGATGCCGTTTCTTCCAGCGATCCAGCCTGCTGCTCTGTGCGACTGGACAAATCCAGGTTGCCGCTGGCGATCTGGCTGGAGGCCGTGGCAATCGTGTCGGCTGAACTCTTGATGTCCGAGATCGTGCGTAGCAGCGATTCGCGCATGCACTTCATTGCGTACACCAGGCTACTTGTGTCGCCCTGACGGGTATCAATGTTCAACGTCAAATCGCCCTCCGCAATCCGATTCGCGATCTCGGCGGCGCGGCCAGGATCACCGCCGATGACGGCCAGCATGCTGCGGTTCGAATAGAGCACCAATACGATCATCAGCAACGCCACTATCAACAGGATGCCGCCGCTCTGATACAGCGACTGCATGAAGGCGCCGTTCAAGTCATCGACGTAAATACCGGTGTTGATATTCCAGTCCCATGGCTGAAACCCTTGGGCATAAGCCAACTTGGGTATCGAATCGGTTGCGCCGACGCGCGGCCAGACATAATCGATGAAGCCCCCACCCGGCTGGCTGCCGGCTTTGGAAATGGCGACATACAGGAAATTTCCGGCGGGATCCTTGAAATCACTCAAATCGCGACCATTCATTTCAGGCTTGATCGCATGCATCACCATCTGCTGCTTCGAGGTCGAAATCGAGAAATAACCATCCTTTGCGTAGCGCATGGCCTTCACCCGCGCCAACGCCTGCTGCTGCGCCTCGCTCTTGCTCATGACGCCGCTGTCCGCCAATCCGGCATATTCCTTGATCGTGCTCATTGCCATATTCGAGACATTGATCAAATCGCTTTTACGCTCTTCCAGGCGGATCTGGCGCGACTGGTAAGCATTGAATACGGAGATTGCAAATAATGCGATCAGGCTGACAACCAGCGGCAACCAGAGTTTTTGCGTGAAAGATAATTTATTCATCTAATAAGTCCCTTATTTTGCTTTTTTTACAATTATCAGTGGTGTGCAACGTCAATCCGCGAATACTGGAATCGGACAAGCGATTGCCATGCGTTCCTCGTCTTAGTGATTAACGGCAACTACAAGCGATAGCTGAAGGGCAATGGAGAGAATTTAGAAAAACTCGGACGCAGGATGCGTGCGCGTTGCGCGCAGAAGGTTGTTCATCAGGTTGCACTGCAGAGGCAACCTTGTTATGTCCACGATTGAGATTCAATATCGATTGCCTCATCGAAAAACCTTTCGATGCATGGAATCGAGCTCATCCTCTTGATTTTGACGCACTCCTTATGATCAAAACTAGATGGGGCACCAGTCGCTCGAAATATGTACTATTTAACAATAAATATTGTCATTTTGAGCACACACACTTAAAATCCAAGCGGAAAATTCAGCATATGCTTGTTGCTGAATATCAAATATCACTCAGTGAATGAGTGATTCAACATAAATGGATTTGCAATGAGAATATTCAAAATAGTTTTCTTATCGATCGGGGTGCTTTTTCTATTGATAGCGGCATTTTCTTCCGTAAGCACACTGAAGTTTAAAAAAACGGCGCTGCACACTGACGGTATCGTTGCACGGCTCAACGAACGTATTTCGCAAGAAAAAGGTAAAACAAGCGTTCTCTACTATCCAGTGTTTGCTTTTATCAACACCAACGGAACGCCACAAATCGTTGAGTCATCTTCAGGTAGCCATCCCGCTGCATACAGTGTTGGTGACAAGGTGCCGATGCTGTATCCGGCAGACAATCCTCAAGATGCTCAAGTCGATAGTGTGTTTGGCCTCTGGATCAGCACCATTGTTTTTGCATTGTTAGGAATTGGCTTTTTTGTGCCTGGCTTGGCAATGCTCATCATTCCCAAAATGAAAGAAAATAAGAGTCAGAAACTCCGGAGTACCGGGTTGCCGGTAAAAGCAAAGATAACCGGCGTAGAGCTCAATGGGTCTCTTCAAATAAACGGCCGTAGTCCGTGGAGAATTGTCTGCCAATGGCATAACTCATCAGAAAATCGTGTCCACGTTTTTAATAGTGAAAACCTGTGGTTCGATCCAGAAGATTATCTAAAAAGCGAAGAAATCACCGTTTATATCGACAGGACGAATCCTAAAAAATATTGGGTAGATACCAGCTTCCTACCCAAAACATAATAAAACCAAGCAACAAGGCGCGGACAACGCGCCTTGTTCATTTTTATCCTGACCAATCTTTTCAAAAGCAGCCCCATGTCTTAGGGCAGCGTCGTTTTATTCTCCCAAAAGCGCCCTCCATACAAATCTGGTGGCTTACGTATGCTTATTTACCCAAAAGCTGAGTAAATCAAATCAGCGTGCCTTGAACAGACCCGCTTGGCAAAAAACTAAACGCTGTCACGCTCAGTAAACACGAAAACCCGCTCATGCCCGGTTATAACGACTCAACCCACAAGCTGCTACGCCAACCTCACCCGATTGCGACGCCGAGAGCGTAGAAATCAGCGGTAATTAATCACCGGCAATTCGAGACTCCCACCTGTCATATCATGGTAAAAACAACGCTTAAATTCATCATATGAAATTTTTGATTGTTACCTGAACGTTTTAACATGGCACTCTCAAATAAAGAACGAAAAACCTGTAATAATCGCGCCCGGCGGGCAATCTAGATTTGCCAAAAATTTTCCCACTTTCAGTCCGACTGGTTTATTGTATCCGCGT
Source organism: Collimonas sp. NPDC087041 (assembly GCF_044745265.1). Classification (NCBI taxonomy): domain Bacteria; kingdom Pseudomonadati; phylum Pseudomonadota; class Betaproteobacteria; order Burkholderiales; family Oxalobacteraceae; genus Collimonas; species Collimonas sp. NPDC087041. Next base: position 63,314 of record NZ_JBIUZX010000006.1, read on the forward strand.
AGCAATTAGCGTCCATCGCAGTTGCGGCATAATTAAACTCAAGATATTCCGGTCGGCACGCGCTGCACGAATGCGGCGACCATCCATCAAAAACAGGAGAGACAACACGTGAAGCAATGGACTATCCAACAGAGAATGCTGGTCAGTTTTGGCGTCATTCTGGCGTTGATGGGCTTCATGGCTGGCGTCACCTATCTCAAGCTGGCGGCGATCGAACATGAAACCACCAGCTTTCAGACCGACTCCATGCCAGGCCTGGAATTGAGCACCGGCATTCGTGCCAACTGGTTTCAAAGCTACCTGCTGGTGATACAAGTCATCGCCCTCGATACGCAGCCGGAAAGGCGCCAGCGTGATCTAGCTACGCTACGTGGCGATGCCGAAAAATTGGATCAATTGCTGATCGATTACGACAAGACCATTTTCGTGAGCGAGGACAGGAACAATTTCAACAATTTCAAGGCCGCTCGTACCGAATACCAGCGCGTCATGGCTGAAGTATTGAAACTCGACGATGCGCAAAAGAATGCCCAGGCGCGCAGCCTGCTGATCGAGCAGCTCGAGCCGGCCTGGCAGAAAGGCCGCGCCGCCGCGACCGAGCTACGCGACCTGAACCAGCGCGATGAAGTACAGTCGGTAGATAAAATTGCTGCAGCGGTAGTCGTAGCAAAAACCACGCTGCTGGTGGCGCTGGTGATTGCCTTGATCGCCGCCCTGATCTGCGGCTATTTCCTGTTGCGCGCCATTACGCGGCCGATGGCGGAGGTGATCGGCGCCCTGGAAGTGATCCGCTCCGGTGACTTGTCGCAACGGCTCAATCTCAACCGCAACGATGAATTCCACGCGCTGGAAGCGGGCTTGAACCGCATGTCGGATGAGTTGACGGGACTGGTTGGACAAGCCCAGAAATCGGCGATCCAGGTCACCACTTCAGTCGTTGAAATCGCTGCCACCGCCAAACAGCAGCAGGCCACAGCCAATGAGACCGCAGCGACGACGACCGAGATCGGCGCCACCTCGCGCGAAATCTTCTCGACCTCGCGCGAACTGGTGAGCACCATGAACGAAGTGTCGGCCGGTGCGGAAGAAGCCGCGCGCCTGGTCGGTACCGGCCAGGCCGGGCTGACCCAGATGGAAGACACCATGCATCACGTGATGGATGCCGCCGGCTCGGTCAATGCCAAGCTCGCCATCCTCAATGAAAAAGCCAGCAATATCAACCAGGTGGTCACGACGATCACCAAGGTGGCGGGACAAACCAACCTGCTGTCGCTGAACGCCGCTATCGAAGCGGAAAAAGCCGGTGAGTACGGCCGTGGATTCTCGGTGGTCGCCACCGAGATCCGGCGCCTGGCCGACCAGACGGCGGTAGCCACCTACGATATCGAGCAAATGGTCAAGGAAATCCAGTCCGCGGTGTCAGCCGGCGTAATGGGCATGGATAAATTTTCGGAGGAAGTGCGGCGCGGCATCGCCGATGTGCAGAACGTTGGCGTGCAGCTGTCGCAGATCATCCACCAGGTGCAGGCATTGACGCCACGCTTCCAGTCGGTCAACGAAGGCGTGCAAGCGCAGGCCATTGGCGCCGAGCAGATCAGCCAGGCACTCGGACAATTGAGCGATGCCGCCCAGCAAAGCGTTGAATCGCTGCGCCAATCGAGCCAGGCCATCGACGAACTGACGCTGACGGCCAACGGCTTGCGCAACGGCGTATCGCGCTTCAAATTGAAGCTCGGCTGAAAATTTGATTTTGCGAGCCTGAAGCCGCTGCGGCAAATGCAAACAACGGATACATCGGACACGTCGATATCACATGCTTTTTTTATTGTTTCAAATCGGTCAGGATCATTACGCGCTGGATGCCCGCCAGGTATCCGTCGTGCTGCCGCTGGTCAGTCTGAAACAAGTGCCGGCCAGCGAGTCGTGGGTGGCCGGCGTGTTTACCTATCGCGGCCAATCGGTGCCTGTCGTTGACCTCAGCCAGTTGGCCACGGGCCGGGCGGCGCAGCGCCGTCTCAGTACGCGCATCGTGCTGACGCACTACCCGGCGCCGGGACCGGATAGCCGCCTGCTTGGGCTGATATTGGAAAAAGCCAGTGAGATCATGCGCCGCGAGCCGTCCGAGTTTCGCGATAGCGGCCTCGATCACCGCAATGCGCCTTATCTCGGCCCGGTCACCGACGATCCGCGCGGACTGATCCAGTCGGTCCAGGTTCATGACCTGCTGCCACCGGATGTGCGGGAACAATTATTCCCGGCTGTGGAGAAGTAATGCCGCTGGCAAAATTTGAAACCATGTTGAAACGCACCATGGGCCTCGATATCCAATCGATAGGCAGACCCATGCTGGAGCGCGCCCTGCACGACAGGCGCGGCAAAAGCGGCAGCAACGACCTTGACGCATATTGGCTGCTGTTGCAGATGTCGGAGCAGGAACAACTGCACTTGATTGAATCGGTCATCGTGCCGGAGACATGGTTCTTCCGCAACCGCGAAGCGTTCAATGAAATGGCGCAACTGGCGTTGCAGCGTTCAGCCAACGCCAGCCAGCCGTTGCGGGTACTGAGCCTGCCCTGCTCTACCGGCGAAGAGCCGTATTCGATCGCGATGGCTTTGCTCGACATTGGCCTGACGCCGCAGCAGTTCCATGTCGACGCCATCGACATCAGCCCGCAATCGCTCGACATCGCGCGCCAGGCGGTATATGGAAAGAATTCATTCCGCGGCAATGACATGGCATTCCGCGATCACTATTTCGCGTTCCATGAGCACGGCTATGCGCTGTCTGAAACGGTGCGCCAGCAAGTGCGTTTCATCCAGGGCAATTTGTTCGCCGCCGATCTGCTGCTTGGCGAACCGCCCTACGACATCATATTTTGCCGCAACCTGCTGATCTACTTCGATCGTCCAACCCAGCACCAGGCCATCACCATCCTGAGCCGGCACCTGGCAGCCGAGGGCCTGCTGTTTGTCGGCCCCGCGGAAAGCCCGCTCATCATGCAGCATCCATTCACCTCGCTCAACGCACCTATGGCCTTCGCCTTCCGGCAAGGTGCGCCAAAAGTACAGGACATCGCAAAGCCGCCAGCCCCGTCTGCATTCAAGCCACAGCCGGCGCCGCAACTCCGTTCTGCGCAATGGCATCCTGCAACGCAAATCCCGAAGAGCGCGCCAGCTTCTGTAAACACTCCAACTGCAGCCGCGATTGAGCATGACGGCCTCGACGCAGTGCAACGCCTGGCGGACCAGGGCAAGCTTGTTGAGGCAGCGGGCCTGTGCGAGCAGCTCATCAACCGCAACGGCAGCAGCGCTGCGGCATATTATTTGATGGGCGTCATCCACGATGCAGCCGACCGCAAGCAAGAAGCGGCAGAGTGCTATCGCAAGGCCGTGTATCTGGAGCCGACCCATGGCGGCGCATTGACGCATCTGGCCGCCCTGCTGCAGATCCAGGGCGACGAGGCCGCCGCCAAACTGCTGCTGCAGCGTGCACGCCGTGCGGCAGACAATACCTAGCTGACATGAGGCTTGCCATGCCCCCTATTCATTCAGCCCACCGTGCGTCCACCCCGGCAGGCAACGATCGTGTATCGTGCTAACACCATGAATCCATCTCTTCATCAACAAACTACGACCATGCCGGTACAGATCGACGATTGCTGGAACCGCATCGGCGTACGAGGCGACGGCTCATGCACGCAGCTAGCTCTGCATATCGACTGCCGCAATTGCCCGGTGCATGCGCGTGCCGCCGCCGAATTACTGGACCGGCTGCAGGTGGAAGATCTGTCGCACTACTGGGAGCAGCAGGCGGAGGACGAGCAACAGGATGGCACTGACCTGAAGTCACTGCTACTGTTCCGTATTGGCGACGAATGGCTGGCGCTGCCCACCGTGCTGTTCGAAGAGGTGACCGAACTACGCCCTGTACATGGCCTGCCGCATCAGAAAAACGCCACCGTGCTCGGCATTGCCAATATCCGCGGTGCACTGGTCACCTGCGTCTCGCTGGCGGCCATGCTGGGCATCACCGGCGTCGGCCAGCGTACGCGATCGCAAGAAACGGCTGCGCGTTTGCTGGTGGTGCGACGCCACGGCCAGGCCACCGCTTTCAACGCCGATGAAGTATATGGCACGCTGCGCGTTGCCAGCACGGCACACCGGCCGGTGCCGACCACGCTGGCGCGCGGCGCCGGCCACTTTGCCCATGCGGTCATCCACTGGAATGGTCACAGCGTCGGTCTGCTCGACGAAGAACTGCTGTTCCACACATTGGACAGGAGCCTGCATGACTAGCGACGACATGCGCGATGCGTCGATGCTCGACCTGTTCCGGCTCGAGGTCGACACCCAGGCACAAGCGATGAGCAGCGGCCTGCTCGCCATCGAACGCACAGCCTCGCCGGAGCAACTCGAAGCCTGCATGCGCGCCGCTCATTCGATTAAAGGCGCGGCGCGGATCGTTGGCATCCAGGCTGGCGTGGATGTCACCCACGTGATGGAAGACTGCTTTGTCTCCGCCCAACAAGGAAATATCCAGCTGGGGCCGCGTCGTATCGACCAGTTGCTGCGCGGTGTCGACCTGCTGCTACGCATCGCCGCCAGCGCCGACGACCAGGAATTCTGGCAGGCCGGAGCGGGCCGCGGCGAGATCGACATTTTCCTGCAGGGCTTGCAGGAAAGCCTGGCGCAAGCCGATGAACACGGACAGGAACACGTACCGGAACCAGTGCAGGAAACGCGCTCGATCACTGCGCCCGAACCGAACCTCGAAGCGCCGCGCGCCGCCGCCGAAGCCCAGCAGGATCACGCCGACCGTATGCTGCGCGTCACCGCGACACATTTGAACCAGCTGGTTGGACTGTCAGGTGAGTCGCTGGTGGAATCACGCTGGCTGCCATCCTTTAATGCTTCGCTGCTGCGCCTCAAGCGACAGCATCAGCACGCCGCACATGCATTCGATCTGCTGCACGACACCTTGCGTGGCAGCGATTTATCGGAATTGCAACTGAATGCAATGCGGGAAACCCAGCAACACATCGATGCCTGCCAAAAGATGCTGGCGGAACGCATGGCCGAGCTGGAAGCGTTTGAACGCCGCAATACCAGCCTGTCGCGCCGCCTCTATGACCAGGCGCTGGCTTGCCGCATGCGGCCGTTTGCCGACCGGGTCGGCAATTACGGCCGCATGGTGCGCGATCTCGGCCGCACGCTCGGCAAACAGGTCCGGCTCGACATCAGCGGCGAGAGCACCCAGGTTGACCGCGATATCCTGGAACAGCTGGAAGCGCCACTGGTGCATCTGCTGCGCAATGCGCTCGACCACGGCATCGAAACGCCACAGCAACGGCGCGCCGCCGGCAAACCCGAAGAAGGCGTCATCACTTTGAGCGCGCGCCATCACGCCGGTCTGCTGCAAATCAGCGTAAGCGACGACGGCAATGGCATCGATCTGGAACAGCTGCGCAGCAGCGTGATCCGGCGCGGCCTGGTCGAACCGGCTACCGCAGGCCGCCTAAGCACTTCCGAACTGCTCAATTTCCTGTTGCTGCCCGGCTTCAGCATGCGCGATACCGTCACTGAAATTTCAGGACGCGGCGTCGGCCTGGACGTTGTCCACGATATGCTCAAGCGGATGCGCGGCACGATCCAGATGTTCAGCGAACCCGGGCATGGCATGCGGTTCCAGTTGCAACTGCCGCTGACGCTATCGCTGGTGCGCAGCTTGCTGGTCAACATCGGCGGCGAGGCTTATGCTTTCCCGCTGGCATACGTCAACCGCACGATGATGCTAGACAGGCAACAGATCGAAATGCTCGAAGGCCGCCAGCATTTTTCGTTCGACGGCCGCCAGATCGGCCTGGTTGCGGCCAGCCAGATACTGCGGAGCGGCGAGGCGCCGGCCGGAGAAGACGGGATCGCGCTGGTCGTGATCGGCAATCAAGGCCAGACTTACGGCCTGCAGGTTGATCGCCTGCTGGGCGAGCACATGCTGGTGGTACAGCCGCTCGACACGCGACTGGGCAAGATCAAGGATATCGCCGCCGCCGCGCTGATGGAAAACGGCGCGCCGGTGCTGATACTGGACGTTGCCGACATGCTGCGCTCGGTCGAAAAACTGATTGCCCAGGGTCATCTCGACAAAATCCAGAACAGCGCCGACAATCAGCAGGTCAAATCCAGTAAACGGGTGCTGGTGGTCGACGATTCGCTGACGGTGCGAGAGCTGGAACGCAAGTTGCTCAGCAACCGCGGCTATGCCGTGCGTGTCGCAGTGGATGGCATGGATGGCTGGAACGTGTTGCGCAGCGAACCGTTCGACCTGGTCATCACGGATATCGACATGCCGCGCATGGACGGTATCGAATTGGTGACGCTGATCAAAAAGAACCCGCAATTGAAAGCAATTCCGGTCATGATCGTCTCGTACAAGGATCGCCAGGAAGACCGCCAGCGCGGGCTCGAAGCAGGAGCCGACTACTATCTCGCCAAGGCCAGCTTCCATGACGAAACCTTGCTGCAAGCTGTCGAAGATCTGATCGGCGAGGCCAACGCATGAAAATAGGCATTGTCAACGACGCGCCGATTGCGATAGAGGCGCTGCGACGCGCGCTGGCGCAACGCAAGGACCACGAAATCATCTGGATCGCCGAGGATGGCCAACGCGCCACCGAACTGTGCGCCTGGCAGTTGCCCGACCTGGTCTTGATGGATTTGCTGATGCCGGTGATGGACGGCGTGGCGGCAACCCGTCACATCATGACGCACACTCCTTGCCCGATCCTGGTGGTCACCGGCGATGTCGGCGCCAACGTGTCGGCGGTCTACGAAGCAATGGCCTACGGCGCGCTCGACGCCATCGATACCCCGACCGCACTGGTCAAGCATCCGCGCAATGGCGCCAATTCGCTGCTGGCGAAGATCGATTCGATAGAAAAATTGATCAACCAGCGGCAGACGCCGACAGACAACGGCAGCGCGATAAATCCGGCAAACAAATATGCCATGCCGCCGCAGACAGCCAATTCCAAGTACCTGGTGGCGATTGGCGCTTCAGCCGGCGGTCCCGCCGCGCTGGCGACCTTGCTGTCACAACTGCCGGCCGACTTTCCAGCAGCACTGGTGGTGGTGCAGCATGTCGATGCCCAGTTTGCCGCCGGCATGGCCGACTGGCTGGCCAGCCAGATCAAATTGCCGGTACAGCTGGCACAGGCCGGCGACAGTCCGACTCCGGGTTGCGTGCTGCTGGCCGGCACCAACGACCATTTGCGCCTGACCCGGCCGTTCCAGCTTGGCTACACCGAACAACCCAGCGGCTATCCGTACCGGCCATCGATCGATGTGTTTTTCCAGAGCGTGGTCGAATTATGGGCCGGCAAGGCTGTCGGCATCCTGTTGACCGGCATGGGTCGCGATGGCGCACTGGGCTTGAAAGCCATGCGTGACAAGGGTTACTACACGATCGCGCAAGATCAGGAATCGAGCGCCGTCTACGGCATGCCGAAAGCTGCAGCGCTGCTGAATGCCGCCGATGTCATCCTGCCGATCAATCAAATTTCAGAAAAGCTGCTGAGCATCGTCTCGAAGCAGTAGGAACAAGCAGTCCAGATACGGAGCAAGCATATGTATACCGAATTAAACCTCGACACCGACCAGCCGCCTGACGATTATCCAGTCATGGTGCTGCTGGTTGACGACCAGGCCATGGTGGGTGAAGCAGTCAGGCGCGCGCTGTCGAACCAGATCAACATCGATTTCCATTACTGCGCCCATCCCGACGAAGCGATCGAAGCAGCGCAAAAAACCCGGCCGACAGTGATCCTGCAAGACCTGGTGATGCCAGGCATCGACGGCTTGACTCTGGTGCGCCAGTATCGCGCCAATCCGGCAACGCGCAACGTGCCCATCATTGTGTTGTCGACCCGTGAAGACCCGGCAGTCAAGAGTGCGGCATTCACCGCTGGCGCCAACGATTACCTGGTCAAACTGCCCGACACGATCGAACTGGTAGCGCGCATCCGCTATCACTCGCGCTCCTACGTCAACCTGTTGCAGCGCGACGAAGCCTACCGGGCACTGCGGCAAAGCCAACAGAAACTGTTGGAAACCAACCTGGAACTGCAGCGCCTGACCAACTCCGATGGCCTCACCGGACTGGCCAACCGGCGTTACTTCGATGAATATTTCGGCGCCGAATGGAAACGCGCAGAACGCGAGCAGACTCCACTGTCGCTGTTGATGATCGATATCGACGACTTCAAGCTGTACAACGACACCTACGGCCACCTGGCCGGCGACACCGCACTGAAGCAGGTCGCCGAATGCATCGGCACATTTGCCAGGCGGCCAACCGACCTGGCAGCGCGCATCGGCGGCGAGGAGTTCGTCCTGGTGCTGCCAGCCATGTCGCCTGAACATATGGTGGCGCAGGCGGAAAAGCTGCAAACGGCGGTGCATGCGTTGAACATTACCCACACCGGCTCCAAAAACGACGGCCGCGTCACAGTCAGCATTGGCGGCGCCACAGTAGTGCCGGCGCGCGGAAGTTTGCAGACGAAACTGGTGGAAGCGGCCGACCAGGCACTCTACCGCGCCAAGCGCAGCGGCAAGAACCGGGTTGAAACCGCTGTCTGATTAGGTTGTCGGGTGATCGAACGCAGTGCACTGCACTGCGTATCGAAAAAATGCTATTTCGCCGTGGCCGGCCTCGACGAGGCGACTGCGCCTGCCTGACGCGCCGATGACTGCCGAGCGCGCCGCTTGCGGGCCCAGATGATGACGCCGGTGACACTCAGCAATGCAACAGCCGCGCCCAGCAATGAAATCATGATGCGTCCGGGAATGCCGAGAATCCGCCCCGAATGCAGCGGGAACTGGGCTTGCAAGAACAAGTCGCCGGCGCTGCCGGTGCCGGGTATCTTGCCGCCTGCCGGAGCACCGCTGTCGGCATCGAAATACAGCCAGGTGTTGCCGAGTCCGACATCGCCGTGATCGTTGCCGACCTCGAAGAAACCGACGCCGTACAAACCGAATGCCGACGAGTAGAACACGCCACCAACCGGCGATGTCCAGCCGCGCCGCTGCCCTTCGCTGGCGGCCTGCGCCACAACCTGTTCACGCGTGACCTTGGCATCCACGGCCTGGGCTTGGGCCGGCGCCTTCGGTACGCGGGTATCAAACGCAGTCGGCGTCAGGGTCGACATCGACAGGATGATCGGCCGCATCACGGGCCGCTCCAGATTCATCGAGACCGAGGTCACTGCCAGGATCAGCAGCAATATCCACAGCCATACGCCACCCGAGCGGTGCAAGTCGAAATTCAGTTTGTGCCCACCCTGCCGCCAGCGGAACGCAAATGACTTGCGCCAGCTGCGCCAGTTGGGGAAAGACAGCCACAGCGCAATGAAGCAATCGAGCGTCCACACCACGCCGATGATGCCCATCAGCCAGACCCCGAGCTCAATCCCGCCGACGTCCGGCAGATGCATTGTGTAATGCAGCTTGTACAAGAACGGCAGCAGGTTTTCTCGACTCAGCGAAACCGCGCCCCACATGCGCTTTCCCTGGATTTCTCCGGTGACCGGATCCACTGCGATCTGGTTGAAACCCAGATCGTAAGGTTGTTTGGTGGCCGGATCGACACGCGCCTCCACCATCATGCTGCTGGTATGGCCCGGCTCGCTTTCCGTCATCACATAGGTGACACGCAGGCGCGGATCCTGCTCCTCGACCAGGTTGGCCAACTGCAATCCCGGCATGACCTTGCCCGGTGGCGACTGCTGCGCCTGTTCGGCACTGCGGGCTTGGAACAACTGCGGATTGAGCCAGGCATCCAGCTCGTGATCCCAGGAAATGACGGCGCCGGTGGCGCCGGCGATGAACAGGAACACTGCCGCCGCCAGGCCGAACCAGCGGTGCACGATGACCAGTAAAGGACGTAGCGACATGGTTGCCCTTAATACTTCCAGTTGACGGCAACGCTGCCGTTAATCGGTGCACCGTAATAACCCTGCGACCAGTACAGGCTGGAAATGTATTTCTTGTTGGTCACGTTATTCAGGTTGGCGCTGATGCTGACCTGCTTGTTGATGTCGTAACGCGCCATCAGGTTAAGCAACGCATAGCCTTCCTGCACCGTGGTGATGGTCGGCGTTTGCGTGTAGCTGGTCGTGCCTTGCCAGTTGACGCTGGCGCCGACCTTCAGTTTTTCGAATTGCGGGATTTGATAAGTGGCCGCCATGCGCAAGGTTTTTTTCGGGACATAGTTTTTAACCGAATTGCCATCGTCGTCCTTGATGGTCATCACCGTATAGCCGACGCTACCCTGCAAGCCCTTGGCCATTTCTCCGGAAAGCTCCAGTTCCAGACCTTCCGAATGCGCATTGATGCCGCGATAGTAGGCCTTGGCGCCGACATAACCGGCCTGCTCCGCCGAATTGTTTTGGTCGACCCGGAACAGCGCTGCCGAAGCATTCAAACGGCGGTTGAAGAATTCACTCTTCAAGCCCAATTCGTAACTCTTGCCTTCAACCGGTTTGAGCGTGGCGCCATTGATGTCGGTCTGGTTTTGCGGGTTGAATATCTGGGTATAGCTGGCGTAGGCCGACAGATTCTTGTTCAGGTCATATACCAGGCCGGCGTACGGCGTGGTCTTGCTGGCGCTGGTATCCTGGCTGACGCCATAAGCGACGCCGGTGGTCTTGGCATCGGTATAGTTGGCGCCCAACAGCAGCTTGAGATCATCCGCCAGGTTGAGACGGGTCGCCGCGTACAAGGTCTTCCGCTTGGAGACATAAGAGCTGCCATCGGTCGAGGCGTTGAAATCAGGCTCGGGGTAGTTGCCGTCGAGGGCCGTAGTTTCGGTTAATGGCGTACCAATGCCCTGGCCGTAGTGCGAGACATCGTCGAGTGTCGAACGCGACCAGCTGGCGCCGAAAGTCAGGTCATGACGACGGCCGCCGAGGCTGTACTTGCCGGTGACATAGCTGTCGAGCAAAGTCTGCTTGTTCTCCGAGTGGTACTGCGACGGATAGCTGAACAAGCCGGTGCCGGTAGCTTGATCCGGTGTGCCGTAGACGTAGAAAAGCTTGCTGTCGTTGGTCTGCGTGTTGCGCGCCAGGGTTGTCTTCCACTGCCAGTCCTCATTGAAACGATGATTGAGCTCGGCGAATGCGCGCTGATCTTCTGAATTCCAGAACGACCAGTCGGCCGACGTGCTGGCGCCAACGCCATAGTTGGTCGGCACACCGTTGGTGTAGTACAGCGGCAGTGCTCCCCACATGGCGCCCTTGCCATCATTTTTCTGATAACTGTAGCCAAGCGTCAGTAGCGTGTCGTCGCTCAGGTTGGCCTCGATCACGCCATAGAAAATATTCTTGCTGGGCTGATAGCGGTCCAGGTAGGAATCGCCATCCTGATGCGCCACGACTACGCGCGCCGCCACGGTACCCGCGCTGTTCAACGCGCCCGAGACATCGGCATCGATGCGGCGCGTGTTCCAGGAGCCATAGCTGACGCCGGCCGCAGCCTCGAAATCATAGGTCGGGCGCTTGCGCACGAAATTCACGGTGGCAGACGGGTTGCCGGTCGACGACATCAAACCGTTGGCGCCGCGCACCACTTCGATACGGTCGTACATCGCAGTATCAAGGTCGCCGTTCTGATTGCCGAACACCATCGGAATACCAACGCCGTCGAACTGGAAGTTGGTGATATCGAAGCCGCGTGCGGTGTAGTAGGTACGGTCGGTTTCAACTTTTTCGACGGTAACGCCGGTGGTGCCAGCCAGCACCTCATTGATGTTATCGAGCTTGAAGTCGTCCATCTTGGCGCGCGTCACCACCGATACCGATTGCGGCGTCTCACGCAATGACATGTCCATCTTGGTCGCCGCATTACTCTTGCGCACCGTGTAGCTGCCGGTCTTTTCAGTCGGTGTCTGCTGGTCGTTGCCAGCGGTTACGACCACTTCCGGCAATGCGGCATCTGCTCCTGCGACAGCAGCTTGCTGCGCCAGCGCCAGTTGAGGCGCCACCGCCGACAGCGTCAGCGCCACAGCGGCGCTCATTGCACGCAGCGTTGGTGGACGTGAAGGATCATGCATCGGCGCAGGCGCCGCGTTGTTGTTAGTCATCGGTGGTTATCCCTGAGTTGATCGCAAAAAGTTTTTTATGTTTTGAGGTGAACAATTGCCAATTTGAAAATATGCGACAAGCGCCTCTTTCAGTGACGCGCATGCTAGCCCGACCAGAATGGTCGAGCGCAATTCGGATTGCAGCCACGGCGCGACACAAGGTGAGGATTTTCAAAAGACGAATAATAATGCGAATGATTTGCATTATCAACATAAAATTTGCCGCAGCAGATGCGGCGTGGCGGCGATTAACGTGCAGGATTTATGTCGGATTCGGGTAGAAAGCGGGACGCCGTTGCACTTGCCAGGATCATGGCAAGCGATTTGTCGATCTGATCAACAAAAGAAAATAAAGCAAAAAAAATACAAAAACAACAACCATGAATTGCCGTCACAACAATCAACTCAAGACAAGAACGCGGAGCGTCAGGTACGCTCCGGTTCGCAGCTAGAATGCCGACCAGACGCAGCCGGCACTGCTGTCACGCATGCGTATGCGAGGCTTCGTGTCCCTCTTCCGGCGCGCCGTAATTGCAACCGTCATCGGTATGGACGCAAGGTATTGTCTCGAATTGCAAGGTCGTGTGGTACACCGAAAATTGCTTTGCCAGGACATCCTTGAGCGCCGGCAGCAATTGCTGTTCCGCGCTATAGGCAGGATCATGCACCACATGCGCGGTCAGGCTGGCCTTGCCGCTGGTGAGCGCCCATAGATGGAAATCATGCACGCTCAACACGCCAGGGACGGCGCGCATGGCAGTTTGCACCTGGGCGATGTCCATCCCTTCCGGCACCCCCTCCAACAGGATATTCACGCTTTCCTTCAGTAGCACCCAGGTGCGTGGCAGCACCCACAGGCCGATCAGCACCGCAATCAACGAATCGACCCAGGCCCAACCGGTATAACGAATCAACAACGCGCCCGCGATCACCCCGAGCGAACCGAGCATGTCGCTCCATACTTCGAGATAGGCGCCCTTGACGTTCAGGCTGGCATCCTTGCCGCTGCTGAGCAGGCGCATGCTGATCAGATTGACTACCAGGCCGAACACGGCAATCACCAGCATGCCGGTCGACTGGATCTCGGCCGGGCTGCGGAAACGCTGGTAAGCCTCGTACAAAATATACATCGCCACCAGGAACAGCAATGCCGCATTGAATGCTGCTGCCAGGATTTCGAAGCGATGATAGCCGAAGGTACGGCGGGCGTCGGGAGCTCGCCGGGCAATGCGGATTGCCGCCAATGCAATCGCCAGCGCCATGGTATCGGTCAGCATGTGCGCAGCGTCTGAAATCAGCGCCAGGCTGCCCGTGACGAGGCCGCCGATCACCTCCACCACCAGGAAAGTTGATGTCAGCGCCAGCGCAATCCAGATATATTTTTCGTTCTGGCTGCTGGGTAAGGCATGGGTATGGCCTGCGCTCATGGATATCCTCGGAATGCGTGTTGTTCGTAATGTATCAGTGTTGACGCGATGCGTTCTGCAATCGATTTTTTTCGACGTCGTATGCCTATTAAAAACCCTTTAGCTACTTCAGGGTCAAGCAGACATATAAAACATTCCGTAATGCCGAAAGCGGACTACACTAATGTGTGCGCTTCCCCACAACCAAAACGAAGGAAAGAAAATGGCTAAGCTACTGAAAAATGTCAGGCCGTCGTTGTTCGCTTCTGTCGCCCTGGCGCTCCTGCTGGGAGCGTGTTCGACCATGTCCATGGATATGGGACATACCAGCAAGATCAGCCTCGATGGCGCACACGAAGTGCCTCCTACCGGCTCGTCGGCGACCGGCAGCGGAACCATCGTGGTGGCAGCCGACAAGTCTGTCAGCGGCAGCATCACTACCGACGGCATACAAGGCAAGGTGGCGCACATCCATGAAGGCGCGGTCGGCAAGAACGGGCCGGTTCTGGTAGGACTGGTCAAGACTGGCGACAACACCTGGTCGGTACCGGCCAACACCAAATTCACGGATGCCCAATATGCCAGCTACTTGGCCGGCAACCTGTACGTCAACGTGCACAGCGCCACCAATCCCGCGGGCGAAATCCGCGCACAATTGCTGCCTTGATCCTGACTGCTGCAACCGCCATGCCTGCTCCGTAGACAATCCATCGTACCGGACAGCCATGGCGGCCAGCCCATATTCTGAATAGACGCATGCACCCTGCCCTTCGCATTTCCGGCGCCATCGCTCTTGCTGTCGCACTTGTCGGCGGCGCATTATTTGCAATCGATCGTTCTGCCACCAATCAGTCCACGCAGGACAACGTAAAACCCGCCGACAGCCAGGCAACGGCCCACAATCCGGCGTCCGTCACGCCACCCACGACGCCCGCCGTCGCCGCGCTCGCCGACAACCCCCAGACCGTAACGCCGCAACGTTCGAGCGAACCGGTATTGGAGCACGTCGGCACCATCGCCAAATGCCGTATTGACGGCAAGATCGTCTACACCGACAAAGGTTGTCCGCGCGGCAGCAGCGGCGAATCGCTGCAAATCACCGACAACGCGATCATTCCCGGCTACGACCGGGCGACCGTTGAAAACACGCTGCGCCAGCCGCCCCCACCCGTGGCGCAGGCAGCGCCTCCGGGCAGCGTCATCGAGCCGATCACCTCAATCGGCACCGAACCGAGTGTCGACTGCACGGCGCTGGGGCGTCGGTTCGAGTGGCTCGATTACAACTACAACCGCGCCCGCCACTGGCAAGCGCCGCACATCCGCGACCGCATGCGGCGCGAACGGGACGAAGTGCAAACCAGGATGTTCTGGGGCCATTGCTGACGTTGAAGATTCGTTTTTTTTTGGTCCAGAGCGTGTTACCGCGCTGGCGTCATTTAACGCCCAGGCCTAGTAGCGCAAGTCGCCGCGGCTTACCGTCGATATCGCCACGTACCAGTTGCAGCGAACGGGTTTCTATATAATCCCGGGTCTCCGGCCTGTTCAACAAGGGCCGGGTGCGGTGCAGCGCCGTGATCAGTTGCGGGGTCAGATTATCCAGAACCGGCCGCACGTCGCGGCTGAGATCAGCCACCTGGTCAAATTTGCCGCGCCCCTCGGATCGCCATTGGTCTTGTAACTCCTGCTGCAAGGCTTTGCTGGCATCGAACTGGGCCTGGAAAAATTTTCGGACAAAAGCCGGGTCCAAGCCGTCGGCCTGTTTCAACACATCGTCCAGGATAAGCTTCTCGCGCGGTGGATCGTTGATGGGCGCGCCGGAGTTCCACTTGGCCTTGGCCACTTGCGGCGCTACCGCCAGGCGCTGGTCGATCAGGATCAGCAACTGGTCAATCTGTTCGCTATCGGATATCGTCAGGGATGGCGGAACGCTTTGGCAGGCGGCGAGCGCCGCGAGCAGCAGAATGGCGAGCCAGCGGCCGAATTGGCCTGGAATTTGCATCTTCATATTTTTCATGAGTTCTCTCTTTGGGGCTAGCTCATTTTCAGTGGTTGGACTAGACGTAACATTCGCTCGTCGGGCGAACCGTTTTATCGAACTGAACGTACACTATCGACTTTGTATTCTATAAGAACTTACATGCTGTCAACACTAAAACTCATTGCCGCCGATCCGAACTCCGATGACATCGATCACTTGGTGGCCTTGATAAAGACGTTGCGCCCCAACAAACCTGAGCTCGGCGAACAAGCTGCCGAGAAGGTACGCATATTGGTGCAACTACTGCATGGCGAACCGGCCCAGGCCAGTGCGCTGCGCCATTACGTGCTGCGGCTATTTTCCACTCGTCGTCAAATCAGCCTGTACACCGACACCGGCATCTTGCCGAATGCCGGCTTCTTTACCGAACTATTCCAGCGCCTGTCGTTCCGGCTGTTGCCGCCAGCGCTGGATGAAAACTACTTGCGCGATTGCCTGGACCGCCTGCTGCCGAAAGAAACCGATTATCTCTGGATCAATGCAGTGCCAACCGCCGATTGGCTGGCGCTGTTCGCTTTGCTGAGCAATGCAGCGCCGTACACCGATGCCGAAAACAATGCGGCCAGCGATGCGATCGACCGCCACAAGACCATCGGCGAAATGCTGGAAGCGATCCAGACCCTCTCTTATCGCATCAGTGCGATGGGCCTGGAGCCGGCTTTGCTCAGGCTGTATCCAAGCATCGATGAATTCGAATCGCCGTTCCTGATGCAGAACGTCGAACTGCATCTTTATCTGAACAGCTATCGCCAACACCTGGCCGCTGCCGATTCAGCTTTCGGCCAGGCCGAACTGCCGCCGTTGGAAGATGCGCGCCACCTGTCCGTGATGCTGGACCAATGCGAGACCATCGTACTCAAGATCCGCAAGAATGCGCTGCGCATGGGCAGCAGCGTGTCGCTGACCTACCTGCTGGTGCGCCTGGAGCAAAGCATCGCGCGCCTGCGCAAGCTGTTGACGCTGGTTGATGTCGGCGACGTCAGCATCGCTGCACCCAACACCGAAAAACTCGAAGCCCCTCTGGACCAGAGCGAAATCGACGCGCAAGCCGCAGCCAAGCAGCTTGCCAAGCGCACCCAGGCGTTAAGCTTGGCGCAGGAGCTGATCGAAGGCCACAACCGCAAATACGCAGTGCGCGAACTGTTTGCCGACAACATCAACCTGCTGGCCCGTAACGTCACTGAAAACGCCAGCCGTACCGGCGAACACTACATCGCCGAAGACCGTTCGGAATACGGCAAGATGTTCCGTTCTGCCGCCGGCGCCGGATTCGTGATCGGCTTCATGTCCATGTTGAAGATACTGGCATCCTACCTGCGCGCCGCGCCGCTGGTGGAAGCCTTCCTGTTCAGCATGAACTACTCGGTCGGCTTCATGCTGATCCATGTATTGCATTTCACGGTCGCCACCAAGCAACCGGCCATGACCGCCTCGCGCATCGCCTCCGGCCTGCAAAGCCGCGACGGCCGCAACATCGATATCGAAAGCCTGGTCGAGATGATCGTCAAGGTGATCCGTACCCAGTTCATTGCGGTTGCCGGCAACCTGGTGATCGCCTTCCCGGCGGCCTACCTGATCGCGCTCGGCTACCAGGCACTTTTCGGCCACCATTTGGTTTCTCCCGACAAGGCGGCGCATCTGCTGCACGATATCGACCCGTTCGCCAGCCTGGCCTTGTTCCATGCCGCCATCGCCGGTGTGTGCCTGTTCCTGGCCGGCCTGATTTCCGGTTACTACGACAACAAGGCGCTGTATACCCACATGAGCAAACGGGTGGCACGCGCACACTGGCTACGCGGCATTCTGGGCGAAGCGCGCCAGGCTCGTTTCGGTGAATACCTGGAGCGCAACCTGGGTGGCCTGATGGGTAATTTCTATTTCGGCATCCTGCTGGGCACCATCGGCACCATCGGCTTCATGCTGGGCTTGCCGATCGACATCCGCCATATCACCTTCTCCGCCACCAACTTCGCCACCGCCCTGGTCGGCCTGGACAACCACATGAGCTGGCAAACCGCCGTCACCTCAGTAATCGGCGTCATCGGCATCGGCACCGTCAACCTGTGGGTCAGCTTCTCGCTAGCCCTGTTTGTCGCCCTAAGAGCCCGCCAGGTCCGCTTCCGCCACGGCTTGACCCTGGCCAAAGCAGTCTTCAAACGCTTCTGCAAAGGCCCGATGGATTTTTTCATCCCGCCGAAAAAGGTGGCGATTCCAGAGGAAGAACACCCGGCTGCATAAAATCAAATCCGATCGCTCAAGGGAAAAAATTCCGGGGGCGCTCGCTTTTTTCCGGACGAACATAACTGATGCACCACCGAACGTACTCCGTAGTCCGTTAAAAGGGGTCAGAGTAATTTTCGCAAAAGACTGCGAAAAAAAACTCTGACCCCATTTAACTGCGATGGGTTGGTTTTGACGTTGCAGTTGCAGTTGCAGTTGCTTTTGACGTTGCCGTTGCTTTTGACTTTTCGCATGCTGACGTTGCCAAATGAGACGTGCGACAGTCGGGAATTATGGGACACATGTTTGAGCGCAGCGAGTTTGTGTCCCATCCGACTGGCGCGCGTCTCATTTGGGGACCCGCCAACGGCGGGCAACGGCTGTGCGATCGCCTTTCTTTGCTTACTTTCTTTGGCGAAGCAAAGAAAGTGAGCGGCTGCCGGGCCGCCCCCGGCAAGCTTCCACGGAGTAGCAACCGCTTTAAGTAGCGCAGGATGAACACGCTGAGGCACCGTCGCACTCACTCCGTGGCCCGTTAAAAGGGGTCAGAGTAATTTTCGCAAGAAGCCGCGAAAAAAACTCCGACCCCATTTAACTATGTGGTGGATGATTCCACATCCATCAAACGCAGCAGAAAAGACAATTCGAGTAAGCACTCCAGCAAGCACCCCCACAACACTGTAATATCCAAACGGCAACGAACATCAACGCCACGAGATATGGAAAACACGTTGAACAACCCCGTGCCGCAATGCCGAATCAATCGACTCACGCGATACGCTGCCCTGCTGCTCAGCATCCTCACGGCTGCCTGCTCAACCCTGCCCGATGTCAGCAACCTCAGCACATCGCTCGCGCAGAAAGTCCCGACCGCCACCAGTGCAACCACCGGCCCAGTCCTCGACCAGGCCCGCCTGGCAGAACTCGAAGCCGCCGCCACCGGCAGCCCGCTAGTCCAAGGCAACAAAGTCACCCTGCTATTCGACGGCCCCGAAACCATGACAGCGATGATCGCCGCCATCGAACAAGCCACCAGCACCATCAATTTTGAAACCTACATATTCGACCAGGATGAACTGGGCCAGCGCTTCGCCGATCTGCTGATCGAAAAGCAACGCGCCGGCGTGCAAGTCAACGTCATTTACGACAGCGTCGGCAGCATCGGCACTCCTAGTGAATTTTTCGAAAGGATGCGCGCCGCCGGGATCAAGATGCTTGAGTTCAATCCGGTCAACCCGCTCAAGCGCTTCGGCCGCTGGCAACTGAATCATCGCGATCATCACAAGATACTGGTTGTCGACGGCAAGATTGGCTTTACCGGCGGCGTCAACATCAGCGCCGCCTATGCCAATAGCTCCTTGTTCCGCTCGCGGCGCCGCGTTGCAGCCAATGAAATCGGCTGGCGCGATACGCATGTGCAGATCGAAGGTCCTGCGGTCGCTTCGCTGCAATTGCTGTTCCTGCAAACGTGGGCCAGTCAGCACAGTGAAGATTTGCCCGACCTGAATTATTTTCCGAAACTGGGCAAGGCCGGCGACAAGGCTGTGCACGTCCTCGGCAGCCGGCCGGATGGCGATTATGGCATCTACAAAGCCTACATCCTGGCGATCCAGCAAGCGCGGCAAAGCATCCACATCACGACGCCCTACTTCGCCCCTGACCGACAACTGGTGAATGCACTGGTAGCAGCGGCACAGCGCGGCGTCGACGTCACGCTGATCCTGCCCAGCGTTTCGGACAGCGGACTGGTGTTCCAGGCCGGCCGCTCGTTTTATACGCAACTGCTGGAGGCCGGCATCCATATTTACGAACTGCAGCTGACGGTATTGCATGCCAAAACCGCAGTGATCGACGGCGTCTGGTCGACCGTCGGCTCTGCCAACCTCGACATCCGCAGCTTCCTGCACAATTACGAAGCCAACGTGATCGTGATCGACAGCGATTTCGGCAATGAAATGGAAAATGCCTTCCAGGAGGACCTGCTCGACTCCGACCAGATCACGCTTGGACAATGGCAGCAGCGGCCGTTTTCCGAGCACATCAAGGAATGGTCGGCGCGCTCGCTCGGCTACTGGTTATAGCGCGTGGGCGTCGGCCCAGGCCAGCATGGCTTGCAGGAATCGGCGCAAGGTCGGCCGTACCCGCGCTGCCCGTTCTTCATCGAAGGCAAACGGCAACTGTTCTTCCATGTAGGTGATCTGGGTCTGCTCCAGCTGGACCGCATGGATGTTCTGTTCCGGCTTGCCGTAGTGGCGCGTGATGTGGCCGCCTTTGAAACGTCCGTTCAGCGCATGGCTGAAGCCGTCATCCGTCGCCAGCGCGGCGATCAGTTGCAGCTGCTGCGCCAGCTCCGGCGCGCAGGAACTGCCGGATGCCGTACCAAGGTTCAAGTCCGGCAGCCGGCCCTCAAAGAAACGCGGCACTACCGATGCGATGGAATGAGCATCCCATAGCATCGCCACGCCATGTTCGGCACGCATGCGCTGCAATTCATTCTGCAACTGGTTGTGATACGGCTCCCAATGATTGGCGATGCGACGCTGAATTTCGTTGTCGTCGGGCTGCTTGCCATCTTGATACAAGGCTTCTTTATGGAAGGTGTCGATCGGGCACAGGCCGGTTGTGTCCTGCCCCGGATACAGGTTGACGTTGTCACGCGGACGATTCAAATCGATCACGTAGCGCGAATGGGTCGCCACCAGCACCGAGGCGCCAATCTCATGCAGAAAGTCATACAGCAACGGCATGTGCCAATCGGTGTCGGCCATCTGTAGCGCGACAGGCGTCATGCTGGCAGCGATCTCCGGCGGGATGTATTCGCCGGCATGCGGCATCGAAACCAGCAACGGCAAGCGGCCGCGCCGGAATATGAATTTTTCTATCGTCGTATTCATTTTGTCTCCGAGTTCAATCGAGCAATCCCTTGAGTGTATCTCCATATGCCCTGGCGCTGCTTTCCTGCAGGCCATGGCGATGATCGCGGATCACCCAGTGACCGCCGACCATGACATCGCGCACCGGGCTGGCGCCGTGCTGGCAAAAGACGAAGCTGTCGAGCTGCTGGTCGCCTTGTTTTCCGGCCTGGTCGGCATGATGTGGATCCAGCACCAGCAGGTCGGCGCGTTGCCCCACCTGCAAGCCGGCCACCGCCCTGCCGCTAGCGGCAGCGCCACCGTGCAAGGCCTGTCGATACAGATAAGCACCGACCGACGCGGCGCCATCGCTAGCCGCAACCCCAGTCAGCACATTGCGCTGCCGATGCAGCAGGCGCTGACTGTATTCAAGCAAGCGCAATTCTTCCGCAGCGCTGGTAGTGACATGGCTATCCGAACCGATGCCCCACACGCCTTGCGCGGCGGCGTAGTCGACGCCGTTGAAAAAGCCGTCGCCGAGATTGGCTTCGGTGGTCGGACAGATGCCGGCTACTGCGCCGCTGCGCGCCAGCCGGACGGTTTCATCGGCATTCATGTGGGTTGCATGGACCAGGCACCAGTGGCGATCGACCTCGACATGATCCAGCAGCCAGGCCACCGGACGCGCGCCCAACGCAGCGACGCAATCGTCAACTTCCTTGGTCTGTTCCGCGATATGGATATGCACCGGCGCCTGCGCATCCCACTGGCGCAGCTGGTCCAACATGGCTTGCAGCGATTGCGGCGACACCGCCCGCAGCGAATGCGGCGCAACGCCGTAGCGCAGCCCGGCATGCTGCGGATGCGCCGCCTGCAAGCCTTGTAGCGCCGCCATGATCCACTCCGGCGAATTGATGAAGCGCGCCTGCCCGGCATGTGGCGCCTGGGCGCCGAAACCGCTGTACTGATAGAGCACCGGCAGCAAGGTCAGGCCGATACCGGCTTCCTGCGCTGCGTCTATCAGGCACACCAGGTTTTCAGCCGGATCGGCATACGGCTTGCCGCCAATATCGTGATGCAGGTAATGAAATTCGCACACCGAGGTATAGCCTGCCTGCAGCATTTCAATATACAGCTGCAGCGCAATCGCCTTCAAATCGGCCGGCGACAATTTGCCCGCGAACTTGTACATCAACGTGCGCCAACTCCAGAAGCTATCGCTGAAGCCGGCCTGTGCCTGCGAGCGGTATTCGGTGAGGCCAGCCATCGCGCGCTGGAATGCGTGCGAATGCAAGTTGGTGATGCCGGGTAGCACCGCAGCAGCAACGCGCGGCGCCAGTGCGAACTCGGCGGCGTCAGGACTGACATTGGTCAGGATGCCGGCCTCGTCCCACTCCAGCAGGACATTGTTGCACCAACCCTGCGGCAACAGCGCGCGGTCGGCAATCAGCTGCTTCATGACTGGATTCATGGCTGTCCTCGGGTAATGCTGCCGCCACGCACCACCGTGCGGCAAGGATTGAGACCGGACCAATAGGCCAGCTCGGCCAGTGAGTCAACCGACCAGACCACGAAATCGGCAGTCCGTCCCGGCTCAAGCAGGCCGTGCCGAGCGCCCTGGCCAATCGCTTGTGCAGCATGGATGGTAATGCCCTGCAATGATTCCGCCACCGTCATGCGGAACAATGTGCAGGCCATATTCAACATCAGCAGCAAGGAGGTGGTCGGCGATGTACCGGGATTGCTGTCGGTCGCCAGCGCCATTGGTATGCCGTAACGTCGCAGCAGATCGAGCGGCGGCTGTTTGGTTTCGCGGATGAAGTAATAGGCGCCTGGCAACAGCACCGCTACGGTTCCGCTACGCTGCATGGCGATCACATCGGCTTCTGTCAGATGTTCCAGGTGATCCACCGACAAGGCATTGAAACGTGTCGCCAACTGCGTACCGCCGATATTCGACAGTTGTTCGGCGTGCATCTTGACCGGCAGGCCGAGACGTTGTGCAGCGTTGAAAACCCGTTCGCTTTGCGCGACCGAAAAGCCGATGTTCTCGCAAAACACATCGACCGCATCGACCAACCCTTCGCCATGCAGGGTCGGCAGCATGACGTCGCAGACCAGCGCGATATAGTCGTCGGCACGGCCCAGGTATTCCGGCGGCAGCGCATGGGCGCCAAGGAAGGTCGTATACACCGTGACCGGATAGTGCTGCCCCAGGCGTCGCGCCACACGCAACATCTTGCGTTCGCCGTCCAGGTCCAGTCCGTAGCCGGATTTGATTTCAATCGTTGTCACGCCTTCGGCCAGCAGCGCTTCAAGCCGCCGCGCCGCCTGCTCGAACAAACTGTCTTCATCCGCCAGCCGGGTGGCGCGCACGGTCGAGACGATACCGCCGCCGCGCCGCGCGATTTCCTCGTAGCTGGCGCCGGCCAGGCGCAATGCAAATTCATCGGCGCGGTTGCCGCCGTAGACCAGATGTGTGTGGCAATCGATCAGCCCGGGCGTAATCCAGCGGCCGCCGACATCGTGACGCGGCAACGCCGGATCGGAAAACTCGGCCGGTAGCGATGCTTCGCTGCCAAGCCAGGCAATGACGCCATCGCGCACCACGATGACGGCGTCGACAATGGCGTGATCAGGATTGCCGGCCGGCGCGACGCGGGCGTTGTGCCAGACGCCATCGGCCGAGCGTATTGGATTAACTTGGTTCTGCGGCATGGCGGCCTTCCTGTTGCAGATTGATGTTGATGCTAATGCTGATTAATACACTACCGGCATGCAAGGAACGCAACGACACCGGACCGGACAGATCATCGCAAACCAGGGCTTGCCGCTCCATCAGCGTCGCCTGCTCACCCTGATCGCCCAACACTTCCCAGCCGCCTTGGACGCAATATAGCAAGTCGCAACCCTCGGCCAAATCCTGGTCGGCGTGCCAGACCTGCAACTCCCCGGTCGCGGCGCCACGGCGCAGCATCAGGTTGAAATCGCGGCAGGCGCCGCCGTCCAGCCGAGCGGCAACCTGCTGCTCACCGCGAAAGCGATGCGGCTGCAATGGCAACAACGGCACAGCGGCGCCGTCTTCCGCCAGCAGTTGCATGCCGTCGCCGGCCAGCAAGGTAATCACCCGGTCGACACCGGCAAAGCTGGAAAACGCACCTGACTGGGCCACATCGGCAATGCTCACACGCCACAGGAAGGTGTCGAAGGAAGACGCAGCCGGATAGCTGTATAGCTCGCGCGTCACGCCACCACCATTTTTCCAGGGCGTCGCCGGCAAGTCTTCGAAGCGGATCAGTTTCATTGATTGCTGCCGTCCTTCAAAGGTTTTATCAGGCGTATAACTCAGTGAATAACGATGCGCAGCTGGCGCTGACAGTACCTTGCAGCACCAGTTGCTTCGCCGCTTCGATATCGGGTGCGAAGAAACGATCCTTGTCGTAGAACGCTACCTGCTGGCGCAAGCGCTGCAACACTTCAGCCAACAACGGCGAAGTGGTCAGCGGCAGATGGCAATCAACGCCTTGCGCCGCAGCCAGCAATTCAATCGCGACGATGGTAGCGGTATTGTGCGCCATCTCGTGCAAGCGGCGGCCGGCGAAGGTCGCCATGCTGACGTGGTCTTCCTGGTTGGCGGAAGTCGGCAAACTATCAACGCTGGCGGGATGCGCCAGCGATTTGTTTTCCGACGCCAGCGCAGCCGCAGTCACGTGCGCAATCATGAAACCGGAATTGAGGCCGGACGATTGCACCAGGAACGGAGGCAGACCCGACAGCGAGGAGTCGATCAACAATGCGATACGGCGCTCGGACAAGGCGCCGATTTCAGCAATCGCCAATGCCAGCGTATCGGCGGCAAAGGCCACCGGCTCGGCATGGAAATTACCGCCCGAGATGACTTCATCGTGTTCGGCATAGATCAGCGGATTATCGGTCACCGCATTGGCTTCGATCAGCAACGTACGTGCCGCATTGCCGATCAGGTCGACGCAAGCGCCCATCACCTGCGGCTGGCAGCGCAAGCTGTACGGATCTTGTACACGTTCGTCATTGACCAGGTGCGATTGGCGGATCGCACTGCCGCTCAGCAATTGGCGATAGATCTTGGCGGTGGCGATCTGCCCCGGCTGGCCGCGTACTTCATGCACACGCGGATCGAACGGCGCATCGCTGCCGCGTGCTGCGTCGACAGCCAACGCACCGGTAACGGCAGCCGCTTCCAGCACGCGCTCGGCCAGGAACAATCCGTGCAGGGTCAATGCAGTAGAGACCTGGGTGCCGTTGATTAGCGCCAGTCCTTCCTTGGCGGCCAGCACGATCGGCGCGATGCCGGCCTGGGCCAGCGCTTCCTTGGCGTCGACCAGTTTGCCGTCGACCCGTACCTGACCTTCGCCCAGAATCGCCAGCGTCATGTGCGACAACGGCGCCAGATCGCCTGATGCGCCGACCGAACCTTTGACCGGGATGCACGGCATGATGCCGGCGTTGTAAATCGCCAGCAAGGTATCGATCACTTGCGCCCGAATGCCGGAAAAGCCACGCGCCAGGCTGCCGATTTTCATCGCCAGGATCAGGCGCACCGCGCCATCGTCGATGAGGTCACCGGTGCCGACTGAATGCGACAGGATCAGGTTGCGCTGCAGCAGTTCCAGCTGTTCATCCGGAATGCGGGTCTTGGCCAGTTTGCCAAAACCGGTGTTGATGCCGTAAGCGGCATCGCCGCGTTCGACGATCCGGGCCACGGTGGCAGCCGAGGCGTTGATCGCGGTATAGGCAGAGGCCGGCAATTGCAGTGGAACGGCATCGGCCCAGATACTACGGATTTCGGCCAGCGACATTTTTCCCGGTTGCAGGGTCAACGATGTTTTCATGTTCATTTCTTTCACAATTCACTATTCATTTCAATTCTACGGACAATCCCGATGCCGTAGGGCGCGCGCGTAGTTGTGCCCGCGCGGAATCCGGCAGCAAGCGGGCGCAAATGCGCGCCCACCAAAGCCGCTTTATCGGTTAATCATCGGCAAATTCAGATTGTGCCGCTTTGCGCATTCCACCGCTGCCTCATAGCCGGCATCGGCATGACGCATGACGCCCGATGCGCAATCGTTGACCAGCACGCGCGCCAGGCGCTTGGCGGCGGCATCGGTGCCGTCGGCAACGATCACCATGCCGGCATGCTGCGAATAGCCCATGCCAACACCACCGCCGTGATGCAGCGAAACCCAGGTGGCGCCGCCGGATGTATTCAGCAAAGCATTCAGCAGCGGCCAGTCGGAGACGGCATCGCTGCCATCCTTCATGCTTTCGGTTTCACGGTTCGGGCTGGCGACCGAGCCGGTATCGAGGTGATCGCGGCCGATCACGACCGGCGCTTTCAGTTCGCCGTTACGTACCATCTCGTTGAATGCCAGGCCGGCGATATGGCGCTCGCCAAGGCCAAGCCAGCAGATCCGCGCCGGCAAGCCCTGGAATGCAATCCGCTCGCGCGCCATGTCGAGCCAGCGATGCACGTGCTTATTTTGCGGGAACAGTTGCTTGATCTTGGCGTCGGTCTTGTAGATATCTTCCGGATCGCCGGACAAGGCCACCCAGCGGAACGGGCCTTTTCCTTCACAGAACAGCGGACGAATATACGCCGGCACAAAGCCTGGGAAATCGAAAGCGTTCTTGATTCCTTGGTCGAACGCGACCTGGCGGATGTTGTTGCCGTAATCGACGGTCTTGATGCCCATTGCATGGAAATCCAGCATCGCCTGCACATGCTGCGCGCAGGAGTGAGCAGCATCGGCCGTCAGCCGCGCCTGTTGCGACGGATCGTTTTGCGCAGCCACCCACTGCTCGACGCTCCAGCCGACCGGCAGGTAGCCGTTGATCAGGTCATGCGCGGATGTCTGGTCGGTCACGAGATCCGGCTTGATGCCACCGGCTTTAGCGCGCTTGACCAGTTCCGGCAGCACTTCTGCGGCATTGCCGAGCAGGCCGATCGAAATCGCTTCCTTGCGTTCGGTGTGGTACTTGATCAGATCAAGCGCGTCGTCCAGGTTCTTGGCTTGCTTGTCGAGATAGCGAGTGCGCAAACGGAAATCGATGCTCGACTGCTTGCACTCGATGGTCAGCGAAGCGGCGCCAGCCAGCGTCGCCGCCAGAGGCTGGGCGCCACCCATGCCGCCGAGGCCGGCGGTCAGGATCCAGCGACCGGACAGGTCGCCGCCAAAATGCTGGCGCCCGGCTTCGGCAAAGGTTTCAAACGTGCCTTGCACGATGCCCTGGCTGCCGATATAGATCCAGCTGCCGGCAGTCATCTGGCCGTACATGAACAAGCCCTTGCGGTCGAGCTCATTGAAGTGTTCCCAGTTGGCCCATTTCGGCACCAGGTTGGAATTGGCCAGCAGCACCCGCGGCGCATCGGCGTGAGTCTGGAATACGCCAACCGGCTTGCCGGACTGGATCAGCAGCGTTTCATCGTCATTCAGTTTGGTCAATGCTTCGACGATCTTGTCGAAACATGCCCAGTCACGCGCGGCCCGGCCAATGCCGCCGTACACCACCAGATCGTTCGGCCGCTCGGCAACTTCCGGATCGAGGTTGTTCATCAGCATGCGCAGCGGCGCTTCGGTCAACCAGCTCTTGGCGGTCAACTGGGTGCCGCGTGCTGCGCGGATGGTGCGGCTCGGATCGCGGCGTGGATCGGTGCTGGTCGGTGTGCTCATGGTGACTGGTCTCCGTAAAAGTTATTCGCTCGACAATGTTCGCATTCAAAGTACAAGTTGTATAGGCCAGTAAGATATAATGCCTATACAACTTAGTCAACCGGATTTATCCAAACTTCTGGCGATGCTTCGAGAACGGTTCGCACACGAATAACCTTACGGACAATCATGGCATCAAAGATTCCCGTTGACTTAAAGCTTACTTGAGCTTGCATACTTCGGTTGCCCCCCAACTGTTGTAGTATCCCTAATGAAATTTATTGAGTAGGAGCCGGCGTATGCATGGCGCATTAGCAAAGAACAACAAGGCAGTACCCTCATTTCAACTGGTCAAGGATCATGTATTGCAGCAGATCCGCAGTGGTGAATGGAAACCGGGCGACCTGATCCCGTCCGAACGCGAACTGATGTTGCAATTCAACCTGTCGCGAATGACAGTCAACCGCGCATTGCGTGAGCTGACCGACAATCAAATGCTGGTCAGGATTCAAGGCTCCGGCACCTATGTCGCGCCGGGAAAATATCAATCGACTCTGGTGGAAATCCGCAGTATCGACGACGAACTGGTGGCGCGCGGCCACCGCTACCGTAGCCAGGTGCTGACGCTGGAAGCCAGCGCCACGCCGGTGGCATTGAAGGCGCTTGGCTTCGACAGCGGCTCGGTATTCCATTCAGTGATCGTGCATTTCGCCGACGACATCCCGATCCAACTAGAAGATCGCTACACCAATCCAGCGCTGTTTCCGGATTACCTGCAGCAGGATTTTCATCGCATCACGCCGAATCACTACATGGTGCAGGTGGCGCCGTTGGATCGCGCCGAATACAGCATCGAATCGAAAATGCCAGACGCCGCAGTGCGCAAGCTGCTACAGATGGAAGCCGGCGAACCATGCCTGCTACTGTCGCGCCGCACCTGGGTTCACGATGCCGTGGCGACCTCGGTCAGCCTGTGGCATCCCGGCTCACGGTATCAATTCACCGGCGGTTTCTGAGCCGCACGCGCAGCCAGCGCCATCAGATCCGGCGCAGTAGAATTTCAACTCTGAAGCAGTACAAACAGGACATATCGCCCATGTCGGCTACACCTACCGCAATCAATTCAAACGACGCACCGGCCAGCTGGTCCGATCTGCTGTCAGGCCGCAACGCCCTGCGCTCCATCACCCTGGCCGGCGGCGTCGGCATGCACGCCACCAACGTTTATATCGTCACCACCATCCTGCCGTCGGTAGTCAAGGATATCGGCGGCCTGGAATACTATGCCTGGGCCACCTCGCTGTTCGTGGTGGCGTCGATCATTGCCGCCGGCGTTGCTTCACGCCTGGTCGAATGGCTCGGCTATCGCAGCGCCTGCCTGCTGGCGTTGCTGGTGTTCTCGCTCGGCTCCGCCGGCTGCGCACTGGCGCCGCACATGGTATGGCTGCTGGCGGCGCGTACCGTGCAGGGTTTTGGCGGCGGCGTGCTGGTGGCCTTGTCTTACGCGATGATCCGCGTGGTTTTTGCGCCGCCGCTGTGGTCGCGGGCAATGGCGCTGATGTCCGGCATGTGGGGCATTTCAACGCTGTCGGGGCCGGCCATCGGCGGCATCTTCGCCCAGATGGGCAGCTGGCGCGGCGCGTTCTGGGCGCTACTGCCGGCCGCCATCATCCTGGCGTTACTGGTGCAGTTCACGCTGAAAGTCCCGCCGCAAAGCCGTTCGGACGACAAACCCGAGAGCATCCCGATCCTGAAGATCCTGCTGCTGGCGGCAGCGGTGATGTCAGTATCGGCGGCCAGCCTGTTCAGCAGCATCGTCATGAATTTCGCCGGCATCGCGTTCGGCGTCGCCCTGATCGCGCTGATTGCCTGGCTCGAGCGGCGCGGCGGCACACGCTTGCTGCCGAGCGGCGCGTTCTCGCTGCGCACTCGCATCGGCGCCTTGTATGCGACCATGATATTGATGATCCTGGGATTAACCACAGAAATCTATGTGCCCTACTTCCTGCAGGTGATCCAGGGCCACTCGCCACTGCTGGCCGGTTACCTGACCGGCATCATGTCTTGCGGCTGGACCTTGGCAGCACTACTGTTCTCCAGCTATAGCGGAACGCGCGCCAGGTTTGTGATGAAGGCCGGACCGGTGGTTGTCATCGTCGCGCTGCTGGCGTTGTCGTTGCTGCTGCCGTCGGCCGCAGTGCTGGACAGCTACGGCTTGCTGCCCTTGTGCATCGTGCTGTTGCTGGTCGGCTTCGGCATCGGCATGGGCATGCCGCACCTGATGGCGAAGATATTAAGCAGCGCGCCTGCCGATGAAGGCAACCTGGCAGCTTATTCGCTGACCACCGTGCAGTTATTCGCCACCGCCGTCGGCGCCGCGCTGGCTGGCATGGTTGCAGCGCTGGCCGGCGTTGCTGATCCGGGTGGCCTGGCCGGTGCCTCCAACGCCGCGCATTGGTTGTTCATCTGTTTCGCAGCGGCGCCGCTACTAGCCTTCTTCACGGTACGCCAAGCCTTGCGCCTGAACGCTCCTTCACCCGTCAAGACCGGTCAAGCAGAGGAATCCCTTTCATGAGCAGCACGCCACCCAAACCCGCCGTGTCGCCGCTGAAGGCCAGCACTGAAAGCGTCACCAGCGTGCACTACTGGACCGACAAACTGCTGTCATTCCGCAGCACACGACCGGCCGGCTATCAATTCACGCCAGGACAGTTTGCCCGCCTCGGCGTAACGGTAGGCGAAGAAGTATTGTGGCGCGCCTATTCGGTCACTTCGGCGGCCAGCGAATCGGAACTGGAATATTTCCTGGTGCAGGTTCCCGGCGGCCAGTTCACCGAACAGCTCAAGGGCTTGCAGCCTGGCATGCCGATCCTGGTCGAGAAATTCAGCTACGGCTTCATGACCGTGGACCGTTTTGTCGATGGCGAGGATTTATGGATGCTGGCCACCGGCACCGGCCTCGGCCCGTTCATCTCGATCCTGCAAGATCCGGCGGTGTGGCAGAAATTCCGCAACCTGATCCTGGTCCATTGTGTCAGGAATGCCGATGAACTGGCCTACCAGGAGCTGCTGGCGTCATTACCGACTAGGCCGGAACTGGCTGCCGGCGGTGCGCGGCTGCAACTGCTGCGCTCCACCACACGCGATGCGCAAGCCGCTGGCCCAGGCAATCTGCAGGGCCGCATCACCGCCCTGCTGGCGAACGGCGCACTGGAGGCCGCAGCAGGCCTGGATATCACGGTCGAGAAATCGCGCATCATGATGTGCGGCAATCCGGAAATGATTACAGAAACGCGGGAGTTGCTGCACCAGCGCGGCCTGCGCCCTTGCCGGCGGGCGGTGCCGGGCCAGTTTGTGACTGAAGACTACTGGTAACAAACAATGCCTGATGGCGGCCTCGCCCCCAGGTCTGGAGGCCCATCCGACTGCCCGCCCCAGAGATGATTGGGCAATCTGCCACTACCAAAATCAGCACCAGAGTTCCCCGGCTTGCATTCCGGCGTCCGTCGGCGGCAACGTCCTTGATTTCGGCAATATTTCTGCCGCAATGTTGTCGCCAGACGCCATAACCAGCCTCCCTGGCAAAGTCGGAAACTACACAATTACTTGTGATGCAGACGTGCAGACGGCCATGAAATTCATCGATAATCGGGCAGCTAGTGCGCCTGCAGCTGGTCCCAATTTCGGCTTGGGTACGCAAGCCCATGGTGAGAAAATTGGATACTTTCAAATGCACAATTTCTTAGGCAACATCTTTGGAAACGGTGCCCCAGTTGATGGCATTTTCAGCAAAAATAGTGGTGAAACCTGGATTAGGCAGATGGGCGGAACTACCAACTACATATATCCTCTTGCCAATTTCTACTACGCATTTTCCCCTTCCCGCAGCCTGATAATAGACCTTCCCGTATTTGCCTTTCATATGCGGCTGCGGCCAGTTACCGCCGATCCGGTACAACACCGCATTGGCAAACATGACTGGTCCCTCAACCACTTTGGCATTCTTGAAGCCGCTCTTGGCGAGACAGGCTTTGCGCGTATCGGCCTGCAATTTATTCCATGCCTCGCCGGACGACGCCGATGCTAGGCCGCTGGCGGCTAGCAGCACACCCAATAAGATCAAATAGCACATTTATTTTCCTCGCAGTGCATGTCGACATTGATGGCCGATAAGATTGGCTGCCAGACTGCGGGTTCCGTTGACGCGCTCAGACTTCCAGCCATTGCTGGCGCACTGCCGGATTACCACGCAACTCGGCGGGCGTCCCGGCAAACACAATCTGCCCACGTCCCATCACTAGCACGCGGTCGGCAATTTCCAGCGCAATGTCGAGTTTTTGCTCGACCAGCAGCACGCCCAATCCCTGCTCCCGCAGCAGCTGCAAATGCTGCGCGACCACCTTGACCATGGCTTGCGCCAAGCCTTCGGTAGGCTCATCCACCATGATCGCCTTGGGCGCGCTCATCAGGCTGCGGCACAAACTCAGCATCTGCTGCTCGCCCCCGGACAATACTCCAGCGGCGACATGACGGCGCGCCGCCAATTGCGGCATCAAGCGCAGCATATCGTCCATATTGACACCGGCGACGTCGCGTCCCTGCTGTCCCAGAAGCAGATTCTGCTGCACCGTCAAGGCGGGAAACACGGCCCGCTCTTCCGGCACGTAGGCCAAGCCTTGGCGGGCAATCTGAAAGGTTTTCAAACCGGACAATTCGACGCCGTCAAGCAGCACCGAACCGCTGCCGCGCAACATGCCCATGACCGCTTTCAGCGTACTGGAACGGCCGGCGCCATTACGACCCAGCAAAGCCACGATCTCGCCGCGGGCAAGCTCAAGGTCGACGCCATGCAACACCTGCGCCTGCCCATAGAAGGCATGCAGACCACGAATTTGCAGCAGCGCGCTCACGAGTCCAACTCCACTCCAAGCGCGCCGAGATAGGCTTCCTGCACCGCGCGATTGCCACGGATCGCCGCCGGCGTGTCGCAAGCAATGACGCGGCCCTCGACCAGCACCGCAATCCGATCCGCCAAGCCGAACACCACCTCCATGTCATGCTCAATCAGCAATAGCGTCTTGCCGACGCTGATGCGCCGAATCAATTCCAGCGCGCGTTCGGATTCATCGCGGCTCATGCCGGCCGTCGGCTCGTCCAGCAGCAGCACGGCGGCATCGCCGGCAATCGTGATGCCGATTTCCAGCGCGCGCTGGCCAGCATATCCAAGTACGCCGCCGAGTGTGTCGCGCTGCGCCTGCAATCCGCATTGCAGCATCACCTCTTCCGTGCGCCGATTGACGTCGCCCAGCGCCGCCAGCTTGCGCCAGAACGTATGGCGATAGCCGTGCGCGGACAATACCGCAACGCGCAGGTTTTCCCACACGCTCAGTTGCGGAAAAATATTGGTGATCTGAAAGCTGCGCGCCAGGCCGAGGCGATTCACCTGGAATGGGCTGAGACCGTCGATATGGCGACCATGCAGCAATATCTCGCCGCTACTGGCGGCGTTGCGACCCGATATCAGGTTGAACAGGGTAGATTTGCCGGCGCCATTGGGGCCGATCAAGGCCAATCTCTCTCCTTGCCGCAATTGCAAATCGGCGCCACGGATAATCGGGGTAGCGCCGAACTGCTTGTGCAGATTGCGTAACTCCAGCACGATCGGTTGTTCGCTTGCGCTCATGGCTGCGCCTCCCGATCAATCATTGCCAGCGCGTGCAAATAACGCCGGCGCGCAAACCGCATGCCAGTGGCCGCAGCCAGCATTACGCCAATCGACAAAGCCATCAAGTTATAAGAAGCTGGCGGCACGCCGTCGCCGCTGTCGGCAGCATGCCGATACAGCATCTCGATCAGGCACACGCCGGCAGCACTCATGAGTAATCCCGTAGCCAGCAGCAGCAAAAATGGCCTTAGCAATCGCCGTAATTGCGGCAGCGTCAGCCGGCGCCAGGTCGACACGGCAGCCATCCAGATACCGGCCAGTCCGCCCGGCGCAAACAACACAATGCCGACAAACAGCAGTCCCAGATACAACTGCCAGCCCCGGGTGTAAGTCGATAACAGGGTCGAAAAAAGCACACCGACCAACGCTCCCAGCAACGGCCCGAAGAAATAGCCGATACCGCCGATGAAGGTGAACAGCAGGATTTGCGCCGAACGCAGCAAGCCCAGGTTCTCGGCGCTGGCGATTTCAAAGTTGATGGCACCGAGCGCACCGCCGATGCCCGCAAAGAATGCCGCCAGCATGAACATCAGATAACGCACCCGGCGTGGGTCATGGCCGATGAAAGCGGCTCGCTCCGGATTGTCGCGCACCGCATTGGCAATGCGTCCCAGCGGCGTGCGCGTCAGCGCATACATGGCGGCGCAGGAAACGAACAACCAGAACGCGATCAGGTAATACACCTGCAACGGCGAAGCGAAATCGATGCCGAACAGCGGCGCACCCAGCACCCGATCGGTGCTGACACCGCTTTCGCCGCCAAACCAGGCAGGAAACATCAGCACCGCCGCAGCCGCCATTTCCACCAACGCCAGGCTGATCATCGACAAGGCGGTGCCCGATTTACGGGTGGTGACATAACCAAACAGCGCGCCACACGCCAATCCTGCCAGCCCACCCAACAAGGGCACAAACAGCAGCGCCGCAGCACCAGTGCCGGCCAACCGGTTCATCGCGTGGGCCGCCGCAAATGCCGGCAATCCGGCATACAGCGCATGCCCGAACGACAGCATGCCGCTCTGCCCGAGCAGCATATTGAAGGACAAAGCCAGGATCATCATGCTGCCGCATTGCGACAGGATCGACAACGCTGCACTTTGCGGGAACAACAGCGGCGCCGTTATCAGCGCCAAGGCAAAGAGTGGCCAAAGCCATTTGGCGTGCGATGACGGATGCGTTGTTGTCATGTCCCCGCCCTCAATCGCGCACGCCAAGCAAACCACGCGGCCGCAGCAGCATGACCAGCACCAGCAACAAGTACGGCAGGATCGGCGCCACCTGGGCCAACGTCAATTGCAGCAGCGGATAAGCCGCCGCAGCCGGATCAACGTCGATTCCGAGCCGCGCCAGACCGCCCAACAGCGACACATCGAGCGCGACAGCAAAGGTTTGCAGGATTGCGATCAGCAGCGAAGCGATGAACGCCCCCGCCAGCGAGCCCAGGCCACCGACCACCACCACCACGAAAATAATGCTGCCGACGCCGGCCGCCATGCCCGGTTCGGTGACAAAGGCATTACCACCCACGACGCCAGCCAATCCCGCCAGGCCGCAGCCGACGCCAAACACCAGCGTAAAAATCCGCGGCACGTTGTGCCCCAACGCCTCGACCATCTGCGGATGCGTCAACGCGGCCTGGATCAGCAAGCCAAGGCGCGAGCGCTTCAGCAACCAGGCCGCCGCCAGCAAGGTCAGCACCGCCAGCAGCATCATGAAGCCGCGATAGATCGGGAATTCGGTGGCATAAAAAGTAAACAGCGGACCATCGAGCTGCGCCGGGATCACATACGGCAGCGCCGACTTGCCCCAGACCAGTTGCACCAGCTCGACGGCAAGATAGGACAAGCCAAAAGTAAACAACAACTCCGCCACCTGCCCATGGCGGCGCACATGCCGCAGGCCAAAACGCTCGACCAGCGCCCCCAGCAGCCCGACCAGCAGCGGCGCCAAGAACAGCGCAGGCCAAAACCCAAACTTGGCGCTGATCGCATAGGCGAAATAAGCGCCCAGCATATAGAAGCTGGCATGCGCAAAATTGAGCACGCCGAGCATGCTGAAGATCAGGGTCAGCCCCGACGACAGCAAGAACAGCAGCAAGCCATAGCTGACGCCGTTGAGTAATGTAATGAGGGTGAATTCCATTCAGCGTTAATTAAGCGTTAATTTATTTATGCGCCATTTTGGCTTCTAGTGCGGTCATGACATACGGTTCGGCATTCTACCGGTTTGCCAACATCGTGCCCTGTAGCTGGTCCGGCGCATATCTGCACCAGACCCACAAATTAATTTTACCAAGGTAATATTGACCAGTAAATTAAACCCGGGTAATATTGTCGACATCACTTAATGCAACTTCGGAGATTCTCCTGATATGAACACCACTCCCCCCAGCCAGGTCATCGCCTTTGCCGGCGCGCACCGCATCGCTTCCGGCCAATTGGCCCTGGTCGCGTTAAAAGCCAAGGAACTGCTTGACCGGAACGACGCCGCGACCGTACTGATCTTCGACGACATCACTAGCGTGCAAGTCGAAATCGATTTCCGTGGCAGCGCCGAGCAAGTCTTGCAACGCCTGTCGTTGAATGAAACCCATGCAGCGCAAACGGCAAAAGCCGCCAGCAGCGACGAAGCGCCGCGCGGCCCCGGACGGCCGAAACTGGGCGTGATCGGCCGCGAAGTCACGCTGCTGCCACGCCACTGGGACTGGCTCAACCAGCAACCTGGCGGCGCCTCGGTGGCGCTGCGCAAACTGGTCGAGGACGCGCGCCGACACGGCGAAGAGCGTGACCAGATCCGCCTTGCCCAGGAATATGCATATCGCTTCATGTCGGCGATGGCCGGTGACCTGGTCAATTTCGAAGAAGCGACCCGGGCCTTCTTTGCCGGCGACCAGGCGCGCTTTGCCGAGTTGAGCGAACCCTGGCAAATCGACATCCGCGATCATGCGAGGAAGCTGGCGGCACGTGCCTTTGCTACCGAGGCATGAGGACCGTGACGGGCATCCGCACTCGTCTTTGCGGCAACCGTGAGATACTGGAAAACTCCCGCCATTACCTATAGCAATCAGGATTAACGCCGTCATGAACACTCGTTTGGCCATTCCCGAAGTCCCCGGCTTCGATCAACTGCACTTCGCCAACGCGTTTGCGCAGTTGCCTGCTGCCTTTTACACCAGGCTGATGCCGACGCCTCTGCCCGCTCCTTATCTGGTGGACGCTAGCGCCAAGGCCGCTGGGCTGATCGGACTCGACGCCGAGGCTGCGGCCAGTGACGAATTCATCCAGACCTTCGCCGGCAACCACATCGCAGCTGGTTCGCAACCGCTGGCGGCGGTCTATTCCGGCCATCAATTCGGTGTCTGGGCCGGACAACTGGGCGACGGTCGTGCGATTTTGCTTGGCGATGTCACCGCTAGCGACGGCAAACGATTGGAGCTGCAACTCAAGGGCGCCGGTGCGACACCCTACTCGCGCATGGGCGACGGCCGTGCCGTGCTGCGCTCTTCAATCCGGGAATACCTCTGTTCGGAAGCAATGGCCGCGCTTGGCATCCCGACTTCACGCGCCCTGTCGCTGATCGGTTCCAACCAGTTGGCCATGCGTGAGCGCCCCGAAACCACCGCAGTGGTCACCCGCATGGCGCCCAGCTTCGTGCGCTTCGGTTCGTTCGAGCACTGGTATTACAACAATCGGCAGGAAGAACTGAAAACCCTGGCCGACTATGTCATCGCCGGCTTTTACCCGGAACTGCAGGACGCCGCCAACCCCTACCAGGCGCTGCTTGCCGAGGTGACCCGTCGCACCGCGCATCTGATGGCGCATTGGCAGGCAGTCGGCTTCATGCATGGCGTGATGAATACCGACAATATGTCGATCCTCGGCCTGACCCTGGATTACGGCCCGTTCGGCTTCATGGAAGCCTACGACCCGCGCCATATCTGCAACCATACCGACCAACAAGGCCGCTACGCCTACAGCATGCAGCCGCAGATCGGCCAATGGAACTGCTTCGCGCTGGGCCAGGCGCTGCTGCCGCTGATCGGCAGCGTCGAAGCAACTGAAGCCGCACTGGCCGACTACCAGGCCCAATACGGCGCCAAAATGGATGAATTGCTGCACGCCAAGCTGGGGCTGCAAACACACCAGGCCGATGACAGTAAATTGTTCGATGCGATGTTTGCACTGATGCAAGGCAGCCACGTCGATTTCACGCGGTTTTTCCGCAGCCTTGGCAACCTGCAGCTGGACGATCCGACCGCCGACAGCACCCTGCGCGACCAATTCATCGACCGTGCTGCATTCGACGCCTGGGCGTTACAATACCGGGCGCGCCTGAGAATGGAAAACAGCCAGGACCCGGCGCGCAAGCTTGCAATGGATGCAAGCAACCCCAAATATGTGCTGCGAAACTATTTGGCGCAGATCGCAATCGAAAAGGCGCAGAATAAGGATTTCTCAGAAGTCCGCAAACTGCTGCAGATTCTTGAAAACCCGTTTGACGAGCAGCCGCAACATGCACAGTATGCAGAACTGCCTCCGGATTGGGCGCGCGGACTGGAAGTAAGTTGTTCGTCTTAGATAGGAATTGAACCATGAGCACCACCAAAATCAGCAAAACCGACGCCGAATGGCGGGCCGAACTGGAGCCGATGGAATATGAAGTGACCCGCCACGCAGCGACCGAACGGGCATTCACCGGCCGCTTCTGGGATCACCACGAACACGGCATCTATACCTGCGTCTGCTGCAATACACCCTTGTTCGAATCGGACGCCAAGTTCGATTCCGGTTGCGGCTGGCCGAGCTACTTCAAGGCCATCAATCCCGACAACGTCGAAGAACGCGTCGACCGCAGCCACGGCATGAGCCGCACCGAAATCCTGTGCAAGGTGTGCGACGCCCACCTCGGCCACGTGTTCCCGGACGGACCGCCGCCTACCGGCCTGCGCTACTGCATCAATTCGGCATCATTGCGTTTTGATCCGGCTGACTGAGCCATCTTCGCCGACCGCTACTTATCCTGACTGAAAGCAGACCCAACACATGAAGTTCCTGTTCGACCTTTTCCCGGTAATTCTTTTCTTCGGCATCTTCAAATGGGGCGAAGGCAGCCCCGATGCTGCGCTAGCGCTGGTCAATCATTACTTGTCCGGCTTTGTCTCTGGCGGCGTAGTTACCGCAACCCAGGCGCCGGTGCTGCTGGCGACAGCAGTGGCTATCGTCGCCACAGTCGCCCAGATCAGCTACCTGCTGCTGCGTCGGAAAAAAGTTGATGCGATGCTGTGGGTATCGCTGCTGATCATCTGCGTATTTGGCGGCGCCACCATCTACTTCCATAACGAAACCTTCATCAAATGGAAGCCAACCGTCCTGTATTGGGCCTTTGCCGCGGTATTGCTGGTCAGCCAATTGTTCTTGGAAAAGAACCTGATCCGCACCATGATGGAAAAACAAATGTCCATGCCTGATCAGATCTGGCCAAAAGTAGGCTTTGCCTGGATCGCGTTTTTCATCTTCATGGGTTGCCTGAA
Source organism: Collimonas sp. NPDC087041 (assembly GCF_044745265.1). NCBI lineage: Bacteria > Pseudomonadati > Pseudomonadota > Betaproteobacteria > Burkholderiales > Oxalobacteraceae > Collimonas > Collimonas sp. NPDC087041. The sequence goes on from NZ_JBIUZX010000006.1 coordinate 101,907, forward strand.
CCTGTTTGTGGCTTTCAACTTCCCGACCGCCACCTGGGTCAACTTCAAAGTGTTCGGCGTCATAGGGCTGATGTTCGTCTTCGTCATCGGCCAGAGCGTATTGCTGTCGAAATACATCAAGGAATCTGAATGAACAATCAGCGTCTTGATACGATTCGTAACAAATTAATAGCAACTTTTTCGCCGCTGGAATGTCTAGTGGAGGATGAGTCGGCGCTGCATGCGGGACACGCCGGCGCTGCTTCAGGCGGCGGGCATTACAAGATTAGAATAGTCAGCACAGTTTTTGAGGGGCAAAACCGTTTAAAACGACATAGGCTGGTGTATGATTGCCTGGCTGAAATGATGCATAGCGAAATTCATGCACTGGCAATCAATGCGCTGGCACCTTCTGAAACAAAAGCGGCTTAAATAATCTTGAGAAGCTCCCTAAACAAAATAATTGTCCTGCAAACCGACTTCAGTTATTCTGGCCTGTCTAGCATTAATTTATTCATAACTTCTCCCCAATTAGGATGTGATAATGACTTTTAAACCTTCCCGTTTACTGGTAGTACTTTTTGCAGCTGCTGCATTGCCTGTTATGGCGCAAAACCTTGCAGTCGTGAATGGTAAGGCAATCCCATCGTCGCGCGCCGACATGATGGTCAAGCAATTGACAGCACAAGGCGGTCAACCTGACAGCCCGGAACTGCGCACCATGGTCAAGGACGAACTGATCAACCGTGAAGTGCTGATCCAGGAAGCCGACAAGCTGGGTCTGGGCAACAACCCTGACGTCAAGGCACAAGCCGACATCGCCCGTCAATCGATCCTGATCCGCGCCCTGGTTGCCGACTTCATCAAGAAGAACCCAATCAAGGATGCCGACATCCAGGCTGAGTACGACAAGTTCAAGGCACAAGCCGGCGACAAGGAATACCACGCACAGCACATCCTGGTTGAAAACGAAGCCGATGCAAAAGCCATCATCGCCAAGCTGAAAGCCGGCGCCAAGTTTGAAGACCTGGCCAAGCAATCGAAAGATCCAGGTTCGGCAGCCAATGGCGGCGATCTGGGTTGGGCAACACCAGCTTCGTTCGTGAAGCCATTCTCCGATGCGCTGGTTGCATTGAAGCCAGGTCAACTGACTGATACACCAGTCAAGACCCAATTCGGTTACCACGTAATCAAGCTGGACGAAGTACGCCCAGCCAAGATCCCAACCCTGGCCGAAGTAAAGCCGCAAATCACTGAAGCGCTGCAACAGAAAAAACTGCAGGCTTACCAGCAAGATCTGCGCGCAAAAGCCAAGGTGCAATAAGACCTTCGCAGCAAGCAATAATGCGGCAATAAAAAAGCGCTCCTCGGAGCGCTTTTTTTATTCCCAGCGATAACATTCGACGATTTCGCCTGACGTAGGATGGGCGCCTGTGCCCACGCGTTACCTCAATCGTTGAATAAGGTCGGCGTGGACAAAACAACTTGCCCACCCTACCTAACTACTAATTACGACTCCTTGATCGCTCAGGAATCGCAAACATCAAACGGCAATTACCCTACCCACTTGCGCGCATTGCGGAACATGCGCATCCATGGAGAATCCTCGCCCCATGATTCCGGGTGCCAGGATTGCTGAACGCTGCGGAACCCCCGTTCGGCGTGCGGCATGCAGACCGTGAAGCGGCCGTCCGGCGTGGTTACCGAGGTGATGCCTTGCGGTGAGCCGTTCGGGTTGTACGGATAGCCTTCGCTTACCTGCCCCTTGTTGTCGATGAAACGCATCGCTACCAAGGCTTCGTTGATATCACCTGTTTGCGAGAAATCTGCGAAACCTTCGCCGTGGGCGATGGCGATGGCGCTCTGCGTGCCGGCCATGTCCTGGAAGAAAATCGATGGCGACGACTCGACTTGCACCATCGAGAAACGGGCTTCGAATTTTTCCGACTTATTACGGGTGAACTTCGGCCAGGCTTGCGCGCCTGGAATGATCGACTTCAGGTTGCTCATCATCTGGCAACCGTTGCAGACGCCCAGTGCAAAGGTGTCGCCACGCTGGAAGAACAGCGAGAACTGCTCGGCCAGCTTGGCGTTGAACAGAATCGTCTTGGCCCAGCCTTCGCCTGCACCCAGTACGTCGCCGTAGGAGAAACCACCGACGGCGATAAAGCCCTTGAAGTCGTCCAGGCGGGCGCGGCCGGCGATCAGATCGCTCATGTGGACGTCGACCGAGGTAAAGCCAGCCTGATGCATCACATAGGCAGTCTCGACATGCGAGTTGACGCCTTGTTCGCGCAGGATCGCTACGCGCGGCTTGGCTGCCAGGTTGAGGAAAGGCGCGGCGATATTGTCTTGCTGGTCGAACGGGATCTTCGGCGTGATGCCAGGATCGGCTGCATCCAGGATGCGGTCGTATTCAGCATCGGCGCTGGCCGGATTGTCACGCAGACGGGCGATGCGCCAGCTGGTTTCGCTCCACAGGCGTTGCAGATCGATGCGGGTCTGGCTGTAGATGGTCTTGGCGTCGCGGCTGAATTCGATGATGTCACGCGCATTCGGCTTGCCGATGATGTGGCTGCAGGCGCCCAGGTTGAAGCTGCGCAGCACATTCATGACTTCCGATTTCTGCTCGGCGCGCACTTGCAGCACCGCGCCCAGCTCTTCGTTGAACAGCGCGCGCAAGGTCAGTTCGTTGCGACGCTCGGCCACCTGGCCGGTCCAGTTCTTGGAATCGCCCCAATCCGCTGCGTGCTCGCTTTCCATGGTCAGGATGTCGAGGTTGATCGACAGACCGCTATGGCCGGCAAACGCCATTTCACACAAGGATGTGAACAGGCCACCGTCGGAACGATCATGATAGGCCAGCAGTTTTTGCTCGCTGTTGAGTTGCTGGATCGCGGCGAAGAAGCCCTTCAGGTCTTCCGCGCTATCGACATCCGGCGTCTCGTTGCCGATCTGCTGCATGACCTGCGTCAGCGCCGAAGCGCCCATGCGGTTCTTGCCGCGACCGAGGTCGATCAGGATGATGGCTGTGTCGCCGACATCGGTGCGAATCTGCGGCGTCAACGAGCGACGCACATCGGTCACCGGCGCAAAAGCCGAGACGATCAACGACACCGGCGAAGTCACGGCCTTGGCTTGGTTTTCGTCATTCCAGGTGGTGCGCATCGACAAGGAATCCTTGCCAACCGGGATGCTGATGCCAAGCGCCGGGCACAATTCCATGCCGACAGCTTTGACGGTATCAAACAACGCCGCGTCCTGCCCTGGCTGACCACAGGCAGCCATCCAGTTGGCCGACAATTTAACGTCGGAGATATCAGCAATCGGTGCGGCGGCAATGTTGGTCAGCGCTTCGCCGACCGCCATGCGGCCCGATGCGGCGGCATTGATGACAGCCAGCGGCGTACGCTCGCCCATCGCCATCGCTTCACCCAGATAGCCCTCGAAACTCATGCTGGTGACAGCGCAATCGGCTACCGGAATTTGCCACGGACCGACCATCTGGTCACGGACCGACGTGGCGCCAACTGTGCGGTCGCCGATGGTGATCAGGAACGATTTGTCGGCGACTGTCGGCAACTTCAGCACGCGCTGCGATACTTCCAGCAGATCCATGCCGGTCAAGTCGACCGCTGGCAATACCGGATTGACGTGGGTCACATCGCGCAGCATTTTTGGCGGCTTGCCGAGCAGGACATCCATCGGCATGTCGACCGGATTGTTGTCATGCTCAGGATCGATCACCTTCAACTGACGCTCTTCGGTAGCCGTGCCGACAACCGCAAACAGGCAGCGTTCACGCTGGCAGAAATACTCGAACAGCGGCAGGCTTTCCGGTGCGATCGCCAACACATAACGTTCTTGCGATTCGTTGCTCCAGATTTCCTTGGGCGCCATGCCGCTCTCTTCCAGCGGCACCTTGCGCAAATCGAAAATCGCGCCGCGCTTGGCGTCGTTGGTGATTTCCGGGAAGGCGTTCGACAGGCCACCGGCACCGACGTCATGGATCGACAGGATAGGATTCTTGTCATCCATTGCCCAGCAGGCGTTAATGACTTCCTGCGCGCGCCGTTCCATTTCAGGATTGCCGCGCTGGACCGAGTCGAAATCCAGGTCCGCAGTATTGGAGCCAGTTGCCATCGACGATGCGGCGCTGCCGCCCATGCCGATGCGCATGCCTGGGCCGCCCAACTGGATCAGCAGGCTGCCGACCGGCAGGTCGTTCTTCTTGGTGTGCTTGTCGGAGATGCTGCCGATGCCGCCGGCAATCATGATCGGCTTGTGATAGCCCTGCACGTTGCCACCGACGTTTTGTTCGTAGGTACGGAAATAGCCGCCCAGGTTAGGCCGGCCGAATTCGTTGTTGAACGCGGCGCCGCCGAGCGGGCCTTCGATCATGATCTGCAAGGCCGAGGCGATGCGCTCTGGCTTGCCATACTGGCCGGCGTCCTGCTGGCCAGTAACGGTAACATCTGCGGCGTTTTCCCACGCCTGTTGCGCGTCCGGCAGCAACAGGTTGGATACGGTGAAACCGGTCAAGCCAGCCTTCGGCTTGGCGCCGCGGCCGGTTGCGCCCTCGTCGCGGATTTCGCCGCCGGCGCCGGTGGAGGCGCCCGGGAATGGGGAAATCGCGGTCGGATGGTTGTGCGTCTCGACCTTCATCAGAATGTGCGTCAGTTCTTCCGATGCACGGTAGGTATTGCCTTCTGCCGCGCCGCGCGCATAGAAGCGCGAGACAGTAGCGCCTTCGATGATGGATGAGTTGTCGCTATAGGCGACGATGGTGCCCCTGGGCGCCAGCTGGTGGGTGTTCTTGATCATCGCGAACAGCGATTTGTCCTGCGCTTCGCCGTCGATGACCCAGTCGGCGTTGAAAATCTTGTGGCGGCAATGTTCGCTGTTGGCTTGCGCGAACATCATCAGTTCGACATCGGTTGGATTGCGCTTGGCGCTGGTGAACGCCGCCACCAGGTAATCGATCTCATCGTCCGACAACGCCAGGCCGAGTTCGCTATTGGCTTGCGCCAGCGCCTGCTTGCCACCGGCCAGCAGGTCGACAAACGCCAATGGCTTGGCATCCAGTTCGCGGAACAGGCCGCCGGCCTCTTCGGCGCTACGCAACACGGTTTCGGTCATGCGGTCATGCAAGACATCGGCAATGGCGCGCACGCTGTCGTCGCTCAGCTTCTTCTCTGCTCCCAGGCCCAACAAGCCGGCCTTCAGCTTGACCTGAAACGCAATCCCGCGCTCTATGCGCTTGATGTGCGTCATGCCGCAGTTGTGGGCAATGTCGGTGGCCTTGCTGGCCCAAGGCGAAATAGTGCCGAAACGCGGGATGACGATGAATTCCTCGCCACCTTCGCCGACAATCGACGAATCGAACGGGTCGCCATAGGTCAGCAATGCGTTCAGGCGGCCGATATCGTCCTGGCTGAGCGGCGTCGCGGCGTCGACAAAATGGTCGAAACGGCCGGCAACGGCGATGACATTGCTGTCGATCGCTTGCAATTGGGCTAAAAGGCGTTGGGAACGGAAGGCGGGAAGAGCGTTGGAACCGGGCAAAATCAACATGGCGAGGAGGGAGTTGATGCAGCGTGGGCTGCGGGTTAAATCAGAAGCCGTCATTATACAGTGCCGGCCCGCCCCTTGCCCTGAGAAACGATGACAAAATCAACTTGACTGCACTGGGGTGTAACCAGGCAAACATGCTGCTCCCCGAGAAAGAAATTGCAAAACGAATAATTAAAGATATCAAAATAATATCTAACCACCGTCATTCCCGCGAACGCGGGAATGACGCAGCCGCAGCTTGAGAAGCGGCTACACCAGACGATTGAACCCGTGATTTAAAAATCCTTGAGGACAATCTTGCCGATGACACGACCGGTTTCGAGCGTGGCATGAGCCTGCCGCAGGTTTGCAGCATTAATCGGCGACAACACCTGGTTGACCGTAGTGACGATGGTCTTGTTATCGATCAGGCCCGCAATACGGTCCAGCAGATAGCCCTGCTGCTGCATGTCGGCAGTCTGGAACATCGAGCGGGTGAACATGAATTCCCAGACGAACCCGGCGCTCTTGGCCTTCAGCAGGCTGACGTCCAGCGGTGCGGCGTTCTCGACAATGGTGCAGATCGTGCCTTGTGGCGCCACCACGGCAGCCGCCGCCGGGAAATGGTGGTCCGTATCATTCAGGATCAGCACGTAGTCAACACTATCGAAGCCCTGCTCTTTCAGCTGCGCAGAAAGGTCGCCGAAATGGTTGATCACATGTTGCGCGCCCAGTTCACGCACCCATTTTTCAGATTCAGGACGCGAGGCGGTAGCGATCACGTTAAGGCCGGCCACCTTGACCGCCAGCTGAATCGCTATCGAGCCGACGCCGCCGGCGCCGCCGATGATCAGGATCGACTTGCCCGGCAAGCTGGTTGCCGCCGGCACATGCAAGCGATCGAACAACGCTTCCCAGGCGGTGATTGCCGTCAGCGGCAACGCCGCCGCCTGCTCGAACGCCAGCGATTGCGGCATATGGCCGACGATCCGCTCGTCCACCAGTTGAAATTCGCTGTTGCTGCCGGGACGGGTGATATCGCCGGCATAGAACACCCGGTCGCCGACCTTGAAACGGCTCACTTCGGGACCGATCGCCTGCACGACCCCGGCGGCGTCCCAACCCAGCACGCGCGGCGCCGGCTCGACCGTATCCTTTGGTGCGCGCACCTTGACGTCAACCGGGTTGATCGCAATGGCCTTGATCTCGACCAGGATATCGCGCCCCTTCGGCGTCGGCTTGTCGAGCTGGACGTCGACCAGCGACTCGGGGTTTTCTATAGGCAGGTAACGGGTTAATGCAACGGCTTTCATGCTCAAACTCCTGAAATTGGTTAACCGACTCAAGCTGGATTCATCGTAAATCCGATCGGATGCCAACCATTATGATAATGTTGAATTATTTTATAAACATCCGATTAATTGACTCACTTTCAATCAATATTTGATAATGTATTCAACCACGGATCTTCAACTTTTCATCTACACCGCAGATCTCGGCAGCCTGTCGAACGCCGCCCGTCAGCTTGATCTGCTGCCAGCTACCGCCAGCGCCAGCCTGAAGCGGCTGGAACAGCAGCTCAATACCAGGCTGTTCGTCCGCTCGACGCGCAGCATGCGCCTGACGCCGGAAGGCACCCTGTTTCTTGAATATAGTCGCCAAGCCCTGGCGCTGCTGCAGGAAGGCCAGGCGTTGCTCAATGCGGACGGCGCGGTAAGCGGCCATCTGCGGCTGTCGATGCCGTCCGATGTTGGCCGCAATGTATTACTGCCGTGGCTCGACGCCTTCCAGGAAAAATATCCACCAGTGACGCTGTCGCTGCAGTTTTCAGATCGTGTGATCGATCTGTTCCGCGATCCGGTCGATGTGGCTTTCCGCTACGGCCCGCTAGACGACTCGACGCTGGTCTCGCAACCGCTGGCAGCCAGCCGCCGGGTGGCGGTAGCGGCGCCATCCTACCTGGCTAAACATGGCCGGCCGCAGGCGCCGAAGGATCTGGCCAACCATAACTGCCTGCTGTATTACCTGCAGCACGGCTTGTTCAATAACTGGCGGTTTTATGCGGGCAAGACGCCGATTGACGTCAAGGTGCGCGGCGACCGCATGACAGACGACGCCGCGATCGCCCGCGCCTGGGCAGTGGCCGGCGTTGGCATCGCCTACAAATCCTGGCTGGATGTGCGCCAGGACGTAGCCGACGGCCGACTGGAAATCGTCCTGGAACAGTTCGCCGGCGAGGAAACCCCGCTCAGCATGGTGTATCCGCACCGCAGCAGCATGTCGCCATCGCTGCGCGCGCTGCTGATATTCTTGCGTGAGCGCTTTGCTGCCCTCAATGCGGCTGTGTGAGTGCCTCGCCGTCGCGACCGAAATGCTCGACCACGAACTCGATGAACGATTGCAGCTTGGGCGTCATCTTGCGATTTGACGCCACCACGATATGCATCGGCCGGTGCGCCAGTTCATAGTCGATCAGCAAGCGCTGTAGCCGCCCGGCAGCCACCTCATCGCGCAGCAATGCTTCCGGTTGCATGACGATGCCGATCCCGTTCAACGCCGCAGTGCGCAGCGCCAGGCCGTTGTTGGCGCGAAAGTTACCGTGCACCTCGACTTCCTGCCGTACGCCGTCCATAGCGAATTCCCAGCGGTTATAGCGGTTACCATGGACGAAGCTGAGGCAATTGTGCCCGATCAGTTCTTGCGGCGTGCGCGGAGTGCCGCAACGCGCCAGGTATTCCGGTGAGGCGCACACCATTGAACGGTAAGGCTGCAAGGGACGCGCGATGAGTGTCGAATCGGGCAACGCGCCGATCCGCAGCGCCACCTCGAAACCTTCCTCAACCATATCGACCACCCGGTCGTTCAACGACAGATCCAGCTCGACATCGGGATAGCGCTCCAGATAAGCGCGTACCACGGCGGTCAGCATCAGCCCGCCAAAGGTCGCCGGCGCGGTCACACGCAGCACGCCACGCGGCAGCAACTGCATCTCCTTGACTGAGGCGTCGGCTGCCTCGATTTCCTGCAGCGCCTGCTTGCAGCGCTCGAAATACAAATGGCCGATCTCGGTCAGGCTTTGACGCCGCGTGGTGCGATTCAACAAACGCACCCCAAGCTGCTCCTCCAACTGGCGCACATGCTTGCCAACCATCGTCGGCGAAATCCCGGCCTCTTCCGCCGCAGCCGAAAATCCGCCTTTTTCGACCACGCGGACGAAAATCTGCATGCTGGTCAATCTATCCATAGTCGCAATTAAACACCAATGGTTTTAAGTGATAGTAATTTTAATGCATTTATCCACCATCAAGAAGTAATCATACTGAAGCCTGGATCTCACTCATCACGGAGCACAACATGAAAATCGCAGTTATCGGTGCCACAGGCACAGTCGGCAAAGCAGTCGTGGCGCAACTGGCGAGCCGCCATGAAGTCATCGAAGTCGGCAACAGCAGCGGCCAGTATCAGGTCGACATCACAGACATCAACAGCGTGAAAACACTGTTCGACAAGCTCGGCAAGATCGACGCCGTCGTATCGACCGCCGGCAAGCTGCATTTCGGCCCGCTGCAGGAACTGACACCCGAGAATTTCCAGGTCGGCTTGCGCGACAAGCTGATGGGGCAGATCAACCTGGCGCTGGTGGCCCAACACCACCTCAACGACGGTGGCTCGATCACCCTGACCAGCGGCATCCTCAGCGACGAGCCGATCCTGCAAGGCGTGAACGCCAGCACCGTCAACGCAGCACTGGACGGTTTCGTGCGCGCCGCCGCGATCGAACTGAAGCGCGGCCTGCGCATCAACATCGTCAGCCCAACCGTGCTGGAAGAGTCGCTGGCCAGCTACGGCCCATTCTTCTACGGTTTCCAGGCTGCGCCCGCCAGCCGCGTTGCCCTGGCCTATAGCCGTAGTGTGGAAGGTGCACAGACCGGCCGCGTATACCGGGTCTGGGAATAAATAGCGAGAACGCCGGCCCTTGGAGAAAGCGCGTCAGTTTTTGTCAGCATTTTGTCAAGACGATGCAGTAAGATTGGCGACAGACAACTTGACGCCAATCCATTTCCCCAAGAGGCCCGCTATGGTCAATGTCGTAAAACGCATCCAGGAATACAACGCCGGGCGTGATCCGGAACGCCTGCAACTCAAATATCGCAACATCCGCAGCAATCCGTTCGTATTCCTGCGCGGCACCTGCCACCTGTTCTACGAACGCCTGCCGAAAAGCGGCTTGTTCCGCAGCGCGCCGGCAACCTGGATTTGCGGCGACCTGCATCTGGAAAATTTCGGCACCTACAAGGGCGACAACCGCCTCACCTACTTCGACATGAACGACTTCGATGAAGCCGTGCTGGCGCCCACCAGCCTGGAGCTGGTGCGCTTCCTGACCAGCGTCCTGATCGCGGCCGAAGGACTGTCGCTGAGCGCCGCTGAAAGCCGTATTCTGTGCCGCACCTTCCTCGATGCCTACAGCAACGCGCTGACATTAGGCAAGGCGCGCTGGGTCGAGCGCGATACCGCACAAGGCATGGTCGGCGAACTGCTCAACGACTTGCGCGGCCGCCAGCGTGCGCTCTATCTCGACAGTCGCACCGTCCGCAAAGGTAAGCAACGCATATTGCGCACCGATGGCAAGAAAGCCCTGCCGGCGTCGGACAAGCAGCGCGCCAAGGTCACCGCCTTCATGAACGCATTCGCTGCGGAACAACCAAATCCGGAGTTCTACAAGGTGCTGGATGTAGCGCGCCGCGTCGCCGGCACCGGCAGCCTCGGCGTCGATCGCTACTCCATACTCGTGGAAGGCAAGGGATCGCCCGACACCAACTACCTGCTCGATCTGAAGCAAGCCTTGCCCTCCTCGCTGGCCCCGTATCTCAAACTTGAGCAACCGAAGTGGAAGAGCGAAGCAGCACGCGTGGTGGCGCTGCAGCGCCGCTGCCAGGCCGTATCGATGGCCTTCCTGCAACCGGTCATGCTCGGCAAGACATCCTATGTGCTGCGCGGCCTGCAACCCAGCGAAGACCGGGTCACACTCAATCGCTCGCAACAAAAGATGAGCGATATCCAACGCGTGCTGACCACCATGGGCAATATCGTCGCCTGGGCGCAACTGCGCAGCAGCGGCCGCCAGGGCTCGGTGATTGCCGATGAGCTGATCGATTTCGGACAAAGCAAGAAATGGAAGAAGCCGCTGCTGGAAGCGGCGCAGGAATGCACGATACAGGTGCGCAAGGACTGGCTGGTCTACAGCAAAGCCTACGACGACGGCGTTTTCAAGGTTTAACAGAGCCTTTAACAATTAGTCGTTGGCGGGTTCTGGAGTCGCTGCTTTGCCACAAACAGGGAAGGCAGCGATATTTGCCGCTGCCTGCTGTCCTCTTGGCAAGTAATTCAAGGTATGATTCTGATCGCCTACATGAGGCCAGCACGCAAGCCGGCAACACGTCTACGGAGTTTATCCAGATCCGCGGACCGGTTCGCAGAACACCTTGAGAACAATAGTGATACAGCAACAAACACAGAAACAAATCGTGGTTATCGGCGGCGGCGTGATGGGAGTCTGCAGCGCCTACTTCCTGGCCGAGGCTGGCCACCAGGTAGCGGTGGTTGAACAGCGCAGCAATGTCGCCGAAGAGTCGACGCTGGGTAATTCCGGGATCCTGTCTGCCGGCTCGGCCTTGCCATGGTCGGCACCCGGCATGCGCAAAGCGATCCTGGCCGGCATGTTCAACCAGGAAGCCCCCAATGTCCTCAATGCCCGCTTCAGCCCCGCGCTTTGGCGCTGGATGCGACGCTGGATGGCGGAATCCGAGCTGCAGCGCTTTCGCGCCCACACGCACCAGATGCAGCGCCTGGCATCCTACAGCCAGGACTTGCTGCAGCAAATCGAACAGCACTTCCAGATCGACTTCGAGCAAAGCCCCGGTTTGCTGAGGCTGTTCCGCAGCGAGGCGGAAGTCGCTGCGCTCGGCGCCACCCAGGAATTACTGACTGAATGCGGGGTCGCCCACCAGTTGCTCGACGGCGCCGCCGCGCGCGCGCTGGAGCCGGCGCTGGCAAACGCCGGCAATGTCGCCGGCGGGCTGTACTTTCCCGACATCGGCGCCGGTAACTGCACCTTGTTCACCAAGCAGCTGAAAGCCATCCTGCAGGGACTGGGCGTACAGTTTCATTTCGACAGCGCAGTCACCGCCATCGAACCACAGGGTTCGCGCGTGGCTTTGCACATCGACGGCCAGCAGTTGTCCGCCGATGCAGTGGTCTGCGCTACCGGCAGCTCCAGCGCCAAGTTGCTGAAACCGCTTGGGCTGCGCCTGCCGCTGCACGCGATCAAGACCTACACCGCGACTGCCGCCGTCAAGAACTACGAGGATGCGCCGAAGCTGGCAGTCCTCGATTCGTCCTACAAGGTCACCATGGCGCGCATCGGCTCACGCATCCGCCTGGCCGGCATTGCCGAATTCGGCGCCAAGGATATGGAAATCGACGACAAGGCGCTGCGCACGCTGCTGAAAGTGGCGCACGACTGGTTCCCCGACGCCGCCAACTTCAACAGCGCCAGCTTCTGGTGCGGCCACACGCCGATGCTGGCCGACGAAGTGCCGCTGATCGGCCATACCGGCATCAACAATGTCTTCGTCAATATCGCCCACGGCGGCTCCGGCTGGAGCATGGCGCTGGGCGCGGCCAAGGTGCTGGCCGACCAGGTTTCGGGCCGGCCATCAGAAGTTGATCTGGACGGACTGACCGTCGCGCGCTATCGTTAGTCCCCCACCTCTCTAGGTTCAGATCCGATGAACGCCATCTATTCGACCGCCGATATCCGGAAAATTGAACAGGCGGCCTTGCTTAGCTCACCGCCCTACAGCCTGATGCAACGCGCCGGTCAGGCGGCCGCCCAGGCGGCGCTGCGCATCCTGCCCGGCCCTGCGCATGCGGCAACCATCCTGGTGCTGGCCGGCCCAGGCAATAACGGCGGCGATGCGCTGGAAGCGGCAGCCGGCTTGGCCAAGGCTGGCGCCGAAGCGGTGGTGCTACTAAAAGCCGATCCGGCCCGCTTGCCAGCCGATGCCGCCAACGCGCTCAGGCGCGCCCAGCAGCAAGGTGTACACCTGATGCCGCCGGAGCAATTCGCCGAGATCGACAGCAGCCAGTGGACACTGGTCATCGACGGCCTGTTCGGCATCGGCCTGGCCAGGGCGCTGGATGGCGACTTGCGCAAACTGGTGCAAGCGGTCAATGCGATGCACTGCCCGGTGCTGGCGCTGGATGTGCCGAGCGGGCTGGATGCCGATACCGGCACGGTGGTCGGTGCAGCCGGTGGCGGCGTCGCTATCGAAGCCACACACACGATCACCTTCATCGCCGACAAGGCCGGCCTGCATACCGGCGATGGCCCCGATTACGCCGGCCAGGTTGAAGTCGCCACACTGGAAATCGCCGATAATTATTTCCCCGCAGCGCATAGTTGGCTGAACCAGCCTGCGTTGTTTGCCGAACGCCTGCAGCCGCGCCGACGCAACACCCACAAAGGCAGCTTCGGCGATGTTGCGGTGATTGGCGGCGCCGCCGGCATGGGCGGTGCGCCGATCCTGGCGGCGCGAGCCGCTGCCAAATGCGGCGCTGGCCGTGTGTTCGTCGGCTACGCCGCAAATCCTCCGGCCTATGACAGTGCACAACCTGAACTGATGTGCCGGCATGCGGACGACCTCGACTTTTCGACCGCGACACTGGTCGTCGGCACCGGCCTCGGTATGTCCGATGCCGCGTTGGCGCTTCTGGTACGGGCGCTGGAAGCGCCGAGCTGGTTGGTGCTGGATGCCGACGCCCTCAACCTGTTGTCGAAGCAACCGTTGCTGCAACAGCAGGTTGCACAACGCCAGCACGCCGTACTGATGACCCCGCATCCGCTGGAAGCAGCGCGCCTGCTTGGCGTCAGCACCTCTGAAATCCAGGCTGACCGCAGTAGCGCAGCACGCAAACTGGCCAGTCGCTTCAACGCCGTAGTGGTGCTGAAAGGCGCCGGCAGCATCATCGCCCGCGCCGACGGCGAAGCGGTGGTCAATCCTACCGGCAACCCGGCACTAGCTACCGCCGGCAGCGGCGATGTCTTGTCCGGCATCTGCGGCGCATTGCTGGCGCAAGGATGGCCGCATTGGGAAGCCGCACTGGCGGCAGTATGGCTACACGGCCGTGCTGCAGATCAACTGGTGGAACAAGGAATCGGGCCAATCGGCATGATAGCCAGCGAACTGATTCCGGAAGTGCGCTTGCTGCTGAACCAGCTGATACAGGACAACTGATCTCTGACTGGCGACAAGCACGACCTACATTCCCCAACTTACCACCTGCACGCCCATCAATTGCCGATGGAAGGTCATCACCAGCAGCGCCAACAACACGCCCGAGACGATCGCGATCAGGTCTTGCTTGAAACTCGGCGTGAATGATTTGCTGCTGTTTCTCAGCACCGCAGAAATCAAGTCCAACACGGCAAACGCCAGGAATGCGCCAAACAGCAAGGTCGCCTTGCAGTGGCCGTTGGCCAGCAGGTGCACCAGCGCCCAGATGCCCAGCCCGAGCAGCATCGGATGGCGCAACCAGGTGCGGATGTGGGTCTTCATGTTGGCGGCGGCAAACAACACAAAACTGACTGCCATGGCGAACGGCGCCACCATGATGGCAAGCGGAAAGGAATCGAATACCCGGCCGCCGCCGGGCGCCCTGCCATAGCCGACGATGATGAGCAACAGCCCCAGCACCGCGACGATCGAGAACAGCGCCTTGTAGCGATTTTCACCCCAATTGCCGACCAGTCTGGCTTTCAGACTGGGTACGGTAGGCAGCAGGTGGATACCGAGAAACAAAACCAATCCCAAGACCAGCATCGCCATGATCGATCTCCTTTTGTACGCCACCTGCCTGTCGGCGGCTGACCAGAACTCATTTCATGCCTGTCCGCGCAAACCGATACGGACAGGCATGAAATGAGCTCCATGCACGGCATGCGCCGTGTCACGAAGCCATTGCACGCGATCCCCTTCATGCGGTGATGAAGGGGACCATCTACAGCACCCGGCTTAGTGCGCCAGGATTTCCTGCTTCAGCGCACTACCGCCATACACCTTGTCCAGCGTTTCCAGGATCGCTCCGCTGTGCACCGCAATCGAACGATTGAAGCGCGGATCGTACCAGAACGCACCGCCCAGCGAATGGATGTTGCCGTCGAAAATCAGGCCGACGATTTCACCGTTGCGATTGATCATCGGGCTGCCGGAGTTGCCGCCAATGATGTCATTGGTGGTGACCAGATCGTAGCGCTGCGCCAAATTCAGTTTCCCCTTGGCCGCATGCCAGGAAGCCGGCAATGCAAACGGATCGGCGCCGGTGTCGCGTTCGAAAGCGCCACCGATGGTGGTGAATGGAGCGATCTGCTTATCCCCATCTTTCCAGCCCTTGACTTCACCGTACGACAAGCGCAACGTAAAGGTGGCATCCGGATAGGTGCTGGTGCCTTGCTGTGCAAACCGCGCCTGCGCAATCAGCTCGGAATTTTTCTGCTGCACCGATTCCACTTCCTTTTCGTAGCGGGTACGAATCGCCCGTGCCGCCGGGTCCAGCGCCAGTTCCATCTTGATGAACGGGTCATCTGATTTCAGGATGGCTTCCTGGCCGCCCTGCCACAAGGCCTTGCGCACTGCTGGATCACCCAGCTTGGTGTGATCGATGAGCGCGGCGCTGAGTTGATCCGGCGATTGCTTGCCGAGCACCTGCTTGACGAAGGCATCGTCGGCGCCGAGCATTTCACGCATCTTGGTGAACGAGAGTCCCAACATCACTTTCTCGAACTCTGGGTAGACCGGCGCTGTAGAGAACAATTCCTGCTCGACTTCCGGCAGTTTGGCGTCGGCATACTCAGGCAGGCGCTCACCGTTTGGCTTGGCGCGCTCCACCGCACCGCGCACCAGCGCGCGGGCGTAGCTGAAGTATTTACTGTTGAAGCCGCGACCACCTTCAATGATGCCGTACGGCGCTTCGATCTGCCGGTACACCTGCTGCGCGGCAGCGATCTCATCCCAGGCGCCGCCGATCTTGGCTTGCAGCGCCGGTTGTTGCGCGACGTATTTGCGCAAGGCGGTTTCCTCATCCTGCTTTTGCTTCATCAGCGCCGGGTCCTGCAAAGTCGTCAAACGTCCGCGCAGCGCCTTGTAGCCGTTTTCCACGCCGAACAGCATGTGCTCTGCATTACGCGCCGCTTCCGGGCTGGTCTTGCTGTACTGTTCCAGTACGCCGCGCATCTCGGCCAGACGCAGCAAGGTGTTGACCAGGGTGACATCGCGCAAGGTATCCAGTTGCGATACGGTCAGCTGGCGCTGGGTCGAACCTGGCTGGCCGGTGACGAATACCAATTCGCCCTCTTCCGCGCCATTTTTACTGAACGGGAAGTAATTCTCGATCTTGGCCGGCTTGCCGCCTTCATACGCACGCAACATGGTGATGTCGAGGTCGTAGCGCGGGAAGTTGAAATTGTCCGGATCGCCACCGAAGAAAGCGGCAGCCTTTTCCGGCGCCCAGACCAGGCGGGTATCCTGGAACCGGTGGTACTTATACACTTGGTACTGGCCGCCGTGATACAGGTCAACCACATCGCAACGTACGGTTTCCTTGTCATTGCCGACGCATGCCGAAGTCAGCTTGGCCTTGATCGCATTCTGCGCACTCTTGAACGCCGCGCCATCAAGGCCAGCGGTTGCACTCTTGACCTGATCGGTAACATCGGTGATCTGTTCCAGCCGGTTCAGCTCGATCTCGGGACAGCTCAGTTCCTCTTCGCGGCGCTTGGCCAGGAAACCATCCTGGATCAGATTCTTGGTTGCCGTCGAGCGTTGGTCGAGGCATTCGGAGGCGCAATGGTGATTGGTCATCACCAGGCCATCCTTCGATACAAAAGACGCCGAGCAACCGCCGGCGATACGCGCCGAACCAAGCATGGTGCGCTTGATCCAGGCATCTGTCGGGGTGAAGCCGTATTCGGCCTGCATCTTCGCTTTCGGCAAATTGTCCAGAGTCCACATCCCCTCCGCCGCCATGCCCATGCCTGGCACTAGCAGTGCCGCTAAAAGCCAATGAAATCGCATCGTACATTCCTAACATTAATAATTTTTAGGAGTGAAACATTACCACATTGAAATAGAAATCGTTATCACGATTGCGCGTAACTTGAGCGCTACGATGGCGCTACGATAGCGATCCGACAATGCTAAGCACGATGCATCAGGGAACGAACTCGATCTCAACCTCGCGGCCGTCGGCGCGTCCCTCCTGATCGATGGCGCGCAACTGGTAACGCCCCGGCGCACCGGGTAGCCAGCCCAGGCTGTCGGCGGCGCGCGCCTTGCCGATCAAGCCGCCGTTGGCGAACCAGAACAGCATGTCCTGCGCCGAGGTGGCGTTGGCGCGTAACGCGATCGGCGTCATTTTCGACAGCTGCATGGTATAGGTCGCGCCGCTATTGGGTGAAATGATCGATGGGCCATCATCCGTCGACTGCTGCTTGATCTGTTGCATGGCCTGCCCGCCGCAATCCGGCTGAACCGGCGGTTGGCGGCGCGGCATGCCGGCTTCGCGGAACAGCCGTTGCATGTCGGTCGGCCAGAATTCGAACACCTCGGTGCGGGTGAACGGTCCGTCTTCGCAAGTCGCCAGGCCGGTACGGCTGTCGATCTTGACAGCGCGATGCAAATTGCTGATGCGGATCGGCGATTTGCCCGGAATGAACCAGGTCTGCACCCGATCCGTGCACAAGTCGTTCGGTAAATCGCCGCTGGCGCGGCAAACCTCAACCCGCTTCACATTGGCAGGCACCGGCTGCGCCACGGCGCCGGAATCGAGACGCTGCGCGCGCATGCTGTCGACAATCTTGAAAAACAGCGGCGCCGCAGTCTGCACACCGACAAAAGCCGGATTGCCGCTGCCGTCGAAATTCCCAACCCAGACCAGCAGCACGTAGTTGCCGAACACTCCGGCGGTCCAGGCATCGCGGAAACCCCAGGAAGTACCGGTCTTCCAGGCGATGGCTGGGGCGCCCGGTTCGCCGGTATCCGGGCGCGGATTGGTCTGTAGCATTTGCAGCGTGATGAAGGCAGCTTCTTCCGATAGCAAGCGCTTGTGTTCCTCATGCCCTTGCGGCACGTCCGGCGCCTGCCGGTCGTAATGCAGCGGTCGCAGCACGCCGCCGCTGCCGAGCATCAGATACAGGCGCGCCAACTCTTCCATGGTCAGCTCACCACCGCCCAGCGCCAGCGCCAGCCCGTAATGTTTTTCCGACGCCAGCCTGCTGACTTCAGCCTGCTGCAGGAATTCGTACAAGCTGGGTTGCGTCAGTTTCGAGGCCAACGCCACCGCAGGAATATTACGGCTGCGCACCAGCGCATCCTGGGCGGCAATCGGCCCGACGAAGCGGCCGTCGAAATTCTCGGGACTGAACGGACCGAAGGTGGTTGGCGCATCTTTCAGGATCGTCATCGGATGCAGCAAACCCTGGTCCAGCCCCAGGCCGTAGATGAACGGCTTCAGGGTCGAGCCGGGCGAACGTTTGGCTTGCGTGCCGTTGACTTGGCCATCGATCGCTGGATCGAAATAGTTGGCGGAACCGACCACCGAGCGCACCTCGCCACTGCGCCGATCAATCAGCATCGCCGCCGCGTTATTCACGCCGACGCCGCGATGATTGGCGACGAACTGGCCGAGGATGCGCTCCAGCGTGCCCTGCAGTGGCAAATCGATACTGGACCAGATCTCGCCGGCAGGCTTGGTGCGCAACAGATAGTCGCTAACATGCGGCGCCAGGAATGGCACGCTACCGGTGGAATACAACGGCACCCGGGCTTCGAGGTCGGCCTTGTAACGCCGCGCTTCGGGATGCTTGTCGAGCCAGATTTCCGCCAACCGCTTGCGCGCCTGGTCGCGAGTTTTCTCCTGTTGCAAGCCGCCGCCCAGGCGTGACATGCCGCCGCGCTTGGAGGGATTTTGCGGGATCACTGCCAAGGTCAGGATTTCCGGCAAAGTCAGGTGTTCGGCGCGCTTGTGGAAATAGATCAGGCTGGCGGCGGCCACGCCTTCGATGTTGCCGCCGTAGGGCGCGAGGTTCAGATAGGCTTCCAGTATCTCGCGTTTGCTGTAGCGCGCCTCCAGCCAAAACGCCGCTCCCAGCTGCTGCAGCTTGCCGCCGACATTCTGACTCTGGATGCCGTACAGCCGACGCGCCAACTGCATGGTGATGGTTGACGCGCCCAATCGTGTGCCGCCACCATAAGTGGATGAAACCGCCCGGCCCAACGCCACGGGGTTGACGCCGGGATGCCAGTAAAACCAGCGATCCTCGTACAACTGCACCGCTTGCGCCAGGCGCGGATCGATATCGCTGAGTGGCAGCCACAGCCGATATTGCTCATCCGGCGCCAGCGCCAGGCGCAACAACTCGCCATCCTTGGCGTAGACCGCAGTGGACGTACTGACCGCGACCCGTAGCGGCGCATGTGGCCACAGACGCAAGCCGATCAGTAGCAGTGCAGCCAAGGCGACGCCGAGCAATATCCGTCGATGACGGCGCGCCATACCTGCCACTGATTTCCCGTTCAACATCCTAAGCCACGCTCCAACTGCGGTTACTGCGTTATTTCTTGCCCGGCGCATCCACCGTCAGGCTCTGGCCGGCAGCGGAGCGCGCCTGCACGTTGCGTTCGTACATCGATTCGGCATACGCCGGCGGCACCGTGAAACGACCGCTGTTGGTGGCCTTGATGCGATAAGTGATCTCGCTGAAATCCTTGCTCACCGTGCCATAGAACACCACCCGGTCTTCACGTACATCGGCGTAGGTGATATTCCAGTTCGACTTGGCGCCGGCCAAACCGGCCAGCGCCGCGTTCTGCGTGGCCTGGGCAGTGCTGCCCTCGGCGGTGCCGGTGCTTGGTTCGGATGGCGTATCGAGTACCGGCTCGAAGCCGCCCGGCGTCAAGTCCACCAGCGCCACGTTCGGCACATAATCACGTCCGACCGCACGGAACTTCAGGCGCACCGTCAGCTCGTCGCCGACGCTGACCGATGTCACCGGTTTGCCATCTTTGCCGACAAATTCGCGCAGCACTTCCATGCCGGAGCGCAGCTCCTCTTTCGGCGGCGCCTTGTCGAAACCGGTTTCGGTCACCGCGTAATAAGCCGGCAGGCTGCTGTCGCTACCGAAGCGCAATTTTGCGGTACCGGGTGTAAAGGCCACGCGCGGCACCAGGTTGTTCGGCAGCGTCAGTGGCCGTTGCTTGCCGCTGGCATCAATTTCAGTGATCGACAATTTGCCCAACGCATCCGGTCCCATCGCCGTAGCGTAGGCATCAAACGCCAGGATCAGGTAAGCGCTCGACAAGGTATTGAAGTTGCCGTCTGCTATCGGCTTCACCAGCGCCGTCATCACCGCCGGCGGCAAAGCCTTGACCCGCGCCGGGAAATGGCGCGACAGCAGGTACAGTACCTGCGCATCGCGAATCAACGGATCGTAGTAATAGTC
Source organism: Collimonas sp. NPDC087041 (assembly GCF_044745265.1). NCBI lineage: Bacteria > Pseudomonadati > Pseudomonadota > Betaproteobacteria > Burkholderiales > Oxalobacteraceae > Collimonas > Collimonas sp. NPDC087041. Next base: position 121,999 of record NZ_JBIUZX010000006.1, read on the forward strand.
GTAACCAAACGGCTGGCCCGGCTTGACCAGTTGCGCCACCTGCTTGTCGATCAGATTGCTGGCCAAGCGATCCTGTTTCAGCAACTGATAGGAGGCAGCCAGGTAAGCCGCTGCCAGGTCGTTCTGCCAGTCTTTCGGGTAGCGACGCTCCAACGTCTCGCGGATGCTGGTCAGGATCGGCGTGGTAATCACCGTCTGCCGCGTCAGCAGGTAAGCGGCATAGGCGCGCACGCGCAATTGCGGCAATCCGGTAGCCGGGCTGGCCGCCAGCTTCTGTGCGTAATCCAGGCCCTGCTGCAGCATGTCGGCCGGCACTACCTCGCCGCGTTCGCGCGCCTCCAACATCAGGTGCAGCGCATAGATCGAAGCAAACTCGTCAGCCTGCACCGATGCATCCCACAAACCGAATCCACCTTCGGCATTTTGCCGCGTGCGCAATACCTTCAACGCATCGTCAAAACTGCGCGCAGTCTGCAGCTTGAGATCGGATTTGCCGAACTCGGGTCGCTTGGACAACACCAGTGCCGGCACTGCCTGGCTGATCATTTGCTCGGTGCACAGATGGTCGAAGTTGGCCAGATAGCTCGACAAGCCGCCTGCCAGCACCAGCGGCAACGACGACACGCCGGCCTCCAGCTGGCGATATTGCGGATACAGCGAGCGCTTCAGCGCCACGTCCACCGAACCGTTGAAATTGCCCATCGTCAGTTGCGTGTAGCGCGCCACCGGCGGCCGCACCGAGACATCGGTCGCCAGCTTGCTGGTCTTGCTGGCGTTGCTGCCCAAGGTCGATGTGAAATTCAGCGTCGCCGAACCGAGCATCGCCTGCGCACCGTCGACCGCCTTGAGCCGATAGGTCGCTACGCCTTCGCGCATTTCGCCGATCTTCAAGGTCTGCGTATCGCTGCCGATCACTTGCAGGTGCGGCGATGTTTTCAAGGTCAGCGTCACCGGCGCATCCTTGCCGGAGCCGAGCACGTTGTTGGCGACACCGACGCTGACATCAAACTCGTCGCCCGGCGTCACTGCCAGCGGCACATTTGGCGAAATCACGAAATCGCCACGCACCAGCGTCTTGCCTTGCGCTGTGCCAACGGTATTGTCGTTGACCGCCACCGCCATCACCCGCATGCTGCCGTTGAAGGTATCCGGCACCTGGTAAGTGAATTCCTTGTCGCCATCAACATCGACAATCCCCGACCAATACACCGCAGGCTTGTCATGCTTGCGCTTGAACGGATTCAGATGCTTGCCCAACGCGCCTTCAGCGTCGCCGCCCGGCGCGCTGGCCGCCAGCAGTTTCTTGAACTCCGGCAGGATCAGGTCGAGAATTTGCGAGCTACGCACTTCCAGCATCTTTTTCTGGAAGAAGAAACCAAGCGGATCGGCCATCTGATAACGCGCCACCTGCAGGATGCCTTCATCCACCGCAAACACCACCACCCGCGTCGGTTGCGAAGACGACAGCTTGATCTTCAACGGCTGGCCCGGCTTGACCAATTCCGGCGTGTTCAAGGTCAGTTTGTTGGTGCGCGCCGCCAGGCTGGTGGCGAACGGCACCACGCCGTAGCTCAACGGGCTCATGAAAATCTCGTCTGACGACGGATCGCGGATGAACTGCACGCTGATGTACCCGTTGCCTTCGAAATCCTTCGGCAAATGGATCTTCTGCACGGACGCCAAGGTATCGGTCTTGAACCACTGGTGGGTGAACACCTTGTCGCGCTCGATCGTGATCAGGCCGGCGCCGACATACGGCGCGCGGATGCTGACTTCGATATCGTCGCCCGGCACGTAATCCTTCTTGTTCAAAGTCAGTTGCAGCTCGGCGTTGCGCTCCAGGCTGCGTGTGACGTTGCCCTGCCCGGCCACCGCATATTCGATGCGGTTGAATTCCAGGCCTTGGGCATCGCGGATCACATAGGCGAAATTACCCGGCGTGTCGCTGGCCAGCGACAGGTTAAAACCAGCGGCGGGAATCGTCAGCGGTGTCTCCTTCAACAGAATTTCCTTCTTGCGCGATTCGTATTTATAGCCGCCATCCTGCTGCTTGGTCAGCACAGACACGTACTTGCGTTCGATCTGCTGCAAGGTCAAACCCGACACCGCAGTCTTTTGCGCTTTCGGATCGAGCGCGATAATCGATGCGCTGCGATGGGCGCCGCGCGATACGAAATCGAGCGCACCGTCGGCCTTGAAACCGACCAGATAAGGCAGCTCGGACACCAGTGTTGACGTCTCCGCCGCGACACCGCGCCCGCCTTGTGGTTCGTAGGCGCGCGCCAGCACTTGCAGGCGGTAGGTGGCCTTGGCGTACTTCGACAGGCCGAGGTCGAACGATGCATCGCCCTTGTCGTCGGTAGTCTGGTCGCCCAGTTGGTCGCTATAGCCATCCTTGGCCCGTTGCGGATCGTAGAATTTGTAATCCGGGAACTGGCGGAACGCCGGGAATGCCGGGCTCAAGGTCAGCTCGGCGGTAACGCGGCGGTTTTCCGCTGCCGTACCGAACAGATTCTGTGCATTGACCAACAACTTCAGGTCTTTCGGATTGAGCCAGCCCTCGCTTGCCGCAACATTAAACTTGGCGCTCACCTTCATGCGGTCCGGCTGGAATTCCTGCACCTTGACGCTGGTGCTGCCGACCTGCGCGCCGGCTTTGCCGTCGCGTACCAGATACAGGTTGATGTTATAGCTGCCGGTCGGCGCACTTTCCTGCGTGGTGTAGGACAACTCGCTGAAACCGCCCGGCGGCAGCTTGATTTTCTCGCGCTTGACGGTCAACCCGCGCGCATCCAGCACTTCCGCCTCCAGCGGCAGGCCCGTGATGCTGCCGCCCCAATTGGCCGACTTGGCGATCATGCCGATGTGGAAAGTATCGCCCGGACGGTAGATGCCGCGATCGCTGAACAGATAGGCGGAGACCTGGTCCGCCACCGCAGCATTCTTGACGCCGCCGACATCGAAGCGCGACATGTCCAAAGCGCGGTCGGTTTTATTCAAAGGCATGAAACTCAGGTCGCCGGCTTTCCGCACCAGCACCATCAACGGCGCACGCTCGCGCGACAGGCCCTCGATCTTGGCGAAATGGGCGCGTCCGGTGGCATCGGTGGCTTGCGAAAACAAGGTGATGCCGTTCTTGCCGATGATATCGACCGTAGCGCCATCCACCGGCTTGCCGTTGAAGATCGACTGCACGAATACATCTTGCGAACCGTCCAGCGATTTCTTCACCAGGATGCCGAGATCGGTGACGATCACCAGGCGTTTGTCGACCTTGCTTTCGGGCGCGACATTGTCGCCATTTTGATCGCCGGCGTCGCCCTGGTCAGCGCAGTTGTCACCGCACTCGTCAGCATTGTCGTCAGCCGCCGGCTCGCCTGGCTGACGCTGATTTTTGGCCTCTTCTTTCTTGGCGCGTGCTTCCGCCGCCGGGTCATAGCCGGTAACGGTGAGCAAGAACACGCCACGACGGGCCCCGCCTTCGGCATCGCCTTTCAAATACTGGTTCATGTCGACCGCTTCATAATGCGCGCGACCACGTTCCAGATCAGGCAATGGAATCTTCGATTCGAAGCGCTCGGTCAGATTGTCCGGGCCGAAGCGGTCATAGAATTCCGGATTGGCGAAATTGCCGTCGGATTGCGACACCAAATGCTGCAACTGGGTCGTCAATACGCGTCCGATTTCAATCTTTACGCCTGGCAGGTCGCGCACCAGCACCGCCACCTTTTTCTCGCCACTCATGGTCAGTAATGCGCCCTGGCTGAGTATCTTCAACTCTGCCGGGAATGGCGGCACCTGCAGCACGCGACGGTCAGTCTTGCCCAGCACATAGCCGCCGAACGACTTGACGCCGGCTTCGACCTGCACGTACACCTGCGCACCGACATCGGCGTGATATTTGAAACTGTGGATATCGGTAAATTCGTGTTCCGCCGGAATCTGCTCCAGCGCCAGGCGAGTCGACTGTTTCAGGATCGCCGGCGTGATTTCTTCCACACTCCACTCGTCCGCCGTATCGTCGTCGCTGGCCGGTTTGAATACGCCATTTTTGTCCGGATGGGTTTTCGGCAGCACCCAGGCGCTGATCGCCTTTTTCATCTCGCGTTCATGCACGGTGGCGGTGGTATTCAGCAACAGCACCTGCTCCGGCTCGTTCTTGTCGTTGGTCACGACTTGCGGCGTCATGTCGGTAATCGCCAGGCTGTACAGCCCCGGCACTGCGATTTTTGCACCCAGCGGATTGTCGGATGGCGTACCGCCACGCGCTGCCGGCACGCCCTTGTCGAGCGCGAAACGCAGGCTGCTGCTGTCTTTCGGAATCGGCAGATTGGCCGAACGGACGTAGGCGTTCAGCTTGAGCTTGTCGTAGCCGACGGTGAATGGCGTGGTTTCCTTGCCGATGCCCAGCACGCCGGCAGATTGCTGTTCAAGCTGTAATTCGATGCGCTTTTCCAGTTCGGCAGAATTGACCGGATGGCTGAAATGCAGCTCGATCACGGCCTGCTTGACGGCCGGATTGATCGGATCCTGATAGAACTCGGAGCGGACGATATCGATCTTGAAAGACGGGCTGTTGAACTTGGTGTCGTACTGCGCCAGCCGCACTTCCGGGCTGAACAGCTTCTTGTCGAAGCTGACCTGGAATTCACTGCCGACCGGCCAATCTTCCGTTGGTGCAAAACTCAATGTCTTGTCGTCGTTCCAGTGCCACACCCCGGCAATCGCCGGACTGACCGTGATGCCGCCAGTCACATCCTTACCGACGCTGGCCAAGGTTGCGACCGAATGATCGAAACTGATCAGCAACGGCTTCGGCAAGCGATTGGCCGGATCTTCCTGTTCGATTTCGGTACGCCCCGGATTGCTCACCTTGAGCACGACCTCAACCGGCTTAGGCTGCGCTTGCCACCAGCGGTAACCGTACCAGCCGCCGCCTGCCAGCAGCAGCAAACACAGCAAAGCCGCCAGCGAACGGCGCGGCTGGCGGCATGCAGCTGCCGCACCGGCACGCACATTGCGCCCAGTCCAGCTGGCCCAGGCTGGAGCCTGCCAGGCAATATTGCCAAACACTTGCCGTAATACCCATTTGAATGGCGTCCAGATCAACAAAAGCACTGCGAGGACAGCCTTGAGCAAGGTAGAAAAAAGCCCCAATAATTTATTGGGGCTGCTGCTCTTCATGTCATCAGGTTGTGGCATGTGTTTCCTTAGTATCTGGGCGAGGTGACGTGAGTTTCAACAAATTTCCAGGCGCGCTCAGTCGTAACGAACGCAACAGCGATCGAGTCTACACTAGACCATGCCATCAGGAAATTATTGTCGATATGATATCCATAAGATTGTACCTCCCCCATAAAACAACATCAACAAATGTTGACAAACACTCTCTTCCCTTGAACTACCTAGCTAGACGTTCACCACTGTTGTCTTGATTTTGTTAAAAATTTAAATGTCCCTTGACGGCATTAATTCCTAGTAGCAATAATTAACAAAAATAAATATTTCATTAAAGATATATCCCAACCATATTCAACCGTCTGAAAGGTGCGCATCACTTAACAAATGTCCAGATAACAGCCTGGGTTTCCATTACAAAAAATGTCAATCGGGAGATTCGTCATGCAAAAATTTGTTCGGAACGTGATTCTAGTTATCGCAGCGGCAACCAGCTGCTCCAGTGCATTCGCGGGCACCGCAACCGCCATCATGACCAACACGGTCACCATTGCCAACAATTGCAGCATTTCCACACTTGGCTTCACGACAACCTACGATCCCGTTGTCGCCAACGCCACCGTCAACCAGGTCGCCACTGCCAGCGTCACCACTACGTGCACAGTAGGCGCCAGTCCAGTCATCACTCTGGGTCAAGGGGCAAATCCTGGGTCCGGCTCTACCAACGCGGCCCCGGTGCGCCGGCTTTCCAACGGCGCGACCACACCGGCATATCTCAACTACGGCCTGTTTTCGGATACCAATCACACAGTGACGTGGGGTAATACACCGGCGACGGCGCCTACAGCTGTCACTGCTACCGGCGTTGCCACGGCGATCACCGTGTACGCAAGCATCCCGTCCGGTCAGACGTCGCTGCCGGCCGCCACTTATACCGATACCGTAGTCGCCACTGTCACGTTCTAGAACGACACGGCCATGATGCAAATCCTTGGCAGATGGCAGGCTGCACTTGCCTTGCTCCTGTTCGTCGGCGTTGCGCAGGACATTCGCGCGGCATCGTTCAACGTCAACCCGATCGGTTTCGACCTGAGTGCCGAGCGCCCATCCGGCGTACTGCAGATCAGGAACACTGGCGATGCTCCGGTGCGGATACAGGTCAGTGCCGTCGACTGGAGTACCGACGGGCGCGAGGAAGTGCAAGCCGAGACCGATGCCCTGCTGCTAAACCCGCCGATCTTTGCGATACAGCCGGGGCAAATTCAATTCCTGCGCTTCGGAATGCGCAATCCGCTCACTCCGACAAGCGAAAAAAGTTATCGCCTGCTGATTGAGGAGGTGCCATCCGCCGGTCCCCAGACGTCCGGCCTGAGGACCTTGTTGAAGGTCAGTATTCCGGTGTTCATCGTCCCGCAACAAAAACGGGAAGACATCTCCTGGCAGTTGCAGAGACGCGCAGGCGGCCTGATGCTGACCGCTGCCAACAACGGCAATGTCCACAACAAAATAGTCAGCATCCAGTTAAGCAATCCTGATGGCAAGGGCGCGCTGCAGATCAGCACACCTGCCTACGTTTTACCGGGTCAGCACAAGGAGTGGCCATTGGCAAACGGAACAATCCGTTCCGGCCTGGTTCGACTGCACGTTCAGACAGACAAGGGCGAGATTGAACAACAACTCACGCTGGAGGCTGACCAGGTTTCTAGCCGCTAGCCTGATCGCATTTCAAACCCCAGGCCAGGCAGCGGTTGACACGTCAGCATCAGAACAGGAGATATTATTGGCCGTTGTCGTCAACGATAAGAAATTGACGGACGCGACGCTTATCTTGCGTACCGCAGCCAACGGCATCATTGTGCCGGCGCAGCTATTGAGCGATGCTCGCCTGCGCCTGCCGCAAAGCGCAGCCATCAACAGCCACCAAGACCATTATTACCCGCTCGACGCCCTGCCCGGCGTGCATGCGGAAATAGATGCCGGCACCCAGACCCTCAACATCCATGCGCCGCCGGGCGCCTTCACCGATTCGGCGTTCAATCTTGGAGACCATCGGCCGCTATTGGTGCAGGCCGCGGAAACCGGCGCCTTCCTGAACTACGACGTCAATTACGCAAAAGCGCAAAACCAGGCACAAGGTCAAAACCAGACCAACCTCTCCGGCCTGGTAGAGGTCGGAGTATTCAGCGGCGGCGGCACCTATACCAGCCGCTTTGTCGGTTCCGACCTGACTGGACAACGCACAGTATTCCGTCTCGACAGCCAGTACACGCGCGACTTTCCGGAACAACAGGCAACGCTGGTGGTGGGCGACAGCATCAGCGGCTCCAGCGCCTTGTCGCATCAGGTCTATTTTGGTGGACTCCAGTGGCACACAAAATTCTCGACCATTCCCGGCTTCCAACCGATTCCACTGCCGACATTCAGCGGAACGGCAGCGGCGCCTTCCGTGGTCGACATCTACGTCAACAACATCCTGCGGCTCAAGCAGCCGGTCGATACCGGCCCGTTCACGATCAACAACCTGCCGGTGTATGCCGGACAGGGTAATGTGCAGATGGTGGTGCACGATGTGCTGGGACGCCAGCAGGTCTACACGCAAAGCTACATCACCAGCGCCCAGCTGCTGCGCCAAGGCACCAAGGATGTCTCCTACGAAATCGGCGCATTGCGCAACAACTTCGGCACCAGTCAGAGCGACTACGGCAGAACCTTCAGTTCCGCCACGGTGCGCTATGGCGTCAGCGATGCCACCACCATTGAAAGCCATGGCGAGCTGATGCGCGGCCGCGAATCGGCCAGCTTCGGCGCCACCGTTGCTGTGCCGGATATCGGCCTGCTGAGCGGCGGCATCGCTGCCAGCAACTCCGAACGCGGCAACGCTACCCAGCAATATGTTCAGTTCGACCGCCAGGGTTCCCTGTACGCGCTGACCTTGCGCGGACAAACCGCCGGCGCGCGCTTCTGGCAGCTCGGCCTGGACGACGGCATACTGGCGCCGGCGCAGCAGATACAAGCGCAAGCCAATGTCTCGCTGAATGAACGGACCAACTTCGCGCTCGGCTACCTGAGCCAGGTCAACCGCGGCCAGGACAACGTGCGTGCCGTCAACGCCGGCATCAACTTCAACCTGCGCGAATACGGCAGCATCAGCGTCGGCCTGCTGAAATCGCTGACGCAAGATCGCTCACTGTCGGCGAATTTTGTCTGGGTCATTCCGCTCGGACACCAAAGTTTCCTGCAAGTGGTGGCCAACCGGCAGCAAGGTAGCAAATCATTCAGCACCGAATACCAGCAAACCGTTCCGCAGGAAGGTGGCTGGGGCTACCGCGCACGCAAAACCTTATTCGACAACGGCGGCGAAGATATCGGCGCCAACTACCTCGGCAGCACCGGCGAATACACCTTCGACGCCAATCGCATCAACGATCAAACCAATCTGCAACTCGAAGCGCGCGGCGGCATCGTGCTGCTTGGCGGCCATGTCCGCGCCGCGCGCTGGATGGATGAAAGTTTCGCGATGGTTGAGGTGCCGGTCAGCCAGCCGATCGATATCTATGCCAACAACATCAAGGTGGGCCATACCGACAAGGATGGCGTCGGCTTCATCCCACGCCTGGTTCCCTACGAATCGAACAACGTCTATCTGGATGACGCACATCTGCCACTGTCGATGACGCTGGACCTGTCGCAAAAATCCGTCACCCCCGGCTACAGGACCGGCAGCCTGCTGAAATTCAGCGCCCGTCAAAACCAGAGCGCCACGCTGACCCTGACTGACCGGCAAGGAAAGCCGCTCGCCACTGGCACCCTGGTCTATGTCAACGGCAGCAAGACGGCACAGGAAGTCGCCTTGCGCGGACAAGTGTTCATTCCCGAAATCGCCTACCCCGCAGCCATCGTCGTAGTCGACAACGACAGCGGCGAAACCAAATGCAGTTTCGACATTGCAGCGCTTGCCAAGATGGAAGCTTTCCCGCAACTGGGCCCTTATTCCTGCGGCAGGGAGAACAAATGAAATTCGGCTTGAAATGGCTGGCAGCGGGCGCAATGCTCGCGCTGCCGCTGAGCGCGCAGGCGTTGCTGGCCGACTGCACCGTTGCCGGCAGCGGCGTCGCCTTTGGCAGCTACGCCTCGCCCGGCAGCACCAGTTCCACCGGCACCGGGACCGTTACCGTCACTTGCACCGGCCTCGGACTCCTGGTGAGCTATACCATTCAACTGAACGCCGGCAACGGTACCTTTGCCACGCGCCTGCTGAAATCGGGCGTCACCAATTCGCTCAACTACAATATGTACACAGACACCGCGCGCACCATCGTGTGGGGCGACGGCAGCGCCAGCACCAGCACCGTATCCGACAGCTATCTGCTCAGCATCGGCAGTAATGCACGCAGCTACACCGCCTACGGCCTCATTCCTGCCAGCCAGAACAAACCGGCTGGAACCTATACCGATACGCTGACCATCACGATCACTTACTGAGGTAATCCGCGACAGGTTCAGTATCCGACAGACATAAAAAAAGCCGATCGCGAGATCGGCTTCTTGCTATGCAGGCAGCTTAAGCAGCCGCCGACAGCTCTTTAGATTTCTTCGTACAGCGGCAAGGTCAGGAATTCGGCAAAAGCAGCCGAAGTCGACATTTCCTCAAATATCTTGGCAGCGCGATCGTAAGTAGCGCCATCGCCGACCAGCGCCTTGACCTTGGCCAGTTCTTGCGGAATCATCGCGACCACCATCTCTGCGGTGACTTTCTTGCCATCTTCCAGCACGCCCTTGGTCGAGCGGATCCATTGCCAAACTTGGGCACGGCTGATTTCCGCAGTTGCCGCATCTTCCATCAGGTTATGGATAGGCACGCAACCGTTGCCAGCCAACCAGGCGCCCAGGTAGTGGATGCCGACGTTGATGTTGTAGCGCAAACCGGCTTCGGTGATCGGTGCTTCCGGCTTGAAGTCGAGCAGCTCGGCGGCGCTGACATTGACGTCGTCGCGCTGCTTGCTGATCTGGTTCGGCTTGTCGCCCAATACCTTCTTGAATTCGGTCATGGCCAGTTCAACCAGGCCCGGATGAGCCACCCAGCCGCCGTCGTAGCCGTCGGTGGCATCGCGCGCCTTGTCGGTGCGTACACCGCCCATGGCGATTTCATTCTTTTCCGGATCGTTCTTGATCGGGATCAGTGCTGCCATACCGCCGATTGCCGGCGCATTGCGCTTGTGGCAGGTCTTCAGCAGCAGCAACGCATAGGAACGCATGAACGGTGCAGTCATCGTCACCTTGGCGCGGTCGGCCAGGCAGAAATCCTTGTCCAGCTTGAATTTCTTGATGCAGGAGAAGATGTAATCCCAACGGCCGGCATTCAGGCCAGAGCTGTGTTCACGCAGTTCGTACAGGATTTCATCCATTTCGAAAGCGGCAAGGATGGTTTCGATCAGCACGGTCGCCTTGATCGTGCCTTGCGGCAGGCCGAGTTCGTTTTGCGTCATCACGAAGATGTCGTTCCACAGGCGTGCTTCCAGATGCGATTCCATCTTCGGCAGGTAGAAGTACGGGCCGGCGCCGCGCGCCAGTTGCTCCTTGGCGTTGTGGAACATGAACAACGCGAAGTCAAAAATGCCGCCGGAGACGCGCTTGCCGTCGACCAGCACATGTTTTTCATCGAGGTGCCAACCGCGCGGGCGCACCACCAGCGTGGCGACCTTGTCGTTCAGCTTGTACGACTTGCCGTTCTGTTCCAGCGAAATGGTTTTACGGATCGCGTCGCGCAGGTTGATCTGACCAGTGATCTGGTTATCCCATACTGGCGAGTTCGAATCCTCGAAGTCGGTCATGTAGCTGTCAGCGCCGGAATTGAAGGCATTGATCACCATCTTGCGCTCGACCGGGCCGGTGATTTCCACGCGGCGGCATTCCAGTGCCTGAGGAATCGGTGCAATCTTCCAGTCGCCGTTGCGGATATGGGCGGTTTCAGGCAGGAAGTCAGGGCGCTCGCCAGCATCCAGACGCTTGGCGCGCTCGACACGTACTGCCAGCAATTCCTGGCGACGCGCTTCGAAAGCGCGGCTGAGCTTGGCGACCAGCGCCAGCGCGTCCGGGGTCAGAATCTCGGCGTATCCGGCTTCAATCGCGCCGTTGATTTCCATGCCGGCTGGCAGTGTCAGTTGAGTCATGCGTTGCTCCTGTTTATTCTGTCAAATAATCAATGTCGTCTACAACGATGGCACAGCGCATTCGCATTGTGCACCGCTACATTCCGGTTTTTACCATGCTGGATATGCAGAATCCTGAATGGCATTATCTAATTTTTACGCTATATAGTATATTTAAACCAAATCATCATAGGTAAAACGATTTATCATTTGATCTATGCGTTTTAGTCACAAATGAGCTTAGCACAAGCTTGCATCCCTCAAACTTACTTCACGGTCGACAGTGGATCAATTCAAGCAAATTTCTACTTTTGTCGAGGTAGCTGCGAAGGGCAGCCTGTCGGCCGCGGCACGCGCCGAAGGGATTGCGCCGGCCATGATCGGACGACGCCTGGACGCATTAGAGGAACGCCTCGGTGTGAAGCTTTTGCAACGCACCACCCGCAAAATCGCCCTCACCAATGAGGGTGAAGCCTTCCTCGAAGATTGCCAGCGCATCCTGTCCGACCTGGAAAATGCCGAATCGGCGGTTTCCGAGCGCAGCGCCCATGCCAGCGGCCACCTGCTGATTTCCGCGCCGGCCGGCTTCGGCCGCCAGCATGTGGCGCCACTGATGCCCTCCTTCCTGACCGAACATCGCGACGTCACCCTCACCCTTAACCTGAACGACCGCGTGGTCGACCTGATCGGCGAAGGCATCGACGTCGCCATCCGCATCGCCTCGCTGTCCGATTCGTCGCTGGTCGGCGCCAAGCTGGCCGACAACAAGCGCATCGTGGTGGCCTCGCCGGCCTACATCAAACGCCACGGCAAGCCGGAAACCGTAGACGACCTGCAAAAGCACAATTGCCTGGCGATGAGCAGCGAAGGCAGCCAGCGCGGCTGGAGCTTCCGCCAGAACGGCAAGGTGGTCACGGTCAAGGTGGACGGCAATATGGTCTGCAACGACGGCCAGGTGCTGCACGACTGGGCGTTGGCCGGCAAGGGACTGGCCTGGCGCTCGATGTGGGAAGTCGGCAGCGAGATTGAATCCGGCAAACTGGTCACGGTATTGGATGAATTTGCCGCACCGGGCAATGATATTTACGCAGTATTTGCGCAACGGCGCCACCTGCCGCTGCGGATCCGCGTCTTCGTCGATTTCCTGCGGCGCGCCTATGCCCAGCCGGATTATTGGCGCCACGGTTGAGCTCGCCTTTTCATTTTCGGCATGACTGATGTATAATAATGCCCAGTTGCACGGCATTCTGCGTGCAACACCCTCTCAAAGGGGAGTAGCTCCTAAGCATTGACATGGCGTATCGCTGACTGTCGATGCTTTGCAAGGTAGTCGTCATCACGGAACAGGCACAACGCCTGCGCCCGGTTACCTTGGCAGCAATGCTGTTGAGCAAGACCTTTGTCGGCATGGTATCCATGCAGGCAAGGTGTCGCGCTTACTCTCCGCCACTTCCTGTAGTTGTCCATGCCTGTGAGGTTATTTACTAACCCTTGTTGGAGACTGTATGGATTTTTCTGGTTTTTTCTCAATGCTGGGCATGGCTGACTGGAACGCTGGCGCCTTCTTTGCCGCACTGTTGGCGATTATTGTCATCGACCTGGTGCTGGCCGGCGATAACGCCATCGTGATCGCGATGGCGGCACGCAACCTGCCCGACCACCTGCGCCGCAAAGCCATCCTCTGGGGCACCGCGGGTGCGGTGATCATGCGCGTGCTGATGACCATCGGCGTAGTCTGGCTGCTCAAGATACCTGGCCTGCTGCTGGTCGGCGGCGTCGCCCTGCTGTGGATCGCCTACCGGCTGCTGACTCAGTCCGATGACGGTGAAGCACACGGCGTCAAAGCCACCACCATGGCCGCTGCGTTGAAGACCATCATCATCGCCGATACCGTCATGGGTATCGACAACGTACTGGGCGTGGCCGGCGCCGCCAAAGGCAGCATGGCGCTGGTAATCATCGGCTTGCTGATTTCGGTGCCGATCATGGTCTGGGGCTCGACCCTGGCGCTGAAACTGATCGAACGCTTCCCGGTCACGATCTTCATCGGTGCAGCGATCCTGGTGTACACCGCGATGCACATGATCGTCACAGAACCGGTCCTGAAACCATTCTGGGATAGCTTGCCGGGGCTGAACTATGCGGCTTATGTGCTGGGCTTTGTGGTGGTGCTGGGCGGCGGCTGGCTGGTATCGAAGCGACGCGCTGATGTCAAGGTCGCCGAGTAAGCTTGATATATTGACACACCAAGCTGCAAGAGTTGAAAGCCCCGCCTGATAATCAGGCGGGGCTTTTTTTCATCGTGCCACGTGCGAATTTCACGACAACCGCGTGGGCAGAAAGACCTGCCCACCCTACCGGCGATTCAATCTGCGTGCTACGCCGCCAGTATCCGCTGGTGAAAAGCCAGATGATCCTCGATCAAGGTCGAGATGAAATAATAACCGTGGTCGTAAGCCGCATGCCGACGCAGTTTCAAACGCTGCCCCGCCTGCGCACAGGCTGCCTCAAACCGTTCAGGCAACAACTGTTCGGCAAGGAATTTGTCGCCCAAACCCTGATCGATCAATATCTCTTGCGGAAACGGCCGCTTCGCATCCAGCACCAGTTGCGTCGCGTCATAGTCGCGCCAGCTGGCCTGGTCTGCACCCAGATAATGAGTGAACGCCTTTTGACCCCACGGACACTGGCTGGGCGCTGCAATCGGCGCAAACGCCGACACCGAACGGAACACATCCGGATTGCGCAAGGCCAGCACCAGCGCGCCATGGCCGCCCATCGAATGGCCAAAGATGCCAAGATTGTCGGCCTGCGCCGGAAATTCCTGGATCACTGTCTGCCTTAGCTCGTGCAAAATATAAGAATACATTTTGAAGTGCTGCGCCCACGGCGCTTGCGTCGCATCCAGATAGAAGCCGGCGCCGTTGCCGAAATCCCAGCTGGCGTCCACGCCATCAATGCCGGTATCACGCGGGCTGGTATCCGGCGTCACCAGCATGATGCCGTGCTGCGCGGCATAGCGTTGCGCACCGGCCTTGATCATGAAAGTCTCTTCAGTGCAGGTCAGCCCCGCCAGAAAAAACAGCACCGGCACCGGACCAGCCTTCGCCTGCGGCGGCTGGAACACGGAAAAGCGCATCGGCAATCCGATCTCGGCCGACGCATGCCGGTAAAACCCCTGCGTACCGCCGAAGCAGGCATGTTCGCTGATGATTTCCATCAGTAGATCACCACCGAGCGAATCGACTCACCGCTCTTCATCAGATCGAAGCCTTCATTGATGCGATCCAGCGGCAAGCTGTGCGTGATCAGATCGTCGATGTTCAATTTACCCTCCATGTACCAATCGACGATCTTCGGCACATCGGTGCGGCCACGAGCGCCGCCGAAAGCCGAGCCTTTCCAGACCCGGCCAGTCACCAGCTGGAATGGCCGCGTGCTGATTTCCTGACCGGCGGCAGCAACGCCGATCACGATCGACTGGCCCCAGCCCTTGTGACAGCACTCCAGCGCCTGGCGCATGGTAGTGGTGTTGCCAATGCATTCAAAGCTGTAGTCGGCACCGCCATCGGTCAGTCCAACGATGGCGTCGACCACGTTTTCCACTTCCTTGGCATTGACGAAATGTGTCATGCCGAACTTGCGCGCCATTGCTTCACGCGCCGGATTGATATCGACGCCAATGATCTTGTCGGCGCCAACCATGCGCGCCGCCTGGATTACATTGAGGCCAATGCCGCCCAGCCCGAACACCACCACATTGGCGCCCGCTTCCACCTTGGCGGTGAACAGCACGGCGCCGACGCCAGTGGTGACGCCGCAGCCGATGTAGCAGACCTTGTCGAACGGCGCATCGCTGCGAATCTTGGCCAAGGCGATTTCCGGCACCACGATGTAATTGGAAAAGGTCGATGTCCCCATGTAGTGGAAGATCGGCTTGCCGTCGATCGAAAAACGGCTGGTGGCATCCGGCATCAGGCCGCGGCCCTGGGTCGAACGGATCGACTGGCACAGGTTGGTCTTTTGCGACAGGCAGAATTTGCACTCGCGGCATTCCGGCGTGTACAACGGGATCACGTGATCGTCCTTCTTCAGGCTCTTCACGCCCGGACCGACATCGACCACCACACCGGCGCCTTCATGGCCCAGGATCGATGGGAAAATCCCCTCCGGATCGGCGCCGGACAAGGTGTAGTAATCGGTATGGCAAATCCCGGTGGCCTTGATCTCCACCAGCACTTCACCGGCGCGCGGACCGCTCAGCTCGACTTCTTCGATCGTCAGTGGCTGACCGGCTTTCCATGCGATAGCTGCCTTGGTTTTCATGTTGATGCTCCTTGATCGGGATAATTTTGGAAATAATAAATGAATGAATTAGAATGAATTATTCGGCGTCGCGAATCTTGGTCAGCGCATCGTCGATGCGCTCCACCGCGATGATCTTCAAGCCTTCGATGTCTTGCTTCGGTGCGTTCGATTTCGGGATCATCGCAATCGAGAATCCCAGCTTGGCCGCTTCACGCAAACGTTCCTGGCCGCGCGGAGCGGGACGGATTTCGCCCGCCAGGCCAACCTCGCCGAACACCACCAGCCCGCGCGGTAGCGGCCGGTTGCGCATCGATGAATTGATCGCCAGCAGCACTGCCAGGTCGGCAGCCGGTTCGGTGATCTTGACGCCGCCGACCGCGTTGATGAACACGTCCTGGTCGAACGCAGCAATCCCGGCATGCCGGTGCAACACCGCCAGCAGCATCGCCAGCCGATTCTGCTCCAACCCAACCGACAGCCGGCGCGCATTCGGCACATGCGATGCATCGACCAACGCCTGGATCTCCACCAGCAACGGCCGCGTGCCTTCCTGCGTCACCATTACGCAGGAACCCGGCACCTGGTTATCGTGCTGCGACAGGAATAGCGCCGACGGATTCGACACGCCCTTCAAACCTTTTTCGGTCATCGCGAACACGCCCAGCTCATTGACTGCGCCGAAACGATTCTTGAACGCCCGCACCAGGCGGAAACTGGAATGGGTATCGCCCTCGAAATACAGTACCGTGTCGACAATGTGCTCCAACACGCGCGGCCCGGCCAACGCGCCTTCCTTGGTCACGTGGCCGACCATGATGATGGTGATGCCGGATTGCTTGGCGACGCGTGTCAGCTGCGCCGCACATTCGCGCACCTGCGCAACAGAACCCGGCGCCGAGCTGAGCGCATCCGAATACACGGTCTGAATCGAATCGATGACGGCGACTTCCGGCTTGTGCTCGACCAGCGTGTTGAGAATTTTCTCCAACTGTATTTCCGCCTGCAGCTTGAGATCCTGTGCGTCGACCGCCAACCGCTTGGCGCGCAACGCTATCTGCGCGCCGGATTCTTCGCCACTGACATACAGCACTTTTTTTATTTTTGACAGATTTGCCAATGCCTGCAGCAGCAATGTCGATTTACCGATCCCCGGATCGCCACCAATCAGCACCACGCCACCGGCCACCAGGCCACCACCTAGCACGCGGTCAAATTCTTCGATACCGGTACCGAAGCGCGGTACGTCAATCGCCTCGATATCGGCCAACGTCATCACCGGCGCCGTCTGCGCCAGGCCCTGGTGCTGGTTCGAGAAACGGTTACCGACCGCTTCAACAATGGTTTCCACCAGCGTGTTCCATTGTCCGCACGACGGGCATTGGCCGGTCCATTTATTGGCGACGCCGCCGCATTCGGTACAGGTGTAATTGGTTTTAGCTTTGGCCATTTTTTTGATTTACGGGACGGAGTTTGCCAGCCACCGAAGCGCGGCACATGACTCTGTTCCCAACTAATGAGAATAAGGCGGTTAAATTACAAAAACAGAAGATATTGCGCAGAGGCTGTCGAATGCACAATACAGCGTCACAGTTCCACTACTTAAATTACAAAAACAGAAGATATTGCGCAGAGGCTGTCGAATGCACAATACAGCGTCACAGTTCCACTACTTTAACCCGCGCCGCCAGCGCGCACATCAATTCATAACCGATCGTGCCAGCCGCGTGCGCCACTTCGTCGATTGGCAAGCCGTCGCCCCATAAAGTCACGGTGCTGCCGATGCCGGCGCCGGGCACATTGGTCAGGTCGACCGAGAACATGTCCATCGATACCCGTCCGACCGTGCCGGTGCGCACGCCGTCAACCAGCACCGGCGTATCGTTCGGCGCATGACGCGGATAGCCGTCGGCATAACCGCAAGCTACCACGCCAATCAGCATCGGCCCGGCGGCCACAAAACGGCTACCGTAACCGATTGCCTCGCCAGCCTCGATGCGTTGGATGCCAATGATCTTGCTGCGCAGCGTCATGGCCGGCCGCAAGCCGAACTGTTCAGCGCTGGTGGCGCCTGGGCTGGCGCCATACAACATGATGCCAGGCCGCACCCAATCGGATTTCAATTCGGGATGCATCAGGTCGGCAGCTGAATTGGCAATGCTGCGCTCATCGGGTAAGCCCACAACGCCTTGCTCAAACTGCTGCACCTGTTGTTGCAACGGTAAGCCCGGATTGAGCGGATCGTCGGCATTCGCGAAATGGGTCATCAGCGTGATCTTGCGCACCGCCGGAATCGACCGCAGGCGCTGGTAGGCGGCCCGATAGGCATCCGGCTTGAAACCGAGCCGGTTCATGCCGCTGTTCATCTTCAGATGGACATCCAACGGCCCTTCCAGGGCGGCGCGTTCGAGCAATGCGATCTGCTCCGTGCAATGCACGGCAAAATCGAGCCGCGCTTGCACCACGGTCTCAAGGTCAGCCGCATCGAATATCCCCTCCAGCAGCAGGATCGGCTTTTGCCAGCCGAGATCGCGCAACCGCAGCGCATTCTCCGGCTCGATCAATGCCAGGCCATCAGCCTCGGCAAAGCCGCGCATGCCGCGCTCCAATCCATGACCATATGCGTTCGCTTTGACTACCGCCCAGATTTTCGCATCAGGAGCATGCGATTTGGCAATATGCAAATTATGCTGCAAAGCGGAAATATCGATCGTGGCAACGAGGGGTCTGGGCATGGCGATAAAAAATGTATGACGATTCGTGGAAGCCTGCTATTTTACCGGATGCATCGCTGATGATGCTTTGGCAATCCGGCATACAAATGAATTCTGGATAATTGCCTTGAACGTTTTCGCTTTTGACACTCTCATAATCACGGACCGGTCATATTTTCATGGTATAAAGCATGCCGGGGACACATTGTTACATTCTGGGATGCGGATGAATCGCGGTTTTTACACCATCATGGCAGCGCAGTTTTTTTCTTCGCTAGCCGATAATGCCCTGCTTATAGCGGCAATAGCCTTACTGGCCGAAATGTCCTCGCCGGACTGGATGACGCCGCTGTTGAAATTGTTTTTTGTCTTGTCTTACGTGCTGTTGGCAGCTTTTGTCGGCGCTTTCGCCGATTCACTGCCAAAAGGCAAGGTGATGTTCATCACCAACATGATCAAGATATTTGGCTGCTTGATGATGTTCGTCGATGTCCATCCGCTGATCGCCTACGCGATTGTCGGCTTCGGCGCCGCAGCGTACTCACCTGCCAAATACGGCATCCTGACCGAACTGTTGCCACCGGAAAAACTGGTAGCGGCCAATGGCTGGATCGAAGGCCTGACGGTTTCCTCCATCATCCTCGGCACGGTCTTGGGCGGCGCACTGGTCAATCCACAAGTCGTATCCGTCCTGATGGAACTGCACATCCCGGTCCTGAACTGGAACCTCAACACGCCGACCCATGCCGCACTGACAGTGATTGCCATGCTGTACATCGTGGCCACCGTTTTCAACCTCAAGATTCCCGATACCGGCGCCCGCTACGCCAATCAGCAGCACCGCCCTAGCAAACTGATCGTCGACTTTGCCAATTGCTGTTCTATCCTCTGGAAAGACAAGCTGGGCCAGATCTCTCTGGCGGTCACCACCTTGTTCTGGGGCGCCGGCGCTACGCTGCAATTCATCGTATTGAAATGGGCCGAGAAATCGCTCGGTATGCCGCTCGACAAGGCGGCCATCCTGCAAGGCGTGGTGGCCTTCGGCGTCGCCATCGGGGCAATTGCCGCAGCCCGCATGGTTCCCTTGAAGAAATCGCTGACAGTCATGCCGATGGGCATCGTGATGGGCCTGGTAGTCATGGGAATGACCGTGGTGCACTCGGTGTGGGTCGCCTATCCGCTGCTGATCATCATTGGCGCCCTGTCTGGCTACTTCGTAGTGCCGATGAACGCGCTGCTGCAACACCGAGGCCACGTGCTGATGAGCGCCGGCCACTCTATCGCCGTGCAGAACTTCAATGAAAACCTGTCGGTGTTGACCATGCTGGTGCTATACGCATTCATGATCAAGATCGATCTTGACGTCAACATCGTGATTTTCATGTTCGGCTTCTTCGTCGCCGGCGTCATGTTCTTCATCATGCGCAAACACGCGGCCAACCAGCGTGAGCACGATTCGTTGGCATTGATTGGCGAAGTCAAACACTGATCTCGTGCGAAAAAGCTGCTGAAACGCCGCTCCCAGCTGCGGCTGGGACGCACCATCAAATTATCTTGGCTGTGCGGCCGCGGCGTTCAAATGCCGCTGCCGCGAGGCACGTGCTGCCCAGTCATCCGGCACCACGAATCCGCGACGAGTTTCCAGCGCATATTCACCATCCGAGCGGAGAGTCGCCAGCAACAGCGGCGATCCATCGATGGCGAAATGCTGCGATAACGCCAGCCGTGCTGCGGCCGGACTGAGCGCTTGTTCAACGGTCATTTTTGCCGGCGCCAGCCAACGCAGACGCGGCAACAATTGATACAGCGCATTTTCATCCAGTTGCAGGTCCGACAAACTGCTCCAATAACCACGGCAGGCGTACGCGGACACTCCTGGCACCGCGGACTGTTGCGACTCATTTCCCGGATAAAACAACCAGCCTTTTACCAGCGCTTGTGCTGCTGTGACTGGCTCGGTCAAGTGCACCTGAGAGGCTGGATGCAGTGACAGCGCCAACTGTTGCTGCAGGATCTTTTGCATTTTTGCGCCCAGCGAATCGGCCAGGTTGGGCCCAAGGAAATCGTCGGCTTGTAAAGTGCCGCCGCTGCTCTCCAGCAGATAAAACTTGGTGGCAAATTCCCAATGCGCTACACCGCCATCAAGCCGCAACAGGAAGTCGAATTCACCTACCGTATCGTTCTTGCTGGCCCTGACTTGCACGCTGTGTGCGACCAGAAGCTGCCGCTGCTCAAAGTAAAACGCCAGCAGTTTTTCGGCGTACAAGCCAAGCCGGGTCGATGGCAAGCGACCGATGTAGGTATGTAGCGCCTGCAATTTCTGCGGAGTTTGGTCGTATTCAGCCAGCCATGCAGCCAAATCGGGATCAACATACGTGGCAATTTTCCCCTGCCACTGCGGCGCGGCTGCATCAAGCAGGTCAGGCGCATCCAGTAACCAGGCCAGCGCTCGCACATGCGGGTCCGTCAGATGGTTCCAGCGCCGGTGGAAAACTTCCTGGCAGCCGCCGGTTAGCTCACTCGCCGACTTGTGCATAGGTACTCATGGCCAGGCACAGGTCGGCCCAGACCTTGCCCTTGTCACCCAGTTGCCGCAACAGATAAGCCGGGTGATAAGTGACGATCAGCGGACGATCGGCGTAGCGATGCACGCTACCGCGCAGTTTGGACACAGGTGTCGCCGGGTCCAGCCCGAGCAGCGACAAGGCCGCCGTCTTGCCGAGCGCAACCAGGACGGTCGGCTGAATCAGTTCTATCTGGCGCTGCAGGTACGGCATGCAAGCCGCCACTTCTTCCGGCGATGGCGGCCGGTCGCGGCCGGTGCCGTCGGTTGGCCGGCATTTGACGATATTCGCGATATAGGCGTTCTCGCCACGCTTGAGGCCCATCGCCAGCAGGATGTTATCGAGCAATTTGCCGGCAGGGCCAACAAACGGTTCGCCCTGCATATCCTCGTTGCGCCCCGGGCCTTCGCCGATGAACAACCATTTGGCCTTGTTGTCGCCAACCCCGAATACTGTATTTTTACGTCCATGACATAAACCGCAAGCAGTGCAGCTGGCGACCGCCTGCTGCAATTGCGGCCAGTCCATGGCCAATGGCGAAACCATCTCAGGAACCGCGATGTGCGGCACAGGCACTGACGCCGGCGCACTGTCATCAGACCATGCTGAAGACTCGTTCACAGGCTCGCCAACAATTGTGGATTCGACGATGGCCGACATCGCTTCGGCCTGCAATCCTGCCGCAACGTCTGTAACCTGTTGCGGCATGGTCTCGATTGCCTCTGGCGCGGCGTCCAGTAATTCAATGCCACCTTCACGCCTGACCCAGATTGGGCCCAGGCCAATTTCGTCGAGGAAAGCACTGCGCCGGTTCATGTCGCTCATAACGGCAACCTCATCACAATCGCTTCTTCGCGCTGGTCGCCGGCCGCCGGATAGTAATCGCGGCGACGGCCGATCTCGGTAAAACCGTAGCGCTGGTAAATGGCAATCGCGCGCGTGTTCGACGGCCGCACCTCAAGCAATATCGATTGCATGTGCCGCTGCCGCGCCACTTCGCACACCTGGTCCAACAGCATCTTTCCGATGCCGCGCCGGTGCATGTCGCCATGGACGCTGATGTTCAGCAAATGCGCCTCGTCCACAACCGCCATCATGAAAAAATAACCCAGCAAAATTCCGGACGCATCACGCAACACCCAGCACTGGTAGCCGCTCTGGATCGAGTCGACGAAATTGCCATGGGTCCAAGGGTGCGAATACACGCTCTTTTCAATCGCCACCACTTCATCCAGGTCTTCGACCCGCATGACGGCAAAGGAAAATGGCCGCTGCAAGGTTGCCGGCGTTTGGAAATTTGCACTCATGCACTCACCTTGGCCGCCCTCTCGGCGGTGGTCAACGCCACTTTATTTCGCAGATATAACGGTTGCGCCTCAACAGCGCTCAAGCCGCGGCCGTGGGCCAGCGCCACACCGCCCAACAGCGCGATCTGGCGCGCATGTGGCATGATGGCCGGTAAGCCAGCTGCAGCGTAGGAGGCCGCGGCAAATGCCGACGCATAAGCCGACAATCCATTGCCGCAGGCTTGCAGCGGAGACGAAGCACCCGCCAGCGGCAATGCCTGCTCGGGCGCTGACAATGTGGGCGCAACGATTTCCTTCCAGGCTGCGCCATCGAAGCGATATTGCGCCCAGTAGACCTCGCCCATGCGCGCATCCAGGATCGCCAGTACTTCGCCCGTGCCATTCAAATCGCGGCAGGCTTGTGCCATGGCCTCCAGCGTCACCACCGGCAGCACCGGCAGGTCAGCGCCGAAAGCCAATCCCTGCACGATACCGCAGGCGGTACGTACCCCGGTAAACGAGCCGGGGCCGACCCCAAAGGCCAAGCCATCGCACTGCGCCAGGCCGATTCCAGCCTCGGCCAGCAGGCTTTGCACCATCGGCAGTATGGATTGGGAATGCGTCTGCACCCCCGTCGTTTCACGGATAATCATTTGGCCGTCACGCAGGATCGCGGCGGAGGCCAGTTCGGTAGATGTTTCAATGGCAAGAATGGTCTGCATGGGCCGTATTTTACCGCGCCGGAGGGTGCTTCGGCTGCCCGCAACCTGAATCCCCGGCCGGATTCCGTGGAAATTGGCGGGAAACGTGGCGAAGCATCCGTATCCGAGCAGAATCCAGCGCACTCACTGTAAAATACTGTGCATGCTGATCCTTACTCTCGACAACGACAATCGCCACGAACTGACCGATATCCTGACCGCCGACGGCTGGGTTGTGGCTTGCCTGTGTGCCGCCTGGTGCGGCAGTTGTCGCGAATATTTCACGAACTTCACGGCGCTGGCGCAACGCCATCCGCAACTGCAGTTTGCCTGGATCGACATCGAAGACCAGGCCGACCTGATCGGCGATCTGGACGTCGACAACTTCCCGACCCTTTTGATCCAGCGTGGCGACGTGGTGGCTTTCCTGGCCCCGGTTGAAATGGATTTGCGCCTGGCGGAGAGAGTCCTGCTGGCGCAGATGGCAAAGAGCCCGGAGGAGCTGCTGGCCGAAGCGCAAGGCAGCGTCGAACGGCGTCATTGGCAGCAGGATGGGAATTTATTGCGGCGCTTGAAAGATGTTCAGGCTTGAACCGTAATTCGCCACGCTGCGGTGGCTCTTAAACTCTGTCCCGCAAAGCGTCAAGATGCCAGCCAAGGGTCGCAATCCGGATGCGGAAATTGCACCATCATGAAATCGACAAAACTGCGTACCTTGGCCGATAACAGACGTCGGCTCGGGTACACCAGGCTGACCGCGACCTTGTTGATCTGGTAGTCCGGCAACACACGTACCAGACGCCCGGCCACCACGTCATCGCCGAGCGTATACGAACTGCGCATCGCGATCCCCATGCCGGCCAACAGGCAATGACGCAACAGATCGGTATTGTTCGACATCACCTTGCTGGTAATCGGCACGATCGAGGTGCCTTCAGCCGACTGGAAAGTCCAGTGATGACGCAAATGTTCCAGTGAAAAATTCAGGCAGGAATGCTGCGCCAGATCTTCCGGCACCTTTGGCACGCCATGCTCTGCGATGTAGGCCGGCGAAGCGCACAGCAGCACCTCTGCAATGCCCAGCTGGCGCGCAACCATGCCGGCATCAAACTTCTGGTTGACTGAAAAAACGCCGACATCAAAACCTTCTTCGATCAGATCGACCGTACGATCCGACAATGTCACATCGAGCTGGACATCCGGATACTGCTTCGAATACAAGGGCAGCAAACGCGCCAACTGCGTTTGGCCAAAGCCAATTTGCGAATAGATATGCAAGGTGCCGGCTGGATTGCTGGACATCACCGAAGCGGCGGCTTCAGCCTCATCGATTTCATCGAGTATCTGGCGCACCCGCTCCAGATAAGCCTGGCCCGGCTCGGTCAAGGCCATGCGGCGGGTGGAACGGTGCAACAGACGAATGCCGAGATGATTCTCCAGATCGGCCACCAGCCTGGTAACCACTGCGTTGGACATGTCCAATGCGGTGGCGGCTGCAACGAAGCTACCCTGCTCGACCACCTTGGCAAAAACCCGCATGGATTGCAAACGATCCATATCTTTTTATTTCCCTTATCTTGTCAAAAATGCCGATGAAGCAAGGTCTCCGCTACACGACCAGACCCAACGGCCAGCAATGCATTTCACTTGCTCAGCAAGGCGATCAGAGCCACCACCAAGGCCAGCACCGCAACGCCAGTGGCTATCCCGCACAGTATGCCGGCGCGCCGCAATTTTGCATCGACCAGTTGCACCTCTTGCTCGAGCAACGGCAACGCGGTTTTCAATTGCTCTGCAAGTACCTTGATCTCGCCCAGGTTCTGCAGCGATGCACCCTGCAGCTCCGTGACCTGCTGCTGCAGTATCTGGATCTGGCTCTCTTCCGTATTGCCTTTGCGGCGGGTAAACACCGGCACCGCAACGGAAATAATATCGCTCACATAAGGGAGCACCGCCTTTGTTACTGAAAGCCATGCCGACATGCTGATTCTCCCATTTCTACTTTCTCTTCACCCTGCCCGGATTGAAGAAAACTGTTTCTCGACAACGTCATCTCAACCGGCTTGTTGAAATATCTGCTGGTCCGCCACGCCGGTATCGCCCGGTCGCAGCAAGCGCCCTGCAGCAATCGTGATCGTCTGCCGGCACTGCATGGCGATCGACGTATCGTGGGTCACCAGGATCAGGGTCGAGCCGCGCTCCTGGTTCAAATCGAACATCAACTGGATGACCGCATCGCCGGTGGCGGCATCCAGGCTGCCGGTTGGCTCGTCGGCAAACAATAATGGTGGCTCTGTCACGAAGGCACGCGCCAACGCCACCCGCTGCTGTTCACCGCCCGACAGGTATTTCGGATAATGGCGTAAGCGCGTCGCCAGTCCGACCCGCTCCAGCTTGGCCTCGGCCTTTTCACGAGCATCCTTGTCGCCACGCAATTCAAGCGGCAGCATGACGTTTTCCAGCGCGCTCAAATGCCCTAGCAATTGAAACGACTGGAATACAAAGCCAAGTTTCTCCTTGCGCAATCCCGCCCGGCCATCTTCATCCAGCGCGAAAATATCAGTGCCGTCGATACGCACCGTTCCTGCGGACGGCGTATCCAGCCCGGCCAGCAACCCCAGCAGGGTCGACTTGCCCGAGCCCGAGGCGCCGACGATTGCCAGTGTCGCACCGCCCTGGACGTTAAAATTGATATCATCGAGAATCACCAGCTCGCCGCTGGCGTCGGCCACGCGCTTGCTGAGACGCTGGACGTCAATGGCGGGCGCCTTGGCATTCGCCGTTACAGGAACAATAGAAGAGGATTGATGCATGCAGATTATCGACTCCGGGTTGGAAAATGGTTTTCAGGGATTGAGCGCAGGCGCGGGTAGCAAGATCATCCGCAGCATACGACTGGCCGCGTTATTGCTTGGACTGTTCGGCCTAGTATGGACGAACAATGCTTATTCTGCATCAAAATCGATTCTGGTGTTAGGCGACAGCCTTTCCGCGGAATATGGCCTGGCGCGCGGCAGCGGCTGGGTGGCCTTGCTGCAGCAGCGCCTGAAGCAGGAAAAACTCGACGCCAGCACTACCAATGCCAGCATCAGCG
Organism: Collimonas sp. NPDC087041; assembly: GCF_044745265.1. Lineage (NCBI taxonomy): Bacteria > Pseudomonadati > Pseudomonadota > Betaproteobacteria > Burkholderiales > Oxalobacteraceae > Collimonas > Collimonas sp. NPDC087041. The sequence continues at coordinate 147,990 of NZ_JBIUZX010000006.1, forward strand.
GCGAGACCACCAGCGGCGGCAAGACGCGGCTGCCGGCATTGCTGCAGCAACACCCGGATATCGTCATCATCGAACTGGGCGCCAACGATGCATTGCGCGGCCTGCAACTGAAAGCCACCGAAGACAACCTGCGCGGCATGATCGATGCCGCCCAAAAGGCAAAAGCAAAAGTGCTGCTGGTTGGCATGCGGATTCCCCCAAACTACGGACGCGATTACACCGAAAAATTCTTTGCGCTATACGGTACGCTGGCAAAGCAAACCAAAGTTTCGCTGGTGCCCTTCCTGCTGGCTGGAGTTCCGGATAAACCGGAAATGTTCCAGGCCGATCGAATCCACCCGGTTGCCCAGGCCCATCCAATCATATTGGACAATGTCTGGTCAGGTTTAAAACCGCTGCTCACCAAATAACGCCGTCGCATAAAAAAAGCCACTTGAATGAAGTGGCTTTTTTATTTCAGGCAGCAGCGCTGCCTTGGCTATTATCTATCTTACGGAGCGTCGGTGCTGACCGGCGCCGATGCTGCGGACTTCAGTATCTTGACCTTGGCTTTCTCTTTCAAGACATCTACATATGCCAGCATTTCCTGTTGCGCCAATACGCTGGTGATCTGCTGTTGCTCTGCAGTGCGGCGTGCCTGGTCGATTGTAGCCGGTTGCGCAACCTTGCCGATCCGATACAGCGCGTAACCCTGCTGCGGCAACTCGACACCAACAAATGCCGGCAGCTTGTTGACGTCAGCCTTCATCACTGCCTCGAACTCCAGCGGATTGATACCCTCGCTCTTGGCACGGGATATGGTCTGGACTGCGCCGAAGCCAGCGCTGCTGTCCGCCGCTTTCAAGGCGGCCAGCTTTTCTTCGCCGGCTTTCTTGGCCAACGCCACCTCTTCAGTGCGCGTTACCTTGTCGCGAATAATTGCCTGGACTTCTTCAAACGAACGCTTCGTCACGGGCTTGAATTCGACCACATGGCCGGCAATGAAAGTATTCGGAGCAATTTCAACGGCTTCGGTGTTGTGCTTGTTCTTCAGCGCTTCATCCGAATACAGGGCAGTCAGGAATTTCTGGTTGTTGAACGGAGCCGTAGGGGCCACAGCAGGATTCACTTTGCGACCAAGATTCTCGGCAGTCTGAATCTGCAGGTGCAGCTTATCGGCCACCGGCTTCAGGCTGTCTGCCTGTTCGTAGACCGTATTGCTGAACGTTTCAGCCAACTCGGCAAATTTCTTGGCTGCCAGTTGTTTCTTGATTTCAGCGCTGATATCGGCCTTGACGTCTTCCAGCGGCTTCACTTGAGCCGGCTTGATGCCGGTCAGCTCAATGATGTGATAGCCGAAGTTGGATTGCACCAGATCGCTGATCTCGCCCTGCTTCAGTTTGACAGCAACATCGGCGTACTGCTTCAACATGCCATCTCTGGTCGAATAACCCATATCACCGCCAAGCTCAGCAGAAGCGGCATCTTGTGAATTGGCTTTAGCCAATTTCGCAAAATCGGACGGATTCTTGCGTACTTCGGCCAACAAACTCTCCGCCTTGGTCTTTGCCGCAGCCTGCTCGGCTGCCGGCGCATCTTTCTTGACCGAAATCAGGATATGGCTGGTACGACGTTCTTCCGGTGTCGTGTAATGGGCCAGGTTATTGTCGTAATAAGATTTGACGTCGGCATCGCTGACCGTTACCTGCGCGGCAGCTGCAGCGCTGTCCAGTACAACGTATTCGGCCTTGACCTGCTCAGGGATTTCAAATTCCTTGGCATTCTTGGTGTAGTAATCCTGCAGCATGGCGTCGGTCACCTTGACCTGCGCGGCGTAGTCTTGTGCCTTGAACTGCAACTCCTGCACTTCACGCTCCTGATCACCAATATCGGACAGGCGTGTCGCTACTGTTTTCGGTGTAAAGGCGGTGGATTGCACGGCGCCGTTCAATTGCTGCATCGCCAGTTCCTGGCGCAGGCGGGCGGCGTAGGAGACTTGCGTCATGCCCTGGGCTGCCAATAATTGATTGAACAAGTTGCTGTCGAACTTGCCATCGGCGCCGACCAGATTCGGGAACATGCCCAGAATAGTCTGCTGCAATACTGGATCCGACACGGTCAGGAGTTCGCGGCTAGCTGTCGCCGCCAGGACGCGTTGCGTGATCAGGTTATCCAGTACGCCCTGTTTGGCTTCCGGCGTCTCCAGCATCTTCGGATCGAAGCGCTCGCCAAATGCCTGCTGCATGCGGCTCATCTGGTCGCGCAGGGCTGCATCCCAATCCTGCTGCGTGATCGGCTGACCGGCGACCTTGGCCACCGTATTGGCGCTATCGCCAAAGCTGCTATAGCTTTGCAGCCCGACAAGAGCAAAGGAAGGAATGATCAGCAACAGCAACAGAAACTGCATCAAGCGCTGATGGTTACGTACGAATTCAAACATGGTCGGCCAATCGAGAACGCGCTGCCAGCAAACAAGGCAGCAATACAAATCGGGGTTGCATATGAAAAAAGGCGAACTCTCGTTCGCCTTTTTGTATTTTGGCGGAGTGGACGGGACTCGAACCCGCGACCCCCGGCGTGACAGGCCGGTATTCTAACCAGCTGAACTACCACTCCTAAAACTGCTATTGCACATCATCGCTGATCCGCATTTCTTACCTGACTGCGTTGGTGGGTGCTGAGAGGCTCGAACTCCCGACCTACGCCTTGTAAGGGCGCCGCTCTACCAACTGAGCTAAGCACCCTTGCGCTACCTTCATCCATCGCTTTAATTCAAACAAGCGCTGAACTGAAACACGACAATTTAGCCAGTCAAGCTTTTGGCGTTTGTCACCACGCCAAAAGACGCTAGTTTACAGCATCTTTCAACGCTTTGCCAGGCTTAAATTTAGGAACTTTCGCTGCCTTGATCTTAATCGCTTCGCCGGTACGCGGATTACGGCCAGTACGCGCCGCGCGTTTGCCAACCGAGAACGTGCCGAAGCCGACCAGGGTGACCGAGCCATTTTTCTTCAGGGTGGTTTTTACAGCGGCGATCACTGCGTCCAGCGCGCGCGTCGACGCGGCTTTGGAAATATCGGCCGACTTCGCAATGTGATCGATTAATTCGGTTTTATTCACTTAGGTCCCCTCGTATGAATGGAAATTCGAGATGATGTTTGTGCCCGCCTTTTTTGCGGCGGCCATCGCTGATGGGCGCAGAAAAAAATCTGCTGTCCGTATTAAACAAGCCGCAAAGCCTTGTGTCAAGCGGATTACAGGCGAGTTTGGCAGGGTTTAACCTGATTTCACAAACTTGGCAGATTCAACATTCAAATCTTCTGAAGATATAAAAAAAGCGCTCTTGCGAGCGCTTTTTTGAGAACGGCGAAGCTGCGATTAACAGCCGCCTTCTTTCTTCCGACTAATGTTTGACCACGGTAGGATCCGACTTCTCACTGCCCTTTGCGACCGCTGCATCGAGCACTGCCTCCTCTTCCGTCAACGGTACAGGCTGCCGCTCCAGCGCAATTTCCAGGACCTTGTCGATCCAACGCACCGGCACGATTTCCAGCTTGTTCTTGACGTTGTCCGGAATCTCGGCCAAGTCCTTCACATTCTGCTCTGGAATCAAGACCGTCTTGATGCCGCCACGATGCGCCGCCAACAGCTTTTCTTTCAAGCCGCCGATTGGCAAGACCTCGCCGCGCAAGGTGATTTCACCCGTCATTGCGACATCCGCACGCACTGGAATTCCGGTAAAGATCGAGACCAAAGCGGTTGTCATCCCAACACCGGCCGACGGTCCGTCTTTCGGTGTCGCGCCTTCCGGTACGTGGATGTGGATATCGCTCTTCTCGAACGCTTCCCCCTTGATGCCCAGTTTCGCGGCGCGGCTGCGCATCACGGTACGCGCAGCCTCGATCGATTCCTTCATCACGTCGCCCAAGGTACCGGTACGAATGATCGCGCCCTTGCCCGGCATCTTGACGGCTTCGATGGTCAGCAATTCGCCGCCCACTTCAGTCCATGCAAGGCCGACCACCTGGCCGATCTGATTCTCTTTCTCGGCAACGCCGTAGTCGAAGCGCCGCACACCGAGGAATTTATCGATGTTCTTCGACGTGACGGCAACCTTTTTCTCCTGCTTCTTCAACAGCAGCAGCTTGACCACCTTGCGGCAGATCTTGGAGATTTCGCGTTCCAGCGAACGTACCCCGGCTTCACGCGTGTAATAACGAATGATGTCGCGGATCGCGCCTTCGGCAACGGTGATTTCCTCAGCCTTCAAACCATTGTTCTTGATTTGCTTAGGCAGCAGGTAGCGTTGCGCGATGTTGGTCTTTTCATCTTCGGTGTAGCCCGACAAACGAATCACTTCCATCCGGTCCAGCAATGCCGGCGGAATATTGAAGGAGTTCGAAGTCGCCACGAACATCACATCCGACAAGTCGAAATCGACTTCGATGTAATGGTCCGAGAACGTATGGTTCTGTTCCGGATCCAGCACTTCCAGCAGAGCCGAAGAAGGATCGCCGCGGAAATCCATGCCGAGCTTGTCGATCTCGTCCAGCAGGAACAGCGGATTGCGCACGCCGACCTTGGCCAGGCTTTGCAAGATCTTGCCTGGCATCGAGCCGATGTAGGTGCGACGATGGCCACGAATCTCGGCCTCATCACGCACGCCACCCAAAGCCATCCGCACGAACTTGCGGTTGGTGGCGCGGGCGATCGATTGTCCCAGCGAGGTTTTACCCACGCCTGGAGGACCGACGAAGCACAGGATCGGCGCTTTCAGCTTGTCGACGCGCTGTTGCACGGCAAGATATTCCAGGATGCGTTCTTTGACCTTATCCAGGCCATAGTGATCGCCTTCCAGGACTTTCTCGGCATTGCCCAGTTCGTTATTGACCTTGGATTTTTTCTTCCATGGCAAACCGACCAGGGTATCGATGTAGTTGCGCACCACGGTCGCTTCGGCTGACATCGGCGACATCAGTTTCAGCTTCTTCAGTTCGCTCTGGGCTTTTTCCAGGGCTTCCTTAGGCATCTTGGCGGCCAGGATCTTCTTTTCCAGCTCTTCCAGATCGGCGCCTTCTTCGCCTTCGCCCAACTCCTTCTGGATCGCCTTGACCTGCTCGTTCAGATAGTATTCGCGCTGCGATTTTTCCATCTGCCGTTTGACGCGGCCACGGATGCGCTTTTCAACCTGCAGGATGTCCAGCTCACCTTCGAGCTGACCCAGTAAGTGCTCATAGCGCTTGGCGATGTTGAAGATTTCCAGGATCACCTGTTTTTGCTCAAGTTTAAGCGGCAGGTGCGCGGCGATCGTGTCAGCCAGGCGGCCGGCATCGTCGATGCCCGACAGCGAAGTCAGGATCTCAGGCGGGATCTTCTTGTTCAGTTTGACGTATTGGTCGAACTGCTGGACGATGGCGCGACGCATCGCTTCCACCTCAGCCTCATCGCCCAATTCGGATTCGACCGGCGTCAGGTCGGCGATGAAATGCGTGTCGAGTTCGCTGATGTGATGGATACGGGCGCGCTGCGCACCTTCCACCAGCACCTTGACGGTGCCATCAGGCAATTTCAACATTTGCAAAATGTTGGCGACGCAGCCGATCTCATAGATATCGTCCGGCGACGGTTCATCCTTGGCGGCAGCCTTCTGGGCGGCAAGCATGATGCTCTTGCCCTGCTCCATGGCAGCTTCCAGGGCCTTGATGGACTTCGGGCGGCCGACGAACAAAGGGATCACCATATGCGGGAATACCACCACATCCCGTAAAGGCAAGAGAGGCAACTGAGTTTGTTCAGTAAATGTAGAAGTCGTCATGGCGAGCCTTATCAAAAAAACTTATTAATGATGTTGGCACGAGTGGCCGAAACTCAAGCCCCAGTTTCAACAATAAATCACCACTTCTATTTGCGATGCGCTTGTGATGCAGTTTGTGATGCATGTGCGGTGGCAAATAAAAAAGCCACACGCGAAGGTAACTTCGGGTGGCTTTTCGATTGAAGCCAATTGAATTATGTTTTGGCAAATTGTACTACTTTTGCGTAAAAAGCCTGCTTAAACCCTTACTTTTTACATGCCTTTACATGTTTTCGGCTTTTGTCACACCTGCGCAACCGGTCGCAACAATGCAGCAGTTGGCAGGACATGACTTGAGGGAAATTATTTCGCCCCGGATACTTTAGGCTGCTCATGGTAAATCAGCAATGGCTTAGCGCCACTGGTGACGGTGTTCTCATCCACGACAACTTTGGCAACATTTTGCTGGCTTGGCAAATCGTACATCACGTCCAGCAATACGTGCTCCAGGATCGAACGCAAGCCGCGTGCGCCGGTCTTGCGCGCCAATGCCTTGCGGGCGATCGCCTGCAGCGCTGCAGGGCGAATTTCCAGCTCGGCGCCTTCCATCTGCAGCAGCTTCGAGTATTGCTTGACCAGCGCGTTCTTCGGCGCAATCAGGATCTCGATCAGCGCTTCTTCATTCAACTCCGCCAACGTCGCGATCACCGGCAAACGGCCGACCAGTTCGGGAATCAGGCCGAAACGCGTCAAATCTTCCGGCTCGGCATCCAGCAATACTTCGCTGGAAGTGCGTTGGCTTTGGCTCTTCACATTTGCCGAAAAGCCAATACCGCTCTTTTCCGAACGCTCGGAAATGATCTTTGCCAGGCCATCAAACGCACCGCCGCAAATGAACAGGATATTGGTGGTATCGATCTGCACGAAATCCTGGTTCGGATGCTTGCGGCCACCTTGCGGCGGCACTGAAGCCATGGTGCCTTCAACCAGTTTCAGCAACGCCTGCTGTACGCCCTCGCCCGATACGTCGCGGGTGATGGATGGATTGTCCGATTTACGGGAAATCTTATCGATTTCATCGATATAAACGATGCCGCGCTGTGCTTTTTCGACTTCGTAGTTGCAGTTCTGCAGCAATTTCTGAATGATGTTTTCGACATCCTCACCCACATAACCGGCTTCGGTCAGGGTTGTAGCGTCGGCAATCACGAAAGGAACGTTCAGCATGCGTGCCAGCGTCTGCGCCAGCAGCGTCTTGCCGGAACCGGTTGGCCCGACCAGCAGAATATTGCTCTTTGCCAGCTCGACATCATCCTTCTTGCCGAGATGCTTGAGACGTTTGTAGTGGTTATAGACCGCTACCGACAAAATCCGCTTGGCCGGCTCTTGCCCAATCACGTACTGATCGAGCAGATCGCAAATTTCTTGCGGAATCGGCAACTCCGACTTTTGACCATCCAGCGTTTCAACGTTCGAGGCTTCATCGGTAATGATGTCATTGCACAGATCGATACATTCATCACAGATGAATACCGATGGCCCGGCGATCAGTTTTTTCACCTCATGCTGGCTCTTGCCGCAGAAGGAGCAGTAAAGCAGTTTTTCGCCGCTGGAAGATTTTTTATCAGACATAAAGGCAGAGTTTAAGTAAAGCTATATGGGGGGCATTGATTTTATATTACCCGCGAAACAGGAATTCGTCACGACAGGCACATGCAAAACACACTGTCCATGACTATACGACATCTGCAGGAAATAAGAGCGCAATCAGCATCGGCGCCGCCGCTCATCGATCGACATGCTGCCGGAAAAGCAAAACGCCCGTACCTGTGGGCCGGGCGTTTAGTCAGTACGCTGTCATCAAGCGCGTGTCGCCAGGACTTTATCAATCAGGCCGTATTCCACGGCTGCATCGGCAGACATGAAATTATCCCGATCGGTGTCCTTGCTGATCTGGTCAATGGTCCGCCCGGTCTTGTCGGCCAGGATAGCATTCAGACGCTCTCGCAGATACAGGATCTCGCGTGCCTGGATTTCGATATCCGATGCCTGACCTTGCGCGCCGCCCAAAGGCTGGTGAATCATGATGCGCGAGTTCGGCAACGAGAAACGCTTGCCCTTGGCGCCAGCGGCCAACAGGAAAGCACCCATCGAAGCAGCCATGCCGGTACACAAGGTGGAAACTTCCGGTTTGATGAACTGCATGGTATCGAAAATCGCCATGCCAGCTGACACCGAACCGCCAGGGGAATTGATATACAGGGAAATATCCTTGTCAGGATTTTCGCTTTCCAGGAACAGCAATTGCGCCACAACCAGGTTGGCGGTCTGGTCGTTGACCGGACCCACCAGGAAAATGATGCGCTCACGCAGCAAACGCGAGTAAATGTCGTAGGAACGTTCACCGCGACCGCTTTGCTCAATCACGATAGGCACCATGCCGAGCATGTCAGTATCCAGTGCCGAATTACGATTAAAGCCTGTCATATCTTTCCTTATGAAGAGCCCTCAAACTAGATCGGCCTGCCGGTCGCGCCTGACACTGCCAGACGCGACACCGAGACTAATTAAGCCTGTTGCCCGTTGTTGCTCATCAATTCATCGAATGCGACCGACTTTTCAGTCACTTTCGATTTGCCCAACACGTAGTTAACGACGTTTTCTTCCAAAACAAGAGCTTCGACCTCTGCCAGGCGGCGGCGATCGCTGAAATAGTATTTCAGGACTTGTTGTGGGTCTTCGTAGCTTTGGGCGAAGTCTTCAACTTGTGCCTTGACTTGTTCCGGCGTGGCTTGCAGCTTGTTTTCCTTGACCACTTCAGCCAGGATCAGGCCGAGGCGAACGCGACGCTCTGCCTGGGCTGTGAACAGCTCAGGTGGGAATGGCATGTCGTTGACCTTCATGCCGCGTTGCGCCATGTCTTGACGGGTCATTTCAACCAGACGCTCAACGTCTTGCTCGACCAATGCTTTCGGCACTTCCAGCTCGCTGACCTTGATCAGCGCATCCATCACGCTATCCTTGTTCTTGGCCTTGACGCGGGAACCGACTTCACGCTCCAGGTTGAGCTTGATGTCAGCGCGCATTTTGGTCAGGTCGCCATCTTCGATACCCAGCGACTTTGCAAATTCAGCGTCGACTTCCGGCAGATGCGCCCATTCCAGCTTCTTCAGCGTGATGGTGAACTCTGCAGTCTTGCCGGCCACGTCCTTGCCATGGTAATCAGCAGGGAAAGCCAGTTCGAATGTCTTCGATTCGCCGACCTTCAGGCCGATTGTGGCGTTTTCAAACTCAGGCAACATGCGGCCTTCGCCCAGCACGTACGCGTAGTCGTCAGCCTTGCCGCCCTGGAATTCAACGCCGTCGATCTTGCCGACGAAATCGACAGTCACGCGGTCGCCGTTCTTGGCAGTCAGATCGCTGCCGCCGTCGCCGTGCTCGCCTTGCTCGCCCTTGACGTGGTAGTGCACGCGTTGCTTGCGCAGGATGTCGATGGTCTTGTCGATTTCAGCGTCGCTGACTTCAGCTTTGGTCTTTTCGACTTCAACGCTGGTCAGATCGCCGATCTTGACTTCAGGGTAGATTTCGAAAGTCGCGTCGAACGCCAGGGTGCCTTCAGGCACGCCTTCGCTGTTCTTTGGCTCGATCTTCGGGTAACCGGCTACGCGCAGGTTGTTTTCGTTGGCAGCGCTGTTGAATGCATTGCCGACCTTGTCGTTCAGCACTTCGGTTTCGACCTGATAACCGTACTGTGCAGCGACCATCTTCATCGGCACTTTGCCTGGGCGGAAGCCAGGCGCTTTCGCTGTGCGAGCGCGAACCTTCAGGCGCTTCTCGACTTCGGTTTGCACTTCGCTGATAGCGATAGTGAGGGTAAGGCGGCGTTCAAGTTTATCCAGAGTTTCGACTGCAGTTGCCATGTGGATCGTCCAAAAATTAAAAATTCCGTGGTGCGACCAGGGTGAGCCGAGCCATTCAATCACCCCGGAGAACCGGGATTACTGGTGGTCGGAGCGGTGAAATGTTGTTATTTTCACCCTAACCCCGTCGCGCTAAAGTCCGATATTCTATACGTAAAAGAGCCCGTTGCGCCAAAACACGACGCTCACGCCCTATATTAAGCCACCTTATTTCAGCGGAATCGGGTTGCTGGCCGACACCGGCACGGCGGTAACGCTGTTTTGCGGGCTGCCATCGACCAATTTATCCGAATACGTCAGGTAAACCAGTGTATTACGCTTTGGGTCGACTAACCGCACAATGTGCAGGCGCTTGAACAGCACCGACATCCGTTCGGTGAAGACATCTTCCTGCAGCGGCAGCTTGCCGACGAACTGCAGGTTGGCGGCGACCTGGCGGCAGGCAATGGACGCTTCCGCACGGTCTTCGGCCAAGCCTACGGTGCCCTTGACGCCACCGGTGCGCGCCCGCGATACGTAACAGGTGACGCCCTGCACCTTGGGATCGTCATAAGCTTCGACCACCACCCGGTCGTTACGCCCGACCCAGCGAAATGCCGTGCTCACCTCGCCGACCTGCTCCGATGCCGCTTGCGCCGCATCTGTGGCAATTGCGGCAAAACCAAATAAGGCAGCCAACGCCAAGGACCTTGTACGCATGTTTATTCCGAGAAAGAAAAAGTTGCTTGATTGTATGCCGAAGAATCCCTTCGACATCTACGATTTCATCGCCTTGAAAAACTGCAGGCGTAAAAAAACCCTCAATACACAGCGTACGTGAGGGTTCTTTAATATTTCAGCAAGGCGGTAATCGTACCGACAGGCTGGTGCGACCGAGAGGACTCGAACCTCCACAAGATTGCTCTCGACAGGACCTAAACCTGTTGCGTCTACCAATTTCGCCACGGTCGCATTTGAAGCATCGACTGTCCAATCCAGCCAGGCAAGATTGAACAGCCCGCTATTCTACTGCAAGCTGTCAGATATGGCGAGAGGCCGCAGCGCTTTCATGCCATATTTTCACGCCAAATTTCTGACGAGAGGCCCGGCGCCCGTCATTGCGGCTTCTTGACGCGGAACCAGGCCGCATACAGCGCCGGCAGGAACAGCAAAGTCAGGCCGGTGGCAACGATCAGGCCGCCCATGATCGCCACCGCCATCGGCCCCCAGAACACTGAGCGCGACAACGGAATCATCGCCAGCACCGCCGCCGCTGCGGTCAGCATGATCGGCCGGCAGCGCCGCACCGCCGATTCGACGATTGCATTCCACGGCTCCGCACCGGCGGCAATATCGTGCTCGATCTGGTCGATCAAGATCACCGAGTTGCGGATGATCATGCCGAACAGCGCAATCACTCCGAGCTGAGCCACGAAGCCGAACGGCCGATGCAGGATCAACAGCGCCGCCGCCGCGCCGGCAATTCCCAACGGTCCGGTCAGGAAAACCAGCAGCGAACGTGAAAAGCTGTGCAATTGCAGCATCAATAAAGTGAAGATGATGAAAATCACCAGCGGCACATTGGCGGCGATCGAATCCTGCGCCTTGCCGGCATCGTGGGCCGCGCCGGCAATATCGATCACATAGCCCGGCGGCAGTTGCGCGCGGATCTTGTCGAGCTGCGGATTGATCTGGTCGGTCACGGTCGGCCCTTGCACGCCGTCGATCACATCCGCCTGCACCGTGATCGCCCAGTTGCGCCACTCGCGCCACACAACGCCCGGCTCCCACACCAGCTTGACGCTGGCGATTTGCGACAATGGCACCGATTTGCCGCTGGCGGTCGGCACGTTGGCCTGGTTCAGCGCATCGATGGTGACCCGCTCGTCAAGTGGCTGACGCACCAGGATATCGATCAGGCGATCATGTTCGCGGTACTGGCCGATGGTGGTGCCGGTCAACAAGGTATTGACGGTTTGCATCACGGTTTGCGAACCGATCCCGAGCGCCCGCAATTTATCCTGATCAGGATCGATCCGCAGCACCTTGACCGATTCGTTCCAGTTGTCGTTGAGCCCGGTGATGTTCGGATTGGCGTTCATCACCGCCTTGACCTGGTCGGCAATCCCTCGCACTTTGGCGGCATCGGTGCCGCTGACGCGGAATTGCACCGCATATGGCACCGGCGGCCCGCTTGGCAGCAACTTGACACGGCCACGCACCTCGGGGAAACCATGTTTGAAAGCATCCGTGATCTTCAAGCGCAGCGCATCGCGATCGGCCAGGCTCTTGGTCAACAGCACCACCTGCGCGACATTGGTCTGCGGCATGATCTGATCCAGCGGCAAGTAGAAACGCGGACTGCCGGTGCCGACATAAGTAGTCATGCTCTCGACTCCCGGCTCGCCATGTATATACGCTTCGAATTTCTTGGCCTGGGCTTCGGTGGCGACAAATGAAGAACCTTCCGGCAGCCACAACTCGATCATCAATTCCGGCCGGCTGGAATCGGGGAAGAACTGCTCTTCGATAAACTTGAAACCGAATACGCCCAACGCAAACACCAGCAGGGTCACGCCGATGGTGGTCTTGCGCCACTCGACGCACCAGTTGACCGCGCGCCGCACCCTTGTATAGAACGGTGTATCGAACAGCTCATGATGTCCGTCAGCGCCAGCGGCCGGCTTGACTTTCAATAACAGGAAACCGATATACGGCGTGAACACCACCGCCACCAGCCAGGAAATCAGCAGCGCCAGCGCATTCACCGAAAACATCGAAAAGGTGTACTCGCCGGCAGCCGACTTGGCCAGGCCGATCGGCAGGAAGCCGGCGGCGGTGATCAACGTACCGGTCAGCATCGGCATCGCCGTTGAGGTGTAGGCGAAGGTCGCCGCTTCCAGCCGCGACAAGCCCTCTTCCATCTTGCGCACCATCATTTCAACCGCGATGATGGCGTCATCGACCAGCAGGCCCAGCGCAATGATCAACGCACCGAGCGAAATCTTGTGCAGGTCGATGCTGAAGATATACATGAACAGAAAGGTGATCGCCAGCACCAGCGGAATCGTCAGCGCCACCACCAGCCCGGGCCGCACGTCAATGCGGAACGGCTTGGTATGGAAGCCGAGTGACAGGAAACTCACCGCCAGCACGATCAGCACCGCTTCCATCAATGTCTTGAGGAATTCGTCGACCGATTCGGCGACAATCTTCGGCTGGTTGGAAACGCGCTCCAGGTTGATCCCGACCGGCAGCTTGGCCTTGATCTCGGCAGTCATCTTCTCCATATTGCGTCCAAGCGCAATGATATCGCCGCCCTTTTCCATGGAGACGCCAAGGCCAATCACTTCCTTGCCGTTGAAGCGCATTTTGCTTTGCGGCGGATCCTGATATTCGCGCTTGATGACGGCAAAGTCACCCAATCGGAACGTGGTGTTATTGGCTCGCAATTGCAGGTTTTCCAGATCCTTCGGCGAACCCAGCGCGCCGCTCACGCGAATTTGCAGGTTGTCGGTCGGGGTAACCAGCACACCGGTCGATTGCAGCGCATTTTGCGCCGTCAACTGGTTGACGATGTCCTGCACCGTGATGCCAAGCTGCGAAAATTTCTTTTGCGAAAACTCGATGAAAATCTTTTCATCTTGCACGCCGAACAGGTCCACCTTGGCCACCGAAGGCAAGGTTAGCAGTTGCTGGCGCACGAAATCGGCATAATCCTTGACGTCGGCATAATTGAAGCCGTCGCCGGACACGGCAAAGATCGAGCCGTAGGTTTCGCCGAATTCGTCGTTGAAGAACGGTCCCAATACACCTTGCGGCAAGGTCAGTTTGATATCGTTGATTTTTTTACGAACCTGGTACCAGGCCTCAGCGGTTTCCTTTGGCGGCGCAGATTCCTGCAATGTCAGGATAATCAGGGTTTCGCCCGGCTTGGAATAACTGCGAATGGTATCGATATGCGGTGTTTCCTGGAGCTTCTTTTCCAGCTTGTCAGTGACCTGATCGGCCATCTGCAACGCGGTGGCGCCCGGCCATTGCGCCGTCACCACCATCGCACGAAACGTAAACGGTGGATCCTCGTCCTGGCCGAGGCGACCGTAGCTCATGATGCCACCGATGACCAGCACCACCATCAGATAACGCGTCAGGGGGATGTGTTCCAGCGCCCAGCGCGACAGATTGAATCCTCTCTTCTTGCCGTCGCTCATTGGGCTGCTCCGCTCGCTGCGGAGGAAGCCGGCGCGGCGCTTGATGCTACCGGAGACGGGGCTGGTGTACTGCCGGCCGGCGCAGCGCTTTCGGGCGCATTGAGAATACTGACCTTCTGGCCTTGCTTGAGCTGATTGACGCCGGCGGTAACGACCTGCTGGCCACCGCTCAAGGCGCCCTGGATCAACACATCATTGCCCTGCTGCCCGACCACCCGCACCGGCACCTGGCGCACCGCGCCGTGCTCGACCACCCAGACCGCGCTGTGATCCTGCACCCGCAACAACGCCGTCAGCGGCACCTTGATCGCGTCGTCGCTGGTCTTGCTGGCGAAGGCAGCGTAGGCTGTCATGCCCAATTTGACGTTTGGCGTGTCATCCGGAATCGCAATCTTGAATGCATAGGTACGCGTTGCAGGATCGGCGATCGGCGACACTTCGCGCACGGTGCCGTGGATGACCTGCTTCGGATCGGCCCACAAGCGGACCAGCACATCGCCGCTACGCCGCAACTTGTCGACTTGGTTCTCGGGCACGCCGACCACGATTTCCTTGGCGCCCTGGCGCGCGACATTGACTACCGGCGTACCGGCCGCCACCACTTGCCCGGCCTCGGCACTGATGGCGGTAACAACGCCGTCAACATCGGACTCCAGGGTGGCATAGGCAGTCTGGTTCAACTGTCCCTTTAACGCAGCCTGGGCCTGGTCATAGGTCGCCTGCGCCGCCTTGAACGCCGTGTCCTTTGAATCCAGCACCGCCTGGCTGACGAAATTCTTGTCGCGTAATTCCTGATAACGCTTCAAATCGGCCTTGGCCATGTCGCGGCTGCTGGTCGCCGAACTCAACGCCGCCACCGCCTGCGCCTGCGCCAGTTGCAGATCCTTCGGATCGAGGCGCATCAAGACCTGGCCGCGCTTGACGACCGTGCCCACATCCACCTGGCGGGCGATGATCTTGCCGCCCACCCGGAAGCCGAGCTGCGACTCATAGCGCGCCTGGACCGCACCGGGAAATTCGGAGATCACGTCGGCATTGGCCGGGCTCAGCACCATAATCCTGACGGGGCGAATATCCTCAGCCTTTTCCACCTTTTTGGAACAAGCCGCCAGCAACAATAAAGAACACATCAACAATATGCGCGGGAGGAGTTGAATGCGCGGCTGGATGCGCGCAGCCCCTCGGGAAGATGCAACCTGACGCTGATTTATCTGGGTCAACACGGTTTTTCCTTTACTATTCGGAGCTGTCGTTCGTTTGCGAATTGTCATGGGCCGCTGCGGCTTTTTGTTATCGAGGCAGCAAGGCCGAGCCTGGTGGAGCGTTTACTTATCTTATTGCGCCAAAAATTAATAACTCTTAAGTCAGTAATTATAATTGCGCGAGATCAAGTTTGACCAAGGCTTTTTTTACATGGGCAAAACTGACACAAAACAATGCCATATACACAACCATCCGCACCCTGCGCCTGACCAGATGCCCTAATGTCCAACAACCATTACGAAAACTTCCCAGTCGCGTCGATCCTACTCCCGGCCCGCCTGCGCCCCGCAGTGCAAGCGATTTATGCCTTCGCCCGTACCGCCGACGACATTGCCGACGAAGGCGATGCCAGCACTGAACAGCGCTTGCGGGCGCTAAACGGCTTCGAAACCGCGCTGGACCGGATCGAACAAAAGCTGCCGGCAGAAGATCCCTTGTTCCAGGCACTACAACAAACCATCGTCGCATACGATTTGCCGCTGACGCCGTTTCGCGACCTACTGTCCGCCTTCAAGCAAGATGTCGTGACAACCCGCTACGGTCAGTTCACCGAACTGCTGGATTATTGCCGGCGCTCGGCCAATCCGGTGGGATTCCTGATGTTGCATCTATATGGCGAGGCGACTGAACAGAACCTGCGGGATTCGGACGCCATCTGCTCGGCATTACAGCTGATTAATTTTTGGCAAGACGTCGCCATCGACTGGCAAAAAGCCAGGATCTACCTGCCGCTGGAAGACCTGCAACGCTTCGGCGTATCGCAAGCGCAGATCGCCAACGGCACCATAGACCATGCCTGGCGCCAGCTGATGCAGTTCGAACTGCAGCGCGCGCGCAGCATGATGACCGGCGCCGCGCCGCTGGCCCTGCGCTTGCCGGGGCGGATCGGCTGGGAATTGCGGCTGGTAGTGCTGGGCGGCTTGCGCATCCTGGAAAAACTCGAAGCGGTCGACTACGACATGTTCCGTCATCGGCCCAAGCTCGGGAAAATGGATTGGTTGCTGTTGGGCTGGCGCGCGCTGCGCATGAAATGAGCGGTCCGGCAAATCTGCAATTCCCGATGCATCACCAAATACAGTATAAAAACGCGAATAAATCCGGATACTTCGACGAGCAGGCGGCATTTCTTACGTATACTTCGGGCAAGTTGTTTTTTCAGGCATCCTGACCGCTCACGCCGCATGATTGCCGCGTAGTGTTATCGCGTACTGTTACCATTTTCATATCCATGTCTCCAGACGACTACTGCCAACAAAAAGCCGCCCAGAGCGGTTCCAGTTTTTACTACAGCTTCCTGTTCCTGCCGGTCGAGCGCCGGCGCGCCATCACTGCGCTGTATGCGTTCTGCCGCGAAGTCGACGATACCGTCGACGATTGCACCGATGAAAGCGTGGCGCGCACCAAGCTGATGTGGTGGCGCAAGGAAATCGCCGCGATGCTGGCCGGTAACCCGACTCACCCGGTAACCCAGGCGCTGCAACCGCACCTGCTGACCTACGGGCTGGACGGCAAGCATCTGCAAGCCATCATCGACGGCATGGAAATGGACCTGAACCAGACCCGTTACCTCGACTATCCAGGCCTGAAACAATATTGCTGGCATGTCGCCGGCGTGGTCGGCATCCTGTCGGCCAGCATCTTCGGCGTGACGCAGCCGCAGACCTTGCAGTTCGCAGAAAAGCTCGGCCTCGCGTTCCAGCTGACCAACATCATCCGCGATGTCGGCGAGGATGGCCGCAAGGGCCGCATCTACCTGCCGGTCAACGAACTGCAGCAATTCGGCGTCACCGCAGCCGACATCCTGAATGCGCGCTACAGCGAGAATTTCGTCAACCTGATGCGCTTCCAGGTGGCGCGCGCGCAACAAGCCTACGACGAAGCCTTTGCCTTGCTGCCGAAACAGGATCGCCGCGCGCAGCGCCCGGGCCTGATGATGGCGGCAATCTATCGCGCCCTGCTGAGCGAGATCGAACGCGATGGCTTCCATGTGCTGAACCAGCGCATCTCGCTGACGCCTATCCGCAAATTGTGGTTGGCGTGGAAGACTTATGTGCGCGGCTGATCGTCTTTTGCTGACCTCGGGCGCAGCGCTGTAATGGCTAGCAACGCGAAACAAGTCGCCGTGATCGGCGCCGGCTGGGCCGGCTGCACCGCCGCGGTCGAACTGACTGCGGCCGGCCACCAGGTGACCTTGTTCGAAGCCAGCCGCCAGCTTGGCGGACGGGCGCGCCGGGTCGACATCAATGAACTTTCCCTGGACAACGGCCAGCACATCCTGCTCGGCGCCTACAAAAACAGCCTGAGCATGATGCGCAAGGTCGGCATCGATCCGGCCACAGCGATGCTGCGCCTGCCTTTGCAGATGTGCTACCCGCCCGAGAGCGGCGGCATGACCTTTGTCGCGCCGCGCCTGCCGGCGCCCTTGCACCTGCTGCTGGCGCTGTGGCGCGCGCATGGATTGGATCGCGAAGCCAAACTGGCGCTGGCGCGTTTTTCATCGGCGGCGCGTTGGATGGGCTGGCAGTTGCACGACGACTGCAGCGTCAGCACGCTGCTGGAACGCTTCGACCAGACCGACCGCTTGATCCAGCTGATGTGGCGCCCCCTGTGCATCGCTGCGCTCAATACCCGCCCCGAACAGGCTTCGGCACAAGTCTTCCTGGCGGTGCTGCGCGACAGCCTCGGCGCCAAACGCAGCGCATCGGACATGTTGCTGCCGCGGGTCGACTTGAGCAGCCTATATCCGCAACAGGCCGCGGCATTCATTGAAGAGCGCGGCGGCAATCTGGAATCCGGCTGCAACATCCGGCAATTGCGACGCCATGGCGCGCAATGGCAACTCGACAGCAACGACGCCAGCCTCGACTTCGACGCTGTTGTGATCGCCACACCGCCCGAGACCGCCGCTGGCCTGCTGGACGGCATCGCCGATGCGACACTGATCGCGCAGCTGCGCAATTTTGAATACGAACCGATTACCACCTGCTACCTGCAATATCCGGCCGACATGCGATTACCGCGCCCGTTCTTCGCACTGATCGATACGCCATCGACGGCGGAGTCGAGCAGCGTGCCGGCCTGGGGTCAGTTCGTATTCGATCGCGGCCAGCTCGACCCGGCCCAGGCCGGCTTGCTGGCGGTCGTGATCAGCGCGTCGTCGGATGCCATCCAGGCCGGCCACGAAGCGCTGGCGCAAGCTGTCGCCGCGCAACTTGCCACTGCCTTCAAGCAGCCCGAATTGGCATCGCCAAACTGGACTCGCGTGATTTCGGAAAAGCGCGCCACCTTCGCCTGCACCCCTGCTCTTGCACGTCCAGCCAACGACAGCGGCCTGGAAAGATTGCTGCTGGCCGGCGACTACACCGCGAGCGATTATCCGGCAACGCTGGAATCGGCCGTGCGCAGCGGCAAGCTGGCGGCGCAGGAACTGATCAAGCAATTACGCTAATTGCTTGAAAATGCTTCATGCCAGACATCAATTGATTTCCACTGCGCCTGCTTTCTTTTCATCTAATATAGCGGCTTGATGTATCTGACAAAAACTAGCGGAGAGCCCTATGTCTGTAATTACCTGCGTGGAAGACCTGCGCGTACTGGCCAAGAAACGCGTGCCAAAAGCCTTCTACGACTACGCCGACAGCGGCTCCTACACAGAATCCACCTACCGCGCCAATAGCGACGACCTGGCCGCGCTGAAATTGCGGCAACGGGTCGCCATCAATGTCGACCAGCGCTCAACCCGCAGTACCATGATCGGCCAGGATGTGGCGATGCCCGTGGCGATTGCGCCAACCGGGCTGACCGGCATGCAATGGGCCAACGGCGAAATGCTGGGCGCCATCGCCGCCGAGAAATTCGGGATTCCATTTACCTTGTCGACCATGAGCATCTGTTCGATTGAAGACGTCGCCAGCGTCACCACCAAGCCATTCTGGTTTCAGCTGTACGTGATGCGCGACCGCGGCTTCATCAAATCGCTGATTGAACGCGCCAAGGCTGCCAAGTGCTCGGCGCTGGTGTTGACGCTGGATCTGCAAATCCTCGGGCAACGCCACAAGGACCTGAAGAACGGCATGTCGGTGCCGCCGAAGATGACGCTGGCCAACCTGATCGACCTCGCCTCCAAACCCGGTTGGGCCTTGCGGGCGTTAGGCGGCCGCAAATCGTTCGGCAATTTGGCGGGCCACGTCAAGGGCGCCGACGGCATCATGACCTTGAGCAAATGGACTGCCAGCCAGTTTGACCCGACCTTGTGCTGGGACGATATCGCCTGGATCAAGGAACAATGGGGTGGCAAGCTGATCCTGAAAGGCATCCTGGATGTCGAAGACGCCAAGATCGCTGCTACCACCGGTGCCGACGCCA
Source organism: Collimonas sp. NPDC087041 (assembly GCF_044745265.1). Lineage (NCBI taxonomy): Bacteria > Pseudomonadati > Pseudomonadota > Betaproteobacteria > Burkholderiales > Oxalobacteraceae > Collimonas > Collimonas sp. NPDC087041. The sequence continues at coordinate 167,501 of NZ_JBIUZX010000006.1, forward strand.
TCGTCGTCAGCAACCACGGTGGCCGTCAGCTGGATGGTGCGGTGTCGTCGATCTCGGCGCTGCCGGCGATTGTCGATGCGGTCGGCGACCAGATCGAAGTCTGGTTCGATGGCGGTATCCGCAGCGGCCAGGATGTATTGAAGGCGGTCGCACTGGGCGCCAAAGGCACCATGATCGGCCGCGCCTTCCTGTACAGCCTGGGGGCGATGGGTGAAGCCGGTGTCACCAGGATGCTGCAGATACTGCAGCAGGAACTGGATGTCAGCATGGCGCTAACTGGCAACAAGGATATCAAGGATGTCGGACCGCACATCCTCACCAAACTCTAACGTTACAGCTTGCCGGCCTGCTTGAGGCGGCTGGTCAAGCCGTCGGCGATGTCGTTGTGATCGAACTTCCGCGCCAGGTCAATGGCGCTCATGCCGACATCGTTCTTCAAGGTCACATCGGCGCCGCTGTCGAGCAGCAGCTTGACAGTCATGATCTTGCCGGCGCGCGCCGCCATCATGATCGGCGTGGTGTTGTTGGGCGAACCGGCATCGATGTAGGCCGAAGCGTCCAGCAGCATCTGCACGATTTCATCGTTGCCGATCGCGGCCGCATAATGCAGTGCAGTCCAGCCGGTAGTGTTCGGCTCGGCTTCCTTGTCCAGCAAAGCCTTGACCGCCGCGACCTTGCCCTTGTACGAAGCAATCATCAAGGCCGTGTCGCCATTGCGCGCGCGCAGATTGAGATCGATGCCGCGCGCATTGATCAGCACGTCAAAAACCTTCATTGAATCTTCCTGCAACGCCACCATCAACCCGGTTTCACCGCGCTGCTTGTCGACCAGGTTGGGATTGACGCCCTTGGCCAGCAAACTCTTCATGCCGCGCTCATCATCCAGCTTGATTGCTTTGAAAAAGGCATCGGAGCCATTGTCTGCGTGCCCCAGGGATGGCAGGCACGCCAGCGCCAACAGCAACATCAGTGAAAATAACGCCGCGGAGCGCGAACGACTTTGCAGGTTAAGCATGCGTCTGATCCTTTGCCAGTTTGAACAAGTTGAAAAAATTATCGGTGGTCTGTTGCGCCACTTCTGAGGCTGGTACGCCCTTCAAATTCGCCAGAAATTCGCCGACATGCATAACCCAAGCCGGCTCGTTCATCTTGCCGCGATGCGGCACCGGCGCCAGATAAGGTGAATCGGTTTCGATCAGCGTGCTGCTGAGCGGCACCGCCAGCGCCACCGCCTGCAATTCCTTGGCGCTCTTGAACGTCACGATCCCGGAAAACGAAATATAAAAACCCATTGCGATGGCGGCTTCAGCCACTGCCAGCGATTCGGTGAAGCAATGCATCACGCCGCCGGCGCCGCCGGCATCGGTGCCAGCGCCCTCTTCCTGCATGATGCGAATGGTGTCTTCGGACGCCGCGCGGGTATGGATGATCAACGGCTTGCCGGTGGCGCGCGAGGCGCGGATGTGGCGGCGGAAGCGTTCACGCTGCCATTCCAGGTCGCCCTGCAGGCGATAGTAGTCAAGGCCGGTTTCGCCGATCGCAATGATTTTGGGATGATCGGACAGGCGAATCAGGTCGTCGACGCTGGGTTCGGGCGTGTCTTCATAATCGGGATGCACGCCGACCGACGCATAAATGTGCGGATAGGTCTCGGCCAGTTGCAGCACTTGCGGAAAATCGGGCAGATCGACCGATACGCACAGTGCATGCGTGACCTGGTTTTGCGCCATCTTGGCGAGAACTTCCGGCATCCTGGCGGACAGTTCCGGAAAATTGATATGGCAGTGGGAATCGATATACATAGACCGGATTATATCGCTTGCGGCCGCCATCGATACAGTACATAGGGTTGGCACGCTTTTGCGCCCACACGAACGCATTGTTCGGTTCGTTTAACGCGTGGGCAAAAAAACGTGCCCACCCTACTTCTTAGGCCGCCAGGCCCAATGCTTGTTTTTGCAACTGGATCAGGTCGCCGATACCACCTTGCGCCAGGTCGAGCAGGCTGTTCAGCGTCGGACGGTCGAAGGCCACGCCTTCTGCCGTACCCTGCACTTCAATGAAATGACCGGCATCGGTCATGACCACGTTCATGTCGGTATCGCAGCCTGAGTCTTCGACATAGTCCAGATCCAGCACCGGCGTTCCCTGATAGACGCCAACCGAAATTGCGGCCACGAAGTGCTTCAATGGAATCGCCGCAATCGCCTTGCTGTCCTGCAGTTTCACAAATGCATCGTAAGCGGCAACCATGGCGCCGGTGATCGATGCCGTGCGCGTGCCGCCGTCGGCCTGGATCACGTCGCAATCCAAGTGCAAGGTGCGTTCGCCGAATGCCTGCAGATCGAATGCCGCGCGCAGCGAGCGGCCGATCAGGCGCTGGATTTCCTGGGTGCGGCCGGATTGCTTGCCGCGCGCCGCTTCGCGATCCATGCGGGTATTGGTCGAGCGCGGCAGCATGCCGTACTCGGCAGTCAGCCAGCCCTGCCCTTTGCCCTTCAGGAAGCCCGGGACTTTTTCTTCCAGGCTGGCGGTACAGATCACCTTGGTATCGCCGAACTCGACCAGCACGGAGCCTTCAGCATGTTTGGTGTAGTTGCGGGTCAGACGCACTGTGCGCAATGCATCGGCGGCGCGGCCGCTAGGACGGGTAATCGGGAGCATGGTCAATTCATTCCTTAAAATTCAATCTGTTTCATGTCGGGTGAGCACGTCTCGCCCACGCATGACCTGTACGCAATTTGCTTTGATCGTCGCGGCAACGCGTGGGCAAAAAAACTTGCCCACGCTACCTGATGTGCGGCAAATACTTTAAATGTTTTTCTCGATGGCGCCACGGATTTCGGCAATGGCCTTTTCGATATCGGCATCGCTGAAGCCGTCGGGAGCATCTACGGCGCCCAGGCGCGGCGCCTGGATGGTGGTGGTGAGGCTGCCGATCGGCAAGGTATGGGTGACGATTGAACTGGACGAATCGTCCATGTTCGGGTCGCTGCCCCAGGCCATTGCCAAAGCAGTAATATTATCGCTGGTTTTGCCGGCAATCCCAAGTGCATTGTTGACCAGCTCCGGCACTGCCCGCACGATGGTGCTGGTTTGCAGGCGCTGCGCCAGCACATGGTCCGGCAACATCGACCACAGGCCATCGGAACACAACAGCATCACATCGCCGGCTTGCAGGCTGACGCGGCGCGACAGTTCAACGATCGGCATGTTGGTGGCGCCGAGGCAGTTGAACAGTTTGTTGCGGTCCGGATGCGTGGCGCGCTCGGAAGGATCGGCCTTGCCCTGGGCGATCAGGCTCTCGATACGCGAATGATCGCGGGTGCGCGCCAGGATCTGGCCGTTGCGCATCCAGTACAGGCGCGAATCGCCGCAGTGCGCCCAGAATGCGCTGTTATGCTGGATCAGGCACGCCACGACCGTGGTGCGAGGCGTTTCCGACAACTTGTGGACATCCCGGTAACGATGGATTTCCATGTGGGCGGCGTAGAACGCGTCCTCCAGGAAGCGCTCCGGTTTCTTGATATAGGGCTGGGCGCTTTTCTGGAACAAGGAGCCTATGGTTTGCATCGCGATATTGGCCGCGATCTCACCGTGCAGGTGGCCGCCCATACCGTCAGTCAGCAACAGCAGCAAGGCATCGCGCGTGAAGCTGTAGCCCATCCGGTCCTGATTGACCTTGCGGCCGCCGATGTGGCTTTCTTGATAAACAGAAAATCGCATGAAAACTCTATTAGGGTGACGCTTATTAAAAAAGCAGCAAAAAATGCAGGGGGAATTAAACCACGCGGCGCATCGCGCCGAGCGGTTTAAACGGTATTTTCCTGAATCGTCGTATCCGGCCCGTCAGTCGCTTTTTTGCGGAATTGGATATGCGTGAAAAAGACGCTGCGGATCTTGCGCGTCACCATGTCGCGTACGCTGACTTCTTCTTCCTGCACCGGCTCCATCAAGGCGCGCTGCACCGCGAATACGCTTTGCGGCCGCTGCAACGGATCGATCATCAGGCACCAGCGAACCACCTGGATCAGCTCAGGGGAGTACAAGCCTTCCAGTTTGCGGAAGTGCCCTTCCATCTTGTCGTTGACCTTGCGCTGGTCGACCGGCTGCGGCGGTGCCCCAACCATGCAGGCGAAAATCGAGGCGCCGATACTATAGATGTCGGTCCACGGACCGAGATTGCCATTTCGCTCATACAATTCAGCCGGCGCAAAACCTGGCGTGTACATCGGATACAGCTTGGGCGAATCGGAGCGCAGGGTCTGCCGCGCTGCGCCGAAATCCAGCAGGATCGGCGTACCGTCGGCGCGCAGGTAAATATTGGCCGGTTTCAGGTCCAGATGCAGCAATTTATGCGTGTGCACTTCGCGCAAGCCGTTCATCACATGACGGAACATCTTGCGGATGAATTTCTCCGACACCAGCGGCTTCTCACCCTTGTCGCGGCGGCGCAGGATGTGTTCCTGCAACGAGCGGCCCGACTCGTAGGCCATCACCATGTACACCGTTTCGTTGGCGCGGAAGAAGTTGATCACGCTCACCACGTTCGGATGCGCGATGCGCGCCAAGGCGCGGCCTTCTTCGAAAAAGCACTTGAGACCGATACGGAAAGTCGGCAGGTTTTCCGGCGAAATTGCCGGCGCCAGCTCTCCCCATTGGCGTAATGCCAACGAGCTCGGCAGATATTCCTTGATGGCGACGGCGTTACCGTCCTCGTCGTATGCCAGATAGACAATACTGAACCCACCCGATGCAATCTTCTTTACAATGCGGTATCCAGCAATTTTCAGCCCGTCAGGCAATGGAGCATTGTTTTGTGCGGCCATGCGATCCTACCCTAGTCAATGGTGTAGCGATTGTCTTGATAAATCGCTGACTTGTAAAGAAAAACCCTTGCAACCCAGAAACAAAGGACGCATTTTGACTATATGTAGCATGACCGGCTATGCCGTCAACAATCGCGAAACTGCCGCGGGCACGATTACCATCGAAATCAAGAGCGTCAATTCGCGCTTTCTCGACCTGCAATTCCGCATCAACGACGACCTGCGTTCGCTGGAACCGGCGTTGCGGGAAGCGATCATTGGTCGCATTGCACGCGGCAAAGTTGAATGCCGCCTGAGCTTCGGGCGCAAAACCGCCTCCGGCGCATCGCAGGCGCTGAACACGACGCTGCTGGCTTCCCTCGCCGATTTGCAAAGCGCGGTGCGCCAGCAATTCATCGAAGCGGCGCCGCTGACCGTCAATGAATTGCTGCGCTGGCCAGGCGTCATCGAAGAAGCGGTCATCAGCCAGGACACGCTGCAGGCCGATATCCAGGCCACCATGAGCGCAACCCTGGAAGCCTTCGTCGAATCACGCGCACGCGAAGGTGCAGCCCTGCAAGCCGTGCTGATCGCCCGCATCGACGCCATGGAAGCCATCGTGCAACGGATTACGCCACTGGTGCCGCAGGTGGTTGCCCAGTTCCAGCAGAAAGCCATTGAGCGCATGCAGGAAGCGCTTGGATTGGCACAACAGGACAGCAGCAATTCCAGCCTGTCGCGCGAAGAAGCACTGGACCGGATTCGCCAGGAAGTCACGCTGTATGGTATCCGTATCGATATTGCCGAAGAGTTGTCAAGACTGGCGGCGCACCTGAGCGAAACCCGCCACATCCTGAAAAAAGGCGGTCAGGTCGGCAAGCGCCTGGATTTCATGATGCAGGAATTGAATCGTGAAGCCAATACCGTCGGCTCCAAGGCGGCGATCAAGGAATTGGCGGATGCGTCGATGGAATTGAAACTGCTGATCGATCAGATGCGCGAGCAAGTGCAAAACCTCGAATAACAATCCGGCCACAGCAAATAAAAAGCCGTTGCAGATGAAATATCTGCAACGGCTTTTTACTTGATACGGGGAATTCCCCTTCCGCTTATTTCTCGACGATGAAGCCGCTAAGCTCTTTGGTGCGTTGTACGGTGTGGGCACGCATGCATCCCAGGAATTCCAGCGTACGGATAGTCCCGCTTTCGTTGTAGGTATAAACGGCGTCGCAATCTTTCTTGCGGAAAGTCACCCAGGCGCGTTGCGCTTCGATCAGTTTCTTCTTGACCTCGCCGTAGCGCACGCCATCCTGATCAGGCTTGGTGATCTGCTTGAGCAATTGCTGGTAGGTGTCGTTCAAGGTCTTTTCATCCTTGTCGAACTCGGTCTTGGCGCAGGAATTCATGTCCGCAGTGGTGCTCTGCGACAGGCAAGGGTCTGCTTGGGCAAACGCCGCTGCGGGTAATACCAGGCAAACAGCCATCAACAACTTACGCATACACTCTCCTAAGAATACGCCCGACAACTGCAGCACGCCGGGCGCCGGCGAAACTGCAGATATCGAACGCGTTTTGGCGATAGCCACAAAATGGGGATTAGCCCAGCTCTTCCAGTCGAATCTTGGTTACCGTACCGACCACAGTCGCCAAAGCTTCGATCTTGGCGATCGCTGCCTCGACATTTTTTTCTTGGGTCTGGTGCGTCAGCATAATGATATCAGTACGGGTCTCACCTGCCGCAGGTTCTTTTTGCAGCATGGCATCAATCGAGATCGACGAGTCCGCCAAAATGCGCGTGACATCGGCCAGCACGCCGGGTTGATCGGCGACATGCATGCGCAAGTAGTAGCTGGTGGTGATCTCGGCCATCGGCAGGATCGGCGTATCGGCCATCGCATTCGGCTGGAACGCCAGGTGTGGCACGCGATGTTCCGGATCGGCGGTTGCCAGGCGTGTGATATCGACCAGATCGGCGATCACTGCCGAAGCGGTCGGCTCGGCGCCGGCGCCCTTGCCGTAATACAGCGTGTCGCCAACCGCGTCGCCGCGCACCAGCACCGCATTCATCGCACCTTCAACATTGGCGATCAGGCGCGCGCTCGGAATCAGCGTCGGATGCACGCGCAGCTCGATGCCGCCGGCGGTGCGTTTGGTAATACCGAGCAGCTTGATGCGATAGCCGAGCTGTTCGGCGTAACGGATGTCGGTAGCCTGCAGCTTGGTGATGCCCTCCACATGCGCCTTGCTGAACTGCACCGGGATACCGAATGCGATCGAGGCCATGATGGTCAGCTTGTGGGCCGCGTCGACACCCTCGATATCGAAGGTTGGATCGGCTTCGGCGTAGCCGAGGCGTTGCGCTTCCTTCAGCACGACGTCAAAGTCGAGACCTTTGTCGCGCATTTCGGACAGGATGAAATTGGTAGTGCCGTTGATGATGCCGGCGATCCACTGGATGCTGTTAGCGGTCAGGCCTTCACGCAGCGCCTTGATGATCGGGATGCCGCCGGCTACCGCTGCTTCAAACGCAACGATCACGCCCTTTTCCTGCGCGGCCTTGAAAATCTCGTTGCCATGGGTCGCGATCAAGGCCTTGTTGGCGGTCACCACGTGCTTGCCGTTGGCGATCGCCTTCAGCACCAGATCCTTGGCGATGCCGTAGCCGCCGATCAGTTCGATGACGATGTCGATATCGGGATTGTTGACGACCAGGTTAGCGTCGTTGACGACTGCCACTTCGCCATTGGTCAGCTTCTTGGCGCGCTCGGTATCGAGATCGGCCACCATCGTAATTTCAATAGCTCTCCCGGCGCGCGCTGCAATTTCTTGCTGATTGCGCTTCAATACGTTAAACGTGCCGGAACCGACCGTACCTATGCCAAGCAAACCTACCTTGATGGATTTCATGTTCTCTGCTGTCTGTGAAAAAATTGAATAAAAAAACTACCTTACAACCGTCAAACCGTTCCGTGACGCCGGCGATACCCTTCCAGGAAATTGGCAATGCGTCCCATTGAATCGGCCAAATCATCGGTGTTCGGCAGGAACACCACGCGGAAGTGATCCGGCGTCGGGCAATTGAACCCGGTGCCCTGCACGATCAAGACCCGCTGTTCGGCCAAGAGCTCGTAGGCGAAATCCTGGTCATCGCTGATCGGATACATCTTCGGATCGAGACGCGGAAACATGTACAGCGCCGCCTTCGGCTTGACGCAAGTCACGCCCGGGATATCGGTCAGCAATTTATAAGCCATGTCGCGCTGCCGCGTCAAACGGCCGTTTGGCCCGACCAGATCATTAATGCTTTGATAACCACCCAGCGCAGTCTGGATCGCATACTGACCCGGCGCATTGGCGCACAGGCGCATCGACGCCAGCATGTTCAAGCCTTCTATATAACCCTTGGCGTGTTTTTTCTCGCCCGAGACCACCATCCAGCCGGCGCGATAACCGCAGGACCGATAATTTTTCGACAGGCCGTTGAAGGTAATGAACAGCACATCGTCCGCCAATGACGCCAGCGACGTATGCACCTCGCCATCGTACAGCACCTTGTCGTAGATCTCATCGGCAAAAATGATCAGCTGATGCTGGCGCGCCAGTTCAACGATCTGCTGCAGCAACTCCACCGGATACAAGGCGCCGGTCGGGTTGTTCGGGTTGATGACGACGATTGCGCGCGTGTTCGAATTGATTTTCTTTTTGATATCTTCGATATCCGGGAACCAGCCTGCCTGCTCGTCGCAGATGTAGTGCCGCGGCGTACCGCCGGACAGGCTGACGGCAGCGGTCCAGAGCGGATAGTCGGGTGATGGCACCAGCACTTCATCACCGGTGTTGAGCAAGGCGTTCATGCTCATCACGATCAGTTCCGAGGCGCCATTGCCCAGGTAAATGTCGTCGATCGTGACGCCCTGAATGCGCTTCTGCTGACAATAATGCATCACCGACTTGCGCGGCGCGAACATGCCTTTGGAATCGGTATACCCGGAAGCATTGCCCATGTTGCGGATCATGTCCTGGACAATTTCATCCGGCGGCTCAAAACCGAACACCGCCAGGTTGCCGATGTTCAGCTTGATGATCTTGTGGCCTTCTTCTTCCATTTGCCGCGCTTTTTCCAGCACAGGGCCACGGATGTCGTAACAGACATCATCCAGTTTCTTCGATTTTTGAATCGGTCGCACAGTACAATCCTTGTATTTTACGCAACATTATCGAGCTTTAAAAAGCTGTCTGGAAAATGATTATCGTCACGCATTTAAACGTGTGCCGCAGCAAATGCAAGCAGCTACCCCTTGTAAGGACAGCCCCAGGACCACTCCAGGCTTATTTCACGACTTTCCGGACAGCTTTTCGGCGGTGCACAAATCACCGCCCGAACCACCCATTCTGCCGAAAGCGTGAGGTTTTATCAATCAATAACGCAAGCTCCCCAGCGGAAAACGCTACAATGCAGCACTTTATTTTCCACTTTATGGAAATTTGCAGGTCATCCTCGGTCTATCCTTGGTTTTTAGAGCTATCTTGATCTTTACTCTGAACATGACCAGACAACTATTTGCGTGACGAGGTCAGGCGCCGCTTTGATGCGGCAGCAGGCCTTGCCCAGCTAATTAAAGGTAATGCAATGAAGCTACATACCACTCCGACCCAGCAATACCAGACCGTCACGGCCTACGACGACCATGGCGTGGAAATCAATGCGACCCGCTACGAGCACAGCCTGCTGGTCTTGCCCGAATCGGCGCCAGTGGTCTGGCCGGTCAATGGATTCGACGCTCTCACGGCCGAACATTTCGCTCATATAGACAGCACCCGGCCCGATGTCGTCATTCTCGGCACCGGCCTGCGGCAGCGTTTTGTCCACCCGAAACTGACCACCGTGCTGACGGCGCGCCGCATCGGCGTCGAATGCATGGACAACCAGGCTGCTTGTCGCACTTACAACATTTTGATGGCCGAAGGACGCAAAGTCGTGCTGGCCCTGATTTTCAATACCAACAAGGAAACCGCCCAAGATGCGTGAACTGCACAAATCAAAAACTTTCGTCTGGCTACTTTTCCTGCTGTTCTGCATCATCTGGTTTTATATGCTCGGCGCGCGCACCCTGGTGCCTACCGACGAGGGCCGCTACGCCGAAATGGCGCGTGAAATGGTTGCCACCGGCGACTGGATCACGTTGCGATTGAACGGCCTCAAGTATTTTGAGAAGCCGCCGCTGCAAACCTGGATGAACGCCATCACGTTTGAACTGTTCGGCCTTGGCGAATGGCAGGCGCGTTTGTGGACCGGTTTGTGTGGCCTGCTCGGCGTAGTTTTGGTGGCATTCACCGGCACTCGCATATTCTCTGCACGCATCGGCTTCTACGCAGCGCTGGTGCTCGGCTCCAGCTTCCTGTGGGCCGGCCTGGGCCACATCAACACGCTCGACATGGGCTTGTCCGGCATGATGACGATCGCACTGTGCGCGCTGTTGCTGGCGCAACGCAGCGACATCAGTCACAGCGAACAACGCAACTGGATGCTGCTGTGCTGGGCTGGCATGGCGCTATCGGTCTTGTCGAAAGGCTTGATCGGTTTACTGATCCCGGGCGCGGTATTGGTGCTGTATACGCTGTTTTCACGCGATTGGTCGATCTGGAAACGACTGCACCTGGTGCTGGGCCTGATCCTGTTCTTTATTATCGTAACCCCGTGGTTTGTATTGATTTCGATGAAGAATCCGGAATTTTTGCAATTCTTCTTCATCCACGAACAATTCCAGCGCTTCACCAGCAAGATCCATAACCGCTATGGCCCACCGTATTACTTCGTACCGATTCTGATCCTGGGCATCGTGCCGTGGCTTGGCGTATTGTTCCAAAGTTTGTGGAACGGCGCCCACGAGCGCAGTGCAGCGTCCGGCTTCCAGCCGAAGAAAATGCTGCTGATCTGGAGCGTCTTCATTTTCGTGTTCTTCAGCATTTCCGACTCCAAGCTGCCGTCGTACATCCTGCCGATCTTCCCGGCGCTGGCGCTGCTGATTGCTTGTCACCTGGATAACGCCAGCAACAAGTCGGTGCAAGCGTCGGCCTTGCTGCTTCTGCTGCCGGCCGTCATCGGCCTGGCATTGTCATCGAAGATTCCAACGTTGGCCAAAGACGCCTACTCGCTGCCTTTGCTGCAAGCGCATGTGCCATGGGTGTTCGGCGCCTCCGTGGTTGCCTTCATCGGCGCCATCGCGGCATTGCTGCTGGTGCGCAGGCAACGGGAATGGGCGATTGTCGCCCTCGCCGCCAGCGGTTTCATCGGCGGCCAATTGCTGATGTACGGTCACGATCCACAAGGACGTTATTCGGCCGGTATTGACATGGTGCCCGCCATCAACGCCGAAATAACGCCGCAAACCACGCTGTATGTGGTTGGCAAATACGAGCAGGCTTTGCCGTTCTATCTGCGCCGTACCATGACCATGGTGCAGCACAAGGATGAACTGGAATTCGGCATTGGCCAGGAACCGCAGCTGTGGATTCCAACCATCGATGCGTTTGTCGTCAAGTGGACTGCCGACCAGGCCGCCGGCAAGAAGGACATCGCCATCATCCGTCCGGAAAACTACCGCGACCTGGCGCAACGCGGCGTACCGATGCGGGTTATCGCCGAAGATCCGCGCCGTGTGGTCGTGACTAACCTGGGTGTTCCTGCTGCTGCGTCGGTCGCTCCGGCGGCGCCAGCGACTCCAGCAACTCAAGCAACTGACGCAGCCCCAGCTGAATCCCCGGCAGCACCCGCCGCCTCCGCGGCGGCGCCATCTGCCCCATAATCAGCCAATAAATAGCCAATACGCAGCCAATAACAACCATATACATGAACATCACAACCTTTGCCTTCATCCTTGCCGGCGTCTGCCTGAATGCCGTGGCCCAGTTGTTGCTGAAGGCCGGCACCAACGCGGTTGGCGCGATCCACCTGACGTCGCAAAACTGGTTTGCCACCGGCCTCAAGTTGGCGACACAGCTACCGATCCTGGGCGGCCTGACCTGCTACGTGATTTCGGTGGGGGTCTGGATCATCGGCTTGTCGCGAGTCGACGTCACAATCGCCTATCCGATGCTATCGATGGGCTATATCATCAGCGCCGTCGGCGCCTGGTACTTCCTGGGTGAAGCGATTTCGGCACAGCGCTTGCTTGCCATCGGCATCATCATCGTCGGCGTAGTATTGCTGACCCGCAGCTAAGTCCATCAAGAGAAGCTGTAGATCGCTCCACCAAATTCACATTGGAATCCACAAACAACATGAGCCAACAACCATTCCTGCCGTTTGCCAAACCCACCATCGATGAAGCCACCATCGCCGCCGTCGGCGATGTCTTGCGCTCCGGCTGGATTACCAGCGGCCCCAAGGTGCAGGCATTCGAAGCGCAGTTATCGGAGTACTTCGGCGGCCGCCTGGTGCGCACTTTCAATTCCGGCACCTGCACCATGGAAATCGCGCTGCGCATCGCCGGCATCGGCGCCGGTGATGAAGTCATCACGACGCCGATTTCCTGGGTTGCCACCGCCAACGTGATTATCGAAACCGGCGCCACGCCGGTGTTCGCCGATATCGACCCAATCACCCGCAACATCGACCTGGCCCAGGTTGAAGCCGCGATTACGCCGCGCACCAAGGCCATCATCCCGGTCTACCTGTCGGGCCTGCCGGTCGACATGGACCGCCTGTATGCGCTGGCGAAGAAACATAATCTGCGCGTAGTCGAAGATGCCGCACAAGCGCTGGGATCGACATGGAACGGCCAGCGCATCGGCTCCTTCGGCGACTTTGCCTCATTCAGCTTCCAGGCCAACAAGAACATCACTTCTTCCGAAGGCGGCTGCCTGGTGTTGAACAATGCCGAGGAAGCGCGCCTGGCGGAAAAATACCGCTTGCAAGGCGTCACCCGCAGCGGCTTCGATGGCCTCGATGTCGATGTGCTGGGCGGGAAATTCAACATGACCGACGTTGCCGCAGCCATCGGCCTCGGCCAGTTTGCCCATATTGAAGCCATCACCGCGCATCGGCGCGAGCTGGCGCAGCATTATTTCAGCTGCTTCGGCAGCGACTTTGAAGCCAAATACGGCGCTCAGTTGCCGGTTCCGGATTTCGAAAACAGTAACTGGCACATGTTCCAGCTGGTGCTGCCGGAGCGCAAAGACGGCAAACCGGCGCGCGCCACGTTCATGGAGCAGATGCAGGAACGCGGTATCGGCATCGGCTACCACTACCCGGCGATCCATTTGCTCAGCATGTATCGGGCGCGCGGCTTCAAGGAAGGCATGTTCCCGGTGGCAGAAAGAGTCGGCCGGCTGATCGTCTCGCTGCCACTGTTCAACGTGATGACGAAGAACGATGTCGAACGTGCCGTCTCCGCGGTAAAATCCGTTCTTCAATAAAATTGACAATCGCTTGATGAAACCAGAACTTTCCGTCGTCATCCCGGTATACAACGAGGAATCGGGCCTCGCTAAACTGTTCGAGCGCCTCTACCCGGCGCTTGATGCACTTGGCATCAGCTATGAAATTCTGTACATCAACGACGGCAGCCGCGACAAATCGGCCGCAATCCTGGCAGAACAGTTCAGGTTGCGACCCGATGTCACCCGCGTCGTCCTGTTCAACGGCAATTTCGGCCAGCACATGGCGATCCTGGCCGGCTTTGAAGCCAGCCGCGGCGAGATCACCGTCACGCTCGACGCTGACCTGCAGAATCCGCCGGAAGAAATCGGCAACCTGGTGGCCAAGATGCGCGAAGGCTACGACTACGTCGGATCGATCCGCCGCAAGCGCCAGGATTCGGCCTGGCGCACCATCGCCTCCAAGGCCATGAACCTGCTGCGCGAAAAAATCACCGGCATCAAGATGACCGACCAGGGCAACATGCTGCGCGCCTATGGCCGCAACGTGGTGGACCTGATCAACCAGTGCAAGGAAGTCAACACTTTCGTGCCGGCGCTGGCTTATACCTTTGCCCGCAAAGAAACTGAAATCGTGGTCGAACACGAAGAGCGCGCGGCCGGCGAATCGAAGTATTCCTTGTACAGCCTGATCCGCCTGAATTTCGACCTGGTCACCGGCTTTTCGATCGTGCCGCTGCAGTTGTTTTCGCTAATCGGGATTGTGCTGTCCTTCGCTTCCGCTGCGCTGTTCGTATTGCTGTTGGTACGCCGCTTCGTGCTTGGCGCCGAAGTCCAAGGTGTGTTCACCCTGTTCGCCTTTGCCTTCTTCCTGATGGGTATTATCCTGTTCGGCATCGGCCTGGTCGGCGAATATGTTGGCCGCATTTACCAGCAAGTGCGCGCGCGCCCACGCTATGTCGTGCAAGCGATGCTGGAACAATCGTCATCTGAGGACAAGCAAGCATCATGAAAGCAGTCGTTTTCGCCTATCACAACGTCGGCGTACGCTGCCTGAAAGTCCTGCTGGCGCGCGGCGTCGACATCGCGCTGGTGGTGACCCACGAAGACAATCCGCAAGAAACCATCTGGTTCGAGTCGGTATCGGCGTTGTGCCGCCAGCGCGGCATCCCATTCATCGCTCCAGCCGATCCCGCCACGCCTGAACTGCTGGCCCAGGTCGCCGCAGCGCAGCCGGACTTCATTTTCAGTTTCTATTACCGTCACATGCTGCCGGTCGCTTTGCTGGCACTGGCCAAGCACGGCGCCTTCAATATGCATGGCTCGCTGCTGCCCAAGTACCGCGGCCGGGTGCCGATCAACTGGGCGGTATTGCACGGCGAAACGGAAACCGGCGCCACCCTGCATGAAATGGCAGCCAAGCCTGACGCCGGCGCCATTGTCGCGCAGACTGCAGTGCCCATCCTGCCTGACGACACTGCTTATGAAGTATTCGGCAAGGTCGTGGTTGCTGCTGAACAAACCTTGTGGAACGTGCTGCCGGAGATGCTGGCAGGACAAACGCCAAAACTGCCGAACGATCTGTCGCAAGGCAGCTATTTCGGCGGCCGCAAGCCGGCGGATGGTGAAATCGACTGGAACCAGCCGGCGCAGCAGGTGTATAACCTGTTCCGTGCGGTCGCGCCGCCCTACCCTGGCGCCTGGACCGTGATCAAGGATCGCACTCTGATTATCGGAAAAGCATACCTATCGGACAACTTTATCGAAAATCTTCCCGCAAATTTGCCTCGGGGCTTGGCGGTAGTGGATAATCGCATTGTTGGCGTATGTGGCGATGGCCGCGCGCTGTTGATTAACGAATTGCTGGCCGACGGTAAAACCGTGACGCCAGAGGCATTACAAAACATCCTTTTATAAAACCGGTTGTGTCATCCTGCGAACAGCGCGGAGCCCTTTACCACGATGCCACCCAGGCATTGCAGTGTTTGAGCCTCCGTTCCGTCGAATGGCAACCTAACAACAAGATATCAACATGAAAAAAGTCCTCATCCTCGGCGTCAATGGTTTCATCGGCCACCACCTGTCCAAGCGCATCCTGGAAACCACCGATTGGCACGTCTACGGCATGGACATGATGACGGACCGCATCCGCGACCTGCTCGACAATGAAGAATACAAATCGCGCATGCACTTCTTCGAAGGCGACATCACGATCAACAAGGAATGGGTCGAATACCACGTCAAGAAATGCGACGTGATCCTGCCGCTGGTCGCCATCGCCACACCGTCGACCTACGTCAAGCAACCGCTGCGCGTATTCGAACTGGACTTCGAAGCCAACCTGCCGATCGTGCGTTCCGCTGCCAAGTATGGCAAGCACCTGGTGTTTCCATCGACTTCGGAAGTCTATGGCATGTGCCACGATGAAGAATTCGATCCGGAACAATCCGAACTGATCTGCGGCCCGATCAACAAGCCGCGCTGGATCTATTCCTGCGCCAAGCAATTGATGGACCGCGTGATCTGGGGCTACGGCATGGAAGAAGGCTTGAACTTCACGCTGTTCCGTCCATTCAACTGGATCGGCGCCGGCCTGGATTCGATCCACACGCCGAAGGAAGGCAGCTCGCGCGTGGTCACGCAATTCTTTGGCCATATCGTCCGCGGCGAGAACATCTCGCTGGTCGACGGCGGCCAGCAAAAACGTGCGTTCACCTACATCGACGACGGCATCGACGCACTGATCAAGATCATCGCCAACAAGGACGGCGTCGCCAGCGGCAAGATCTACAACATCGGCAACCCGGTCAACAACTATTCGATTCGCGACCTGGCCGACATGATGCTGAAACTGGCTGCCGAATATCCTGAATACGCCGACTCGGCGAAGAAGGTCAAGCTGGTCGAGACCACCTCCGCTGCGTACTACGGCAAGGGTTATCAGGACGTGCAGAACCGCGTACCGAAGATCACCAACACCTGCGACGAACTGAACTGGCAGCCGACCACCACCATGGCCGACACCCTGCGCAATATTTTCGACGCGTATCGCGGCCAGGTCGCCGAAGCACGCGCTTTGATGGATTAAATTTTTCTCCAGCTTTTCGCTAGCACCACTGTCATTCCCGCCAACGCGGGAATGACAGGCACGGAAATGAATCACTCAGCGCTCTTGTTCGAACACTCACTGCCAGCCCACACAACTTGCCCCTTCTTACTTTAAAAATCGACGCCGACACCTATCGCGGCACCCGCGAAGGGGTACCTAACCTGGTACGCCTGTTGACCAAGTATCAGGCGCGCGCCACCTTCCTATTCTCGCTCGGCCACGACCATACCGGCTGGGCGCTCAAGCAGGTATTTCGTCCGGGCTTCTTCCAGAAAGTGTCACGCACCTCGGTGGTCGAGCACTATGGCTTGAAGACCCTGATGTATGGCGTGCTGTTGCCGGCCCCGGATATCGGCAAGACTTGTGCAAAATACATGCAAGCAGTGCGCGATGCCGGCTTCGAATGCGGCATCCATACCTGGGACCATCGCGTCTGGCAGGATCACGTGCGGCAGCGCGGCGCGGACTGGACCCAGCAGCAGATGCAACGCGCGTACGACCGCTTCGTCCAGGTTTTCGGCACAACACCGAAAACCCACGGCGCCGCCGGCTGGCAAATGAACCCTTACGCGTTCGAGCAGCTGGAAAAATTCGGCATCGCCTATTCGTCAGATGGACGCGCCATGCTGACCGACAATGGCGCACTCGCAGATAACGCCGCTGGCCCGCATCGGCTGCAAGTGAACGGCAAGACGCTGCCGTGCATCCAATTGCCGACTACACTGCCGACACTCGACGAATTGTTGGGACGCAGTTTCGACGGCGTCGAACTGACACCGTCGAATATCGCGGCCCATATCCTGGCATTGACGGCAACTCCACGCGATCATGTATTTACTCTGCACGCAGAGCTTGAAGGCCAAAAACTCGCCCCCATATTCGAACAATTGCTGCAGGGCTGGCAAGCGCAAGGCTACGATCTGGTCGCGATGGAAGATTATTACCAGCAGGTGAAAGACCAGCCGCTGCCGAGTGTGCCGCTCAACTGGGCGGAATTGCCGGGACGTTCGGGCGAAATGATCATGCAGGCGCAGATGGCGGTTAGCTGAGCGTCAATTGGAAATTGCTGCCGGCGGATAAGGCCACGCTCGTCTACCCTGTTTTGCAAAAGCACTGCTTGCTTGAATATTCTTGCTCAGTCAGTTGGGAACGGGCTGATACGCCGCTTACTGCGACGGCCCCCGAACCCTGTGCCGCAATTATCATTTTTAATGAACAGGACAATACCGTGGCTGACACTCCTTCCATCATCAATATGACAGTGCCCGATTTCACTGCCGCCATGACTGGCGAACAGACGTTCAAGTTATCGAACTATCAGGGCCAGAAAATCGTGCTGTACTTTTATCCGAAAGACAACACGCCAGGCTGCACCACCGAAGCCATCCAGTTTCGCGACCTGTATCCAGAATTCCAGCGGCACAACACCTTGATCTTCGGCATCAGCCGCGACAGCATCCGCTCCCACGAGGGCTTCAAGGCCAAACTGGGCTTGCCGTTCGACCTGATTTCAGATCCTGACGAAACGCTGTGCGCGATGTTCAATGTCATGAAAATGAAAAATATGTACGGCAAAAAAGTACGCGGCATCGAACGTAGTACGTTTGTGATTGACGGCGCCGGCACATTGGTGAAAGAATGGCGTGGAGTGAAGGTGCCAGCGCATGTTGAAGAAGTATTGGAGTTTTTAAGTCATTGAATTCACAAAAAAATAATTTTGGAAGCCGTTTGTGGCAAGGCCTGAAGGCCTTCCCAAACGGCTTTTTTACTTTTTAATTTGTAGATTGCTATCGCTTCCTCCTCGTGATTAATGTTTTTTAACTATTTTTCTGTTGTTCTAGGCGTTGCTTCACCCGTTTGGTCCAGTTCGTGTTATCACCAAAGCGAACATTTATTTCATCTTTAGAGCGAGGTTCTGATGCCCCTACCAAAATTACCGACCAAACCCGCTGCTTTATTGTCTGTGCAGGAGTATCCAAAAGCGGAAGCCGGCAAAGCCGTCAAACCACGTATCGCAGTTGTCGAACCGATTACCCGTATCAAAGAAGTAGCACCGCAGGCCCGCAATAAAGCGGTAGAGGCGCGCAAGACCGACAAGGCCCCGGCTGAGAACTCACGCGCCGCCGAAAAACCGGCCAAGAGCGCCGACAGCCGTCCGAAATCGAACACCAGCCGCGCCGCCGACAAATCCGGTGTCACCAAGCTGTTCGTGCTGGACACCAACGTGCTGATGCATGATCCAACATCGCTGTTCCGTTTCGAGGAACATGACATCTATCTGCCGATGGTGACGCTGGAAGAGCTCGACAACCACAAGAAAGGCATGTCCGAAGTAGCGCGTAATGCGCGCCAGGTTTCACGCTCGCTGGATGCACTGGTTGGCGATGTGGTCGATGACGAAATCGACCATGGCATTCCATTGTCGAAACTCGGCAACAAGGATGCCAAGGGCCACCTGTTCTTCCAGACCAAACTGCAGAATGTCGACCTGCCTGAAGGTCTGCCGGTAGGCAAAGCCGACAACCAGATTCTCGGCGTGGTGCGCGCACTGGAAGCAGAAACCCCGGGCCGTCCGGTGGTGCTGGTGTCGAAAGACATCAACATGCGCATCAAGGCCCGTGCAATGGGCTTGCCGGCGGAAGACTATTTCAATGACCATGTGCTGGAAGATACCGATCTGCTGTACTCGGGCATCCAGCAATTGCCGGACGATTTCTGGATCAAGCACGGCAAGGGCATCGAATCCTGGCAGGAAAACAAGCATGGCACCGGCTATACCTTCTACCGCCTGAGCGGCCCGCTGGTGCCGTCGTTGCTGGTCAACCAGTTCGTGTTCATTGAACCGAAAAACGGTGAACCGGCGTTCTACGGACAAGTCACGCAGATCAACGGCAAGACAGCAGTGCTGCAAACCTTGCGCGACTACGGACACGCCAAGAACAGCGTGTGGGGCATTACCGCCCGCAACCGCGAGCAGAACTTTGCATTGAACCTGCTGATGAATCCCGACTGCGACTTCGTCACCTTGCTGGGCCAGGCCGGTACCGGCAAGACCTTGCTGGCGCTGGCGGCAGGCCTGGCGCAGGTACTGGAAACCAAGACCTACAACGAAATCATCGTGACCCGCGTCACGGTGCCGGTCGGTGAGGATATCGGTTTCCTGCCGGGTACCGAGGAAGAGAAGATGGGGCCGTGGATGGGTGCCTTCGACGACAATCTGGAAGTGCTCAACAAATCCGATTCGGATGCCGGCGAATGGGGTCGCGCCGCCACCCAGGATCTGATTCGTTCACGCATCAAGATCAAGTCGCTCAACTTCATGCGCGGCCGCACTTTCGTCAACAAGTTCCTGATCATCGACGAAGCGCAAAACTTGACGCCGAAGCAAATGAAGACGCTGGTCACGCGTGCCGGTCCGGGCACCAAGATCATCTGCCTGGGCAACATTGCGCAGATCGATACGCCGTACCTGACCGAAGGCTCCAGCGGCCTGACCTATGTGGTCGACCGCTTCAAGGGCTGGTCGCATAGCGGCCACGTGACGCTGGCGCGCGGCGAACGCTCGCGCCTGGCTGATCATGCCAGCGACGTACTGTAACAACGACTGACCGCGGCGCCCAACCAGGCGCTGCAGAGGTCCAGCGGGTGCAATTCGATCTTGATTGAATTGCACCCGTTTTTATTTGGTGGTGCAATATTCGTATTACCCGCCATGAAAGAAACCGCCATGAAACTTGCCATTCTCTCCGACATCCATGGAAACATCCTGGCCCTGGAAGCCGTGCTGGCGGATATCAAGCGCCGTGGTGCCGACCTGATCGTCAATGCCGGCGACATCCTTTCCGGCCCGCTGGAACCATCGGCAACCGCCGATCTGTTGATGCCGCTGCAACTACCTACGATCCGTGGCAACCACGAGCGGCACCTGCTCGACTGCGCAGAGCGGCCGGGCCAACCGAGCGACCAGTTCGCCTATGACAACACGACGGCAACTCAGCGCGACTGGATTCGCTCCCTGCCCGCCACGTTGGAGATCAGCAAAGACGTTTTCATGTGCCATGGCACACCTAACAATGACCTGGTGTATTTTTTGGAACAGGTTGACCAGCATGGCTGTCGCATGGCCGCAGGTAGCGATATCGAAGCCCGTGCAGCGGGCATCGCACACAGCCTGATCATTTGCGGCCACACGCACAAGCCGCGCAGCTGCGCCATTTCGGGCGGACGCCTGGTTGTCAATCCGGGCAGCGTCGGTTTGCAGGCTTATGACGACGACCAGCCCTGCTTCCATACGATTGAGAATGGCAGTCCGCATGCCCGCTACGCCATATGCGAGCAAACCAGCGACGGCTGGAGCGTGGCACACCTGTGCGTCGCCTACGATCATCAGCAGGCAGCACGGACAGCATTGCGAAATGGCCGGCCGGACTGGGCGCAATGGCTGGCCAGCGGAAGAGTTTGAATTTCTCTTTTGACAAATAAAAAAGTCAAAAAAAACGGCGCATCGTTAAATGCGCCGCAACCTTAAGACTGAAATACAAATGTGAAATACGTCAGATGGAAACTAGAATGCCACAGGACGCCATTTCAGCAAACGTTTTTCTAAGGTTGTCAGTAAATAGTCTGCAGCCAGCGCCACCACTGCCAGCACAATCATCGCTGCAAACACGCCGCTGGCGTTGAATGCGCCTTGCGCGGTCGAGATCAACAAGCCGATACCTTGCTTGGAGCCGAGGAATTCCCCCACAACTGCACCGACCAGTGCAAAGCCGAAACTGACATGCAAGCTCGCCAGAATCCAGCTCAGCGCCGATGGAATCACTACCGACATGGTGACCTGGCGCGGCGAGGCGCCGAGGATCTGCGCATTGGCAATCATGTAACGGTCTGCTTCGCGCACGCCCTGGAATGCATTGCCGAACACCACGAAGAACACCATCACCACCGCCAACGCCACTTTGGAAGCCATACCCAGGCCCAGTGCGATGACGAAAATCGATCCCAGCACAACCCGTGGAATCGAGTTGGCAATCTGAATATAAATACTGAAGACATCCGACAGCAGCTTGTTACGGCCCAATAAAATGCCGCAAATGACGCCGGCCACCGAACCGATCAGAAAGCCCAAGACAGTTTCTTCCAGCGTCACCAGCACTTGCGTCCACAGCGGCCCTTGCGAGGTTCCCTCGACGATCCAGTCGTAGATCTGGATTACGATCAATGTTGGCTGCGAAAAGAAAAATGGATCGATCCAGTTCAGCCGCGCCGCCAGTTCCCATCCGCCTAGCGTAATCACCAGGATCGCCAGTCGCAATGAAATCACCAGCCAGTGGCGTTGTTTGATTTTCCGTTGTGCTTCTTGTTCGACAGTCGCCAGGCTGGCCGCGCTGAGTTTGTCGATTGCATGTGCTTGATTCATTGAGTTGCCTTTTTCCTCTCGCCTATTTGAAATCCATATCGAAACAGGCGACGGTATGTAAATGGAATAAATGCCGATGGCTAGTTAGCTGATATGTACTTCTTCACGCAGATCGGCCCAGATCTTGCGCGAGATATCGATGAAGCGCTGCTCGTAGCGCACTTCCGACATGACGCGCGGACGCGGCAGATCGATCTCGTACACGCTCTTCAAGGTGGCAGGACGCGCAGTCAGCACGTAGACCTTGTCGGCCAGCGCAATCGCTTCTTCCAGATCGTGGGTGACGAACACCACCGAACCGGCTTGCGACGACCACAGCTGCAACAGTTCATCCTGCATCAGGGTGCGGGTCTGCATGTCGAGCGCACTGAACGGTTCATCCATCAACAGGATTTCAGGACTGTTGATGAAGGTCTGCGCCAGGGCCACGCGTTTGCGCATGCCGCCGGACAGCTGATGCGGATAGTGGTTGCTGAATTTATCGAGGCCGACGCGGCGTATCCACTCTTCTGCCAGGGCATAGGCGGCGTCTTTCGGCTTGCCGCGGAACAGCGGTCCCGCCGCGACATTGTGCAGCACGCTGCGCCATGGGAACACCGCATCGTTCTGGAACACGAAGCCGATGCGCGGATCGATGCCGTTGACCGGCTCACCCATGATGCGCACCTCGCCGACAGTCGGCTTGAGCAGGCCGGTGATCATGCTGAGGGTGGTCGACTTGCCGCAACCAGTCGGACCGACAATCGCGACGAATTCGCCACGCGCCACGCTCATCGTGAAATCGCGCAGAGCCACGGTAGCCTTGCCGTCCGGCGAAATGAAACGGCAAGAGACGTTACGCAACTCAATGGCCGGCGTGTCGCGCGAAATTTGCTGGCCGGCCGTCGATGGAGCCGCAGCGGATATTGTTTGATTCATTCGATATTTCCTTTGTGAGAACCAGCTTGCACCAGGCGCCCGATTTGCGGCGTGCACGTCCCCCGCGGTAGGCGTGGCGCCTGCCGTTGTGGAACACCTGATACAGACTTAACTAAGCTCTATAACCAAGCTCTATAACTAAGCACCATCACCAAGCATCCTTACTTTGTCGCGCTGACAAATTCGTTGGTGTAGGTTTTGGAGAGGTCGATGTGCTTGCCCTTGACGTTCGGATTAAATCCGGACAACACCTGCAGCACGGTTTCCGGGCCGCCGGCCGGCATTCTTCCATCCGGCGAGAACATCGGCAGGGAGTTTTGCAAGGCCTGCACATACATCGGCTTGTTATTGCCGTAGTAATCCTTCGGCATCTTGTCGGCGATTTCAGCAGCACTATGGGTATTGATGAACTTCAGTGTCTTGACGAAGGCGCGCGCCAACTTGGCGGCTTCTGCCTTGTGCGTATTGAGCCACGGACGCTGGACGTACAGGCTGGAGGCCGGATACAAACCGCCCAGCGCCTTGACGGTGCCCTCCACCGTACGCATGTCGACCAGCACCGACGCATCGCCAGTCTTCAACAACTGCGATACGGTCGGCTCAGTCGTCATGCCGGCATCGATGCGACCTTGCTTGATGGCGACGATGAAAGTATTGTCGGCGCCAACCGGCAGCACCGAGAACTGGTTGGAGGTGATGCCTTGCTTCGCAGCGAGGTATTGCGTCAGGAAATTGGTCGATGAGCCGAGGCCGGTCACACCCAATGTCTTGCCTTTGACGTCGGCCATGCTCTTGATGGTTGCAGCGGCTTTGCTCGACACCATTTCGACTTCGCCCGGCACCTGGCCGAAAATCGTGATTGCAGTGATTTCCTTGCCCTTGCTCTGCAAATCGATCGAGTGATCGTAGAAGCCGACAACGGCTTGCACCGCGCCTGCCAACAGTTCATTTTCAGCATCGACGCCAGCCGGTTGCGACTGCAGTTCGACATCCAGGCCCTCTTCCTTGAAGTAGCCGAGCTGCTCGGTCAGTTTGGCCGGCAGGTAGATCATCTTGGTGATGCCGCCAACCATGATCGTGATCTTGCCCGAATCGGCGGCGACGGCCTGGCCGGCGCACAGCACGCCGGCAGCGGCCAGCAAGGCGGAAATCAGGGAACCTCGGACGAGAGTCTGCATTGTGTTGTCTCCATTTGTTTTTTTGGGATAATGACCGGATCCGCAGGATGCAAGCCGTTGCTCCAGTCTTGGGCGTATTCTAGGCTGCGATAACTTTCATCCAGCTTTCCAAATTCCTGTTATTTTGCATGCAGCGCAACATAACCAAACCATGCCACTTCAATGAAACTACTCCTGATCGAAGACAATCCGCCGCTGGCGCTGTGGCTCAGCAAGATCCTGAAGGAAGAAAAATTCACGCTGGATCTCGCCACCGATGGAGAAGCCGCCGACCGTCTGCTGCAAAGCGAAAGCTACGACGTCGTGCTGCTCGACCTGCAACTGCCGAAGATGAACGGCAAGAGCGTATTGCGGCGGCTGCGCGAGCGCCACAACAACGTGCCGGTGATGATTCTCACCGCCAGCGGTTCGATCGATGAAAAAGTGGATTGTCTCGGCGCCGGCGCCGACGACTATCTGGTCAAGCCATTCGAAGTGCGTGAGCTGGTGGCTCGCATCAAGGCGCTGATCCGCCGCCAGACTCCCGGCAAGGCCGCCGAAATGCATTGCGCCGACCTGCGCTACGACAGCAATACGCGGCAATTCTCGATCGCCGGCCAGTTGCTGGCGCTACCGGGGCGCGAGCACGACGTGCTCGAGATATTGATGCTCAAGCAGGGCAAGACCGTATCGAAGGCAGCGCTGATGAGCAGCGTCTTCGGCCTCGACGACGAGCCCAGCGCAGACGCGATTGAAATCTACATCCATCGTCTGCGCAAGAAACTGGAACACTGCCAGGCTGCGATCATGACACTGCGCGGGCTCGGCTATCTGCTCAAACAGAAAGATCTCAAGTGATCATCAGCCTGCGCCTGCGCTTGCTGCTGTGGCTGCTGATTCCACTGACGCTGTTCGTCGCCATCAGCGCATCGCTGTCGTATCGCAGTGCGCGGCAAACGGCCGATCTAATCCAGGATCATGCACTGCTGGCGTCGGCCCAGGTGATCGCCGGCGCCATTCTCTGGCAGGACGGCGTACCGCATGTCAGCGTGCCGCCGGCGGCGCTGGAGCTGCTGGTTTCGCCCGAACAGGACCAGGTGTATTACCAGGTCATCACCGACCACGAAAAGCTGCTGGCTGGACGTCCCGATTTTCCGGAAATCCTGCGCTTCCCGGTTAGCGCGCCAGCGTTTCGTAGCATCGAATACCATGGCGAGGCCTTGCGCGTCGTCAGCGCCGTACGCACGCTGTACGACAGCGGACAACTGCGTAAGGTAGCGATTCTGGTGGGGCAGACCACCCGCTCCCACGACCAGATGCTGGCCGGGTTATGGCGCCCTGCCCTGCATCGGCAAATCGCCATGTTGCTGCTGGCGATCGCGCTGGTAGTGATCGGCCTGACCATCGAGTTGCGGCCGCTGATGAATTTGAAAGACCAGTTGGCATTGCGCGACGCCACCTCACTGTCACCGATCAAGCCGGGTCAGCTGCAACTGGAACTGCGCCCTATCGTCGAAGCATTGAATCAAACCATCCAGCGCCTCAATGCCCAGGTGGCGGCGCAGAAGCGCTTTATCACCGATGCCGCACACCAGCTGCGCACACCGCTGACGCTGATCGATTCGCAAATCCAGTTTGCGCGCCGCCTCGATGACGAAACCCGGCGCGGCGAAGTGCTGCAAGCGCTGCAGGAAAGCAGCCGCAACATGACCGACCTGACCAACAAGCTCTTGTTGCTGTCACAGGCGGAAGCCGCCAACACCACGGCATTCCTCAGGCATCCGGTGGACCTGATCGCGCTGGCGGCAACCGTGCTGGAAGAGATCGTCGACCTGGCGCAACGCAAGAACATCGACCTCGGCTTCGACACCGATATTGAGCAGGCGTGGGCGATGGGCAACGAAGCCCTGTTCAGCGCCATGCTGATGAACCTGGTCGACAACGCCATCCGCTATACCCCGGCGAACGGCAAAGTGACCGTAACGCTCGCGCTCAACGACGGCTGGATCGATCTCAGCGTCAGTGACGACGGCCCCGGCATTCCGGCCGAAGTCCGCGATCGCGTGTTCGAACGCTTCTTCCGCAACGCTGCTCCGGGGCAAGAAGGCACCGGCCTCGGGCTCGCTATCGTCAAGGAAATCGTCCTCGCTGCGCAAGGCACAGTGACGCTGGGCAGTGGCGAACGACAACGCGGCCTCACCGTGACGGTACGCCTGCCGGCCTGCACGCCAGCGAAGACCGATATTGAAATTCACTGAAGCTTGAACAACACTTCTAGCTTGTGCTCAGCAAAGAATTTTAATTTGCAGTATATTCTTGCCTAGGCAACGATTATTGAAGCAAGAAAATGAGCAATTCGTCCCCATTATTTGATCTCGACACCTATCAGATAGAAGAAAGCATAGGTTATTTGCTGGCCCGTTCGCGTGCCATGCTGGTCAAGAGTTCAGACGAATCGCTGGCCAAATTCGGAATAACCCATGCGCAAGGCGCTATTATCCTGATGTTGTCTACAGGAAAATATTCTACTGCTGCAGACCTGGCGCGCGAGACCTATACCGACGCCGCCTCGACCAAGCGCATGATAGACCGTCTGGCGGCACGTAATCTGATACAGCGCGAACCATGTGCGCATGACCGGCGTTTAATGAAACTGAAGCTGACCGCCGATGGAATTGCCCTATCGACGCAGATACCGAAGGTATTTTGCGGCGTATTGAATAAACATTTTTACGACTTCAGCGCGGAAGAGATTGGCTTCTTGAAATCGATGTTGCGGCGCTTGCTTGCGAGCAATTCGACTGAAGAGAAAACCCATTGACTATGCAATATTAATTT
Source organism: Collimonas sp. NPDC087041 (assembly GCF_044745265.1). Classification (NCBI taxonomy): domain Bacteria; kingdom Pseudomonadati; phylum Pseudomonadota; class Betaproteobacteria; order Burkholderiales; family Oxalobacteraceae; genus Collimonas; species Collimonas sp. NPDC087041. Next base: position 194,129 of record NZ_JBIUZX010000006.1, read on the forward strand.
GCCTAACTTTGCCATCCAGCAGTAATCGAAACGTCGTTGCTTCAACAATAAACATAGTCGTCAAATCAAACAAAACCTCGTCAAATCAACACCGACATGAACTCTCATCCATCCACATCCCAGCGCACTTTGCCAAAACTCAGTGCTCAGCGGCTTGCCATCGGCGCCGCTATATTACTGTTGTCGGCTTGCGCCAACTTCAGCGGCATACACAGCACAGCACGTTCCAACAATCCGGACGACTACGCCACGGCAACCTCGCTGCCGGGACAAAGCGGCGCCTGGCCGAATGCGTCATGGGTAAGTGGCATTGGCGGCAGCCAGTTGCAACAACTGGTCGACGAAGCCTTGGCCGGCAATCCTAACCTGCAAGCTGCGGCGGCACGCATCTCGGCGGCACGCGCAATGATCGAAGCCGCCGGCGCGACCGGCAAGCCGCAAGTCGGCGCCAGCCTGTCGGCCACGCGTGAACGCTTTTCCGAGAACAGCATCTACCCGCCTCCGTTCGGCGGCATGTACGTGACCGATTATGAAACCGCACTGAATTTCTCCTACGACCTGGATTTCTGGGGCAAGCACAGCGAGCAGCTACGCTCGGCCATCTCGCAGAGCAAGGCTGCCGAAGCCGAGCACTATGCAGCACGGCTGGCGCTGACTGCGGGTATTGCCAAAGCCTGGCTGCAGTTGGGCCGTCAATATGCCCAGCTGGACCTGACCAACCAGCAACTGGTATTGCGCGACAAGCTGGATAAGCTGACGCAGCAACGCTTCGCCGCCGGCCTGGACACCCAAAGCGACAACCAGCAGAGCCGGCAACAAGTAGCAGGCTTGCGGGCCGAACAAGCGCAATGGCAGGAAGCTATCGCGCTGACCCGCAACCAGCTCGCCGCATTGATGGGCCAAGGCCCGGACCGCGGTTTGAAAATCCCGGTGCCAACCTTGCCGCCAGAAAGCGCCATTGCACTGCCTGACCAACTGCCGCTGGGCTTGCTGGGGCGCCGTCCGGATATAGTCGCTGCACGCTGGCAGGTGGAAGCCGCGCAAAGCGACATCAAGGTTGCCAAGACCGAGTTTTATCCTGATATCAACCTGAGCGGGATGGCCGGTTTTTCCAGCTTGAGCTTTTCTGATTTCCTGAACCACACCAGCAAGGTGGTCGGCATCGGCCCGGCGATCCACTTGCCGATCTTTGAGGGCGGAGCATTGCGCGCCCAACTCAAAGGCCGGGTCGCTGCCTACGATGGCGCCGTCGCAACTTACAACCAGGCGCTGAACGACGCATTCCATGACGTGGCGGATAGCGTGCAATCGCTGCAATCGGCCACAATCCAGGACAAGAACCAGCAGACTGCAGTTGACGCGGCAGAACACGGCATGAAGCTGGCAGAACAAAGGCAACAGGTCGGCACCGCCAACATGCTGCAGGTGGTGAGCACCCAGATTTCCTGGCTGGCGCAGCGCAAGCTCGAGCTGGATGCGCGTGCACGCCGTGCCGATCTGCGGGTCAACCTGATCAAATCCCTGGGCGGCGGCTTTGATGCGTCGGCCGAGGGCATCAGCCCGGCCGAACCGACCCCAGCCAATGGCAGTCCGCAAGTCAGCAGCGCCAATTAATTCACCAATAAACCGTTCACTTATTGCGAAACCCGCATCATGACAACACCAAATCAAACTCCACAAGACTCTTCGGCCGGCGGCGTCGCCGCTGCCGCACCTGCCGCACCTGCCGCACCTGCTGCACCTGCTCCGGCGGCAACCAATGGCAACGGCAAACGCCGCGGCCTGCTGATCGGCGTCACTATCGTTCTGATCATCCTGCTGATCGCTTATGGCATCTGGTGGTTCATCTACGCCCGTCACTACGAAAACACCGACGATGCATACGTCGGCGGCAACGTGGTGCAAGTCACGCCGCAAGTCGGCGGCACGGTATTGGCAATCAACACCGACGATACCGAACTGGTGCAGATCGGCAAACCGCTGGTTGAACTGGACAAGGCCGATGCCAAGGTAGCGCTCGATCAAGCCGAAGCACAACTGGCGCAAACCGTACGCCAGGTGCGCACGCTGTTCGTCAACAACAACACCTACGCATCCAACGTCACCGCACGCAGTGCCGAACTGGACCGCGCCCGCTCCGACCTGGCGCGCCGTCAGCAACTGATCAGCACCGGCGCGGTATCCAAGGAAGAATTGGATCACGCCAAAGTAGCGGTTCAAGGCGCGGAGGCAGCATTGCAAGCCGCACGCGAACAACTGTCATCCAACAAGGTGTTGACCGACCACACATCGGTGGAACAGCACCCGAACGTGCTCAACGCCGCTGCACAAGTACGTAACGCTTACATCAACCTGGCCCGCACCACATTGCTGGCGCCAACCACCGGCTACGTTGCCAAACGCTCGGTGCAGGTCGGCCAGCGCGTTGCCGCAGGCACTCCGCTGCTGTCGATCGTGCCGCTGAATGCCTTGTGGGTTGATGCCAACTTCAAGGAAGTCCAGATCAACAACATGCGCATCGGCCAGCCGGTGACCTTGAAATCGGACTTGTACGGCTCGAAGTTTGAATACCACGGAACAGTGGTTGGCCTGGCCGCTGGTACCGGCTCGGCGTTCGCGCTGCTGCCGGCGCAAAATGCCAGCGGCAACTGGATCAAGATCGTGCAACGGGTTCCGGTGCGGATTTCGCTTGATCCTAAAGACCTGGAAAGCCATCCGCTGCGCATAGGCGTGTCGATGGATGCGACGGTCGACGTGGCCAAAACCGAAGGCACTTCGCTGACTGCAGGCACGGCGCGCACCGCTCCGGCCTACACCACCGACGTCTTCGACAAGAGCGGCCACGAAGCCGACGAGCGCATCGCCAGTATCATCGCCGCCAATAACAATGCAGCTGCGGCACACTAAGCTTGTGTCGACTGCCCTGCCGGATGCCGTCATGACGGCATCCGCCATGCGAACCCTTACCGGAATGCCTTCATGAGTTCCCCAAAACCGGCAGCGCCAGCACGGCCGCCATCGCAACCACTGCCGCCGCTCACCGGCGGCAATCTCGTCATGGGCACGGTAGCTTTATCGCTGGCCGTGTTCATGAACGTGCTCGATTCGTCGATTGCCAACGTTTCCATTCCCGCCATTTCCGGCGACCTTGGCGTATCGCCGCAACAAGGTACCTGGGTCATCACTTCGTTTGCGGTCGCCAATGCGATCTCGGTGCCGCTGACCGGCTGGCTGACCCAGCGCTTCGGCCAGGTTCGCCTGTTTGTCACATCGATCATCCTGTTCGTACTGTCATCCATCCTGTGCGGCCTGGCCCCCAGCATGGAAGTGCTGATTGCAGCGCGGGTGCTGCAGGGTGCAGTTGCCGGGCCGATGATTCCGTTGTCGCAGTCACTGCTGCTATCCAGCTACACGCCCTCAAAGAGCGGCATGGCCCTGGCCTTCTGGGGCATGACCACCCTGGTGGCGCCGGTGATGGGGCCGCTGCTGGGAGGATGGATTTCAGACAATTACACCTGGCCCTGGATTTTCTACATCAACATTCCAGTCGGCATATTTGCCGCCTGGGCCACCTGGTCGATCTACCACAAGCGCGAATCGGTCACCTACAAGCTGCCGATCGATAAGGTCGGGCTAGCGCTGCTGGTGATCTGGGTCGGCTCGTTACAGATCATGCTGGACAAGGGCAAGGAACTCGACTGGTTCAATTCCTCGACCATCGTGATACTGGGCGCAGTTGCACTGGTTGCCTTCATCTATTTCGTGATCTGGGAACTGGGTGATGATCATCCGGTGGTTGATCTGCGGCTGTTCAAGAGCCGCAACTTCAGCGGCGGCGTGATTGCCATTTCAGTCGGTTACGGCCTGATGTTCGGCGGCCTGGTGATCCTGCCGTTGTGGCTGCAAACCACGCTTGGCTATACGGCCACGCTGGCTGGCGAAGTGATGGCGCCGGTGGGGATCTTTGCGATCATCCTGTCGCCCTTCATCGGCAAGCTGCTGCCCAAGATCGATGCGCGCTGGGTGGCTAGCACGGCCTTTTTCATCTTTGCGGTGGTGTTCTACCTGCGTTCGCAATTTACCGAGAACGTCGACACCTTCACGCTGATGATTCCGACCATCATCCAGGGCGCGGCGATGGCCATGTTTTTCATTCCATTGACGTCGATCATCCTGTCCGGCCAACCGCCAGACAAGATTCCATCGGCGGCGGGCTTGTCAAACTTCGTGCGGATCATGTTCGGCGGCATGGGCACCTCGATCACCAGTACCTTGTGGGATCGCCGCACATCGCTGCATCATTCGCAATTGACTGAGTTCACCGGTCCGCACAATCCGGCATTTACCGAAGCGGTGCATAACCTGACCGCGCAAGGCATGCCGGAGCCGGCTGCCTGGGCCACTGTCGACCGACTGATTTCAGTGAAAGCCGCGACCCAGGGCGCCACTGATATTTTCTGGATCTCGGCGGTATTGTTCGTGATGCTGATCGCGCTGGTATGGCTGACCAAACCACAGCGTTCCAGCGTACCGGTCGACGCCGGCGGCGCGCACTGACGGACGCCAACCGGCGTCAGTTGCCAGCCTAAAGAAAACGAGATCGATGCCGCTGCAAAGCCGCATCGATCTCGTCATTTATGGCGTCAGGATTGCATTACCTGCGCACTATTTGCTCACCAGAGGTAACGCAGGCCGGCAGTAATCCGATTGACCTGGTTGTGTGACTCCGTCTGGAAGTCGTAATCGGCAAACAGGTTCAGGCGCGCCGTCGCTGCGTAAGAAAGATTGACGCCAACCAGCGCGGCATCACGCCCAAAATCCACGCCTTTTACGGTGAACGGGCTACCAGGCGCACCGATCAAGGTGGCCTGATACTGCGCCTGCGCATCCATGAATTCATGCATCCAGCGCAATTGCGCGCCAAAGGTAAGAACGCCGCTGGAGAGCGCCAGATCCCTGCTCAGCCTGACGCCAATACTGCTGCGCAGGCTGTTGAGGGTATTGGCCTGGCCTGAAATGCCAAGATTGTCGGCATCGGTTTCGGTAAATCCGTCCTGGCGCAAACGCGTGTAATGCAAGGCGCCAAAAGGCTGCAGCACGGTTTGTTGATCCAGCTTGATGCGATAACCCGACTCGCCGTACAAGCTGGCCTGGCGGCCGTCATAAGAGCCCTGCGCGCGCAGGCTGCCGGTTCCGGTCAGCACATCGCGCTGGATCTGGGTATTCTGGAGGGCATAACTGGCGATGGTGTCGACATAAAAAGGCCCGGGGCTATAACTGGCATACGCGCCGATCTTATAGCTGTCGAGTTTGCCATTGCCGTTGTAGTCGTCGAAATCTGCCTGCATGTGCGCATAATCGAGACCACCGCCGACGATCCAATCGCTGCCCACGGCACGATCGGCACCGGTACTGATGCCACCGATCGTGTAGCGCGCACCGGCGGTATCGCCAGTCGCGCTCAATTTCCCGAAAGATCCATACGGCCGAACCCACACGCCGTTATCGCTATCCTTGCGCTCGCCTTGACGCTGGGTATCCAGGCGCATCGACAAGGCCCGGCCAAACAGATCGTTTTCGCGCAAGGCAAGTTGCGAGAAAGTCGCGTGAATACCGCCGGTCAGGCTGCCGACTGTGGCCTTCAGATCATCTTTATCCATCAGATTAAGTGAGTCCACTGTGGCCGCCAATGCGCCGCTGGCGACCGGCACGCCGGCAGGCGTAACAGGAGCGGGCGTCGGATCTGCCGGGGTGACTTGCGGACGGCTGCTGTCGATGGCTTGGCCAATGGCTGAGTCATTCCCGCTAGGCACCACCGTAGTGATCGGAGCACGCGTAATGACGAGGTAGGCATGGCCGTTGTCGTACTCCAGGGTCGGCGTCAGCAAAGCCGTGGCATTCGCCTGCAACTGGCTGAAATTGCCGGTCACGCCGCCGGCGCCGGTGACTATCGGCAGCTTTACCTGATCCGCATAAGCTCCCGGCAACATGGTGGCGTTGACGGTGCCGCCCAGCAGGCTGGCGCTGCCGCCCACGGTCAGCAAGCCGGCGGAAACCGGGGACGCCTCGGTCTGAAATATCGCATTGGCTGCATGCGTGTAGTTGCCGGTCACCGTTAACCCGCCGGTGCCATCGCCGACGCCGGGATGCAAGGTTCCCTGATTGAGCAGGTTGCCAGCCACAGTGCCGCCGCTGCCGGCCAGCGTAGCGCCCGCCGAAATCGTGGTTGCTCCGCCGACGGTGCCGGTCAGGTTGAACATGCCGCTCTGGATTTGCGCCGTTGTGAAGGTGCCGTTGCCGCTCCAGTTCCAGCTGTCGCCCTGCGCCAGCAGGGTTGCAAAATTCGTGAACGCATTCGACGCCGTGCCGGATCCCTGCAGCACCAGGCTGGTGCCAGCATTGCCGCCGCCATCGGCAGCGCCGTTGATTACCGAACCGGTTTGCAATATCAGCGTATTGCTGCCATGTCCCATCGAGATCGCTGTACCGACTCCGCTCTGCACAAGGCCCGCATTGATGACTGTGGTGGCGCCATTCAAGGTTCGAATGCCGATGCCTTGCTGGCTGATGATCTGGCCGCCAGCCTGATTCTCAATACTGGCATTGAAGCCGGAGCTCACCGTATTCGAGAACACCGCTTCGGAACCGTTGCCGGTTGCATTGATGCTGCCGCTGTTAACCAATTTGTCGTTGTTGCCCTGCATGTACACCGTGGTGCTGCTGGCGCCGCTGGTCGATAAACTGCCGCTATTGGTGACTGTGCCGCTGCCACCGAGAATCGAGATGGCGCGCGCGTTGCTGCCCGATGTCGTGACCGTGCCCGAATTATTGACGTTGTTGTTCGACTGGCCGACATTAGTCTGCCCCCATGCCGCCGATATGCCATAGGCGTTCGGGCCCGATGTCGAAATGGAGCCTTGATTGATTAGCATATTGCCGCTGCCGTTGGCAGCCATGCCATCGTTAAAGGCACCGGTTGTCGTGATGCTGCCTTGGGCCGCGTTGGTCAGCTGGTTGTTGTTATTGACGCCCAGCAGCGCCGCGCCACGATTGCCGCCGGTGCCACCGCCGCCTGTTAACGTGACACTGCCATTATTGACAATCGTGCTAGAGGTATCAACGCTAAAAGCAATGGGGCTGGTGCCGCGCGCAATGTTGGCGACGACGGTCGAATCCAGCGTGACGGCGACGCTGCTGCTACTGGCTTGGGCAAGCACCGGTGCCGTAAAGTTACCAGAGCAACTTACCGTGGCGCCGCTGGCGGGAGCACTATTGGAGCATGCCGCATAGGATGGCGCCGCCACCGCCCCTCCGGTAAATGCGATGATGACACTGGCAATTTCTCTCTTACGTAGCAATAACATGGCTAAGTCCTCAATCAATGCACAAAAATTTGCGCCTAAGTTGTGAAATCAATGCTAGTTACTACTAAACAACAATAGCTGTATTGAAATACTCTCACGTTTTGCCTATAGCGGCGAGAAAAATGGCAAAACTGATATCTAAGCTTTCTCGAAAAAAAAACAAAAAAAAACGGCACATCATTCACGATGCGCCGTTTTTATGTTCCTGCAGACCAATTTTACAGAATATGCTTACCGATCCACCAGGCAATTGCCGCCATGAAGGCCGATGCCGGAATTGTCAGCACCCAGGCCCAAACGATATTCCCGGCAACGCCCCAGCGCACTGCCGAGACGCGTTTCGCCGCGCCGACGCCGACGATAGCGCCGGTGATGGTGTGGGTAGTCGATACCGGCACGCCTAACATAGTGGCCAGGAACAACGTGATCGCACCGCCGGTTTCAGCACAGAAGCCACCTACCGGTTTCAGCTTGGTGATTTTTTGACCCATGGTCTTGACGATACGCCAGCCGCCGAACAAGGTCCCCAGGCTGATCGCGCTATAGCAGGAAATGATCACCCACCATGGCGGCAGACTATCGGTCGCCTGCGAAAACCCGGTCGCAATCAACAGCATCCAGATGATGCCGATGGTTTTTTGCGCATCGTTGCCGCCGTGTCCCAAGCTATACATGGAAGCCGATACCAGTTGCAGGCGACGGAACCATTTGTCGACCTTGCGCGGCGTCGAGCGTACGAAGATCCACGAGACCAGCACCATCATGATGGAGCCGAACACAAAGCCCAGCAGCGGCGACAAGACGATGAAAGCAATGGTCTTGATCAGCCCGGCCGAGATCAGCGAACCGGTGCCGGCCTTGGCCACTGCGGCGCCAACCAGGCCGCCGATCAATGCATGCGACGACGACGATGGAATGCCGTAATACCAGGTCAGGATGTTCCAGCAGATGGCGCCAACCAGTGCGCCGAACACCACGTAATGATCGACCACATTGGGATCAATCGTCCCCTTGCCGACCGTGGCCGCAACGTGCAGCTGGAACACCGCAATCGCGATAAAGTTGAACAACGCAGCCATGGCAACCGCTTGTTGCGGCTTCAGGACGCCGGTGGAAACCACCGTGGCGATGGCGTTGGCGGCATCATGAAAACCGTTCATGAAGTCGAACACCAGCGCCAGTGCAATGAGAAAGACGAGAACGTAAATACTGATTTGAAGGGTGTGCATGAATAGGTTGTGTCGTCGTTTTTTGAGATTACGTCAATCCGGCAAGTGCTTGTGACTCCAGCCGGGGTGGGCAACGCGATTGGCGCCCGGTAATCGTTTAAGTCGAATTGGAAGAACAATGCGGCAACGGCACCAGGCCGCCACCGCCCTACTCTGCATCAGGCGTTTTCTACGATGATGCCTTCAATGATATTGGCGACATCTTCGCAACGATCGGTAACCGTTTCCAGCAGTTCATAGATCGCCTTGAGCTTGATCAAGGTGCGGACATCAGGCTCATCGCGGAACAGTTTCGACATGGCGGCGCGCATCACATGATCGGCGTCCGATTCCAGACGGTCGATCTCGACGCAGATTGCCAGGATTTCACGCGAATTGTCCATGTTGTGCAGCAAGCCGACTGCCGCCTTGACCTTCTCCGCGCAACCCAGGCACAGTTCAGCCAGACGCTTGGCTTCCGGCGTGATGGCCTTGATGTCGTACAGGGAGATGGTCTGCGCCGCATCTTCCAGCAGATCCAGGATGTCATCCATGCGCGTAATCAACTGATGGATGTCGTCACGATCGATCGGCGTGATGAACGTCTTGTGCAGCATGTCGATGGCATGATGCGTGACCTGGTCAGCCTGCTTTTCGATACCTTCAATTGCATGCACGCGAATTTCCAGATCGTCGAAATTCGTCATTAACGCCACCATTTCCTTGGCTCCCTTGACGCATAACTCCGCATGCTGATTAAAGAGCTCAAAGAATTTGCCCTCGGTGGGCATCAATCGTCCAAACATGTTTATTCTCTCTTCTGAGGTTAAGCTGAATCTATTACTAAATATATTGATTTAAAGCAAACAAATGTCACGAAACTGAAATATATCAGGCTCGCCCACTTATTGCTAAACAGGATTTGTGGATTTCTTCGCCGCCGGTGTTGACTAAAAACAACGGAAATCAATCTCCGCCGTATGGCGCATCCAAATTACCAACGTAATTATCGAATTTTGTATATTGACCGAGGAAACTCAGTCGCACGCTGCCAATCGGCCCGTTACGCTGCTTGCCGATGATGATTTCGGCAGTGCCTTTTTCCTGTGAATCGGGGTTGTAGACTTCGTCGCGGTAGATGAACAGGATAACGTCGGCATCCTGCTCGATAGCGCCAGACTCACGCAAGTCGGACATGACCGGGCGTTTGTTGGGACGCTGCTCCAATGAGCGGTTAAGCTGCGACAAGGCAATCACCGGACATTGCAATTCTTTCGCCAGCCCCTTCAGGTTTCGCGAAATTTCCGAAATTTCGGTCGCGCGGTTTTCACCGGCGCTATTCGCCGACATCAGCTGCAAGTAATCGATGATGATCAAACCCAGCGTGCCGCATTGGCGCGACAACCGACGCGCCCGCGCCCGCAATTCGATCGAGCTCAGCGCCGGCGTTTCATCGATGAACAACTGCGCATCGTTCATCTTCTGGATTGCATGCGTCAGGCGCGGCCAGTCTTCGTCGTTCAGGCGGCCGGTACGCAAGCGATGCTGGTCAAGCTTGCCGACCGAACCGAGCATACGCATGGCGAGCTGGGCGCCGCCCATTTCCATCGAAAAAATCGCCACCGGCAAACCGCTGTCGAGCGCAACGTTTTCACCGATATTCACCGAGAACGCGGTCTTACCCATCGATGGCCGTCCGGCCACAATCACCAGGTCGCCCTTTTGCAGGCCCGAGGTCATCTTGTCGAGATCAATGAAACCGGTCGAGACGCCGGTGATATCGCTCTGGTTGTCGCGGTTGTAGAGTTCGTCGATACGCTCCACCACCTGCGTCAGCAAGGGCTGGATTTCCTGGAAGCCCTGCGCGCCGCGCGCGCCTTCTTCGGCAATCGCAAAAATCTTGGACTCGGCCTCGTCCAGCATCTGCTTGACTTCCTTGCCCTGCGGGCTGAATGCCTGCCCCGAGATTTCATCGGCTACGGTGATCAGCTTGCGCAACACGCCGCGGTCGCGCACGATTTCAGCGTAACGGCGGATGTTGGCTGCGGACGGGGTATTTTGCGCGAGTGCGTTGAGATAGGACAGGCCGCCAACTTCCTCTGCCTTGCCGGTCCCGCTCAGCGATTCAAAGACCGTGATGACGTCGGCCGGCTTGGTGCTGTTGATCAGCTTGACCATGTGCTGGAAAATAATCCGATGGTCGTAACGATAGAAATCGTCGGCGCTCACGAAGTCGGCGATCTTGTCCCAGGCCGCATTATCCAGCAGCAATCCTCCTAAAACGGACTGCTCGGCTTCGATTGAATGGGGTGGTACGCGGAGGGAGTCAAGCTGTGGATCTGATGGTGCTTTAGAAGGTGCTTTCATGGCGCGAATTATACCTGTTTCACCCACCGCACCCAAAACAATGGACATAAAAAAAGCCGGGAAAACCCGGCTTTTTTATTACTGCAATATCTTTTTATTAACAGCGTATTAAACGTGCTCGCCGATAACTGCGATAGTGATGTCGATCACGACATCAGTATGCAATGCGACTGCAACAGCGTGTTCGCCGGTAGTCTTCAGCGGGCCGTTCGGCAGGCGAACTTGTGCTTTTTCAACAGCAAAACCTTGCTTGGTCAACGCTTCAGCGATATCGAAGTTGGTGACGGAACCAAACAAACGGCCGTCCACACCCGATTTTTGCGAAATCTGCACGGTCAGACCGTTCAGCTTCTCGCCTTGAGCCTGGGAAGCGGCCAGCTTTTCAGCTGCAGCTTTTTCCAGATCAGCGCGCTTCGCTTCGAATTCAGCGACAGCAGTTGTTGTAGCACGACGTGCCATACGTTGTGGAATCAGGAAGTTACGTGCGTAACCGTCCTTGACGCGAACAACTTCACCCAGATTGCCGAGATTAACGACTTTTTCCAACAGAATGACTTGCATGTTTTTCTCCTATTTCAAGTCGTCAATTAAGCGTTGTGCAGATCGGTGTATGGCAGCAGCGCCAGGAAACGCGCGCGCTTGATCGCGGTGTCCACTTGACGTTGATAGATTGCCTTGGTGCCGGTCAGACGTGCTGGCATGATCTTGCCGTTTTCCTGAACAAAATCCTTGAGCGTGTCGATATCTTTGTAATCAACGCTAGCAACGTGTGCAGCGGTGAAACGGCAGAATTTCTTGCGCTTGAACAGCGGGTTTTGTTGTTGACGCTTGTTTTTCAGTTTGCTTTTATCGAACTTTTTACCGAATGCCATTTTTGGCTCCTGTATCTAAATAATTAATCTGCAATTGCAGCTGTGCTTCCTGAGGAATCATCGGCTTCGACTGCAGCGAAATCAGTGATGTGAAATACCAGGCTTCTACCGTTGCGGCTCTTGCGTGCCATGAATCCAGTGAACCAGAATGTGCCTCCCAATGCCGCCGCGCTGAATCTTCCCGAAATCTCGCCGACGGCTAGCGCGGCAAGTTCAAATTCGATCAGACGCTTGATGCCTGCTTCAATCGGTTCCGAGCGGTGCTGCAAAGTCGCAGATACGATCGGGATGCCTGCCGGTGTGTAGCGTATGACTTCACGCTCGGCGATTTCGGCTACCAGTTGAAACACGTTATTGGGTTGACTCACTCCTGATGGACTCGATGGATAGGCAATGAATGCGGGTAGGCGGCCAGGTAAATATTAGGCTGCCGGCGCTTCAGTGCGATGGCTCTTGGCTGCATCTTCCTTCTGCACGGCCTTCATCATTGGCGAAGGACCAGTTTCGGCCTTCTTCAACTTGACGGTCAGATGACGCAATACTGCATCATTGAACTTGAAGCCGGTTTCGATTTCAGCCAGAGTTTCGCTGTCGCACTCGATGTTCAGGCAGACGTAATGTGCTTTTGCCAGTTTCTGGATCAGGTATGCCAGTTGGCGGCGGCCCCAGTCTTCCACGCGATGCACGGTACCGCCACGGGTTGTGACGATGCCTTTGTAGCGCTCGATCATTGCAGGCACTTGCTCGCTTTGATCTGGATGGACGATAAATACGATTTCATAATGACGCATGTAAGCTCCTTTTGGACGGATTGAAAAATCGCCCACCTCGGCGTCAAGACGAGTGTGGGAAGAGGAAAACCAGCAATAATACTAGCATTTGCAACAAAACTCAACGCTTTCAAGCCCTTACGCAAAATTCCTGTTCTACGTTATGGCTTATATGCATCAAATTGTCTTGCATTCGCACAAATACTGTACAAAAATACAGACTGTTGTTATGCACAGCATTGAACGAGTCAGGTTTTGCGCCTTTTCTGGGCTCTCAGCACAGAGAATACGCAAAGCAATTCGCCACGCTGCAATGGGCGCCTGCGTTGCGCCCCTACATTTCGTACCGCAAATATATGATCAAATTGACCGCACGCCAGCAACAAATCCTTGACCTGATCAAGAGCGCCATCGAAAACACCGGCTTCCCGCCGACGCGTGCCGAAATCGCCAACGAACTGGGTTTTCGCTCAGCCAATGCGGCGGAAGAGCATCTGCAAGCCTTGGCGCGCAAAGGCGCCATCGAAATATCACCCGGCACCTCACGCGGCATCCGCCTGACGGAAACGCACCAGTCCGGCGGCCGCAACCATGCCACGCAGCTGGCGCTGCCACATCCAGCCTTGATGCAGCTGAGCCTGCCGCTGGTCGGCCGGGTCGCCGCCGGGTCGCCGATACTGGCACAGGAGCATATCCAGGCCAGCTACAACGTCGACCCAGCCCTGTTCAGCGCCAAGCCCGACTATCTGTTGAAAGTGCGCGGCATGTCGATGCGTGATGCCGGCATACTGGACGGCGATCTGCTGGCAGTGAAAAAAACCGACAGCGCCCGCAACGGCCAGATCGTGGTTGCCCGCCTGGGCGACGACGTTACCGTCAAGCGCTATCAAAAGAACGGCTCGGTGATTCAACTATTGCCGGAAAATCCCGACTTCGAGCCGATCATCGTCACGTCAAAGCAAGAGGATTTTGCGCTGGAAGGCTTGGCGGTTGGTTTACTGCGCAGCTGGGCCTGACAACACGACCAAAACGCGACTAAATATGATGCGCGCCGATAGCAGTCGGCGCGCAACCCGCAGCATCCGCGGCCATCCGAAACGCCGGCAGCATCAGATATTAAGCCGCCACGCGACTACCCGGCACGTCGGTCAGGATCTATCCAGACGTCGCCGCTTGGTTAAAATCTGGCTGGCAATGCCGCGCAGAATATTGACTTCTTCCGTTTCCAGCTGCGCACGTGAGAACAGGCGCTTGAGACGCGGCATGAGTTTCTTCGGACTAGCTGGGTCAAGGAATTCGATTTCGATGAGCGCCTTTTCGAGATGCGCAAACATGCCGTCAATCTCGACCAAGCTGGCAGAGTTGCCCTGAAAGCCAATCTCATTACTCAATGGCAACGGCGCATCTTCCATGGCCGCAACCCGGCACTCATAGGCCAGCACCTGTACCGCCTGGGCCAGATTCAATGACGAATAATCGGGATTTGCCGGGATATTCAGCAGCACATTGCATTTTTCGACAACTTCGTTCGACAAGCCGTAGCGCTCGCTGCCGAACAGCACCGCCGCGTTCAAGCTGACATCCGCTGCCAACTGCGCCGCCAAAGCGCGCGGCGCAGCAAGGGGCGGCGAAAATTCACGCAGGCGGGCACTAAGCGCCGCCGCAAAGTTGCAGCCTTCCAACGCTTGTTCGACACTCTCGACGATACGGGCCGAAGCCAGGATGTCTTGTGCGCCGCTGGCGAAGGCAATTGCTTCCTCACGCTGCAACACATCAGGAAAACGCGGATTCACCAGGATCAACTCGGAAAAACCCATGGTTTTGATAGCGCGCGCAGCGGCGCCTACATTGCCCGGACTGCTGGTTTCGACCAGCACGAAGCGCAGCCGTTTGAAAAGAGACGTATTGGTTTTTGCCAGGTTCATTTAAAATAGCGCCATTACGCGGATTTCAGCGACTAAAAGCTGCCTAACTGGCAGCCCAGTTACTGAGATGTCCATCAAGGACGTCCGCATCGTTCATTATTATTTATCATATAGGTGGTTCTGTTCCCGGTAGGCTACAGTGCCGCCATTTTAACGGAACCAAACCCCGATCATGCATCCTATGCTCAATACGGCTATCAAAGCCGCCCGCCGTGGTGCCGCAGTTATTTCGCGCGCCTCTTTCGATCTCGACTTGCTGAAAGTAACAAAAAAACAGCATAACGACTTTGTCACCGAAGTCGACCAAGCTGCCGAAGCGGCAATCATCGACGTATTGAAGAATGCCTACCCGGATCACGCCATCCTGGCCGAGGAATCGGGCGCTTCCGCCAACCTGCACGATGACAACGAAAACGTCTGGATCATCGATCCACTCGACGGCACCACCAATTTCATCCACGGCTTCCCACAATACTGCGTATCCATCGCCCTGCAACAACGCGGCCATATCACCCAAGCCGTGGTCTACGACCCGACTCGCAACGATCTGTTCACGGCCACCAAGGGTTCCGGCGCCTACCTGAACGACAAACGAATTCGCGTCGGCAAGCGCGACAAGATCGCAGATGCATTGATCGGCACCGGCTTCCCATTCCGCGAAACTGAAGGCCCGGCGATGGACGAGTACATGAAAATGTTCCGCATCATGACACAAAGCTGTGCCGGCCTGCGTCGCCCCGGCGCAGCAGCACTGGATTTGGCCTATGTGGCAGCCGGCCGCCTGGACGGTTTCTTTGAAAAAGGCCTGAAGCCTTGGGATATCGCTGCAGGCGCATTGCTGATTGCAGAATCCGGCGGGATCATCGGCGACTTCTCCGGCGAATCGGATTACCTGTACAAGGGCGATGTCCTGGCAGGCAGCCCGAAGGTATTCGCGCAAATGGTCGGCCTGCTGTCGCCATTCGCTAAAAAATAAAACATTTGCTTCACCAGGACAAGGAGCGAAACGGCCTCCTTGTCCTGGCGCGATCCTGGCACTATCCTGGCAAACAAAACACTGCTTTTGTCATTTCAACTGCGCGGTCGGACGACTACAATGCATGCCATGCGCAACAGCGCAATCGGACAGATTGAACGACTATTCCCCTACTCCCCTACTCGCAGGAGAACAATATGGCAGTCAAACCAATTCCCGACGGCTACTCTTCCGTCACTCCCTACCTCGCCGTCGATGATGCCGCCAAGGCCATCACTTTCTATCAAAAAGCGTTCAATGCCGTGGAACTGTTCCGCATGGAAGGCCCGGATCACCGGATTGGCCACGCAGAAATCAAAATCGGCAACTCGCATGTCATGTTGGCCGATGAATGTCCTGGCATGGAAATCCGCAGCCCCAAAACACTGGGCGGAGCCGGCATCAGCATCATGATCTATGTCGACAATGTCGATGTCATCTACCCGCAGGCAATTGCTGCCGGCGGCGTAGAACTGCGGCCGCTGCGCGACCAGTTCTACGGCGACCGCTCCGGCACCCTGAAAGATCCTTTCGGCCATGTCTGGACCGTCAGCACACACATAGCGGATTACTCGCCCGAAGAACTGAGCGAACGCGCTGCCGCGGCCATGAAAAGCACGCCCTGAGCGAGACGTTGCCAAAGCGCATGCCGCCGTGATCCGCTGGCAGTTGGCGGGGCGCGGCAGCCTTTTCAAGGCGCCCGCCTCCCAATGCATCGGAATTACTTGCCTGTAGAGCGTCGTTGTTATACTCTGCGGCGACACAGCACATTCTCCAGTCAAATACTGCTGTCAAGGAAGTTGCCGGGCTTAGAGCATTAAGCCCCGACAGTCTCCTGGGAGCCAAAATGCTCCATCTCCTCTAATCCGTTTGCCTGCGACTGGCGCCTTATAAAAGGCGACAGGCCGATATTATTCTATTGAGTTGTCATGTCTTTTTCTGAACTCGGCTTGTCCGAAGCCATCGTTCGTGCCGTAACCGAACACGGCTATACCACCCCTACCCCAATCCAGACCCAGGCTATTCCAGCCGTGCTGGCAGGCGGCGATTTGCTTGCGGGCGCACAAACCGGCACCGGTAAAACTGCCGGCTTCACCTTGCCGGTATTGCATCGCCTGTCAACTTCTGCGACCAATCCGGTTGGCAGCCAGCGCCCGATCCGCGCACTGGTATTGACGCCAACGCGCGAGCTGGCAGCCCAGGTAGAAGAAAGTGTTCGCCTGTACGGCAAGTACCTGAAGCTGACCTCCGCCGTGATTTTCGGCGGCGTTGGCATCAACCCGCAAATCAAGTTGCTCAAGCACGGCGTCGATATCCTGGTGTGTACGCCAGGCCGCCTGCTGGATCACATGCAGCAAGGCACCGTCAACCTGAATCACGTTGAGATTCTGATCCTCGACGAAGCCGACCGCATGCTCGACATGGGCTTCATCCGCGACATCAAGAAAATCCTTGCAGTGCTGCCGAAGAAACGCCAGAACCTGTTGTTCTCGGCAACCTTCTCGGACGAGATCAAGCTGCTTGCCGACAATCTGTTGAACTCGCCAGCCATGATCGAAGTGGCGCGTCGCAACTCGACCGTGGAAGTGATCCAGCAAAAGATCCATCCGGTTGATCGCGACCGCAAGCATCCGCTGCTGGCACACCTGATCAAGACGCACCAATGGTCGCAAGTGCTGGTATTTACCCGCACCAAGCATGGCGCCAACAAGCTGGTCGAACAGCTGGAAAAAGACGGCATCAGCGGCATGGCGATCCACGGCAACAAGAGCCAGTCGGCGCGTACCCGTGCGCTGTCTGAATTCAAGGACGGTAGCCTGCAAGTCCTGGTGGCGACTGACATTGCGGCCCGCGGCATCGATATCGACCAATTGCCGCACGTGGTCAACTACGACCTGCCGAATGTACCGGAAGACTACGTTCACCGCATTGGCCGCACCGGCCGTGCCGGCGCTACCGGCGAAGCAGTTTCCCTGGTTTGCGTCGATGAACATCAGATGTTGAAAGACATCGAGAAGCTGATCAAACGTGAATTGCCGAAGGAAGTCATCGCCGGCTTTGAACCCGACCCTAACGCGCGCGCCCAACCTATCCAGTTGCGAAGCGGTGGTGGCGGAAATCGCGGCGGTGGCGGTGGTGGACGCGGCCGCCCACAAGGTGGTGGCGCATCGGCTCCTGGCGGCGCCAAACCGAATCAAGGCCCATCACGTGGCCATGGCGGTGGCAACGGTTCACAAGCACGTCCTGCGGCGCCACGGCGCTCGGGCGGCCGCGGTCGCTAGGAAGTAAAG
This sequence comes from Collimonas sp. NPDC087041, assembly GCF_044745265.1. NCBI lineage: Bacteria > Pseudomonadati > Pseudomonadota > Betaproteobacteria > Burkholderiales > Oxalobacteraceae > Collimonas > Collimonas sp. NPDC087041. The sequence continues at coordinate 211,941 of NZ_JBIUZX010000006.1, forward strand.
GAGCGAGTTAGCTAACGCGGCTAAACGCTTCCTGACGCAGCAAGAAGAATCGATGGCGCTCGCACTGCGGGCGTCATCGCAAACATTCAACAAGGCGCGTCGAATGCAAAGGGCCAAGGCCCTAGTCCAATTGGAGCCCGCTTACAAAGGGACGCTCAATGTCGAAACACCAATCCCTCATTACCCCCGCACCGTCAGTATTTATTGCCTCTTCACGCATATGTCGAAGAATCAATTCAGACAATCTGTCAAACCTTCATAGACCGTTGTCGACGTTCCCGGCAATCTTGCATGGATCGGATCGTTCCCGGACAGTGCGCTATAGAAGGACGCCAGCGGCGTATTCGGCGCCAGTGGAGTACGGCACGCCCAAGTACGGGCATCGACCATGACCTTGCCGGTAGTTTCGTTGACCTCGGCATTTCCTCCTGCAAATATCCAGACACACTGCCCCATCACGCTGTCAGCCTTACGCACCGAACAGCGGTAGCGCAACGCCTGCAGATTGCTGAACTCGCCTTCACAGAAGGTATCACCGCAGACGTCATCGAAATCGCGCACCAGGCGCTGCTCCAGGTCATGGAAGACGTCCCAGCCTTGCTCATTGGATGGGTAGTGCAAGGCATCAACATACTCATCCGCAGCCGCCGGCAGTGCCGCCGCCGCTAGCGCCAGCATCAAGGCAAAACCAAGCATCGCTCTTATGCGACGAACACTCCTGTTAAGCAAGCAACTGGCAGGAATGAGCGATGCAGAAAGTTCTGTTCTGCGATTAAAAATACGCATGCAATTCTCCTCTGATTCAAGTGGACAAGAGTGCACCGCGGCGAGCATATGCCGCCGGATGCAAGGCACGAAAATGCCTGTTCGCATCTTGCAATTGAATAAGGATGCGGATCAATCAGCCGCTCCTTAACTCGCCTTGAGGTTTATCGCGATAATGTTTTGTGACGGGATTAGTCGCATGCAGAGCACATGCTGCGCCGTTCTGAGCACGCAATACGGCAAGCGCTTGTTGCTGACTCAGAAACTGCGCCTGGGATCGTGATCGGCACGAGCAAATACGTGCCGCGATGCAAAGGGGAATTGCAAATTAGAAATTGGATTGTGGGGTATTAGGGCGAGAATAAAGGCAGGTAGCACAGGTAGCAACTGCAGGCAGAAAACTGGTCCGGCCGGAGGGAATCGAACCCCCAACATTTCGGGTAGAAGCCGAATGCTCTATCCAGTTGAGCTACGGCCGGATTGATCCGCCATTTGCTACGCTGTTTCCGATCATGAGATATCTTGAAAAAATATCCTTTTAGATCTCTTTGTGCTTGATGTTGCTTGCTACTGATTGATGCCGATTGATGCCGATTGATGCTGATTTTTTGTCAGCTACTTTTGTCAGCTACAAATGAAAAACGGGCTGTCCGAAGACAGCCCGTTTTTTTAATGTGGTCGGAGTACAAGGATTCGAACCTTGGACCCCCTGGTCCCAAACCAGGTGCGCTACCGGGCTGCGCTACACTCCGAGAAGCAAGATAATAAACAGTATTTCGTTTTTTGTCAAATTTTTATACAGGAAAATTTTCTAAATTTTGCTGCTAAAACCGACCCAATAACGGTACTGCCAAACACTTATCTGCTGAAAAACTTGAGAGACGGATTAGACCAGAATTTAGAAAAATATGCGAGAGAAAATCACGTTTTTTTATAAAAATTTGAATCTTTTTTTCTTTCTGCCTAAAACATCAGCAAATCATCAATCCAAAATTATTTATAGGCTGAATTAATTTTGCCGCAACGCCAATTGCGCGCGCTGGAAAATCATTTTAAAACAACTGCCCTTCGCATACTCCGAGGTAATTTGAAGACGGCCGCGATGGCGTAATAGCACATGCTTCACAATCGCCAAACCGAGTCCGGTTCCTTGCGTTGAACGCGAACGCGTTTTATCGACGCGATAAAAACGTTCGGTCAAACGATCGATATGTTCTGCTGCGATGCCGATGCCGTCATCGATCACACTCAATGTCGCGCAGTCGTTTTCCATTGTCCAGCTAACCGCGATACGGCCGCCGTCAGGCGTATAGCGCACGGCGTTCGATAACAGGTTTGCGAATGCGCTTTCGATCTCGTCGTGGTTGCCCTTGAGATCGATTTCCTCGGCCTGCAAGCTGATGCTGTGCTTGCCCGCAGATAAAGCCCGGGCTTCTTCAACCAATCGATTCAGCAGCGGCTTGATGCGCACTGCATCATTGGATGGAGGCTGCACCAGCGACTCCAGCCTGGTCAAGGTCAGCATGTCGGCCACCAGGCGCTGCATGCGCTGCCCTTGCTCGGCCATCAGCTTGAGCTGGCGCTGCCGGGTTTCCTCACCCATCTCGCTACTCAGCGCATGTTCAAGAAAACCGTTGATGACAGTCAGCGGCGTGCGTAACTCGTGCGAAGCATTGGCGATAAAGTCGCGTCGCATGGTGTCCGTTTTTTCGCTTTGCGTGACATCGTGGGTGACCAGTATTTGCCGGCGACTTTCAAACGAAATCAGTTGCACCAGGATTTTGCGGTCGTGATGCATGAACGGCAAAGGCTGGTCGAAACGACCGGACAGCATGTAGTCGACGAAATCCGGGGAGCGAATCAAATTGGTCAGCAGACGTCCTTCATCACGCGCCAGATCGAGACCGAGATGCTTCTGCGCGGCGGGATTGCACCACTCCAGATGCATGACTCCATCGACGATCACAACGCCATCCGGCAGCACGCTCATGGTTTGCCGAAAGCGCGCCAGCCACTCGGCCATTTCGGCGCGCGAGCGTTCATCCTCCAAGCGGACATCCTCCAGCCGATCGAACGCATGCCGCCACAAGCCCCAGGTACGCGGACGCGGACCGCCGACCGGACGATCCATCCATTGCTCGATCTGGTACAACGACCACATCTGCAAAAACAAGAGAGTACTCAATGAGATGCTAAAGAAAACCAGGCCGACCCTGGCGCCGTAAATGGCGCCGAGTGCGACGGCGACCAGCAACAGCAGACCGAACCACAGCAGCACCGGCACCCAGAATTTACGTGCCGTGCGGGAGCTTGCGATCACGCCGCAGGTTCGGCGTTGAGCTTGTAGCCCACGCCTCGAACGGTTTTTACATAGTCTGCGGCAAGCCCGAGCGACTTGCGCAAGCGCATGATGTGAACATCCACGGTACGCTCTTCGATGAACGTGTGATCACCCCAGACTTTGTCGAGCAACTGCGCGCGCGAAAAGATGCGATCAGGATGCGCGATCAGGAAACGCAGCAATTTGAATTCTGCCTGATCCAACTCTATTTCCCGGTTGTCGACGGTGACCTGATAACGATCGGTATCGATTCGGATCAGACCGAGGCTCAACATGCTTTGTCCGAGTTCAGGCACTTTGCGTCGCAATAACGCCTGGATCCGGGCAATCAGTTCCTTTGGTGAAAACGGCTTGGTGACATAGTCGTCGGCGCCCGCATTGAGCCCCCTGACCTTGTCCTCATCCATGCCCTTGGCAGTCAGCATGATGACCGGCAAAGTGGCGCTACGAGGCTGTCCACGCCATTCCTGCAGCAGCGCCAGGCCGGAGGTATCCGGCAGCATCCAGTCCAGCAGCACAGCTTGCGGCAACACACCGACGATAGCCTGGCGCGCCTCGCTTGCGCTATAGGCGATCTCGCAGGAAAAACCGGCGTCGTCCAACGTAAACCGCAACAGCTCGGCGATGCCCGGCTCGTCTTCGACAATCAGAATGTGAGTTTGATATTTCATTAATTTTACTGAGGAGCCAGCCCCCCGCAGCCCTTATGCCGCGGCGACTTTCCCTGCTTTCAACTGATTAAGCAAAAAATTCAGGACAGCGTAATAGCAGCACGGTAAAGGCGCAAGCGTCTTCCCCGTGGCAGTATTCAACTGAGCAATCAAAGCTTCACCTTATCGGCAATCCGGCGCGCCATCGCTTGCGCCTGATCGGCATCCTTGGCCTCGACCATCACCCGGATCAGGGGTTCGGTCCCGGAAGCGCGAATCAGCACGCGCCCGTTGTCGCCAAGCTCCTGCTCAACCGCTTTCATCTCCGCCACCATCGCCGGATTTTTCTTCCAGTCGAAACCGGCGCTGACCTTCACGTTAATCAAGGTTTGCGGATACAGCGTGATATCGGCGGTCAGCTCCGCCAGCGTTTCGCCGTGGCGCTTCAAGGCGGACAGCACCTGCAGCGCAGAGACGATGCCGTCGCCGGTCGTGTGCTTGTCGAGGCAAAGCAGATGGCCCGACCCTTCGCCGCCCAGGTTCCAGCCGCGCTCTTTCATCATTTCCAGCACATAGCGGTCGCCGACATTGGCGCGTGCAAACTCGACGCCCATATTACGGAATGCCACTTCCAGCGCCATATTGGTCATCAAGGTGCCAACCGCACCCTTGACCGGCCCGGTCTTCATGCGATCCTTGACCATCACATACAACAGCTCATCACCGTTATAAATGCGGCCGCTGGCGTCCACCATCAGCAGGCGATCAGCATCGCCGTCCAGCGCGATCCCGATATCCGCGCGATTGGAACGCACCGCCAACGCCAAGGCATCCGGTGCAGTAGCGCCAAAACCGGCATTGATGTTGAAGCCGTTCGGCTGATTGCCGATGGAAATGACCTCGGCGCCCAACTCATGGAAGACGAATGGCGCAATGTGATATGCGGCGCCATGTGCGCTATCGACCACAATCGTCAGGCCACGCAAATCGAGCTCATTTGGGAACGTGCTCTTGCAGAACTCGATATAGCGCCCTGCCGCGTCATCCAGGCGTTTTGCCTTGCCCAATTTATCAGACGTTACACAATCCATCGGCAAATCCAGGGCCGCTTCAATCGCCGTTTCAACCGCATCCGGCAATTTGTTGCCCTGAGCCGAAAAGAACTTGATGCCGTTGTCTTCATACGGATTGTGCGAAGCGGAAATCACGACCCCGGCCGACAGGCGCAAGGCGCGCGTCAAATAGGCAATCGCCGGTGTCGGCATCGGTCCCGCCAGCATCACGTCGACTCCGGCAGCGGCAAAGCCGGCCTCCAATGCAGCCTCCAGCATGTAGCCGGAAACCCGCGTGTCCTTGCCGATCAACACGGTCGGTTTGGCCGCTGCTGACTCCGCTTGCGCCAACACCTTGCCGGCAGCGTAGCCCAGTCTCATCACAAAATCAGGCGTGATCGGCGCAATGCCGACACGACCGCGCACACCGTCCGTACCAAAATATTTTCTTGTCATCTCAATTTTCACTCAATGATTCTTTTTCTACAGCTTGCGCCTGCATCGCGCTGACAGTAATCCCGCCAGACTATGCAAAGCATACATTTATCAGTGCGCCGCCTGCCACACCTTGAGCGCATCAACCGTCTCGGCGACATCATGCACGCGGACGATCTTAGCACCCTGGGCAACTGCGGCCAAAGCGGCCGCCAGGCTGCCTGCCAGCCGCCTCTCGACTGGTTTGCCGGTCAATTCACCCAGCATGCTCTTGCGCGACATGCCGGCCAGCAAAGGCAAATCCAGCGTCTCCTGAATTGCACCAATGCTTTGCAACAATGCAACATTATGCGCTAATGTCTTACCAAAGCCAAAGCCCGGATCGATGCTGATGCGATTTCGTGCAACACCAGCCTGTTCCAACACGTTGACACGCTCCTTCAGGAAGCCGATCACCTGTGCCACCACGTCCTGATACTCCGGATTGAGCTGCATGGTTTGCGGGTCCGCCTGCATGTGCATGACGCACAAGCCGCAATCGCTATCTGCAACGGCTTCCAACGCACCTGGCGCACGAAATCCGTTGATATCGTTGATCAGATCGGCGCCGGCAGCAATTGCTTCGCGCATCACGACCGGTTTGTAAGTATCGATCGACAGCGGTTTGCCGCAGTCACGCAAGGCGTAGATCGCCGGCATGACCCGATCCAGCTCTTCTTCCAGCGACAGCGCAGGGCTGCCGGGACGGCTCGACTCGCCGCCGATATCGATGATATCGACGCCATCCGCAATCATCTGCTCCGCATGCGATAGCGCGAACTCCAGCGAATGAAACCTGCCGCCATCGGAAAAGGAATCGGGAGTGATATTGAGGATGCCCATGACCAAGGGCCTCGCTTCTGGCGTATTGAGCGGCAGGCGATAGCGGCCGCATTGCAGATATTGTTGCATTTTAAAAAATGAAAATCTCGGGGACACCGTAGTTACACAAATAAAAAGGGTGAGGATCGCTCCTCACCCTTTTTCATTAGAATCGATTGCATTTATCGCAACATGCGCTAATCATGCGCATCCGGCGGATATCAGGCAGGCGCCGTAGCGTTCGGCGAAACGCCACCGGACGAATTGTCGCTAGGCGTTTTGCGAACCGAGCTGCCAGCCTTCGGCAGGCGCGGCTCCAGGCCTTCCATGATGTCGTTGATCTGATCGGCATCGATGGTTTCCCAGTCCAGCAGTGCTTTCGTCATTGCTTCGACCTTGTCCCGGTTTTCTTCCAGCAGACGACGTGACAGCGCATATTGCTGATCAAGGATACTGCGGATCTCCGCATCCACCTTTTGCTGGGTCGCTTCGGAAACCGTCTTCGCCGACATGCGGCCGAAATACGCATCTTGCTCGGTATCTTCGTACACCATCGTGCCCAGGGTTTCAGACATGCCGTAACGGGTCACCATGGCGCGTGCCAGCTTGGTCGCGCGTTCGAAGTCATTCGATGCACCGGTCGACATCTGGTGCATGAAAATCTCTTCTGCGATGCGGCCGCCGAACAGGATGGCGATTTCTTCCAGCATCTTGTCCTTGTACATGTTGACACGGTCATGCTCAGGCAACTGCCAGGTCAGGCCGAGCGCAAAGCCGCGCGGCATGATGGTGACCTTGTGCACCGGATCGGCTTTCGGCAGCAGTTTGGCAACCACTGCGTGGCCAGATTCGTGGTACGCCGTGTTGCGGCGCTCTTCTTCGCGCATGACAGCCGACTTGCGCTCAGGACCCATGACGATCTTGTCCTTGGCATCTTCGAAATCCTGCATTTCAACCAGGCGCTTGGCGCGACGCGCCGCAAACAATGCAGCCTCGTTAACCAGGTTGGCCAGATCGGCGCCAGAGAAGCCAGGCGTACCGCGCGCCAGGATGTCGGCCTTGACGTCGGTCGAAATCGGCACCTTGCGCATGTGTACGTTCAGGATCTGCTCACGGCCACGAATGTCCGGCAAGCCAACCACCACCTGGCGGTCGAAACGGCCCGGACGCAGCAGAGCCTTGTCCAGCACGTCGGAACGGTTGGTCGCAGCAATCACGATGACGCCGGAATTGGCTTCGAAGCCATCCATCTCGACCAGCATCTGGTTCAATGTCTGTTCGCGCTCATCATTACCGCCGCCCATGCCGGCGCCACGGTGACGACCGACCGCATCGATTTCATCGATGAAAATGATGCAGGGAGCGTGCTTCTTGGCATTTTCGAACATGTCGCGCACACGGGAAGCGCCGACACCGACGAACATTTCAACGAAGTCCGAACCGGAAATGGTGAAGAACGGCACCTTGGCTTCACCGGCAATCGCACGGGCCAGCAAGGTTTTACCGGTACCTGGAGGACCAACCATCAGCACGCCGTGCGGAATGCGGCCGCCCAGTTTCTGGAACTTGGTCGGATCACGCAGGAAATCCACCAGTTCGGAAACTTCTTCCTTGGCTTCATCGCAACCGGCGACATCGGCAAAGGTTACCGAATTGCTGTTTTCATCCAGCATGCGCGCTTTCGACTTGCCGAACGAGAAAGCACCGCCCTTGCCGCCGCCTTGCATCTGGCGCATGAAGAAAATCCAGACGCCCAGCAACAGGATCATCGGGAACCAGGAGATGAATATCTGCTGCAGGAACGATGGTTCTTCCGGCTGCTTGACGTCGAACTTGACGTTGTTGTTGATCAGATCGCCAATCAGGCCACGATCCAGCGTCGTGGTGGCGGTCTTGACTTTCTTGCCGTCTGAAGTGGTAGCGACAATGCTGCGGTCTTCAATGACCGCCTCGGTGATGTGCCCGGACCGTACTTCACTGATGAAGTCGGAATAGGCCATCGGCGCGGCGCCGCTAGCTAGTCCCCGTCCATCAAACTGCTTGAATACGGTAAAAAGCACCAGGGCGATAACCACCCAGATGGCGGCTTTGGAAAACATATTGTTCACTAGAACTCCTTGGACGCGCTGCGCGCCTGACATAGGTACAGCTTCGAGGTATTCTTCGATTTTACTCGGAATAGGCACAGCTTACTAGGCAGGATATGCGGCTGCACCAATGAAAAATCAAGGAAAACTTGATAACTATCGCGGATTTTTCAATATCTTTCCAAGTAAGAAGATTTCCGACGACTTATCGCGGCTGGCTTTCGGCTTCCTGGAGGCCACCGTTTTGAATTCTTGACGGAATTTCATCAACACTTCATTGTAGCCGGTCCCATTGAAACATTTTGCCAACAGCGCGCCGCTAGGCTTCATATGTTGCTGCGCGAACTCAATTGCCAAATCGATAATTTCCTCGACCCGCGCTGCATCAGATATGGCAATTCCGGATAAGTTCGGCGCCATGTCGGACAACACCAGATCGACCTTGCGCCCCTCCAGCAGACGCTCCAGGCGTTGCAAGCTCTCCGCTTCGCGGAAATCGCCCTGGATGAAATGGACATCGGCAATCGGCTCCATCGGCAGGATATCCAGGCCGATAATCATGCCGTGGATACCGCCGCCATCCTGCCCGGCCAGCTTGTTGCGGGCGTACTGCGACCAGCTGCCCGGCGTGGATCCAAGGTCGACGATGATCTGGCCAGGCTTGATCAGCTTGTCCAATTCGTCGATTTCTTTTAGCTTGTAAGCAGCCCGCGCACGGTAGCCTTCTTTTTGCGCCAGCTTCACGTAAGGGTCGTTAATGTGGTCGTGTAGCCAGTTTTTGTTTAATTTCTTCTTTGCCATTCGCGTAGAATACCGTTTTTAAGGAATTTTTATGTTGAAACTTACATCTGCCGAGCGCAGCGAGCTCCGTTCCCAAGCCCACGGACTCAATCCAGTGGTCCTGATCAGCGAAGATGGCCTGAAACCGTCCCTGATGAAGGAAATCGATCTCAATCTGAATGCGCATGGCCTGATTAAAGTACGTGTATTCGGTGATGATCGCGAAGCACGGATTGCTATCTACGAAACCATTTGCGAGAAACTCGGTGCTGCACCGATACAACACATCGGTAAATTGCTGGTCCTGTATCGCCCGCAAAAAGATGCTGTCAAAGAGCACAGCGAAACCCGTGGCAGAGGCATGCGCGAAGTCACCATCGTCAAGCCAAGCCCGAGCGGCACCAAGCGGCCATCGGTAACCAAGGTCATGGTAAAAGGCAATGAACGCGTGACGCAAGGCGGCAACATCAAACGCGCCAAGCCGCGCCAGAAGAGCAGCAAGAAATCGGCATTGGGCCGTTAATGGCCGGCCGCCTCGGCAGCCATCAAATAGCAATACCCAGGGAGCCGTATTCCGATACGGCGGCGCCGGCCATCCGCCAGCGCCCCTCCCCTTGCTTCTAACGCAAGCTGCGCAACCGCAAGATCAGCCCAACCCCTAGCAAGCCCTGGATCAGATAAATCCCGCTGGAAGCGCCATGCAGGATGCCGAACTGCGTCCTGGCGCTGTCGCTCATGACGCCGCCGGTCAAGGCCGCCGCTTCACGCAGGCTAGCCATGAACGGTTGCAGGCAGAAATAGCCGACCACGTTACAGACCAGCATCAGCAGAGTCAGGCGCAGCAAGGTTTTACGCAAGGGCGCGGAGTCGTCATGGGTGCGATAGCTGAACAACATGATCAGCAACAGGCCGCAAACTACCGCCAGCCACGCTTCAATCCGAAACAGGCTGCCGGCGATCGTGCCCGCCAGTGCGCGGTCCGACAACGTGGTGAACAAGACCGGCGCAACCAGTCCGCCTATCGTCCACAAACTACCAACCCACAAGGTAGCGATTAACAATCTGAATCGCACTACAAACATTGCCGCTCCCGGATTTTCTGATTGAATGCCGCGCTGGCGCCGCCGGGCGCCATCACGACCACGCTTTAGACGTAGCGGACTTCCAGGATTTCATATTCGCGAATGCCGGACGGTGCTTGCACGCCCACCACGTCGCCTGCCGTCTTGCCAATCAGCGCACGTGCAATCGGCGAAGTCACGGAAACCTTGGACAGCTTGATGTCGGCCTCGTCGGTACCGACGATTTGATAAGTGACTTTATCGCCCGATTCCAGGTCTTCCAGATCGACGGTCGAAGCAAACACCACGCGCCCATCCGCATCCAGGGTTGCCGGATCAATAATCTGCGCCGCGCCCAGCTTTCCTTCCAGGTCGGCGATCCGGCCTTCGACGAAACCTTGGCGCTCTTTCGCCGCATCGTAATCCGCGTTTTCCGAAAGATCGCCATGCGCGCGCGCTTCGGCGATGGCCTTGATGACAGCTTGACGCTCTTTCGTCTTCAAATGATGGAGTTCATCTTTCAACAACTGCGCGCCATGCTTGGTAAGAGGTACTGAGCTCATAGGAATGATATTCAACAAATATAGGTAGGTTTCACATACGCAATAAAAGGTCACGGAGGTCAAAAGCGTACCAAAAAAGGGTGCGCTTATGACCTCCGCAGGAACTTCTATCGCTAAATTGTACGTTTCGGCAGCTTTCAGGCGCCAATGCAGCCCGAAAGCGATTCAGGATGCGCCTAGGCGCATCCTGATCTGACCTTAGTGTAAGGTTTTATGCAGGCCTTGTAAATCATAGACATGCAACTCGTCCAGATGGCGCATGCCTTCGACCGCCGCTTCCGCACCAGCAATCGTGGTGTAGGTCGTGGCATGGGCTGCCAGGGCCGACGTCCGGATTGCGCGGGAATCGACGATGGCGCTGCGTTTTTCCTCGACCGTGTTGATCACCAATGAAATTTCATTGTTCTTGATCATGTCGACCACGTGCGGACGTCCCTCGACCACCTTGTTGACGGTTTCCACCGGCACGCCGGCAGCAGCGATCGCTGCCGCTGTACCCTTGGTCGCCACGACCGTGAAGCCGAGCGCCACCAGGTCCTTCGCAACCTGCACCGCGCGCGGCTTGTCGCTGCCCTTGACGCTCAGGAACACCTTGCCCGACTTCGGCAACTTGATGCCGGCGCCCAACTGCGACTTGACGAATGCTTCGCCGAAGGTCTTGCCGACACCCATCACTTCGCCGGTCGATTTCATTTCCGGGCCGAGAATCGTATCGACGCCGGGGAACTTGACGAACGGGAAAACCGCTTCCTTGACGCTGAAGTATTTCGGCACAACCTCACCCTTGATGCCTTGGCTGTCGAGCGACTGGCCGACCATGCAGCGCGCTGCAATCTTGGCCAGTTGCAAACCGGTTGCCTTGGATACGAACGGTACGGTACGCGAGGCGCGTGGATTGACTTCCAGCACGAACACGACATCCTGGCCATCGATCTGCTGAATCGCGAACTGCACGTTCATCAGGCCGACCACGTTCAAGCCCTTGGCCATCAGCGCGGTCTGGCGCTTGATCTCTTCGATGGTGGCTTGCGCCAGCGAATAAGGCGGCAGCGAACAAGCCGAGTCGCCGGAGTGCACGCCAGCCTGCTCAATATGTTCCATGACGCCGCCGATGAAGGTGCGCTCACCGTCAGACAGGCAGTCGACATCAACTTCGATAGCGTCGTTCAGGAAACGATCCAGCAATACTGGAGAATCGTGCGAGACCTTGACCGCTTCGCGCATATAGCGCTCCAGATCGCGTTGCTCGTGAACGATTTCCATCGCGCGGCCACCCAGCACGTACGACGGACGCACCACCAGCGGATAGCCGATTTCCTGCGCCAGGCGCAAGGCATCTTCTTCGGTACGCGCAGTACGGTTAGGCGGCTGGCGCAAGTTCAGGTCGTGCAGCAGCTTCTGGAAACGCTCGCGGTCTTCGGCGGCATCGATCATGTCCGGCGAAGTGCCGACGATAGGCACGCCGTTGGCTTCGAGATCCAGCGCCAGCTTCAAAGGCGTCTGGCCGCCGTACTGCACGATCACGCCGTATGGCTTTTCCTTGTCGACGATTTCCAGTACGTCTTCCAGTGTCACCGGCTCGAAATACAGGCGATCGGAAGTGTCGTAGTCGGTCGATACGGTTTCAGGGTTGCAGTTGACCATGATGGTCTCGTAGCCGTCTGCGCGCATCGCCAGCGCCGCGTGGACGCAGCAGTAATCGAATTCGATACCCTGGCCGATACGGTTAGGACCGCCGCCCAACACCATGATCTTCTTCTTGTTGGTCGGATTCGATTCGCACTCTTCCTCGTAGGTCGAGTACATGTAAGCCGTATTGGTCGAGAATTCGCCGGCGCAGGTATCAACGCGCTTGTAGACCGGACGGATATTCAAGGCCAGGCGCTTCTTGCGCACGTCGGTATCGGTAGTCTTCAGCAGCTTGGCCAGGCGACGGTCGCCAAAGCCCTTTTGCTTGAGGCGGAACAAGGTGTCACGATCCAGCGCTTCCAGCGTCTGGCTGTTTTCCAGCCACAGTTCGATATCGACGATTTCCTTGATCTGCGACAGGAACCATGGATCGATATGGGTCAGCTGATGCACTTCTTCCAAAGTGAAACCCTGGGCGAACGCATCGCCGACATACCAGATACGATCCGGGCCCGGCTCGCCGAGTTCTTCTTCGATGACTTCGCGGTCCTGGGTCTTTTCGTTCATGCCGTCGACGCCGACTTCAAGTCCGCGCAAGGCTTTCTGGAACGATTCCTGGAAGGTGCGGCCGATCGCCATCACCTCGCCCACCGATTTCATCTGAGTAGTCAGATGATTGTCGGCAGTAGGGAATTTTTCAAACGCAAAACGCGGAATCTTGGTGACCACGTAGTCGATCGAAGGCTCGAACGACGCCGGTGTAGCACCGCCGGTGATTTCGTTGCGCAACTCGTCCAGTGTGAAACCAACCGCCAGCTTGGCCGCGATCTTGGCGATCGGGAAACCGGTCGCCTTCGATGCCAGCGCGGAAGAACGCGATACGCGCGGATTCATTTCGATGACGATCATGCGGCCATCGGCCGGGTTGACCGAGAACTGCACGTTGGAACCGCCGGTGTCGACGCCGATCTCACGCAATACCGCCAGCGAGGCGTTACGCATGATCTGGTATTCCTTGTCGGTCAGCGTTTGCGCCGGTGCGACCGTGATCGAGTCACCGGTATGCACGCCCATTGGATCCAGGTTTTCGATCGAGCAGACGATGATGCAGTTGTCCGCCTTGTCGCGCACCACTTCCATCTCATACTCTTTCCAGCCGATCAGCGACTCTTCGATCAGCAGTTCCTTGGTCGGCGATGCCTCCAGGCCGCGCTTGCAAATGGTTTCAAATTCTTCCGCGTTGTAGGCGATACCGCCGCCGGTGCCGCCCATGGTGAACGACGGACGGATGATGACTGGGAAGCCGAGTTCCTTCTGCACGCCCCAGGACTCGTCCATGGTGTGGGCGACGCCGGAGCGGGCCGAACCGAGACCGATCTTGGTCATTGCGGCCTTGAACTTGGAGCGGTCTTCAGCCTTGTCGATGGCTTCCGGCGATGCGCCGATCAGCTCGACCTTGTATTTTTCCAGGATGCCGTGGCGATGCAGGTCCAGTGCGCAGTTCAGCGCAGTCTGGCCGCCCATGGTCGGCAGAATCGCGTCCGGCTTTTCCTTGGCGATGATGCGCTCAACCGCTTGCCAGGTGATCGGCTCGATGTACGTCACATCGGCCATCTCCGGGTCGGTCATGATGGTTGCAGGGTTGCTGTTGACCAGGATGACTTTATAGCCCTCTTCGCGCAGCGCCTTGCAGGCCTGTGCGCCGGAATAGTCGAACTCGCAAGCCTGGCCGATGATGATCGGGCCGGCGCCGATAATCAGAATACTTTTTAAATCACTACGCTTAGGCATTTTTATTTTTCTCCAACATCGTTTGATTCATCAATTGAATGAAACGATCGAACAAAGGGGCGATGTCATGCGGGCCAGGCGACGCTTCCGGGTGGCCCTGGAAGCAGAATGCCGGCTTGTCGGTGCGGGCAAAGCCTTGCAGCGAACCGTCGAACAACGATACGTGGGTCACGCGGCAATTCGCCGGCAAGGTCGCACCATCGACGGCGAAGCCGTGATTTTGCGAGGTGATCAGCACTTGCTTGCTATCCAGGTCTTGTACCGGATGATTGGCGCCGTGGTGGCCGAACTTCATCTTCAGCGTCTTGGCGCCGGAAGCCAACGCCATGATCTGGTGGCCGAGGCAGATGCCGAAGGTCGGCACGCCGCGCTCGATCAGCTCCTTGGCAGCGGCAATCGCGTAATCGCATGGCTCCGGATCGCCGGGACCGTTGGACAGGAAAATCCCGTCCGGATTCAGCGCCAGCGCATCGGCAGCCGAAGCCTGGGCCGGCAGCACAGTGATCTTGCAGCCGCGCTGCGCCAGCATGCGCAGGATGTTGAACTTGACGCCGTAGTCGAAAGCAACCACGTGGTACTTAGGAGTGATCTGCTGGTCGTAGCCACGGCCGAGACGCCATTCCGTCTCGCTCCAGCTATACGCCTTGGTAGTCGACACCACCTTAGCCAAGTCCATGCCGGCCAGGCCGGGGAAGCCGCGCGCCAGCTCCAGCGCTTTCGCGGTTGCGGCGGCAATGTCCGACTCCCCAGCGACGATCGCGCCGCCCTGTGCGCCTTTTTCGCGCAGGATGCGGGTCAGCTTGCGAGTATCAATACCGGCGATGGCGACGATATTCGATTCCTGCAGGTAGGCATCCAGTGTTTGGGTGGAACGGAAATTCGAAACCAGGCGCGGCAAATCGCGAATGATGAGACCGGCGGCGTGGATCTGGGAGGACTCGACATCCTCTTTATTGACGCCGGTATTGCCGATATGCGGATAAGTGAGGGTGACGATCTGGCGGCTGTAGCTTGGATCGGTGAGGATTTCCTGGTAGCCGGTCATGGCGGTGTTGAATACGACTTCACCTGTCGTATGACCAACGGCGCCAATGGAAATACCTTGGAAAATCGTCCCATCTGCTAGCGCGAGGATGGCCGGTACGGTGAGGCCAGAAAAAAATGGCTGCAAGGGGTAACTCCTGATGTTGTTACCGCCGCTGCGCTGCGCCAAGCGACCGCTATAAATCCCCAAACAAGCGCCCAAACAGCGTTGATTTGACGGTTTATCAGTCTTTTTGGGACGAAATGGAAGGTGGTATGCGCTACGGCGGAGTAAATTGGGCTAAACCCTGCAATTATAGCCGACAACACCCTTCCCGGCAATCCGAACGGATACCAACCTGCGGGATTTTTGTATAAATAATTAGGAAAAACAAAAGACGTGATTCAATTAACAACAATACTGACAAACTATGACTGTCGCCACGGTAACCACTGCCAATAATTGGCGACTTGCCAGTTCGACATTTCAACAAAGACAAGCCACGCTATTCACATCTGGGGAACAACCACGGACCGCCGCACCAAAACCTCGCAACGCTTGCACCACATTGCACCAGGCCCGACTATCGCAGCGGCTGCACCCAAATACAAAGATATTACGCGCTCAACGCGGCGATACCGGCCTTGGCAATTTGCACATCTTCAGCCGACTTCACGCCAGACACGCCAACCGCACCCAGGTATTGACCGTCGACCACGATAGGTACGCCACCCTCCAGCAAGCCTTCCAGGTTCGGCGCGGTGATGAACGAGAAGCGACCGTTATTGATCATGTCTTCGTAGATTTTCGATTCGCGTTGACCCAGAGCGGCAGTCTTGGCCTTGGCTGGCGCGATATGCGCCGAAATTGGCGCAGCGCCGTCCAGGCGTTGCAGCCACAGCAGATGACCGCCGTCATCGACGATCGAAATGGTCACAGCCCAACGGTTTGCCAGCGCCTCAGCTTCAGCGGCCGCTGCAATTTTCTTCACGTCGTCGAGTGTCAAAACATGTTTCGTTTTCAATTTTTGCTCCTTGTAAAAATAACTGTTGATTGTACTTTAGTGCTCGGCAATAGGCAGCAGCCGCTCCGCAAATCGGTTTATTTATTTCCGGCACGACACTTGCTTTAAAGCAGAATCGCAAAATTTTTCAGGAACTTTTAGCTTCGATTTGCCGTCTTGTCATGCCTCTGTATTTATATATGCGCCTATCAAATTTGACAGGCACCTCTTATTCACTTACATTCGTGCGATCGTAATGTTCCAGAGCCCATCCATAACGATGACGATTAAAGAAGCCTTCCCCTTATTCCAGACAGTTGCACTTGCGTGCGCTCTCATTGCCAGCCTGTGGCTGTGCTCGCCGGCTCACGCTTCCGATATCACCGATATCGATGTGCGTCCCCAACCGAGCAGCACCCGCAGCAAACTCCAGCAATTTACCGATCGGGCGTCGGAGCTGGCAGTCAGCGCAATGGGCATGATCGGCATTCACTATAAATACGGCGGCAACAATCCGGAAAACGGCCTCGATTGCAGCGGCCTGGTCCGCTACGTATTCAAGGACGCCTGGGGCGTCAATGTGCCACGCACTGCAGCCGAATTGAGCCGCAGCGGCCAAAAAGTCGACACCCAGGACCTGCAGCCCGGCGACCTGGTGTTCTACAACACGTTGCGCCGCAGCTTCTCGCACGTTGGCATCTACCTCGGCGACAACAAATTCATCCACGCCCCGCGAGCCGGTGCTACGGTTCGCATCGAAAGCATGGACCTGGCCTACTGGAAAGCCCGCTTCAACGGCGCGCGCCGCATCAGCGATCCTGAACAGGGCGACGATAATCACCAGTAACCCATCGGTAACAGCTGCACCGCCAGCTCACGAACAAACAAAAAGCCCCTGCAGATATCCGATCTGCAGGGGCTTTTTGCTTACTCATCAAACTGGAAAAGCCGCGCGCTGACGGCGCACGCCAGGCATACCGCACATTACTGTTCGCGCTTGTCCTGCAGCTTCTTTTTGATCACTGCCATCTGCGCCATCGCAGCCTGCTCGCCGGCCAGGATCGCCGTATTGCGTCCAGCGAAATCGTTACCCTTCATCGCACCCAGGTCCGGACGGATAACGATGTCGGCATCCTTCAATTCATAGTTGTTAACGCTTTGTCCCATGATGGCGAAAGTCTGCAGCAAGACATCAACTGAACTCGATGCCGCCTGCGCCTCCGGCGACGCCGAGATATTGACGGCGATGACGAAATCGGCGCCCATTTCCTTGGCAAACCGCACCGGCACCGGCGACACCAGGCCGCCGTCGACATATTGGCGGCCACCGATAGTGACTGGCTGGAACACACCTGGCACCGCCGACGATGCACGCACCGCCAGGCCGGTATTACCGCGCCGGAACAGGATCGGTGCGCCACTATGCAAGTCGGTAGCAACCGCACCGAATGGAATCTTCAACTGCTCAATCGGCACGTTGTGCACGGTCTTGTTGACGTAATTCTGGATCGCCTCGCCTTTCAGCACGCCGCTGACCTTAGCAAAGAATGGCACCGACCAGTCGGAAATCGCGCCCTCATCCATCTGCAGAGCGATCTTCTGCAACGCAAAGCCATTATTCCCTGCCGCGTACATGGCGCCGACCACACTGCCGGCGCTGGTGCCGACGACGATGTCAGGCACGATTCCCTGCGATTCCAGCGCCTTGATCACGCCGATATGCGCAAACCCGCGGGCAGCACCGCCGCCCAGCGCCAGCCCGATCTTGATCGGCTTGCTGGTCTTTGGCAGGCTGACGGGCGGTGTCGACGCCACTGGCACGGTCTTGTTCGGGGCCAGGATCGAACTGCCGGTGCAGGCAGTCAGCACGGTACAAAGAGCAAGAGCGAGGGACGGCAACAGGCGCGGAGAAGGCATGGGATTTGGCTAAAAAATGGGAAACGTAAATGCCGACTATATTTTCTCGTCGGCAATCACGACCGGCTAGGCCCGGTCGCCGCAGAATTGTAGCCGATGTTGAGCACTTCAGCCGTACCGCCCTCGCAGATCAAGGTGTCCCCACCATGACGCGCTTAAGCGGCTGTTAAGCAGTCTCGCTCGCCACCACCGAGGTCGCCGGCAGCCTGACGGTGAATACACTGCCCTCGCCCGGTCGCGACTCGACGCCAAGCGTACCGTTATGACGCAACAACACATGCTTGACGATCGCCAGGCCGAGGCCGGTGCCTTGGGTCTCGCGCGAGCGGCTCTTGTCGACGCGGTAGAAGCGTTCGGTCAGGCGCGAGATATGTTCGGCGCTGATGCCGATGCCGGAATCCTTGACCACCAGTTGCGGACCCGCCTTGCTGTTCTGCCACATGATCTGGATTTTTCCGCCAGCCGGGGTGTAACGCACCGCATTGGAAATCAGGTTGCTGAATGCACTGCGCAACTCGTCGTTGCTGCCGTTGATATCCGGCCCATCGATCGACAGTGAGAACGTGTGCTTGCCGGCCGACAGCACCTCAGCCTCCAACAACAGGCTGTGCAGCATGGCGTCGATGTCGACCGGTTCCGGACGCATCGGATAGTCGATCGACTCCAGGCGCGTCAAGGTCAACATGTCGCCGATCAGGTTTTGCATGCGATGTCCCTGCTCCGTCATCAACTGCAGATGGGCGGCACGGGTCTTCTGGTCCAGGTCGGGTTGGGCCTGGGCGATTTCCAGGAAGCCGTTGATCACGGTCAGCGGCGTGCGCAATTCATGCGAGGCATTGGCGATGAAATCGCGCCGCATCATGTCGATCCGTTCGGACTCGGTGGCGTCGTGCGTAACCAGAATCTGGCGGCGGTTTTCAAACGGGATGATCTGTACGATCAGTTTCCGCTCACGCAGGCTCAAGGTCAGCGGCTGGTCGTAGCGGCCGAGAATGATGTAGTCGATGAAATCCGGATTGCGAATCAGGTTGGTGACGCGCATGCCCTTGTCGCGTCCGTGCTGCAGCCCGAGATGGCGTTCCGCCGCCGGGTTGCACCACTCCAGGAACAGCACATCATCCATGATGACGACGCCATCCGGCAGCAGATGCATCGCCTGACGGAACCGCGCCAGCCACTCACTCAATTCGGTCTGGTGCTTCTCGTCGTCGCGGCGCAGGCGATACAGGCGCGAAAAAATGTCGGTCCAGGCGCCCCAGCCGTCGGGCAGTTTTTCACTGCGCGGATTGTCGAGCCAACCGCTGAGACGGAACAGGTAATGCAATTGCACCACCACGGCAACCGACATCAAGCCCAGCCCAAGCAACAGCCCGGGGACCGCGCCGAACAAGGCCCAGACGATGGCCGAGATGACGAAGATCAACAGGATCCGCAGCAAGGCCGGGATCCAGAACAGCATCTGTGGGTTCATAAGTAAGGATTATGCAATAGAAGTGCGCCGGCTTTATAGCGATGATAGCGATGAATTAAAAGCTTCGATCAGGAACGTTTGCGCCGGGCTATTTTGCCGAGAGCATGTACCCGACGCTGCGTACCGTGCGAATCAAGTGTTCCGACTCGCGCAAGGCCTTACGCAAGCGCAGTACGTGGACATCGACGGTACGCTCTTCGATGACGACGTGATCGCCCCACACCTTGTCCAGCAACTGGCTGCGCGAGAACACCCGATCCGGGTTGGCCATGAAGAATTTCAGCAAGCGGTATTCGGCGTGGCCGATATCGATTTTCTGGTTTTCCAGACAGACCGAGCAACTGGCCGGATCAAGCGACACCGCGCCCGCCTGCATCACGCCGGGCGCCTCGTCAGCGCCTTTGCGGCGCAACAGGGCCTTGACGCGCGAAGTCAGTTCGCGCGGCGAAAAAGGCTTGGTCATGTAATCGTCGGCGCCATTATCGAGGCCGGCGATCTTGTCTTCCTCCATGCTTTTCGCAGTCAGCATCATCACCAGCATCGACTGCAGCTGACGGTCTGCGCGCATTTGCGACAGCAGGCGCAAGCCGCTCTGGTCGGGCAGCATCCAATCCAGCAAGACCAGATGCGGCATGCGCCGCTGCACAAATTCCCAGCCTTCGGCGGCGGTATGCACGATCGACGGCGACCAGCCGGCTTCCTTGATGGTAAAGCCTATCAATTCGGCGATGGCCGGCTCATCCTCGATGATCAGGATGGAAGTTTTATCGGCAGCCATTTTTTCCAGATGCAACGGGCGATGTGAAAGAACTGGCAGTACCGCAATTGGTGTCATACACAAATTTTTTATGCATAGAGGTGAAATAAAGGTATTAACTTGTTCCCCATGATGCGTTCCACGAAATTCGCCGTGCCTCAGGCGTCGCTGTCGTCAAGCCGGCCGGTAGCGTAATCGGTATGGCGGACATCCTTGCCTTCAACGATATAGATCACGTATTCAGCGATATTCTTGGCATGATCGCCAATGCGCTCAATCGCCTTGGCTACCCACAAGGTATCCATCGATGCAGAGATGGTGCGCGGATCTTCCATCATGAAGGTGATCAGGTTGCGCATGATCGAGCGGAAATCGCGATCGATCACGACATCCTGCGCAATCAGCAGCGTCGCCTGCTTTTCGTCGAGGCGCGCCAGCGCATCCAGTGCATCGTGCAGCAGGTCAGCAGCGCCGGCGGCGATCACGCGTACCGTCTCGGTATGGTCGATGGTGCCGGCGCCGCGCTTGTGCAAATGAATTGCGGTGCGGGCGATCTTGGCGGCTTCGTCGCCGATCCGCTCCAGGTCAGTGATGACCTTGATGGTTGCCATCACGGTACGCAGGTCGTTGGCGGTTGGCTGGCGGCGCACGATCAGGTGGCTGCAGGCATCGTCCAGTTCGATTTCCAGGCGATTGACCTGGTCGTCGTCCTTGATGACGCGCTCAGCCGCATCCAGGTTGCCGTTACGGAAAACGTTGATGGCTTCCTGGAATTGGCGTTCAACCAGGCCGCCCATGAGCAACACTTTGGAACGAATGGTTTCCAGATCGGTGTCGTACTGTTTTGAAGAATGTTCGCCTGTCATCTGATTTCCTTCGATTTCTTTAAGGCCAGGCTTGTGCCTGTACCGGTTTGTTTTTTTCCAACGGCCGCCAGCTCTATGCCAACCTTAGCCGAAGCGTCCCGTGATGTAGTCTTGCGTTTCCTTGCGCGCCGGATTCATGAAGATCTGGTCGGTTTCGCCGAATTCGACCAGTTCACCCAGATACATATAGGCGGTGTAGTCGGAGCAACGCGCCGCCTGCTGCATGTTGTGGGTAACGATGGCGATGGTGTAATCGACCTTCAATTCGCTGATCAGCTCTTCCACCTTGGCGGTCGAAATCGGATCCAGCGCCGAGGTTGGCTCATCCAGCAACAGCACATCAGGACGCACCGCAACGCTGCGTGCGATGCACAGGCGCTGCTGCTGGCCGCCGGACAGGCTGAGTCCGCTCTTGTTCAGCTTGTCCTTGACTTCACCCCACAGCGCCGCCTTGGACAACGCCCATTCGACGCGCTCATCCATTTCGCCTTTCGGCAGGTTTTCGTAGAGACGGATACCGAAGGCGATGTTGTCGTAGATCGACATCGGGAACGGCGTCGGCTTCTGAAACACCATGCCGACCTTGGCGCGCAGCATGTTCAGATCCTGTCCTGGCTCGAGGATGTTGCGACCGGCGTACATGATCTGGCCTTCCGCACGCTGGCCGGGATACAGGTCGTACATGCGGTTCAAGGTACGCAGCAGAGTCGATTTGCCGCAACCGGACGGGCCGATGAACGCTGTCACTTTCTTTTCATTGACTTGCAGGTTGATATTCTTCAAGCCCTGGAAATTGCCGTAGAAAAAATTCAGTCCAGAGATTTCAATGGTCGGCTTTTTATCGAGCGGGTTCAACTTGATTGATGTTTGCATAATGATGGCAATCTAAATGAAAGCGTTAACCTGGAATTTTTTGGCTGAACAACGAGCGCGACAGGATGTTCAAGAGCAGCACGCTGAACGTGATCAGCAGCGCTCCGCCCCATGCCAGCGGCACCCAGTTATCGAACGGGCTCATCGCGAACTGGCTGATGACGACCGGTAAATTGGCGATCGGCTTGTTCATGTTGGTGCTGAAGAACTGGTTGTTCAGCGCGGTGAACAGCAGCGGCGCAGTTTCACCCGCAATCCGCGCTACTGCCAGCAGCACACCGGTCACAACACCAGCCTTGACTGCACGCAGACGCACCAGCAAGGCGACTTTCCAGCGTGGCGCGCCCAGCGCAAAAGCGGCTTCGCGCAAATTGCCCGGCACCAGCTTCAGCATGTTGTCGGTGGTGCGGACCACCACCGGCACGGCGATCAATGACAGTGCGAAGCTGCCGGCCCAACCCGAAAAATGTCCGACTTTGGCAACGTAGATCGCATACACGAACAAACCGATCACGATCGACGGCGCCGACAGCATGATGTCCGTAACAAAGCGCGTGACCTGCGCCAGCTTGCTCTCCTCGCCATATTCAGCAAGATAAATGCCGGCCAGGATGCCGATCGGCGTGCTGAATACGGTAGCCAGGCCAACCAGCATCAGGCTACCAATAATCGGATTGAGCAAACCGCCGGCGCCGGAGCCGGGAGCCGGCGTGTTTTGCGTCAGGATGCCCAGATTCAGGGCACCGAAGCCCTTGATCACCAGTGTCGCCAGGATCCACGCCAACACCATCAGGCCCAGCGCCATTGCCAGGAATGACAGCACCATGCCGAAACGGTGCATCAGCAAACGCTTGCGATAGACG
The DNA here is from genome assembly GCF_044745265.1 of Collimonas sp. NPDC087041. Classification (NCBI taxonomy): domain Bacteria; kingdom Pseudomonadati; phylum Pseudomonadota; class Betaproteobacteria; order Burkholderiales; family Oxalobacteraceae; genus Collimonas; species Collimonas sp. NPDC087041. Next base: position 234,730 of record NZ_JBIUZX010000006.1, read on the forward strand.
GCATTCACCACCGGCGTATCCAAAGCATCGGCCTGTACTTGAGGGGAATTCTTCATTTGGCACCTTCTTTACGGGACATGCCCATCAACATGATTTTGGCGATCGACAATACGATGAAGGTGATCACGAACAGGATCAGGCCAAGGGCAAACAGTGCCGACACATGCAGCGTGGTCGACGCCTCGGCGATTTCGTTGGCCAGCGTCGAGGCGATACTATTACCGGATGCAAACAGCGACCATGACAGCCGTTGTGCATTGCCGATCACGAAAGTCACCGCCATGGTCTCGCCCAATGCGCGGCCGAGCCCCAGCATGACGCCGCCGACGACGCCGGTCTTGGCATATGGCAGCACCACTTTACGCACCACTTCCCAGCGTGTGCAGCCCAACCCGTAGGCCGACTCTTTCAGCACCGCAGGCACAACTTCAAACACGTCGCGCATCACGGAAGAAATGAAAGGAATGATCATCACCGCCAGGATCAGGCCGGCGGTCAACAGGCCGATGCCCATCTTGGGGCCGCTGAACAATACGCCGATGACCGGCAAATGGCCGAGCGTGGAAGCCAGGAACGGCTGGCCGTACTCGGCAAACAGCGGCGCAAACACGAACAGGCCCCACATGCCGTAAATGATGCTCGGCACGCCAGCCAGCAGTTCGACTGCGGTCCCCAGCGGGCGACGCAACTTTGCCGGACAGATTTCAGTAAGGAACAACGCGATCCCGAAACTTACCGGGAAGGCGATAACCAGGGCAATAAATGAAGTCACCAATGTACCGACGATGGCGATCATCGCGCCGTAATGGTCGTTGACCGGATCCCATTCGACGGTAGTAATGAACGATGGTCCGTATTCGCGGAACACCGGCCAGGCGCCGATCGCCAGGCAGACAATGATGCCGAGCAGTACGAACAGCACGATCAGCGAGAATAACAGCGTGACCTTGTGGAAAAGAAAATCTTGAATCCGTTGCTTACGCATGGTGGCAAGCAAGGCCTGATGCGACACACCCGCTTGTTCAGCGGTGGTTGCCTGGGGTGAAATCGATTGTGCCATGACAGGAATATTTGCACTCATGAGTAGCGATATCCGATGAAGAATAAGATGCGGTGGCGATTAATCCGGCGGCCGGACCGCGCTCGACTTGCAGGAGATGTTTCGCGTGAAGACTACCGTGTACCAGTGATGCGTTTATCTTGATACGTGATCTTGATACGCTTGCCATATTCAAAGAAGGCGAGCAGCTGGCCCTCAAACTGCCACAATCTGCTCGCACTGTATGCCCGAATCGTTGCTCTGAATCGGTTGATGCCCCCGATGAAGGCCGGCGCCAGGCAGCGTCCGGCCCACATCGGGCATCACATCAAAAATTACCAGACTGCCTTGCCGGCGTTGTCCTTGATCTGTGCTTTCCAGGACTCTTCCACCAGTTTCACAACCGAAGCAGGAATCGCAACATAGTCGAGTTCGGTGGCTGCTGCGCCGCCGTTCTTGTATGCCCATTCAAAGAACTTCAGCACTTCCTTGCCCTTGGCTGCATCAGCTTGAGTCTTGTGCAGCAGGATGAACGAAGCGCTGGTGATTGGCCAGCTGGTCTTGCCGGCTGCATCGGTGAAGTCCAACGCGAAACCTGGAGTCTTGGCCCAGTCGGCGCCAGCAGCAGCGGCCTTGAATGTTTCGTCGTCAGGCTGCACGAAGTTGCCGTCGTGGTTCTTCAACTGAGTGTGCTGCAGCTTGTTCTTCTTGGCATACGCGTATTCAACATAGCCGATCGAACCCTTGATCTTTTGCACGTTGGCAGCGACGCCTTCGTTACCCTTGCCGCCGACGCCAGTTGGCCACTTGACAGCAGTGCCTGCACCAACAGTGCTCTTGAAAGCAGCGCTGGTCTTCGACAGGTAGCTGGTGAACACGAAGGAAGTGCCCGAACCGTCAGCGCGATACACGACAGTGATGTCGTCAGCCGGCAATTTGACGCCAGGATTGAGAGCTGCGATTTCCGGTGCATTCCACTTGGTGATCTTGCCCAGGTAGATGTCAGCGACGATCGGACCAGTCAATTTCAATTGACCTGGGGTGACGCCGTCCAGATTCACGACTGGCACCACGCCGCCCATGATTGCAGGGAACTGCGCCAGATTGTCGGCGTTCAGCTCTTCTACTTTCAGAGGCATGTCGGAAGCACCGAAGTCAACGGTCTTGGCCTTGATTTGCTTGATGCCGCCGCCGGAGCCGATCGATTGGTAGTTCAGGCTATTGCCGGTAGCGCTCTTGTAGGCTTCAGCCCACTTGGAATAGATCGGGTAAGGAAACGAAGCGCCGGCACCGGTGATTTCGGCTGCCATGACCGACGAAACAGCCAATGTCGCACCCATTGCGATAACGGCGGCTTTAACGTAGTGATTCAATCGCATTTATTACTCCCTTATGGACTATGTGTGGTGTGCCTAAGTTGAGACTGTTGTGAAATGAACTTCATGTGGGAAGGAAGGTAATTTCACAACAGCCCCTAAGACAGGGCGAACTCTAACCAACATTTATGACAGCTTTATGACGAGGGAAAAATGATTGTGATTTTCGATAACTTGCCAAGAAATTAATCAAGATGCACAATTGACGCCAGTTAATTATTATTTTTTTGCAATTTTTTATGTTCCCCAATGTCGCCTGGCTTGAATGACGAGATAACGCTAACAAATCTTCCAATTTGTTCATCAACCTGTCATATTCACTCCATACACTCCGCGAAAACCATCAGACCTGCTGCCCTGATTCATGAACAAGAAAACCAAGTCGGACGATGAAGCAAAATATTCAGGCGCCAGATTAGACGCCAACCCAAGCTATTTGAATCGAGAGCTGTCGCAACTGGCCTTCAACCGCCGCGTGATGGCCCAGGCGGAAGACCGCCATGTGCCCTTGCTGGAGCGATTGCGATACTTATGCATAGTCAGCAACAATCTTGATGAGTTTTTTGAAGTCCGTATCGCCAGCTTGCTCGCCAACAGCCGCATCGACGGTGAAAGCGCAGATCCCCCCGCACTGACCGCCGCGCTGGAGCGCACTAGCGTCGAGTGCCACCAGATTGTCGATCGCCAGTATGAAATATTGAACCAGGCAATCCTGCCGCAACTGTCGGCCATCGGCATCCATCTGCTGCGGCACGACGACCGTACAGAAGAACAGCGGGCTTGGGTAAAAGCCTTTTTCGAGCAGGAAATACGCCCCTTGCTCACCCCCATCGGGCTCGATCCGGCCCATCCTTTCCCCCAAGTGCTGAACAAGAGCCTGAATTTCATTGTCGAGATGGCGGGCAAGGATGCCTTCGGCCGCAGCACTACGATTGCCATCATCAAGGCGCCACGTGTACTGCCGCGCGTCATCAAGCTGCCCGATGTGCTGTCGCCCAAGGGCAGTTCGTTCTGCCTGTTGTCATCCATCATCCATGCCCACATCGGCGAACTTTTCGCCGGTCGCCAGATACTGTCTTATTCACAATTCCGGGTAACACGGAATAGCGATTTGTGGGTGGATGAAGAGGAAGTGAAGAATTTGCGCCAGGCCCTGCAGAGCGAATTGCAAAGCCGCCAGTTCGGCGTTGCGGTACGACTTGAGGTGGCGCGCAGCTGCCCCGAGCATCTGTCGCAATTCCTGCTCAGCCAATTTGCCATCGCCCCCAACCGCTTGTACGCAGTGGATGGGCCGGTCAATATGGTCCGCCTGTCTGAGATGATCGATCAGGTTGGCGATGCGTCGCTGCGGTTTCCGCCATTTTCGCCGGGGCTGCCGGCACAACTGTCGGCGGTTGACGATATTTTTGAGCAGTTGAAAAAAAAGGACGTGCTGCTGCACCACCCTTTCCAGTCGTTCCAGCCGGTCATCGACTTTGTCCGCTCGGCAGCATTTGATTCTAATGTGGTAGCGATCAAGCAGACCATCTATCGCACCGGCATGAATTCCGACCTGATGGAAGCCCTGATTCTTGCCGCACAACGCGGCAAGGAAGTGACTGTGGTGGTGGAACTGATGGCGCGCTTCGATGAGGAAGCCAATATCAACTGGGCCGACAAGCTCGAACGCGCCGGCGCCCAGGTGGTGTACGGCGTAGTCGGACTGAAGACCCATGCCAAGCTATCGCTGGTGATCCGCCGCGAGCGCGACAAGAACGGCGATGGTGAACTGCGCTATTACGCCCATCTCGGTACCGGCAACTACCACCCGACCACTACCAAGCTGTACACCGACTTTGGCCTGCTCACCTCGAACCAGAAACTGGCGACCGAAGTCAACGAAGTCTTCATGCACTTGACCAGCCTGACCAAACCCAAGAAAATGGATCTGCTGTGGCTGGCGCCGTTCTCGCTGCAGAAAGAAATCATCCGCGCCATCCATAATGAAGCCGAGATTGCCCGCAAAGGCCGGCCGGCGCGCATCGTCGCCAAAATGAATGCGCTGCTGGACGAGTCCGTGATCCGGGCGCTGTATGCCGCTTCTGCCGACGGAGTCAAGATCGAATTGATCGTGCGCGGCGCCTGTGCGCTCAGGCCAGGCGTGCCGGGCTTGTCCGAAAACATTCACGTTCGTTCGATCATCGGCCGCTTCCTGGAGCACAGCCGTATCTATTATTTCCGTAACAACCTGCAGCACGATGTCTACCTGAGCAGCGCTGACTGGATGAACCGCAATCTGTTCCGGCGCATCGAGGTGGCCTTCCCTGTGCATGACAAGACGCTCAAGAAGCGAGTGATCAACGAAGGGCTCACGCCTTATTTAAAAGACAATGCCAATGCCTGGATTCTGGGATCGGATGGCAACTGGCATAAATCGAAGCCGCATCGCAGACAAAAACCCTATAGTGCGCAACGACATCTGATGCTCTCCCTAGGCGCGCTTTCTCCAATAAAGTAAAAAGACGGATTCGAGCAAGGACCCACATCATGGAACTGATTTTATGGCGACACGCGGAGGCAGAAATCGGCGAGCCGGACGAGGGCCGTGCGCTGACCGGCAAGGGTCACAAGCAGGCCTGGAAAATGGCCGATTGGCTGGATCACAATTTACCCAATAGTTGCAAAATCATCAGCAGCCCGGCGACCCGGACCGTGCAAACCGCCGAGGCGCTAGGCCGTAAATTCAAGACCCACCCTCACCTGGCGCCGGATTGTTCGGCAGAACAATTGCTGGCAGTTGCCAATTGGCCCTTCAATCGCGAACCGGTGCTGATCATCGGCCACCAACCCACGCTGGGCCAGGTCGCCGCCTTGCTGATCGCGGGACAGATGCAGGAATGGTCGATCCGTAAGGGCAACGTCTGGTGGATTGCCCAGCGCGAGCGTGGCGATATCACGACGAACTACCTGAAAGCGGTCATGTCGTCCGACCTGATTGCTAAATAGACTCTCTCCCTTCCTCTCATGTACTTATTACTTACCTCTCACTTGCGGGCGGCAAGTGGTATATTTGCGACCAGCCTAGCCGAATAGGTATTTCTATTTATACCGTTGTTACTCGACTACAGGATTTACCCGGCAAGTCTTTACATAAGATAAAATAGGTCATTTGTTGCATTGCAATATATACAACTTTATGTAGCTGTTGTTCAGGACCACCCAAAAGGCAAGGTATGCTCTATCAACTTCACGAATTCAATCGGTCTTTAATGCTGCCGCTGGTGCAATGGGCAGACGCCGGCGCCAGGCTTTTCACCGACCCTGTCTCGCCACTGGCGCACACGCCGTTCTCGCAACGCATCGCCGCCGGCTACGAATTGATGTACCGACTGGGCAAGGATTACGAAAAGCCAGCTTTCGACATCACCAGCACATTAATCAACGGCAAGGAAGTGGGTATCGTCGAAGAAGTTGCCAAGACGCTGCCGTTCTGCCGGTTGCTGCACTTCAAGAAAAACCTCAGCAATAAGGATGTTAGCGCTCTCAAACAGCCGACCGTACTGCTGGTGGCGCCGCTCTCCGGCCATCACTCGACATTGCTGCGCGACACCGTCCGCGGCCTGCTGCCGGAACACGATGTCTACATCACCGACTGGACCGATGCCCGCATGGTCCCGGCCAGCGATGGCGCCTTCCATTTGCATGACTATATATATTACGTGCAGGATTTCATCCGCCTGTTGGGCCCGGATCTGCATGTGATCTCGGTCTGCCAGCCGACAGTGCCGGTATTGGCCGCAATCTCACTGATGGCCAGCGCCAAGGATAGCCACCTGCCAAAGAGCATGACCATGATGGGCGGTCCGATCGATCCGAGTAAATCGCCGACCGACGTCAACGACCTGGCTACCGAAAAACCGTTCAGCTGGTTTGAAAACACCGTTATATATAGTGTGCCGTCGAACTACCCTGGTTTCGGCCGCAAGGTATACCCCGGTTTCCTGCAGCATGCCGGTTTCGTCGCCATGAACCCAAGCCGCCACGCACAAAGTCACTGGGACTTCTACATGCACCTGCGCGAAGGCGATAACGAGTCGGCGGAAAGCCACCGCAAGTTCTACGACGAGTACAACGCTGTGCTGGACATGCCGGCTGATTACTACCTGGAAACCATCAAGACCGTGTTCCAGGATCATGCCCTGCCACGAGGCACCTGGGAAGTCGAAGGCAAACTGGTGCGGCCGCAGGATATCAAGAGCGTCGCGCTGTTCACCATCGAAGGCGAACTGGATGACATTTCCGGCCCGGGCCAAACCCAGGCGGCACATGATTTGTGCAGCTCCATCCCGAAGGCCAAGAAACAGCATTTCACTGCAGAAAAGTGCGGCCACTACGGGATTTTTTCCGGCCGTCGCTGGCGCGAAGTGATTTGCCCGAAAATCGCGACATTTATCAAGGACAACGCGTAAGCGCGTTCATCCTGCTCTAATGTACTTGCGGTACAAGCCGTTCCCTCACCGGGACGGCTTTTTTCATTTGCGGCCACGAAAATTGACATCCTGCACTCCGGCCGCCGCGGGCGCATGGCCAGATTGCAAGTAAAGATAAGCACCCAGGCAAGGAATCCGGGATAATACGCGCCATGTTGTCATCATCCAGTTCCTTACCGCCCGTGCCAGCCCCATCCTCGCCTTCCCTCGCCGACCGCATTGAAGCGCTGTTGCCGCAAACGCAATGCACCAAGTGCGGCTATCCGGCTTGCCGGCCGTATGCCGAAGCCATCGCCGACGGCAGCGCCAGCTATAACCAGTGCCCGCCCGGCGGCCAGCAAGGCGTGGCAAGGTTGGCGCAACTACTCGGCCAGCCATTGATTCCACTCAATCCATCCAACGGCGTCGAACGGCCGCGACCGCTGGCGGTCATCGATGAGGCGGCCTGCATCGGCTGCACCCTCTGCATCCAGGCCTGCCCGGTGGATGCAATTGCCGGCGCGGCCAAACAGATGCATACAGTGATCGCCGAGCAGTGCACCGGTTGCGACCTGTGCGTGGCGCCTTGCCCGGTCGACTGCATTACGATGGTTGACGCTACCGGCACGCAAACCGGCTGGGACGCCTGGACGCAAGCGCAGGCCGACGCCGCACGCGCGCGCCACGACTTCCACGTATTCAGGTTGCGCCGGGAAAAGCAGGAAAACGACGACCGGCTGGCTGCCAAGGCCGCAGAAAAACTCAAGGCAGTCGCTGCCGAAGCTGCCGCCACGCCAGAACAACAAGCCGAACAGCAGCGCAAGAAAGCGATCATCCAGGCGGCGATCGAACGTGCTCGGCTAAAGAAAGAACAAGCTGCCAAGGACCCGCAATGAACGCAGAAAAACGCCGCGAAATATTCACCCGCCTGCGCGCCGCGCTGCCGCATCCGACCACCGAGCTGGAATATACCTCGCCGTTCGAATTGCTGATCTCGGTGATCCTGTCGGCGCAAGCCACCGATGTCTCGGTGAACAAGGCGACGCGCAAACTGTACCCGGTCGCCAATACCCCGGGGCAGATTTACGCGCTTGGCGTCGACGGCCTGATCCCGTACATCCAGACCATCGGCCTGTATCGCACCAAGGCCAAGAACGTCATCGAGACCTGCCGCATGCTGATGACACTGCACGACAGCCAGGTGCCGCGTACCCGCGAAGAATTGCAGGCATTGCCCGGCGTCGGCCGCAAGACCGCCAACGTCGTATTGAACACGGCCTTCGGCATGCCGACGATTGCCGTCGATACGCACATATTCCGAGTCTCCAACCGCACCGGCATTGCGCCCGGCAAGGATGTCGACGCGGTCGAACAGAAACTGATGAAACTGGTGCCGGCCGAATTCCTGCTGGACGCGCATCATTGGCTGATCCTGCATGGCCGCTATACCTGTATCGCACGCAAACCGCTGTGCTGGAACTGCAACATCGCCGACCTGTGTGATTTCAAGAGCAAGACGCCGTTGCCGGAAAAAGGAATCTGATCTGAATTTGATCCATATACCGCACTCTCAAATTCATTGATAACAGGCCCAGCATCATGTTCAACCCATCCCAAGACGACGTACGCCGCTTCTTTTGCGAAACCTATCGCAAGCAGCATGCCAACGAAATACTGACCCCGCTGGAAGCGATCGCTGCCGACTGGCTGCAGCAGCATCCCGAATATGCTGGCGATCTGAAAGATGTCGAAGCAGCGCTGGCCGCAGACTATTCGGTCGAGAACGGCCAGACCAACCCGTTCCTGCATTTATCGATGCACTTATCGATCGCCGAGCAGATCTCGATCGACCAGCCGCCCGGTATCCGCGCCGCGGCCACCGCATTGACCCAGCACCTGCAATCGGAACATGAAGCGCACCACCAGATCATGGAATGCCTGGGCCAGATGATCTGGAATTCGCAGCGCAGTGGCTTGCCGCCGGATGGCGCTGCGTATATCGATTGCGTTCGCAAGCGCGCCTAGGGCTTGACTCCTTCTTCCGCATCTTCGTCGCGACGATGAAACAACTGGTACAGAATGGGCAATACCAGTAGCGTCAGGATCGTCGACGACAGGATGCCGCCAATCACCACAGTCGCCAAAGGCCGCTGCACCTCGGCGCCGGTGCCGGTAGCGAGCGCCATCGGTACGAATCCCAGCGATGCCACCAGTGCCGTCATCAGCACCGGCCGCAAACGTGTCAACGCCCCCTCCCGGATCGCCACATCGAGCTTGCTGCCGCTTTCCCGCAGGCTGCGGATGAAGGCGATCATCACCAGGCCATTGAGTACCGCTACGCCACACAGGGCAATAAAGCCGACTGCTGCGGAAATCGACAGTGGAATGCCGCGCATCCACAAGGCGACGATGCCGCCGGTCAGGGCGAATGGAATGCCGCTGAATACCAGCAAGCCATCCTTGAGGTTGCCGAACATCGCAAACAGCAGGGTCAGCACCAGCAACAACGCCACCGGGATCACGATCTGCAATCTTTGGCTGGCCGATTGCAGCTGCTCGAACTGGCCGCCCCAGCTGGTCCAATAACCGCTCGGGATTTTCACCTGCTGCTGCAACTTCTGTTCGGCTTCGGATACGAACGAGCCAATATCCCGTCCACGCACGTTGGCGCTCACCACGATGCGGCGCTTGCCGTTTTCACGGCTGATCTGGTTCGGCCCCGGCGCCAGTTCCAGGCTGGCCACTTCTGCCAGCGGAATATAGCTGGTACGCCCTTCCCCGCCTGCACTGCGCGGCAACGAAATCGGCAAGCGCTTGATGGCTTCCAGATCGCTGCGCAGGTTCTCCGGCAGACGCACCACGATATCGAAGCGGCGGTCGCCCTGGAACAAGGTGCCGGCTTCCTTGCCGCCAATCGCGGTAGCCACCACATCCTGTACATCGGCGACATTCAGGCCGTAGCGCGCGGTCTTGTCACGATCGATGTTCACGGTCAGCATCGGCAAGCCGGAAGTCTGTTCGATCTTCACTTCGGCGGCGCCATCGATCTTGCCGAGCACGGTTGAGACCTTACCGGCGGTATCATTCAATACCGCCATATCGTCGCCGAATATCTTGACGGCGACATCGCTACGCACGCCGGAAATCAACTCATTGAAGCGCAGTTGGATGGGCTGCGAAAACTCATAATTGTTGCCGGGGATAGCGTTCGCAACTTTCTGTATCGCCGCCAGCAGCTCGGCCCGCGATTTCTTCGGCTGCGGCCATTCCGCCTCTGGCTTGAGCATGATGTAGCCATCCGAAATATTCGGCGGCATTGGATCAGAGGCAATCTCCGCAGTGCCGGTACGAGCGAATACCCGCTCAATTTCAGGGAACTTGCGCTTCAGGGTGCTCTCGATCTGCTTCTGCATCTCCAGCGACTGCGTCAGGCTGGTGCCCGGAATGCGCAAGGCCTGGATCGCCAGATCTCCCTCATTCAAGCTCGGCACAAATTCACTGCCGAGCCGCGTCGCCAGCAAGCCCGACAACAGCAATACGACCAGCGCAGCGCCAAGCACCGGCGCCTTGTGTTGCATCACCCAATCCAGCACCGGCGCATAGAAGCGTTTGGCGCCGCGCATCAGGAAATTTTCGCTTTCCGATACGCGCTTGCCGATGAACAAGGCTACCGCGGCCGGGATGAATGTGATCGACAGGATCATTGCACCGACCAGCGCAATCACCACCGTCAGCGCCATCGGATTGAACATCTTGCCTTCAACACCAGTCAGCGCGAAGATCGGCAGGTACACCACCATGATGATCACCTGGCCGAACAGCAACGGCCGGCGCGCTTCCTTCGACGCGGCGAACACTTCATGAAAGCGCTCGCTGCGCGTCAGCGGCCTGCCGTGATGCGCTTGCGCATGCGCCAGGCGCCGCACGCAATTTTCGACAATTACCACCGCGCCGTCGATGATGATGCCGAAATCCAGCGCCCCCAGGCTCAACAGGTTGGCGCTGACCTTGTACTGCACCATGCCGGTAAAAGTAAACAACATCGACAGCGGGATCACCATCGCGGTAATAATCGCCGCGCGCATATTCCCAAGGAACATGAACAGGATAGCAATCACCAGGATCGCGCCTTCCAGCAGGTTCTTCTTGACCGTGTTGATCGCCTTGTCGACCAGCACCGTGCGGTCATACACCGTGATCGCCTCAACGCCGGCCGGCAGGCTGCGATTGATTTCTACCATCTTGCGATCGACCGCCTGCGAGACCGCCCGGCTATTTTCGCCGATCAGCATGAACACTGTGCCCAGTACCACTTCGCGGCCGTTCTCGGTAGCGGCGCCAGTGCGCAACTCGCGGCCGATATCGACCTCGCCGATATCGCGAATGCGGATCGGCACGCCTTGAACGTTGCCGAGGATGATATTGCGGATATCCTCAACCGATTGCACCTGCCCCGGTGCGCGGATCAGCAACTGCTCGCCGCGCTTTTCGATATAGCCGGCGCCGACGTTGCTATTGTTGCGCTCCAACGCTGTCACGATATCCTGCAGCGTCAGCCCGTAGGAGGCCAACTTTTCCGGCACCGGCGCCACCTGGTATTCCTTGGCAAAGCCGCCGATCGAATTGATCTCGGTGACGCCGCTGACATTGCGCAATTGCGGCTTGATGATCCAGTCCTGGATTTCACGCAGGTCAGTCGGCGTATAGGAGCTGCCATCCGGCTTTTTGGCGCCGTCCTTGGCTTCCACGGTCCACAGGTAAATCTCGCCGAGACCGCTCGAAATCGGCCCCAGTGCCGGCGTCACGCCGGCCGGCAACTTGTCCTTGGCTTCCTGGATCCGTTCGTTGACCAGTTGCCGCGCGAAATAGAGATCGGTGCCGTCCTTGAATATCACCGTCACCTGCGACAAGCCATAGCGCGACAAGGAGCGCGTCTGCTCCAGTCGCGGCAAGCCGGCCATCACGGTCTCGATCGGGAAGGTCACGCGCTGCTCGGTTTCCAGCGGTGAGTAACCCGGCGCCGAGGTGTTGATCTGGACCTGGACGTTGGTAATATCCGGCACTGCGTCGATCGGCAGCTTTTGATAGTTGTAGATACCGAGTGCGGCCATCGCAAACACGGCCAGCAGGATCAGCCAGCGCTGCTCGATGGAAAAACGAATGATGCGTTCAAACATGGAATCGGGTCCTTTGCGTCATGGGCGGAATGGCGAACAGCATCACGCCTTCAATGGGCGTGCTCGGCGCTGCTCTTGCCCAGCTCCGATTTGAGAACGAAACTGCCGGTGGCGGCATAGCGCGAGCCGGGCTGCAGTCCGCTGACAATCTCTGTCATCTGGCCGTCGGTACGTCCGGTAACGACCGCCTGCACCGTGAAGCCATCGTCGGTGCGGACGAACACGACTTGCTTGTCGTCGACGCTCTGAATCGCTTCCGACGGCAGTGCCACGTTTACTTCGACCTCGCTGGAAATCACTTCGACATTGACGAACAGCCCGGGACGCCAGGCCATGTCGGGATTGGGCAAGGTGATGCGGGCCTTGGCGGTGCGGGTCTGTTCGCCCAGCAAGGCGCCGACGTAGGAGATGCTGCCGCTGGCCGTCGATTCGAAGGCGGTAGCGCGAATTTGTACTTTCTCGCCCAGGCGCACCAGGTTCAGATCCTTGGCCGGCACGATGATTTCGGCCCATACGGTTGACAGGTCAGAGATGGTGAAGATACTGGCGTCGGCGGCCACCGCCTCGCCCAGTGCAATGTGCTTTTCGGTCACCATGCCATTGAATGGCGCTCGGATCTCATACCGGTTAAGACCGCCGGAAGCACCGACGCCGGTACCCAGCACATTCAATTTCTGGCGTGCATTCTGCAAGGCGATTTCAGCTTCGTTCATGACTTGACGCGCTTGCAGGTAATCCTGTTCGGCGGAGATTTTTTCATCCCATAGCTTTTTTTCCCGCTCGTAGGTAGTCCGCGCAAATGTGTAGCGCTTCTGCGCTGCCAGCAACTCGCTACGCTGCTCGGCAAGATCGGTGCTAGCCACCACCGCCAGCAACTGCCCGCGCTTGACCTGCTGCCCCAGATTGACCGCTACCTGTTCCACCACGCCGGCCAGGCGCGGCACCACGTGCGCGGTCTTGTCTTCATTAAAGCGAATTTCTCCGGGCAAGGTAATGGCCGTCCTGATCCGTGCCGGTCCGACACTTTCCAGCTTGACGCCGGCCGCGGCAACCTGCGCTTCGCTCAATTCCAGCTTGTCATCGTGCGACTCCTTGGCTTCGTCGTGATGTTCGCCATCGGCGTGCTCGTCGGAATCGACGTGCTTGTCGTCGGCCTTGGCGCCGTGATGTTCCGTATCGGCATGGCCTGCCGATTCCCGATGTGGGCCGTCGACGACTTTTTTAGCTGTATCGTTGCTGCCGCTCAGGTACCAACCGGCAGCCGCCAGCACAACCACGGTCGCCAAGCCAATGGCGATGACTTTGCTTTTAGTTGAATTGATTTTCATAGGAATTTATTGCGGGGAATCGGTTGATGGAAATGTCCCTACCACGCGCTCGATCTCGGTGGCAGCGCGATGTGTCTCTGCTAACGCACGCAGCGCTTGTGATTTGGCCTGAAACAGCACGCGCTGTGCATCCAGCACTTCCAGGAAGCTGAATTTGCCAAGCTCGAAACCCTTGGTGGTGATGTCGTAGGTCTGTTGTGCCGCCGGCAGGATTTCTCCCTGCAAAGCCGCCGCCTGCTGCTGCGCCAGTTGCAGGCGCTGATAAGCATCGGCCAATTCGCCGCTGATGCGCAGTTCCACGCTTCTCTGTTCGTCGCGCGCCTTGTCGGTCCGGCGCAAGGCTTCCAGCACATTGCCCTGGTTGCGATCGAACAGCGGTAGCGGAATCGACAAACCGATGATCATCTGATTGCGGCCGATTTCTTCCGCGCGCTTGCTGCCGATACTGACGGTGACATCGGGAATGCGGCGACTGCGTTCCAGCTGCAACAAGGCTTGGCGACGCTCAACTTCGATCCGCGCGCGAACGAAGCCTGGCGCATTGGGCAAGCGTGCCTGCAGGGCGGCCAAATCAGGTAACGTCGGCAGCGCATTGATTTCGCCATCGACGGCAGCAAAGTCCGCTGCGCCGGCACCCCAAGTGGCTGCAAGGCGACGCCGCTCGATGTCCAAGGTTCCTTGCGCCTGTTGCAATTCGACCCGGACCCCGGCTTCGGCAACCCGCGCCTTGGTTTCCTCGATCGGCGCTACCTTGCCGGATGCGACCCGCTTGGCAGTGATGGCGCTGGCGCGCTGCGCCAGCTGCAACGCACTTTGCAGTAATTGCAGATTCTCTTGTCCCTCCAGCACGGCAAAATACGCAGCGACAACTGCCGCTTGCAAATCGGCGCGTTTGGCGAGCAAATCCACTTGCGCCGCATCGCGCGCCTTTTCCGCCGCAGTAATACGCGCATGGCGTTTGCCGCCCAGCTCTATCGCCTGGTTCAACTGAACAGTTGTCGTGCGGTTTTCCTTGCGGGTATCCTCCAGCAAGGTCGATATTTCCGGATTCGGCCGCGCTGCTGCCTGCTGAATCGACGCGGCAACCGCCTCGACTTCACGCCCTGCCGCAGCCAGCTCAGGATTGCTCCTGAACGCGCGAGCAATCGCCTGCCCCAGGCTCAAGCTGGCGCCAGCTGCCTTGCCGTCCAAAGGCGGCAAGGTGTAATTGATGCGCTGCGGCGTATGCGGCAACGCTCTCTCAGGTGCATCCTGGCTATGCCGTGCATCCTGGGCAAAAGACAACTGACAGGCCAATAGCGCCAGCCCGAGCGGCAAGAAAAATTTGTGCATCAACGACTCCCTGAAATCCAGCGCGGCCGATTCAGTCAAACGACCGGACGCGCTGAAGAAAACCTGCCAAAGACTGCGATCAGGCGCCGGAATGAATCGTTTTCTTGGGAGCATCTTGTTTATGGTCATGTGGCTGCGACGCGCCCTTTCCCTTGGTGCTTTCCGCTTTGCTGTCTGTCATGGTTGCACCGGTTGCCGGTTTCTGGCCGGCGGGCGCCTGCGCCATCACGGCGCCGGCGGCGGTTAGCAGGGTCGCAACGGCAATGGCTTGCTTGATATTCAGCTTGATACGCATTTTCAATCTCCAGGTAGTTGAGGAAAACTCCAACGAAACAGCCATATACTTGCCGGCCAAAACCGAAGAGCTGCATCGTTGGAGGCAAGTGTAGAAAGCGGCGCAAAACCGGAAGGTGACGGCCGGATTACGGTTTTGTAATCCACGGCCGGCAATTTATGGCCGATAATCAGCGTTGCTACGAGTTGGCGTAAGCGGAAAGGTGATCTATGCGTATCCTGTTGGTGGAAGACGAACCCAAGGCCGGCGAATACCTGCGCAAGGGCTTGAGCGAATC
Source organism: Collimonas sp. NPDC087041 (assembly GCF_044745265.1). NCBI lineage: Bacteria > Pseudomonadati > Pseudomonadota > Betaproteobacteria > Burkholderiales > Oxalobacteraceae > Collimonas > Collimonas sp. NPDC087041. The sequence goes on from NZ_JBIUZX010000006.1 coordinate 250,002, forward strand.
CGGTTACGTAGTCGACTGGGTGCGCACCGGCGCCGATGGCCTGCATTGCGCCACCTCGGAAGATTACGATCTGATCGTGCTCGACGTGATGCTGCCCGGCATGGATGGCTGGGCAGTGATCCGCGAACTGCGCAAGAGTCATGCAACACCCGTGCTATTCCTGACGGCGCGCGACGAAGTTGAGGATCGCATCAAGGGTCTGGAACTGGGCGCTGACGACTATCTGGTCAAGCCATTCGCGTTTGCCGAACTGGTGGCCCGCATCCGCACGCTGCTGCGACGCGGACCGATCCGCGAATCCGAGATGCTGCACATTGCCGACATGGAAATCGATGTCATGAAGCGCCGCGTCACCCGAGGCGGTGACCGTATCGATCTCACCACCAAGGAGTTTTCGCTATTGCATCTGATGGCGAAACGGCAGTCTGAAGTGCTGTCGCGCTCGCTGATCGCCTCCCAGGTCTGGGACATGAATTTCGATAGCGATACCAACGTCGTCGATGTCGCCATCCGGCGCCTGCGCGTCAAGATCGACGAACCCTACGGCAAGCCCCTGATACACACCGTGCGCGGCATGGGTTATGTGCTGGAGGATCGGCCTTGAAGCTGGTCGCGCCGCGCTCACTGACGGTGCGCCTGGCTTTGCTGTTTGCGCTGGCGACACTGCTGACGTTTACGCTGGTCGGCAGCTATCTTTATTATTCGCTGGCGCGTCAGCTGGAAAACCACGACGACCAGGAATTGCAGGGCAAAGTGACGCTGATGCGGCATCTGGTCGGCAAAGCGGCATCGGTACAGGCCATCCGTCAGGACCCGCACCTGTTCATCGATGCCGGACTCGGCCACGACGACCTGTTGCTGATCCTGCGCAGCGCGGACGGCACGCCGCTGCTTGATACCCGCCCTGACGTCGGCAGCCTGCCGGCGCTGCCTTTGACCGCAGCCGATCGCATGCCGGATCGGGAATCGCGACTGAACTTGCGCACTTCGACCGGCTTACCAGTACGGGCGACCGCGCTCTGGGCCAGGATCGACAGCAGTGGTGAACAAGTCCAGGTCATTGTCGCCCATAACACCAGCGACAGCCTCGCCATGCTGGCCAGCTACCGCAATCAGATCCTCGGCGCCGCGCTGGCCGGGGCTGCATTCGCGGCGCTGCTCGGCTATGTGCTGCTGCGTCGCGGCTTGCAGCCGACCCGGCTGATTGCACAGCAGGCACATCTGATTACCGCGCAGCGCCTCGATCGCGGCCTCGATGTCGCCAGCGCGCCCTACGAATTGCAGCAATTGGTGGTAGCGTTCAACGAGATGCTGGATCGCCTGCACGATAGCTTCCAGCGGCTCTCGCAATTCTCCGCCGACCTCGCGCACGACCTGCGCACGCCGATCAATAACCTGATGGTGCAGACCCAGGTGGCGTTGGGACAACCTCGTACATCGGAGGAATACCAGGGATTGCTGGAATCGAATGTCGAAGAATACGAACGGCTGGCGCGCATGCTCGACAACATGCTGTTCCTGGCGCGCGCGGATCATGCTCACGTGGCGCTGTCGTTCGAAGTGTTGGACTGCCATCTGGAATTACAGCGCATCGCCGACTATTTCGAAGGTGTGGCAGCAGATACTGGAGTGCGCCTGAGCATCGACGCCAACGCTCAGGTACGCGCCGACCCGATACTGTTGCGGCGCGCCATCAGCAACCTTGTAGCCAACGCGATCCGCTATACGGCGCCGGGGCAAACCGTGCAGCTGCAAGCGCAACACGCGGATGGCGCCACCGTCATCTCCGTAAGCAATCCCGGTCCGCCCATCGCCGATGCGGCGATCCCGCGGCTGTTCGACCGCTTCTATCGCGTCGACCCTGCGCGCAGCGATTCTGCCTCATCAACCGGATTGGGCCTGGCTATCGTGCAATCAATCATGAAACTGCATGGCGGCCAGGTCGACCTGAGCCGATCGGCCGATCAATTGACCGTGTTTTCTCTGCGCTTTCCAAACGCCCAAGAATAAAAAGCCACGCAATGATCATTGCGTGGCTTTCCGTGTTTACCCTTACCTGCCGGCAGACTAGCTTTGCTTGTGCGCGACCAGTGCCGCCGACAGGAGGTACGCCATGTTACTTGGCAGGGAACACAGTTGGATTGGCCGTAATGTAGGCATTGAGATTATCGACATTCAAGCTGCCAAAGCCAGTCGCAGCACTCCATCCGGATGCAGCCGCTTTCATGCCTGGGTAAGTGGTGCTCCAACCGGTATAGTTGACCGCATCACCGTCAACCGTTGCACTGGTCACAGGGAAGACCAGGTTCGCGTTGGATGGAATCGCAGCATACAAAGCCGAGTTCGGGAAACCCAGATTATTGCCGTGCGCCGACTCCAGGCGTGCCCAGAAGCCTGCAAACATCGGCGCCGCCATGCTGGTGCCGCCAACTACACCAGCTGCCGTACCGCCGTTGTTCGATGCGGTGATGTAGATGTAAGTGCCGCTGGCAGATGCTGCATCGAACACGATATCCGGCAATCCGCGTGTGGTGTGGCCAGTGCCGACGATGCTGGAAGTTTGCCAGGCTGGCGCGGCTTCGTTGCCGCTGAAGCCGCCGCCGGTAGACCAGATACGCACCGCTGAGCCGTCGCCAGTCGAGGCAGTGCCTTCATTCCACACTGCCTGGCCGTTGTAGGCGCCGGCAGACGTAGTGAACAAGGCTGTGCCGCCCACTGCGACAACATATGGCGAACTGGCAGGCTCGCTCACGTCATAGGTTTTTTTCTGAGTGGTGGTTTTTGCCACGCCTGGATTGCCATCGGAGTCGGTGTCGCAGTTATACGGACCGGCATCGCCTGCTGCGACGGAGAAGGTGATCCCTTGCGCCACGGCTTGTTTGAAGACGGCATCATCAGCGGCTTGCGAACCGGACGACTTGGCAGAAGCCTCGCACTCGCCCAGCGAAACGTTGACGACGCTGGCAACGTTGGCAGTGACCGCGGCATTGTAGGCGGCGGTCAGTGGCGCATCTTCCATCGACGACGCTGTATAGAAGATCAGTTGCTTGACGCCGCCCGAAGCACCGTAGATCACCTGGCTATCCAATGCCCATTCGACTTCACCGGACTCATCGGAACTCTCGGTGCCAACGTAGACCACAGTTGGTGTCAGTTTTGGCAGGCTTGGATTGTTCGTGAGGAAGGTAGCGAAGTCATTCAGGGTATACGTCATGTTCCCTTCAGAAATCGTGCCGACAACTGCTGTGGATGCAGCAGGCGTGGTGACATCGCCATAGATCGCTGGGTACTGCACTGGCGTATGGGATGTTTCCGTACCGGCTGCAGCTTGCGTGACCGTCTTCGCAGTTGCATGTACACCGCTATGCAAAACATGATGTACCGCAGCATTCTGCAGACCGAGCACAGAACCAACGATAGTGCCCAATTCGGCAGGAACCTGCGCCGGCCGGTCATTTGCAAACACGCTGCGGCCTTCATGTGTAAAACGCTTCAATGAAGTATTGAATGCCTGCGCCACCGTTGCTGCGGTGCCGTCTGCGCTCACCAGCGTGCGGTTCGAGCTGACGCTGATGTTTTTGAATCCGGCTTTGGTCAAGTGCGCTACGACTGCATCAACCTGCGCCTGGGTAGGCGAGTATTGTGCAGCGAACTGTTCTGGAGTGAGGAACTTGTGATACGAGGCATTGCCCGGTGTATGCAGCGCTTTCAGGAAGCTCTCAAGCTTGTCCTGGTTACGCAATTGCAGACTCACTGTGATGCTCTTCAATTCACCCTGCGCCATATCCACCGCGACTTTATCCGCAGTAACCGCCGCACCGGTAGTATCGTGCGTCTGTACTTTTGGCAAAAATGCTTCGGTTTTGGTCGAAACCCAGGAAGAGGTATCGACGGTCGCAGCCTGTGCGCCGATTGCTAAACATGCCAGCGAAAGCGCCAATGCCAATGCGGAGGTACGCGGGAGTGCAAAATCTCCTGCCTTTACTGCTGATGCTTTAGATTTCATCTTCTTATTCCTTTTTTTAAAGTAAGCAACATGAAACAACGTGGAGACAACTTGCAGTAACGTCAGCGCACCAAGCAACGCATCCTGAATGCAATGCACGCAAGATGAAACCTCCCTGCAGCTCGGAACCTTGAGGCGTGCACAGACAACAGATGTGCAGCACCACGCGGTTGCAAAAAAAGCAGCCGTGCATGAATACGCCAAACGTCAGATTTGCATCGCTAGTGGCGATGCGGGGATAACGGCCTTGCTACGGACTCGTTATTGGGATGGCCGTCGCGCGAGATGCGGAGATCGCGCAATCTGTACCGAAATACGGGAGGGAATATAGGAGGAAGAATCCAGGAACTGCCCGGATTGCAACTGCAGGGACACTGCATGCACTGCATACTCAACGCCGATCATCACTATTCCCTTTTAAGGATTACCGATACGACAGCATTACGCTTGTGAGGTAAGTGTCGCCACAAAAAATTCTGTCTTCCACGTTACTTTTGCTGCTTGATTCGGGTCCAGCATAAAGCGGCAGTTTCCATGCTGCAATAATTATTTATCTCCTTTTACATCTGCTTACAAATATTCCAAACTCCCGGGCATAGGGAAATTCTGCGTAAGAAAATGGACACAAAATGAAATGTCCCAGCACAAAAAGATACACACAATTTTCTGTATCGAAAGACATAAACATGCACTCATTCGGCGCGCGCCAAGCCCGCAAGCGTTAGTCCTGCAGGACGAATGCACGCAACTGGTCTGCCGACAGATCAATCAACCCGTACCGTGCACTCTGCCGGTGCGGATGCACGAAAAAAAACCACGCAATCATGATTGCGTGGTTTTCGATTTGATCCGGCTCGGTAAGAACCGCTCGCCTGATTTTATTTGCGCAGCACCAATGTGGTCGGCAAGCTGTGCAGATAAGCTGCGATGTCCTGCACTTCCTGATGCGACAGCGCCTTCGCCTGGCCGCCCATGATCGCATTGCTGCGACCGTAAGGAGCATCGCTACCGCGCTGGTAAGCGATCAAGGCATGCTGCAGATAATCCTGCGGCTGGCCGGCCAGCTTCGGATAGCTGGGATCGATCGGGCTATGGAAATCGGCGCCATGGCAGGATGCGCAGGAATATTTTTTCACTGCAGCTTCACCCGCCGCGATATTGCCGGCGGCATGGGCATTGATGAATGCGCTGGTGGAAAGAAGAAACGCCACGCCAGCAAAAATTTTTTTCATTGTGTGGGTCCCTTATTTTTGCTGCGAGTAGTAAGCCGCAATGTCCGCCATGTCCTGATCGGACAGGCTGGCCGCAATGCCGTGCATGGTTGGCATCTTGCGATCACCCTTCTGATAGGCCTTCAGCGCACTTTCGATATATTTTGCGGATTGGCCGCCCAGCATGGGCACTTGATAGACTTCCGGGAAGGTGGCTTTATAGCCTGGGATGCCATGACATCCGATACACATCGATACCTTGTTTTCAGCTGCCTTGGCATTGCCGACGATGTCCGCAGCTGCGGCCACGTTGGCAAGACTCGCAAACGCGAGAAGTGCAATTAGTTTTTTCATAATAGCTGGGTAATTGTGTTGTGCTGCGAAACTTGCCGCGAATATTGCATCAAATGCTTCAAGATATACAGCGTAGGCAGCAGATAATCTCCATTCTCCACCGCTTATACCGCAGATAAGGCAGCACTAACCGACGCGTGTTGCCGTCGCCACCCTACACTAAAAGCGATTAATTTTACCCCAAGAAACAATCAGAGTCCACGCCGGTCGATGTCAAAATCGCAGCTTTTATAGCGTTATGGCAAGCATTTTGTGCCGCTTTTCAGGTGCCCCGGCGCGCTCTTCCGAGGGCGCCGGGCACGATGCAAAAACAGCGATCAACCGAGCCGGCTGTCAGGCGGGCGCGCCATCTCGCTTGAAGTTCCGGCCACGGCACCTGGCTGCGGCGAAGCGATATCATCGTCGGCCGAAGAGTCCATGACCTCCGTCACTGCCGGTTCCGTTGGCGCCACGACCACCGGTTTTTCAGGAAAAAGGAAGGAACGCGGCGACGCACTGAAGCGCCGCAGCACCGCCCTGAACACCAGACGCCGGATACGCCTCGGCACATCGCGTGCGCGCAGCGCCAGCGTCAGCGCACAAGCGAAAGAAACACCGACGTTCAACACCCCGATGCTGGCAATACCGGCCAGCGCCAGCCAGAACTGCGGCGTCGCCAGCACTTCCCAACCGAGGCTGCTGGCGGCGGCGGTCAAGCTGCCGGTCGCCAGCGTCACGTGGCGCACATCCAGCGGCAAGCCGAAGAATTGCGCCAGCACCGGCGTCATGCCCAACAGCAGGCCCAAGGTCACGTTGCCGGCAATCTGCGCCACGTTGCGATCCAGCCATGCAGCCCAGCGCTCTGTCCGCAGTGCGCCCAGCACATACACCAGGCGACGCTGGTGCGTCAGCGCCTCACGCATCCGGCGCAGCGCAAACCAGTTATCGGCAAAGCCCGACGCCAGGCTCGACAACCAGAGCAAGATGCCGGTAAAGGCCGCGAACAAAGGCGTCGGCCCGATCAGCGACAAGCTATGCATGCTGGCCTGCGCATGCTCGGCGGTCATCATGGGCGCAGCGGTAAACAGCAAGACACCGGCAGAAATCAGCAGCATCATCGGAATCACTGCGATCAGATTGCCGAACACCGCCGCTGCCTGCGAACGCAACAGCAACGCGATTTCACTCAGCAATGCGCGCAAACCTTCGACCGTATCGAGCTGCCCCATCTTCGATGCCAGCACCGGCGCCGTCACTGCCGGCTGCTTGGTCGCCAACACGCCGCCAACCGCAGAAATTGCGATGAAACTTACGGCATAGTTCAACGAAGCGAACAGGCCTTCGAAAAACCGCGCGGCGCCGAGACCGGACAACAGCGATTTGCCAAGCACGGTAAAGGCCGTGATCACGCCGCCACGACAGGCGGCCTTGAACATGGCGCTGTACTCCTTGCTGTCGCGCGCGATGTAATGTTCACCGTGACCGGCATTGCGCTCGACCATCTTGCGCGCCAGCAGCGAGAAGCTGCGCTTCACCAAACCGCGTACCGACGAACCGTGGTGATGGGCGGCGATCAGGTCGCCCAGCAGGGCCTGGATCTGGCCCGCGCCCGGCCCTGCCTCGCGATGATGGCTCGGCGTACCGTAGATGGCGCCGCGCAACTCCACCAGCCGCGCCATACGCGTCAGTTGCGCCCGCATGCGTTCGACCCGATACACCAGGCTGACCGAGACGCCGTGCTCATCGAGATGCGCATATATCTTGTCGGTCTGCGCCTGGCACACAGCGATCAGCATGCGTACGCTGCGCAATGCCGCCTCGTCGCGCGGACTGACATACAGATACGTCTCCAGTTCGCGGCGCAACACCATGAACGGTGTCGCCTGCAATGGCGTCTTCGCATCCAGGCGCTGACGAAACGCCTTGCTGATGCCATCTGCGACTACCGTTGTCGCCAGGTGAATCAGGGCTTCGTCGATTTGTTGCTCATACGTGTGGGCGATACCGTCATCGGCGATCAGTTTCCAGACCCGCGCTACGCTTTCCTGATCCAGCTCAAGCAGCCAGTCGGCATCCTCGGAAGTCGGGAACAGTACGGTAAACAGCGCCGACAAGTCGGCCTCGAAGGGCGGCTTGGGCAGCACCAGCTTGACCAGGTGCTCGGACAGTTCGCTAAAGAAGGCCGGTTCATGCGGCAAACCGGTAGCGCAAAACAGTTCAGGACCGGCGGCCTCGCGCAGGGTTTTCTGCAATGTGGTCTGCACTACGCGCCGCACATGGCGATTTGCATCCAGCCAATCCAGCAAAAAATGCAGGCGTTGCTGCTTGACGCGCAGCAAAATTTCCTTATCCAGGAGAGAAACCTTCGGTGTATGGCGCAACCATTCGACAATATCGATGATCCAGTTGGCACGTTCCCGCCAGGCGGAAAACGGGTTGGCGCGGCGCATCAGGGTGTCCACTTGCGTGGCGTAATGCAGGCTGTCTTTTTGCTGGTGCCGTTCGCCAAGCCGAAACCGGCGCCACATCACCCGCAGGCGAAGAAATAGAATTTTCATTGGCTCTTGTGAATTGACGGTGAAGAAACTGTTATCTCAGCATCAAAATAACGCGATAGCCTTCTTAAGCCTTTAGATGAAATGGCTTAATGGCCAGCCAATTGGCCAGTTGAATCTCGTTTATACTCGGATTTATTTGCTCTCACTTTACTTCTCTTTACAATTGACAATGCGACCAGAGACACGTTTTGAAAGTTCCCCTAGCTACGTCGCCACCGACGACCTGAAACTGGCCGTGAACGCTGCATTGACACTGCAACGGCCGTTGCTGATCAAAGGCGAACCAGGCACCGGCAAGACCATGCTGGCGGAAGAAGTTGCCGCTGCGCTCAACATGCCGTTAATGCAATGGCATATCAAGTCGACCACAAAGGCGCAGCAAGGCTTGTACGAATACGATGCAGTGTCACGCCTGCGCGACTCCCAACTGGGAGACGAGCGCGTCAAGGACATTCACAACTACATCGTCAAAGGCGTCCTGTGGCAAGCCTTCAATGCCGACGAACAGGTGGTTTTATTGATTGATGAGATCGACAAAGCCGACATCGAGTTCCCCAACGATTTGCTGCGCGAACTCGACCGCATGGAATTTTACGTCTATGAAACGCGGGAAATGGTGCGCGCCAAGCATCGGCCGCTGGTCATCATTACCTCGAATAATGAAAAAGAATTACCGGACGCCTTCCTGCGCCGTTGCTTCTTCCACTACATCAAGTTTCCCGACAAGGCGACCATGCAGGAAATCGTCAATGTCCACTTCCCGAATCTGAAGAAAGATCTGCTGGCGCAAGCATTGGAAACCTTCTATCAGGTACGCGAAGTGGCGGGACTGAAAAAGAAACCGTCGACCTCCGAACTGCTGGACTGGCTCAAACTGCTGCTGGCCGAAGACATTCCGCCGGAAGCGCTGCATAGCAGCGACACCAAGGCCGTCGTGCCGCCGCTGCATGGCGCGTTGCTGAAGAATGAACAGGATGTGCATTTGTTTGAACGCCTGGTCTTCATGGCGCGGAAAAATCGATAACGCGCCCTGCCCTTCATCATGCTGATCGATTTTTTCTTCACGTTGAAAGATGCCAAGATACCGGTGTCGATCAAGGAATTCCTGATTCTGCTGGAAGCCCTCCAGCGGCAAGTCATCTCGCCTACGCTGGATAATTTCTACTATCTGGCGCGCACCACGCTGGTCAAGGACGAAGCCCACTTCGACAAATTCGACCAGGCTTTCGGCCGTTACTTCAAGGGTATCCAGACCATTTTCGAAAAGAACGCCGACATCCCGCTCGATTGGCTGGTGCAGCGCATGAAGCGCGAGCTGACGCCGGAACAATTGGCGCAACTGGAAAAATTCGGCTACGACAAGCTGATGGATCGCCTGAAAGAACTGCTGGAAGAACAAAAGGAAAGGCACGAAGGCGGCAACAAATGGATCGGCACCGGCGGCACATCGCCGTTCGGCCATGGCGGCAGCAATCCTGAAGGCATCCGCATCGGCGGCAGCGGCGGCAATCGCACCGCGGTCAAGGTCTGGGACGCGCGCGCCTACCGCGATTACGACGACGAACGCGAACTGGGCACGCGCAACATCAAGGTGGCGCTACGCCGCCTGCGCAAATTCGCGCGCGAAGGAATCGCCGAAGAACTGGCGCTGGACGACACCATCCGCGCCACCGCCAACAATGCCGGCTATCTCGACATCAAGATGCGGCCGGAACGCAAGAACAATATCAAGGTGCTGATGCTGCTCGATGTTGGCGGCACCATGGACGACCACATCGAACGCACCGAAGAACTGTTCTCGGCCGCCAAGACCGAGTTCAAGAACATGGAGTTCTTTTACTTCCACAACTGCGTCTACGATTACCTCTGGAAAAACAACCAGCGCCGCCATGCTGAACGCTTCCCGACCTGGGACATCCTGCGCAAGTACACGCCGGACACCAAACTGATCTTCGTCGGCGACGCTACCATGAGCCCGTATGAGATTCTGCAACCCGGCGGATCGGTCGAATACAACAACGAGGAAGCCGGCGCCGAATGGCTGCAGCGCTTCACCAAGACCTTCCCCAAGTTCATCTGGCTCAATCCTGAGCCGGAAGGCCTGTGGCAATACCGTCAATCGGTCGAAGTGATCCGGCAACTGATGAGCAACCGCATGTTTCCCGTGACAATGGATGGACTGGAGCGCGGCATGCGTCTGTTGAGCAAATAAAGCCTTGGATGTTTGCTTCAGCCGGCGCTTGAAGTTCAGCAGCAAGAAAAAAACAAGGGCGCCGTAGCGCCCTTGAATACCGTCGCCGGATAGTCTTTTATCTGCGCAGCGACAAAAATTTCCCCAATGCCAGCAACATCTGCGACTGATCGAGATGCCGGCTCAGGAAGCCGTCGCAAGCGGCCTCCCGGGCGCGGGCATGGTCATACACGAAGTCCTTGTCCGCCAGCAGCACAATCGCGATTCTGGTGTCCTGGTGCTGGCGCTTGATGGTTGCGCACAAATCGTAGGGATCTATGTTCGGCAAGTGCGGGTTGATCAGCACGATCGAGATGGTCTGGCTGGCATAAACCTCAGCCGCCGCATCGGCACTGCCGACCCACTCGACCGGCACCACATGATGCGCCATCGCCATGGCCAGGTCGTCGCGAAATGTCGATTGCGTGTCGATCACCAGGATACGATCGATCTGCGGCGATTGCACCCGCATCCGTTCATATTCGACCGGATCGGTCAGATCCAGGTCCAGGCGTTCGCGCCGGCGCCGGTCCGGAGCGCCATGCGCCAGCGCCATGTCCGAGGGATTCTGCTTGGCCAGCATGACGAGACGGCGCTCAATCAAACCGTCCAGTGCTTCAAACAGCTTGAGCCAGCGAATCGGCCGTGCGACCGTGGTATACGGCAGCTCCAGGTCGGGAGTGCCGACCAGCAGCGCAGGCCGCAAGTTATTCGGCTCCATGTCGGCAAGGATTGCCAGCGCCTTGAGATCGTCGGCATTGACCAGATATAGGTCGGGTTCTTGCAGGCTGTCCGCAGACAGGCGATGGTATTGTTTCTCGCGATTCTGTTCCACCGAAAAGGTGGCATCGAAAATATTGATTTCACGGGCGGAAAAACCGATGAAACGAATGGCGAATGGTGCGTTATGATTTTTCATTATTTTTAGACTCCCTTGATACGCGGACACCGACGAAGGAATAATATCAGCGTCCTTATTTGCATTTTATTTTTATCAACACATGTGCAAAACAACAACATTTTCTTGCCGAAGATCAACTGTGCAATAGCCCGATTTCAGCGAGTTTTCCCGGATATTTCTGGTTGACTGCGCGGCTTGAACAACGACCGGGCTTTTTTTCATTAGAATGCGCACAGGATAATAACCAGCATTACCCGATTTAGTTGCAAATTAACAATAAGTTACACTTAACCCAACAGAGCTGAATGGCAACCAAAAAATCACCGCAGTCTGACTACAGCGAATCATCAATCCGAGTATTGAAGGGCCTGGAACCGGTCAAGCAGCGTCCGGGCATGTACACCCGCACCGAAAATCCGCTGCACATCATCCAGGAAGTCATCGACAACGCCTCGGATGAAGCACTCGGCGGATTTTGCAAGAACATCCTGGTCACCCTCAACGTCGACGGCAGCGTCAGCGTCGAGGACGATGGCCGCGGCATCCCGGTCGGGATGCACCCGGAAGAAAAAGTCCCGACGGTGGAAATCGTATTCACGCGATTGCATGCCGGCGGCAAATTCGACAAGGGCAGCGGCGGCGCCTACTCGTTTTCCGGCGGCCTGCACGGGGTTGGCGTATCGGTGACCAACGCCCTCTCCTCGCGTCTGGAAATCACGGTCTGGCGCGAAGGCGGCGTGCATCACATGGTGTTCGCCGACGGTGACGTGATCGAAAAGCTCAGTACGCGCCCGATTGGTCGCGACGACAAGAAATCCGGCACCCGCGTCACCGCCTGGCCGAATCCGAAATACTTTGATTCGCCGGCCATCTCGCAACCGGAACTGCAGCGTCTGCTGCGCTCCAAGGCAGTGCTGCTGCCGGGCGTCAAAGTCACGCTGCTCAACGCCAAGACCGGCGACAGCCAGACCTGGCAGTACGACCAGGGCTTGCGCGGCTACCTGATGGAATCGCTGGCGCAATCGTCGAATGCCGAGCCGCTGATCCCGCTGTTCGAAGGCGAGCAATACGCCGGCGCCGATGCCGAAGGTTTTGCCGAAGGTGAAGGCGCGGCATGGGTTGTGGCCTGGACCGAAGATGGCGCCATCGTGCGCGAATCGTATGTCAACCTGATCCCGACTTCCGCCGGCGGCACCCACGAATCGGGCTTGCGCGAAGGCTTGTTCGGCGCGGTCAAGAGTTTCGTCGAAATGCACTCGCTGCTGCCGAAGGGCGTCAAGCTGTTGCCGGAAGACGTGTTTGCGCGCGTCTCCTTCGTCTTGTCGGCCAAGGTGCTGGACCCGCAGTTCCAGGGCCAGATCAAGGAGCGTTTGAACTCACGCGATGCGGTGCGCCTGGTGTCCACCTACACCCGGCCGGCGCTGGAGCTGTGGCTGAACCAGCACGTCGAATACGGCAAGAAGCTGGCCGACCTGGTTATCAAGCAGGCGCAGAATCGTTTGCGCTCGGCACAAAAGGTCGAGAAGAAAAAATCCTCCGGCGTTGCCGTGTTGCCGGGCAAGCTGACCGATTGCGAATCCAGCGACATCACCCGCAACGAACTGTTCCTGGTCGAGGGCGATTCTGCCGGCGGCTCCGCCAAGATGGGCCGCGACAAGGAATTCCAGGCCATCCTGCCATTGCGCGGCAAGGTGCTCAATTCGTGGGAAACCGAGCGCGACCGGCTGTTCGCCAATAATGAAATCCACGATATCGCGGTGGCCATCGGTGTCGACCCTCACAACCGCGGCGACAGCATCGATTTCAGCGGCCTGCGTTACGGCAAAATCTGCATCCTGTCCGATGCGGACGTCGACGGCTCGCACATCCAGGTGCTGTTGCTGACCCTGTTCTTCCGCCATTTCCCGCAACTGATTGACCGCGGCAACATCTGCATCGCCCGGCCGCCGCTGTATCGCGTCGACGCACCGGCGCGCGGCAAGAAGCCAGCGCAGAAAATCTATGCGCTGGACGATGGCGAACTGGAAGCCACGGAAGATAAATTGCGCAAGGATGGCGTCAAGGACGGCGCCTGGAGCATTTCCCGCTTCAAAGGCTTGGGCGAAATGAATGCCGAACAGTTGTGGGAAACCACGATGAATCCGGATACCCGTCGCTTGCTGCCGGTAACACTCGGCACTTTCGATCTGGAAGCCTCGGAAAACCGCTTCAACATGTTGATGGGTAAAGGCGAAGCGGCAGCGCGGCGCGCCTGGATCGAAGAGCATGGCAATGAAGCCGAGGCGGATATTTGATAAGTTGCCAATTGGTAAAGCCGGCGCCTTTATCGGCGTCGGCAATCCATATCGGCAAAACGTATTATGATGGGCGGAGTTTTATGTGTCGCACGCTCCCGCGGCCAGCCCGCCAGGGCTGTTACCAGCAACTTCGATCATCCCCGCAACATGCGTCAGCGCCGCAGCAGCGTGCAACAGTTTTACCCAAGATTTTTACTGCCACCCGTCGTACGGACAGGCAAACTCCAAGGACATTGTTTTTAATGAAATACCGCAATACCAATACCTTTCGTGTTGGTTGCCGATAGCAGATGAACAAGCTTCGCCATCATCTGGGCCAACTCTTCACAGAATTCCTGCTGACGCTCGCGCTGCTGAGCGCGGCTGGCGGAGCGCGTGCGGATATCTTCGGCTACATCGATGCGGATGGCGCAGGTCACTTCTCGACCGAAAAACTGGACAATCGTTATCAACTCTTCATGCGCGGCGATGCCGCATTCGATTCGTCGCAACTGATGGCCGACAAGGGCACGCCGCTCAATCCGAAACTGCGCGACAGCCCGCTGTTCCGTTACTTGTCGCAGCATCCCAATCTGAAGAAATATGAAGCGCTGGTGAATCAGGCTGCGCGCGAGTTCGCACTTGAACCGGCGTTGCTGAAAGCAGTGATGGCAGCCGAATCCGGCTTCAATCCCGGCGCGGTCTCGCCCAAGGGCGCGATCGGCCTGATGCAGATCATGCCAGCCACCGCCGAACGTTATGGCCTCACCGGCGACAACAAAAAACCGGTTGAACAAAAACTGACAGACCCACGCACCAACATCCGGCTCGGCGCGCGTTACCTGCGCGACTTGCGAAATATGTTCCCGTCGCGGCCAGACCTGGTGATTGCATCCTATAATGCCGGCGAAGGCGCGGTGCAGAAGTACAACAACCAGGTGCCGCCGTTTACGGAAACGCGCAACTACGTACAACTGGTGCGCCAGTTCTACCAGTTGTACAAACCGGCATTCGGCGAGATCACGATGGGCAGCAACGGTAGCAGCGACGGCAGCAACCTGAAGCGCGTCCATCTGGTCATTCCCGGGCGCAGCAATATGCCGCCTCCGATGACAGAAGCCGGTACGCTGCCGAATCCGCCTGCCATCTCGTCAACACCAGCCATACCTGCGGCGGCAACGCCATTTATCGAATAATTTGCTGAATCTCCATGACTGACCAAAACGATCTATTTGCCACCCCGGACGCCCCTTCCCCTGATGCAGAATCGTTAACGCTTGCCACTTTCGCCGAACGCGCTTACCTCGACTACGCCATTTCCGTCGTCAAGGGCCGCGCCCTGCCGGACGTCTCCGACGGCCAGAAACCGGTGCAGCGCCGCATCCTGTATGCGATGAACGAACTCGGCCTGAACGCCGCCGCCAAGCCGCGCAAATCGGCGCTGGTAGTCGGCGATGTGCTCGGTAAACTGCACCCGCATGGCGACCAATCGGTATACGACGCGCTGGTGCGCATGACCCAGGATTTCTCGCTACGCTATCCGCTGGTCGACGGCCAGGGTAACTTCGGCTCACGCGACGGCGACGGCGCCGCAGCGATGCGATATACCGAAGCACGGTTGACGCCGATCGCCCGCCTGCTGCTGGAAGAAATCGACATGGGCACCGTCGATTTCCAGCCCAACTATGACGGTTCGACCGAAGAACCACGGCTGCTACCGGCGCGCCTGCCGTTCGTGCTGCTGAACGGCGCCTCCGGGATTGCAGTCGGCCTGGCCACCGAAATTCCATCGCACAATCTGCAGGAAGTCGCCAAGGCGGCGGTGGCGCTGATCCGCAATCCAGCGTTGAGTCATGCCGAACTGATGCAGATCATTCCCGGCCCGGACTTCCCGGGTGGTGGTCAGATCATTACTTCGCCTACCGCCATTTCGGAGATGTACGAGAGCGGCCGCGGCAGCCTGAAAGTGCGTGCCACCTGGAAGATCGAAGACCTGGCGCGCGGCCAGTGGCAAGCCGTTGTCACCGAACTGCCACCTGGCGCTTCCTCGCAAAAAATCCTGGAAGAAATCGAGGAGCTGACCAATCCGAAGATCAAGCTCGGCAAGAAGACCCTGACGCCGGAACAACTGGCGCTCAAGACGTCCATCTTGTCAGTGCTCGATACCGTGCGCGACGAATCCGGACGCGATGCGCCGGTGCGACTGGTGTTCGAGCCAAAATCGAAGAACCTCGATCAGACCGAATTCACCAACATGCTGTTGGCGCACACCTCGCTGGAAAGCAGCGCCTCGATCAACCTGGTGATGATCGGCGGCGATGGCCGTCCGCGCCAGAAGGGCCTGGGCATGATCCTGCGCGAGTGGATCACTTTCCGCTTCGCCACCATCACGCGTCGCTCGCAATACAAGTTACAGAAAATCGAAGACCGCATCCATATTCTCGAAGGCCGCGAAGCGATCCTGCTGAATATCGACAAGGTCATCAAGATCATTCGCGAATCGGACGAGCCGAAGCCGGCGCTGATCGCCGCATTCAAGCTGTCCGACCGCCAGGCCGAAGACATTCTGGAAATCCGCCTGCGCCAATTGGCGCGCCTGGAAACCATCAAGATCCAGCAGGAACTGGCCGAGCTGCGCAACGAGAAAGCCACGTTGCAAGACCTGCTCGACAATCCGGCATCGATGAAGCGCCTGGTCATCAAGGAAATCGAAGCCGACCAGAAACAGTTCGGCGATGCCCGTCGTACATTGATCGAAGCAGCCGAAAAGGCCGTGGTGGAAACCAAGGTTGTCGATGAACCGGTGACCGTCATCATTTCGCAAAAAGGCTGGGTACGGGCGCGCACCGGCCATGGCCATGACGCCAGCCAGTTCGCCTTCAAGGCCGGCGATACGCTGTACGGCGCATTCGAATGCCGCACCATCGACAACCTGCTGACCTTCGGTTCCAACGGCCGCATCTATTCGGTGCCAGTGTCGACATTACCGAACGCACGCGGCGACGGCGTGCCGATCACAACCTTGATCGACCTCGCCAGCGGCAGCAGCGTGCTGCACTACTTCGCTGGCCCATCAGACCGCACATTGTTGCTGGCATCGTCGGGCGGCTATGGCTTTACCGCCAAGATCGGCGACATGCTGAGCCGGGTCAAGGCCGGCAAAGCCTTCATCACGCTCGACGAAGGCGACCTGTCGCTGCCGCCACAAGCGCTCGACGGCAGCGTCAGCGCGATTGCCTGCCTGTCGGAAAAGGGACGCCTGCTAGTGTTCGGCCTGGACGAATGCAAAGCGCTCAGCAACGGCGGCCGCGGCGTGATCCTGATGGAACTGGAAGCCAACGAGAAGCTGCTGGCGGCGCAACCGATCAGCCAGCGCGGGGTTGTAGTGTCCGGCATCGGCCGTGGCGGCAAAGCGCAGCAGGTAGCCTTGTCGGCATCGGGGCTTGCGCCACATATCGGCAAGCGCGCCCGTAAGGGGAAAGTGCTGGAATCGAAACTGAAGCCGGTGACATTGACCGCACAGACCTGATGTAAAAACCCGTAGGGTGGGCAGGAAGTTCTGCCCACGCGTCACCCCAAATTTCGCGTGGGCACAAGTGCCCGCCCTGCTTGTCTGCCTGCGTTATCTCGCAAAACTTGCGTTAACATAACCGTCACCAGATACGGAAAATTCTTAAAAACTATTAAGAATTGTCTGAAATTTGGTCGAAATGTTAATTATCCTTGACGCTAAACAACGGATTAACGATATTGATGGGCCTGACGCGGCCTTGGGCCGCATGGCCTCTACGGTCAATCGCCTTAATTCATCTGTTTGAAAAGAGATAACATGAAAACCAAATTGATCGCTCCCATCCTTTCCGTCTCCATGCTGATCGCCGCGCATGCACACGCGGACACAGTCAATTGCGCGACCAAAGCCGAACGGATCCAAACGCAGCTCGATATCGCCCAAAAAGCGGGCAACACCAATCAAGTCGCCGGCCTGGAAAAGGCGCTGAAGGAAACCCAACAACATTGCACCGATGCCGGCCAAATCCGGCATGCGGAAAAAGAGGTGCGAGAACAACAGGCTGATGTAGAAGAAGCCAAGCAGGACATCAGCAAGGCAGAAGCCAAATTGCGCGAAGCACAAGCCAGCGGCAATGCCAAGAAAATCGAGAAGGCGCAAAAGAAGCTGACTGAAAAACAAGCCGATCTGCAAGAAGAACTGGAAGAGCTGCGCGCTGCGCAAGCGGATCTGTCTGCCTTAAAGAACTGACAGAACTGACGCATCAACAAGCCGAAGATCGTCTCGGCAATCTGAAAAAGGAGGATTTTCCTCCTTTTTTATTATCCGCAGGAAAAAATGGGGTCAGAGTCAAATTAATTTAATTCGACTCTGACCCCAATTGTTTCTAGGCGATGCAGATGCTACGTAACTCCGCTGCAAAACGCTCTACCGTTTCCGGCTGCGTGTCCCAGGCACACATCAGGCGGCAACCGCCGGCGCCGATGAATTGGTAGAACTTCCAACCGCCCGCTCGCATTGCCTGGGCGGCATGGTTCGGCAGCTCCGCGAAAACGGCATTCGATTCCGGCTCGAACAGTACCCGCACGCCGGGAATATCGCGCAGGCGCTGATGCAGCAATTTCGCCATGGCGTTTGCATGGCGGGCGTTGCGCAGCCAGACATCGTTGTCGAGCAAGCCGAGCCAGGGTGCGGAAATGAAACGCATCTTGGATGCGAGTTGACCGGCCTGCTTGACGCGATAGGCGAAATCCTCGGCCAGCACCTTGTCGAAGAACACCACCACCTCACCTACCGGCAGACCGTTCTTGGTACCGCCGAAGCACAATACATCGACGCCAGCGCGCCAGGTGATCTCGGAAGGATGCACATTCAGCGAAGCCACCGCATTGGCAAAGCGCGCGCCATCCATGTGCACGCGCAGCTGACGGCGCTTGGCGATGGCGGCGATCGCGCGGACTTCCTCGACGGTATAGACGGTGCCGACTTCGGTCGATTGCGTGATGCTGACCACTTTCGGCCGCGGGTAATGGATATCGGCACGCTTGGTCACCAACGCCTCGATCGCATCCGGCGTCAGCTTGCCGTTCTCGCCTTTGGCAGTCAGCAGCTTGGAACCGTTGGAAAAGAATTCAGGACCGCCGCACTCATCGGTTTCGATGTGCGCCAGCTCATGACAAATCACCGAGTGATAGGACTGGCACAACGACGCCAACGCCAGCGAATTGGCGGCGGTGCCGTTGAACACGAAGAAGACCTCGCAGTCGGTCTGGAACAGGTCGCGCATGCGATCGCACACGCGTTGGGTCCAGGCGTCGTCGCCATAGGACGACTCGTGGCCGCTGTCATTGCTCTTGAGCAGATACTCAAGCGCTTCCGGACAAATGCCGGCTTGGTTGTCGGAGGCAAATTGTTGCATGGAGCACCTTTGATCGATGTGGACAACTACAAATGACAAACTATGAACCGCCAAGGGCCAGCGCCCGCTCGCACGATATGTGCTGCAGGCGCCGGCCCCGGCTTGCTACCTTGCATCCTGCCTGGACAGCATCGCTGCCAGGCAGTACCGCGCATTCAACTCAAATCTTCGATGCAATCAGCTTGCCCAGACGTTCAATCCCTTCGCGGATCTTGGCCGGAGGGACTGTCACGAAGCTCAGGCGCAGCGTATGTTTTTCCGGGGTATTGCCGTAGAACGGCGCACCTGGAACAAACGCGACATGCTGTTCGACTGCTTCGTCGAGCAGCTTCATGCTGTCGATATGCTTCGGCAAAGTCACCCAGATGAACATGCCGCCTTCCGGCTTGGTCCAGCTGCACTCGCTTGGGAAGTAGGTTTTCAACGCATCCAGCATGGCGTCGCACTGGTCCGAGTACAGCTTGCGGATGGTCGGGATGTGCTCATTGAGGAAGCCATCCTTGATGGTGTTGTAGACCACCATTTGCGTCAGTTGCGCGGTATGCAGGTCGGTTGCTTGCTTGGCCTGCTCCAGCTTTTCGATCAGCGGCCGTGGCGCAACCACGTAACCCAAACGGATGCCTGGCGTCAGAATCTTGGAGAACGAACCCATGTAAATCACCCCGCCCGGATTCATGCTGAGCATCTTCGGCAGCGGTTCGGTACGATAGCTGAGAGCGCCGTAAGGATCGTCTTCGATCAGCGGCAGGCCGAGCCGGGCGCAGATGTCGACCAGCGCGTGGCGACGCTCCACCGACAGCGTACGGCCAGTCGGGTTCTGGAAGTTCGGCAATGCGTACAGCATGCGCGCGCCCTGCCCCAGCGTCGCCACCGTCTCCGGCAGCAAACCGCCTTCATCGCTCGGCACCGACACGAATTCCGGACCGTACAGCGAGAATGCCTGCAATGCGCCGAGGTAGCTCGGCGTCTCGACCAGCACTTTGCTGCCTTCGTCGATCAGCACCTTGCCCAGCAGATCCAGGCCTTGCTGCGAACCGGAGGTCATCAGCACCTGGTTCGGCAAAATCTTGGCGCCGTTGGTCGACAGCGAATCGGCTACCCACTCGCGCAGCGGGCCGTAGCCATCGGTCGGGCCGTATTGCAACGCCACTTTGCCTTGCTCGGACAATACCTTGTCGAATGCCACCTTCAATTGCTCGACCGGGAAAGTCGCCGGCGACGGCAGGCCACCGGCGAACGAAATGATTTCCGGACGCATGGTGATCTTCAGGATTTCGCGAATGGCAGAGCTTTGCAGTTTCTGTGCACGCTCCGAAAAACGCCATTCAAGCGGGGTTGGATTTTCGATTTTCATATGATTCTCTTCAAGTGATCTTATCTTTTAAGAGGCGCCGGCCTGGTGTCCAGCCTATGCCGGAACGCTGGGCAGACGCCCATGATTTTTATGATCTGCCGTCTCCTGGGCTGATAGCGGATAACGCTACCAGAACTGCGCGGACTACTCTATTTCAGCAATCATTTCAATTTCAACGCAGGCGCCCAACGGCAGTTGCGCTACACCAAATGCGGAACGGGCATGCTTGCCCTGCTCGCCAAACACTTCGCCAATCAGTTCCGAGGCACCGTTGGTGACCAGATGCTGCTCGGTGAAATCGCCGGTCGAATTGACCAGGCTCATCAGTTTGACGATACGCTTGACGCGCTTCAAGTCGCCGCCGCAGGCCGCCTGCAGGGTGGCGATCAGTTCGATGGCAACGGCGCGCGCGGCCAGTTTGGCTTCTTCGGTAGTGGTGTCCTTGCCCAGTTGCCCAACCCAGATCTTGCCGTCCTTCTTTGGCAGATGGCCGGACAGATAAACCGTGTTACCGCTTTGGGCATACATTACATAGGCGGCCGCAGGCGCAGCGACAGCAGGCAACGTGATATTCAGGGCTTGCAACTTTTCATAGACAGACATCTGACACTCCGATAGATGGAATCATTTGCCGACGCTTATGGCGCCAGCAACAATGACGGGATAAATGGGGTAACGCCGGGTATTTTCCCGGGAAGCCTATGATTATCTCAAATCCGCCGCCAAGTTTGCGAAAAGGTTGGTAATTTATATTTTGCCATCTGGCTAGCGGCTTCAAGCGTCCGTCAGGCAGGTTGTCGCCGCACCGCCATCTTCCGCCCAAACCCCACCACAACCAGCACCGCCAGCGCAAACAGCATATTGCTCGCCTGCAATATTTCGCCCAGCAACAGCGCAGCGCCCAGCAAGCTCAGGAACGGTTGCAACAGTTGTACCTGACCAACCCGGGCGATGCCGCCCAGCGCCAGGCCCTTGTACCAAAAGAAGAAGCCGATGAACATTGAGAACAGGGAAACGTAGGCAAAGCCGAACCAGGCCTTGGGTGACGCATTGATGCCGTAATGCCAACCCAACCAGACAGTTATCGGCAGCAATATCGGCAGAGCCAACACCAGCGCCCAGCAGATCACCTGCTGCCCGCCCATGGTCTGCGACAGCCGTCCGCCTTCGGCATAACCCATGGCCGCGGCCACCACAGCCGCCAGCAGCGCCAGATCGGCCAGTTGCAAACCGCCGCCGCCCTGGCTCATCGCAAAGACAATCACGATCGCACTGCCGAGCAGCGCCGCCAGCCAGAATCCGAGCGAAGGCCGTTCGCCGAAGCGCAACGCACCGAACACCGCGGTCGCCAATGGCAGGATGCCAAGCACGATGGCGCCGTGCGAAGCCGGCACGTAGCGCATCGCCACCGAGGAAAACAACGGAAAGCCGACCACCACGCCCAACGCAGTCACGGCCAGCGCCTTCCACTGCGCCAGGGTGGGCCGGCTAGCCTTGAGCTTCCACAGCAGGATAATGGCGCACAGTGCCGCCACTACCGCGCGGCCGAATGCCACAAATACCGGATTCAGGTCCGCTACTGCCATGCGGGTAAACGGTAGCGTCAGGCTGAATATCGCCACCCCGACCGCTCCCAGCCACATGCCCTTCGATTCATCTGTCATGCCGCGGATCTCTTCCTGTTATTCATCAAAGCCAGATGGAGACGGCGGAATAAATGGTCAGCAGTACCATCACCGTACAAAAAACGCGCTGCCACAGGGGTTGCGCCAGATAGCGCCGCAAGATGGACCCCGCCACGGCCCAAACGCCGACGCAAGGCAGATTGATCAGCGAGAATACCAGGCAATAGATGCCGATCGATAGCCAGATCGGCTGCAGAGGCGGCAAAAATGCCGAGGCGTTGGTGATGGCCATAATCCAGGCTTTCGGATTAGCGGCCTGGAATATCGCCGCGCCCAGGAATGTCATCGGCTTGCTGTTGCCGCCGACTTCCGACTTGAATGACATGTGGCGCAATTTCCAGGCCAGATAAAGCAGGTATGCCGAGCCCAGTGTTTTCAAGACCACATGAATCGACGGCAGCGCCAGAACCAGGCTGCCGATGCCGGCGGCGCACAGCACCAGCATCACGCCGAAACCGAAGGTAACGCCAAGCATGTGCGGAATCGTCCGGTTGAAGCCGAACATGATGCCCGACGAGGTCAGCATGATGTTGTTGGGGCCGGGCGTAATCGACGATACGAAAGCAAACACCGCCAGCGGCAACAAGGCTTCTATCATTACGACACGCTGGTAGCTGGATGGAAACCTGGGCCGCGCAAGCGCGTCAGCAGTGTCCGCAGGACGTTCGGGGTACCGCGCTGCGGCAAGCCACTCAAACTGATGCGGCTGCTGCCCGGATCGGATTCGACCACCACGACCCGCCCCGGCAGCAAGGTCAGCGAGCGGCCGGCGTGCAGCCAGTGATCTTCCGGCTGCCCTTCAAAAGTCACCCAGACGCGGCCGCTGACTACCTTCAAGATCAGCTGCTGCTCGGTCACGCCGGACAGCACGCTGCCGCCCGACAAGGTATGAGACTGCTGTTTGAATAGTGTTTGCATGGCTAACTCGCTCCTGGATTTGCAGCATGAATGATTTAGGTCTATGCTAAGCCAATACACCAATACAGTACCAATACAGTTAAACAAGTAATTTCTGACATTGTCCCGGCCGAATCACCGATACAGCAACCTGCACAGCGACCAATACAGTGACCAACAACACCTCTCCGCGCAAGCTGAGCAACAGCCAGCTGCCATCCACATCACAGCCGCTGTCGCGCGATAGCGATACCTCGCTGGTCGAGCAGATTGTGCGCAGCATCGAATCCCGCATCAGCGACCGCCTGTTGCGCACCGGCGCCCGCATGCCGTCGATCCGCCAGTTCGCCGATAGCCATAGCGTGTCGCGCTTCACGGTGGTGGAAGCCTATGACCGGCTGGTGGCCAAGGGTTGCCTGGAATCGCGCCGCGGCTCCGGTTTTTATGTGCGCGAACGCTCGCCGCTGCTGGCCGAGCGCGGCAGCAATCCATCCAGCGACAAGCAACCGCAACTAATCGACGTGGTCTGGCTGGTGCGCAATATGCACCAGCAGGCGCCCAACAAGAAAATGCCCGGCTCTGGCATGTTCCCCAGCGAATGGCTGGATGCCGACCTGATCGCCAACGCCCTGCGCAGCATCAGCCGGCAGAATCCGGCGCAACTGCTGTCCTACGGCATTCCGCAAGGCTTCCTGCCGTTGCGCCAGCAATTGCAACTGAAGATGGCCGAACTGGAAATCGCCGCCACGCCGGAGCAGTTCGTCACCACCACCGGCGTCACCCAGGCTTTGGACCTGGTAGCGCGCCACTTCACCCAGCCCGGCGACGTGATCCTGGTCGACGATCCCTCCTGGTTCCTGATGTTTGCCTCGTTCGCTGCATTGGGCGCCAAGGTGGTCGGTGTGCCGCGCCTGGCCGACGGCCCTGACATGGTCAAATTGGCGGAATTGGTGGCGCTGCACAAACCCAAGCTGTACGTGCTGGTGTCGGTGCTGCACAACCCGACTTCGACCTCACTGTCGGCAGCCAAGGCGTTCCAGATCCTCAAGCTGGCAGAAGAACACGATTTCATGATCGTCGAGGACGACATCTATTGCGACATGCACCCCGGCTCGGCGGTGCAGCCGGCGACCCGCATTGCTTCGCTCGACCAGCTCAACCGCGTGATCTACATGGGTGGCTTCTCGAAGACGCTCTCCCCCAACCTGCGCTCCGGCTTCATCGCCACCACAGTCGAGCTGGCCCAGCATTTTGCCGACCGCAAGATGCTGACCAACCTGACCAGTGCCGAAGTCGGCGAACGGGTGGTCTATAAAATCCTCTCCGAAGGCCATTACCGCAAGCATCTGGACCGCTTGCGCAGCAAGCTCGACAGCGTGCGCGACCGCACCATCCGGCAGATGGAAAGGATAGGCATGACGGTCGACATCAGCACCCCGGCCGGCATCTTTGTCTGGGCCGATACCGGCCACGACACCAATGTGATGGCGGAAAAAGCCCTGGCCGAGGGCCTTTTGCTGGCGCCCGGCGCCTTGTTCTCGCCCAGCCAGCTGCCCTCGTCGCGCATGCGGATCAACGTGGCAGCGATGTCGGACCCGGCGATCTGGCGCTTCCTGGAACGGGAATGCGGCAAATAAGGCTAGTTGAGCGGTTGTTGCCCCGCCCACCCTTGTAAAATCCCGATTACTCCCCATTTTTTGAGCAACTCGCAAGATGAGAGCAGCGGCATGTCGGCTGCCTCACCAATTTTGTCGTTTTTACATCACTTTTTCCACCATTTATATAGAGGAAACAATGGCCGTATCCGAAAAGCAAACCCTTGGTTTTCAGGCAGAAGTAAAGCAACTGCTGCAATTGATGATCCACTCGCTGTATTCCAACAAGGAAATTTTCCTGCGCGAGCTGGTTTCCAATGCATCCGATGCCGCCGACAAGCTGCGCTTTGAAGCGATCAACAACGACGCCCTGTTCGAGAACGATCCTGAATTGAAGATCAAGGTCACTTTCGACAAGACTGCGCGCACCATCACGATCTCGGATAACGGCATCGGCATGAGCCGCGATGAAGCCATCTCGCACCTCGGCACCATTGCCAAATCCGGCACCAAGGAATTCTTCTCGAAACTGTCCGGCGACCAGCAAAAAGATGCGGCGCTGATCGGCCAGTTCGGCGTCGGTTTCTACTCCGCCTTCATCATTGCCGACAAAATTACCGTCGACACCCGCCGCGCAGGCGCCAGCGCCGCGGAAGGCGTGCGCTGGGAATCGACCGGCGCCGGCGATTTCAGCATCGAAGCGATCGACAAGCCAACGCGCGGCACTGACATCACGCTGCACCTACGCGAAGGCGAAGACGAGTACCTGTCGGCCTGGAAACTGAAATCCATCATCCGCAAATATTCCGACCATATCTCGCTGCCGATCGTGATGCAGAAAGAGGAATGGGACGAAGAAAAGAAAGAAACCGTCGTCAAGGACGAATTCGAAACCGTCAACCAGGCCAGTGCATTGTGGGCGCGTAGCAAATCCGACATCACGGAAGAGCAATACGTCGAGTTCTACAAGCACGTCTCACATGATTTCGAAGCACCGCTGACCTACACCCACAACCGGGTTGAAGGCCGCAGCGAATACACGCAACTGCTGTACGTGCCGAGCCGCGCGCCGTTCGATCTGTGGGATCGCAACAAGCGCGGCGGCATCAAGCTGTACATCAAGCGCGTCTTCATCATGGACGATGCCGAACAACTGATGCCGGTCTACCTGCGCTTCGTCAAGGGCGTGATCGATTCGAGCGATTTGCCGCTGAACGTCTCGCGTGAAATCCTGCAGGAATCGCGCGATGTGCGTGTGATTCGCGAAGGCTCCACCAAACGTGTGCTGAGCTTGCTGGAAG
This sequence comes from Collimonas sp. NPDC087041, assembly GCF_044745265.1. Classification (NCBI taxonomy): domain Bacteria; kingdom Pseudomonadati; phylum Pseudomonadota; class Betaproteobacteria; order Burkholderiales; family Oxalobacteraceae; genus Collimonas; species Collimonas sp. NPDC087041. The sequence continues at coordinate 275,778 of NZ_JBIUZX010000006.1, forward strand.
AGCTGGCCAACAGCGACGACCAGGCGCAAAAGGACAAGTACGCGACCTTCTGGAAAGAGTTCGGCCAAGTCTTGAAAGAAGGCATCGGTGAAGACGCGACCAACAAGGAAAGAATCGCCAAGTTGTTACGTTTCGCCTCGACCGCCAACGACAGCGATGCGCAAACCGTGTCGTTCGCCGACTACATCGGCCGCATGAAGGAAGGCCAGAGCAAGATCTATTACACCACCGGTGAAACCTATGCGGCTGCCAAGAACAGCCCGCACCTGGAAATCTTCCGCAAGAAAGGCGTTGAAGTCCTGTTGCTGACCGACCGCGTTGACGAATGGATGCTGTCCTTCCTGCAGGATTTCGAAGGCAAGGAACTGGCATCGGTCGCCAAGGGCGGCCTCGATCTCGGCACATTGGAAGATGAAGCCGAGAAGAAGCAGCACGAAGAAACCGAAACCCAGTTCAAGGATCTGGTCGAGAAGATGAAGACCGCCCTGGCCGACAAAGCCAAGGACGTGCGCGTCACCTTCCGCCTGACCGATTCGCCGGCCTGTCTGGTCGCCGATGAAAACGAACTGTCGGGCAACCTGCTGCGCATGCTGAAAGCTGCCGGCCAGGAGGCGCCGGATTCCAAGCCGATCCTGGAAATCAATCCGGACCATCCGCTGGTGCAACGCTTGAAGTATGAAGACGCCAAGTTCGGCGACTGGTCGCACATCCTGTTCGACCAAGCCTTGCTGGCTGAAGGCGGCGCGCTGGCCGATCCGTCGGGCTTCGTCAAGCGCCTGAATGAAATGTTGCTGGGCATGGCTGGCAAATAAGCTTGCGCGGATGGCTGGTCCATCCGCACCAGGTAAATAAAAAGGCTGGAAGACGTCATGTCTTCCAGCCTTTTTCTATTTCAGCAACATACGCGCTGCTCTTTACCTCAAGCCGCTTTTCCTTGCGCGGCTGGCTGGGCAGCAGCCAGATGCGTCAGCATGTCGTCGACCATGTCGGCCAGGCTGTAAGCCGGCGTCCATGACCACTCTTCACGCGCCTTGCTGTCGTCGATCGAGCGTGGCCACGCATCGGCGATCGCTTGCCGGAAATCGGGCTGATAACGCATCTCGAAAGCCGGATAGCGTCGACGGATAATATCCGCCAGTTCGCGCGGCGAAAAACTCCATGCGGCAAGATTGTACGAACCAACCACCTTGAGTTGCTCCTTTGGTGCGCTCATCAATTCGATGGTGGCGCGCACTGCATCCGGCATGTACATCATCGGCAGTGTGCTGTCGACATCGAGGAAACTCGTGTAGTTGTTGCCTGCCGCAGCCGCAAACAAGGCCTGGATAGCATAATCGGTGGTGCCGCCGCCTGGTTCGGCAGAGTAGCTGATCAAGCCCGGGTAACGCAGGCTGCGGATGTCCATGCCGTATTTTTCGGCGTACCAGGCGCACCAGTGCTCGCCGGCCAGTTTGGAGATGCCGTAGACGGTTTTGGGGTCCATGGCGCCAACCTGCGGCGCATTGTCGCGCGGGGTTGACGGACCGAAGGCAGCGATCGAGCTAGGCCAGAACACTTTGGAGAGCTTTGCTTGCCGCGCCACTTCGAGCACATTCAGCAGGCCGGTCATGTTCAGGTTCCAGGCCCATTCCGGATGTTCTTCGCCACGGGCCGACAAGGCTGCCGCCAAGTGATAGATTTCGCCCACATCGTGTTGCGCCACCACATCAGCCAAGCGCTTGGCGTCGGTCACATCCAATGTCTCATAGGACAATTGCGGGTGCCGGCCTTGCGGCTGGATATCACTTGTCACAACCTGGCTGGCGCCATGCAATTTGACGAGCGCCGTCGTCAGTTCGGTGCCGATCTGGCCGTTGGCGCCGATTACCAATATCTTTTTCATTTTTCTCTCTTCAGTTCTTCACCAGGCCGAGTTCCTCGCCTGCTTGTCGGAAAATCGCTACCGCACGCTGCAATGTCGCTTCGTCGTGCACCGCCGACATCTGCACCCGGATGCGCGCCTGCCCTTGCGGCACCACCGGATAGAAGAAACCGACCGCATACACGCCAAGTTCGTACAGACGGCGCGACAGCTTTTGCGCAACCACGGCGTCGTACACCATCAGCGGCACGATCGGATGCGTGCCCGGCTTGATGTCGAAACCGGCTTCGGTGATCGCCTTACGGAAGTACACCGTATTGCGCTCCAGGCGGTCGCGCAGCTCGGTCGACGCTTCCAGCAGATTCAATGCTTCAATCGAGGCGCCGACGATGGCCGGCATCAAGGTATTCGAGAACAGATAAGGCCGTGAACGCTGCCGCAACAGTTCGATCACTTCGCGCTTGCCGGCTGTGAAGCCGCCGCTGGCGCCGCCCAGGGCCTTGCCGAGCGTACCGGTAATGACATCGACCTTGCCGAAAATGCCGCGCGCTTCGTGCGTGCCGCGACCGCGCTCACCCATGAAACCGGTAGCGTGGCAATCGTCGACGCCGAGCAATGCGTCGTACTTGTCGCACAGCTGGCGGATTTCGCCGAGTTGCGCGATCGTGCCATCCATCGAAAACACGCCGTCGGTAAACACCATCGCAAAGCGTGCGTTATCGGCCCGCGCTTCTTTCAGGCAGCGCTCCAGGTCGGCCATGTCGTTGTGCGCGTAACGGTAGCGCTTGGCCTTGCACAGGCGGATGCCGTCGATGATCGAGGCGTGGTTGAGCGAATCGCTGATGATCGCGTCCTGCTCGCCCAGCAAAGGCTCGAACAAGCCGCCGTTGGCGTCGAACGCCGCGGCGTACAGGATGCAGTCCTCGGTGCCGAGGAAAGTCGACAGGCGCTGCTCCAGCTCGCGGTGGATATCCTGCGTGCCGCAAATGAAACGCACCGAACTCATGCCGAAGCCATGTGTATCGAGCGCGGCATGGGCGGCCTTGATCAAGGCAGGATGCGACGACAGGCCGAGATAGTTGTTGGCGCACAAATTGATCAATTCACCATTTTCGGTATCGATCTTGCCGCCTTGTGGCCCGTGGATCAAACGCTCGGATTTCATCAGGCCGGCAGCCTGGATAGCTGTCAATTCGTCGCGGATATGGGAATAAAACCCCGGTGCGCTACCGGGTGTCGTTGCTTGCGTCATTGTCGGCCTCGATCTTGTATAATATATTGTTCGATATTCGATATATCGAACATAAATTCCACGATAATGCACAAAAACCAGACTGTCAACCAGATGAGCGGAAATTCAGAAAAAAATATGGTGGACAAGAATTCAGACGATGCGCCGCCGAAGGTGGGCGACACCCTGGTAAGACTACGCCAGGCTGATGGACTTTCTCTGGACGCCTTGTCCAAACGCGCCGGCGTATCCAAGTCCATGCTATCGCAAATCGAAAGAAACCAGGCAAACCCGACGGTTGCAGTGGTGTGGCGCCTGGCGAATGCGCTCGGCGTGCCAATCTCGTTGCTGGTCGACGGCAACCAGGCTGCGCCAACCTCAATCGAAACCTTGCCCAGCCATGCGACGCCATCGCTGCGCTCGCGCGATGGCCATTGCGTGCTGCGCATCCTCGGTCCGATCGAATTGGCCGGGCAGTTTGAGTGGTATGAATTGTCGGTGGAGCCAGGCGGTTGCCTCGATTCGGATGCGCACGAACCGGCATCGCGCGAGCACTTGACCGTGCTGTCCGGCACACTGGAAGTGCAGAGCGGCGCCAACGTCACAAAGATAAAAGTGGGCGAAACAGCAAGATACGCTGCCGACCGCCCGCATTACATCAAGAATGTTGGCAAGAGCATGGCGACTGCCCTGCTGGTGGTGATTCACAACGGTTCTTAGGCCGCACAGACAAATGAAAAAGGGCTGGGAGAGACACGCGTCGCTCCCAGCCCTTTGATTTTCTGACGGCCTGTTGCCGTCCCGGTTTTTAGTGCTTTAGTGATTTAGTGAGTTACGCGGGTTACACCACGGGACGACAGCAAACGCACACGGTCGCCGACATTGAACTGCTCATCGGCGTCCTGGGTAATCGCCCGCAATTCGCCGTTGCTCAGGCGCACAGTGATTTCCAGGCCCGGACGCTGGTTCAAGTTATTTTCCAGTTTATTTCCGACGATCCCGCCAAGTACCGCGCCGACCACGCCGGCAGCCAGCGAACCGTTACCACTGCCAATCGTCGAGCCAGCAGCAACCGCACCCAATGCCCCGCCAGCCAATGTGCCGGCGCCGCCGCCAGTGCTCTTGTCGATCGTCACCGGACGTATCGAGTCGACGACGCCCATGCGCACTGTTTGTTCGCCTTGCGCCTGGCTGCTGGTGTATACGTTTGCCGAATTAGGTGTCACGGCACAGCCGCTCAACGCCACAATCGCGGCAACTGCAATCAGATTTTTCATTCTTGATAACTCCATCTAGATGTTCTTGCATTGGAAATTGCTGGCGGCGAAGCCACCCGCGGGCGCACCAACTTACAGGGGTTGCCGGGTATGCCGTGCTGCAGCAGGATGTTTATAAGACACGCTTGGACTTTCAGCAACATTATCTATTTTAACAATGTTTCGCGGATCTTTGATGTTTCGCCAAATCCGCGGCTGCACGCGAGCCACGACTTGCTCACTTGCTCACTTGCTCACTTGCTCACTTGCTCACTTGCTCAATCAACGCCCGCCGGCGACATCGATGAACGACCCGGTCGAATATGACGCGGCATCCGACAACAGCCAGACAACCGCTTGCGCCACTTCTTCCGCGCTGCCGCCGCGCCGCATCGGCACGCTATCCTTGACCCGATCGACCCGCCCCGGCTCGCCGCCGCTGGCATGGATATCGGTATAGATCACGCCGGGTCGCACCGCGTTGACCCGGATGCCCTGGTCGGCAACCTCTTTTGCCAGGCCGACGGTCATCGCATCGATGGCGCCCTTGGACGCGGCGTAGTCGACATACTCGCCAGGCCCGCCAAGCTTTGCGGCCATCGACGACAGGTTAACGATCGCACCGCCCTTGCCGCCGAACTTGGTCGACATGCGCCGTACCGCCTCCCGCGCGCACAGAAAGCTGCCGACGATATTGGTGGTAAAGACGCGCTGCAGGCGCGCCACATCCATTTCTTCGACGCGCATTTGATGCTCAAGGACGCCGGCGTTGTTGACCAGGGCGCTGAGCGTACCGAGTTCGTTATCGACCACCTGGAACAACTTGAGCACGTCAGCCTCGACGGCGACGTCGCCGGCCACCGCCAGTGCCTCGCCGCCTGCAGCGCGGATCGCATCGACCACAGCTTGCGCGGCAGCCTGGTTATGGACATAGTTGACGCACACGGCATAGCCGCGCGCAGCGGCCAGTTGCGCGGTCGCCGCGCCGATGCCGCGGCTGGCGCCGGTGATGATGATGACTGGTTTTGACATGTTCTTGCTCCTTTTTCGTAATCTTGCTGAGTATGCAATAACGCTATTCTAGGGCCAGTTGCGATTTACTTCGGGGTACATCGATAAACGACGAGTTGCATGGATAATAGGAACGTTCTTCGCCACAGATTCTCTATTGCCGCCAATGACCGCCACAGCAGCACAACCTGTACAGCCAGCAACCAGCCTGACCGGATTTCCTCCGGTGATTGACGCGAGCACCCGCTTCCTGATTCTCGGCAGCTTCCCTGGCGTGGCCTCGCTCAGCGCCCAGCAATACTACGGCCATCCGCGCAACCAGTTCTGGGCGCTGCTGTCAGCGGTGCTCGACGATGACCTGGTCGGCCTCAGTTACGCCGATCGGCTGGCGTGCCTGCGGTCGCACCGGATAGGGTTGTGGGACGTGATCGCCGGTTGCGAACGGATCGGCAGCCTCGACAGCGCCATCCGCAACGCGCAGGCCAATCAGTTCGACCTGCTGCGCCAACACTGTCCTCAGCTGGTCCGCGTTTGCTTCAATGGCAAAACTTCCGGCAAATTCGCACCGCAGTTTGCGGCCGCCGGCTATGACACACTGGTGCTACCCTCTTCGTCGCCGGCCAATGCCCAGACAACATTTACTCAAAAATTACAGCTGTGGCGCGGTATCATTGCCTGATGTGATTTATTTCATTTTCAGGGTGTCACCGCACCCGACTTTATTTGCCGCTTACCTATCTACCTAATGCTGATCAAACGCAAATCCATCGAAGCTGATGCCAATAGTATGGCGGGTCCGCGTAAAGCCACCCCGGTCAAACGCACTGAAACCGCACGCAAAGATGCGCCAAAACCACCGCGCAAACCAAAATTCGCTCCCGTCACGCTGTCGGAACAGGACGGCGTACGCTACCTGCATTTCGGCACCGAGTGGGTGCAAGGTGCGATGCGCATCCGCAAACCGGATTGGCCCGAGCTGGAATACGCGCAGCAGATGATGGCGTGGATGCTGTTCAACCCGCAACCGCAGCATATCGTGCAGCTGGGCCTGGGCACGGCAGCGCTGACCAAATTCAGTTATCGCCAGTTTCCGGCGGCACGCGTCACCGCAGTGGAATTGAATCCGTCGGTGCTGACGATTTGCGCCTCGATGTTCAAATTGCCGCCCGACGATGAGCGCCTGTCGGTGCTGGAAATGGATGCGATGGATTATGTGATGGATCCGACCCACGCCGGCAGCATCGACGCCTTGCAGGTTGACCTGTACGACGCCACCGCACGCGGCCCGGTGCTGGACACGCCCGAGTTCTACAGTGCCTGCGCGGCCTGCCTGACCGACGATGGCATCATGACCGTCAACCTGTTCGGCGACCATCCAAGCTATGCCAAGAACTTGAAGGCCATGAAATTCGCCTTTGACGATGTCTGGTGCCTGCCCGAAGTCCATGAAGGCAACGTCATCGCCATCGCGTTCAAGCGCGCGCCGCAAATCGATTTCAGTGCATTGTATGAACGCGCCGCCGAGATTACCGCTGCGACCAAGCTACCGGCCAAATCCTGGGTCAACGGCTTGAAGGCCTGGCATTCGGCAAAGTAACGAGATTACCCAGACGGCGTCACTCAAGTCACAGCTATCTCAGGCAGATCAACCTCAAATCAGGCATCCAAAGCAATGAATAATGCGCCTCCCAAGACACTCGATTTGCAGCAGATTTTCACCTGGCTGCTGACCGATGGCACGGTCGACAAAGCCGACGTCAAGATGTTCTACACGCAGGCGATGGGAATCTTCCGCAACGCCCCGGTGGCGATCCATCCGCTCAGCGCAGTAGCGCAATGCAAACGCCAATCGGCATTGCCGCCGCACCGCGCGATCACGCTGGAATGGCTCACTGAGTGGCTGGCGCGCCAGGTGCAGTTGCCGTTCTACCGGATCGATCCGCTCAAGATCGATTTCGCCCGGGTCGCCGATGTGATGTCGGCCAGTTACGCCACGCGCTTCAATATCCTGCCGGTGGAACTGACGCCGACTGAACTGGTGATCGCCACGGCGGAACCGTTCCGCACCGAGTGGCAAGCCGAAATCGCCAAGATCACGCGCCGCAGTATCCGCCTGGTGATTTCCAATCCGCTCGACATCGCCCAGTACATCACGCAATTTTTCACGCTGGCCAAATCGATCAAGAGTGCGCATAAATCCGGTGGCCAGGAACTGGCGCTGCGCAACAACTTCGAGCAACTGGTTGAACTGGGCAAGAGCAACAAGCAGGTCGACGCCAACGACCAGCACATCGTCAACATCGTCGATTGGCTCTGGCAATACGCCTTCGAGCAGCGCGCTTCGGATATCCACATGGAGCCGAAGCGCGACTTCAGCGCCATCCGCTTCCGTATCGACGGCGTACTGCACCAGGTCTACCAGGTGCCGGCAGTGGTGATGATCGCCATGACCGCGCGCATCAAGCTGCTGGGGCGGATGGACGTGATCGAAAAACGCCGGCCGCAGGATGGCCGCATCAAGACCCGCACCGCTGGCGGCCAGGAAATCGAACTGCGGCTGTCCACCCTGCCTACCGCCTTCGGTGAAAAATTGGTGATGCGGATTTTCGATCCGGACGTGGTGGTCAAGACCTTGCCAGAACTGGGCTTTCCGCCGGATGACGCCTTGCGCTGGGACGCGCTGACCAAGCGCCCGCACGGCATCATCCTGGTGACCGGCCCAACCGGTTCCGGCAAGACCACCACGCTGTACACCACGCTGAAGGCACTGGCTACCTCCGAGGTCAATGTCTGTTCGGTGGAAGACCCGATCGAAATGGTGGAAGCGTCGTTCAACCAGATGCAGGTCAATCACGGCATCGACCTGACCTTCGCCGATGGCGTGCGCGCGCTAATGCGGCAAGATCCGGACATCATCATGGTGGGCGAAATCCGCGACCTGGAAACCGCCGAGATGGCGATCCAGGCCGCCCTCACCGGCCACCTGGTGCTGTCGACCCTGCACACCAACGATGCACCATCGGCGGTGATGCGGCTGCTGGAGCTGGGAGTGCCGTACTACCTTCTGGAAACCACGCTGATCGGCATCATGGCGCAGCGCCTGGTGCGTACGCTGTGCCCTCACTGCAAGAGTCCCGATGGCGAGATTGCCGACGATGTCTGGGCCACGCTGATCGAAAACTGGAGCGTGCCCAAGCCGGCCAAGGTTTATCATCCGGTCGGTTGCCCAGAGTGTCGCCAAACCGGTTACCGAGGTCGAACCGGCTTGTATGAACTGTTGACCGTGACACAGCCGTTCTCCAAGCTGATCCAGACCGAGACCGACATCCATGCGCTCAAGCAGCAAAGTTTCGCCGACGGTATGAAACCGCTGCGCCTGGCCGGTGCGCTGAAGATCGTTGAAGGCGTGACCACTGCCGATGAAGTCCTCAAAGTCACTTCCGCACTGACCTGACGGCAGAGACATTGGTAAAACAACAAGCGCCAACAACAGCACCATCCCAAGCGAGCGGCGTCTGCGAAACACCACGGACGCTGCTCGCAGCATTTTTTGCCATCCTGTCACTGCCGTCTTCATCTGACAAACACCGCAGCGTTGCTTTTTTGCCGGGTTTATCCGACGACGCACACTAAAACGAGACTTGATTACCCAATACCGGCACAATCCGGGCACAATTGCGCCCAGTATTTTTTACACTCGATTGCTCGCCAACATCGCCCGGCATACCCACAGATTATTTATTTCATAGGTTGAAAATGTTGAAATACGTTGCTCTATTCTTCTGCGCGTTTGGTTTTAGCGCAGCCCAGGCCATCGACATCAACGGCGCTGGCTCTACCGCAGCAGCTCCGCTGTATTTAAAATGGCAACAAGCCTATACCAAAAAAACCGGCAACAAAGTTAACTACGAAGCCATCGGCTCATCCGGTGGCATCAAGAAGATCAAGGAAAGCAGCACGGATTTCGGCGCCAGCGACGCCCCCATGTCGGCCGCGGATTTGAAGAAATTCAACTTGCTGGACTTCCCCACCGTGATTTCCGGCGTGGTGCCGATTATTAACCTGCCAGGCGTGAAGGAAGGCGAGTTGCGCCTGACCGGGGACCTGGTGATTGGCATGTATTCCGGCAAAATCGAAAAATGGAACGACCCCGCCATCGCCAAGGAAAATCCGAAGCTGGCGCTGCCGAACTTGCGCATCGTGCCGCTGGCGCGTGCCGACGGCTCCGGCACCACCTTCACGCTGACCGACTACTTCAGCCGCGTCAATCCGGAATGGAAGCAGCAATACGGCAGCAACTTCACCATCGCCTGGCATGCCGATGTGAAAACCATCAAGGGATCAACCGACCTGGTTGCGCTGTTGAAGAAAACACCGGGTGCGATCGGCTATGCGGAATACGCGTACGTGATCGAGAACAGCCTGAACTACGCGCAACTGAAGAACCGCGACGGCCAGTACGTCCAGCCGAATGCCATGTCATTCAAGTCGGCACTGGCCAACAGCGGCTGGCGCAACACTGGTAATTTCGAGGAAATGCTGACCGATAAGGCCGGCTCGGGAAGCTGGCCGATCACCGGCGCCACTTATGTGTACGTACCGCGCGTCACCAGCCAACCGGAACGCACCGCAGCCGTGATCCAATTCTTCACCTGGGCCTTCATGGAAGGCGATGAAATTGCCAACAGCCTCGATTACATCCGCCTGCCGGATAACGTCCAGGCCCGCGTGGTGCATGAAATATCCAGCGTCGTCGATACCAAAGGCAATCGCCTTTCGATCCCGATCCTGCTCAAATAAATATTGAGCACGGATGATTGTTCGCAATCATCCGTGCCATCACAACAGCCCTAGAATCCGTGGTTCCAGGCGCGATTCGCCCTTTTCACTGCGGGGAACACCCGATAACCGCCCTTCCGGTAATAGCGATACAGCTGCAAAAAAGTTCTCATGTCGGCACTCTTGCTTTAAAGATTTACGGTTCAATCCGTCTATTCATCGAATCACTTTGGCTACACTTCGATTTTCACCAAGTCGTGTGACAAAAACATGACAAATCCAAAAGAACCGACATTAACTATCTTGTGTTGCAAAAACACCGCAATCCGATCTTAAACTGGACTCGCCGCTGCTGATGCCGACCCGCTAGCCGTCCGCAATTGCCACGAATCGCAGATCAGTTGCGACAATGAGTCAACTCAAAATTCTCGACCCCGTCGTAGGCATTCATCATGCGCGCCAACTCCGGCACAGAAGTCCCTTTCTTGCTGTCGATCGCCACGGCGATGAAGTGCCATTTCGCATGCCTGTCATGCGAACTGATGGACAGGGAGTCTTTGACAATCTCATAGCCATGCTGCAAAGCCAGCGCGCGCAGTGCCTCCTCATGTGGAGCAAAGCCCTTCTCGAACTCAACCAGAATTGCCACACCCGCGCGAGACGGCAGCCAACTCTCAAGCTTTGCCACCCAGACCATGCATGTGGCGGATAACAGCGTGAGCGAAATTGCCGCAATATAGAAACCGACACCGACCAGAATCCCGATCGCCGACGCAGCCCAAATCGACGCGGCCGTAGTCAGGCCTCGAATATTCAACCCTTCTTTCATGATCACGCCGGCGCCAAGAAAGCCGATGCCGGTCACTACCCCTTGCACCACCCGGGTCGGGTCTGGATTGAGCGGCAAGCCGGCATGCCCGCCATACCAGAGCGCCGGATAACCGACGAACACGGTCAATCCCGCCGAAGCCATGCACACCAGTCCGTAGGTGCGCATGCCGGCGGCACGTCCATGATATGCGCGCTCGTAACCGATCAGCATTCCGAGGAATAAGGCGCCCAACAAGTTAAAGAAAATGAGGACATTGGCTGCAACTTCGGGAGCCGCCCAATAGGCGGCCAATGAATCAAGTGAAAGCATGTTCATGCGACTTCGTTCAAGTTATTTAGTTGTTTTTAAGCCCCCGAAAATGAGGAGCCGGTAATGGCATTCATGCCCATGCCACAAAAGTGCGAATCGGCATCCGATTCTCAATGGTGTCATGGGCGACGTTAGTGTAACGGCAAATCCGTTGGCATCGCGTGCTTGGGCAGCTGCCTGTGAACCATTTCGGAGATTGAATGCCTGTTACGGACGGAGAGATTAAAGTGATTAAAATGACAACCACCTGCACAACAAGTCATTAATGCGCCAATGCCCAATGAGTGAAGCACGGAGGATCGAGAAAGCTTTGATGCTGACGCTAGCTGTGCCGGCTTAAAGCCTCTCGGCTAAGGGAGGACACCAATGCAACGAAGGGGCAAGGTACAAATACGACCAGGAAAACAAAAGGGGCTTCCTCGCGGAAGCCCCTTTACTTGCATTCTGTTGGTGGGGCGTGTGTGATTCGAACACACGACCTACGGATTAAGAGTCCGCTGCTCTACCAGCTGAGCTAACGCCCCAACAGGGGACGAATTATAGCTGCGCTTTATTATTTTTGCTAGCTCTTCTCAACTATTTATATCAAATAATGTTTTGCGCCTGTCGGCGCCCATGAAAACGGCGTAAATCAGGCGTCGGCCAATGGAGGAAGATTCGCCACTATCGTCTTGCAGCGCCTGGCCAAATTAAAAAGCCCTCTCATCGCTGAGAGGGCTTCGTGCCTGTCTTATAAGGGGTGAGGAGACGATCGTCAGGGGATCAGGAAACCAACCCTACCCAATGCAACGTCGATTCGTCCGTTGGCGTCAGGGCCTGCCTGACATGGCTTACGTTGCCGCCCCCGCCGACTACCGATTTGTATACCGCCTTCTGGACTTTGCGCGCCTGCCGCTGTTCGATGCGCCGGGTGTAATGGTCGCCATAGTCGACAATCTGCTGGAGCATTTCCTGCAACGCCTGATCATTGATGTTGTTCAGTGCCAGCTGGCGCCAGAAATCGCATTCGTTCCAGCGGCGAAAGCGCATATATACCGTGCTTGACTTCCCGAATTGAGGCGGCAGGTGGCGCCACAGATTATTGCTCGACACAATCCATAGAACAGCTTCGATAAACAGGCGATTATTCTTGGCGCTGGCGCCCGGATCGCTTTGCTTGCCGATCAACAGTGGCTCCAGCTCTCGCCATTGATCGTCGCGAAGCATCATTTGGTATTCCTGCATCTCATTCATCGTGACAGTCCGTAGAAAATATTATCCCTCCCCTATTACCGCCATGCCTTTATCGTTCGCGATCGGATATCGGATATCGGACAGATGAGAATAGGCGCGCAGCAAACAACTGGAGGTTCGAGACTTACACTTTATCGAGACTGGCCACAAAGAAATATAGGAATTGTCCGAAAACACTTAGGTAATCTGTCGATATATTAAAGACGTTCGACTTCAGCGCCCAGTATTGAGCAGGCCTCGCCAAGACTATCGGCATCGATGGACGATCCGGCATGGAGAATCGCCTCTATCCGTTCGCTGGCGCCGACAACCGCCGGCGCCCCGGCCATCATTGCAGCCCCTTTGATTCGATGCACGTAGCGCGCCATCAACTCATGATCGCCACTGTCAAAGGCGCGCTGAATCTGGGAGAAATCCTGCTGCGAACTGTCGCGAAACAGCTCTGTCGTGCTCGATACAGGTGCGCCGTCACTATCGCTACTACTGCTGCGCTCCTGCATCACCACATCGACATCGCACCAGACCTCGATGATGGATTTCAATTCATTGAGGCGTAACGGCTTTCTCAATACGCCGTCCATGCCGCTATCCATGCAGAGCTTGACGTGCCCCTCATCAACCGCCGCAGAGATTGCTATGATGGGCTGGTGGCGTTGACTGCCCTCCTCTTGCTTGCGGATCGTCCTTGCCACCTGATAACCATCCATCCCGGGCAGATAACAGTCGAGCAGTAGCAGTGAGAACTCCCGGGCCGCCATCAGCGACAATCCGCTCGGTCCATCTTCTGCAAGCACAACGTCGCAATTCAATTCTTCCAGCTGGTGCTGGATCACCACACGGTTGTTCGGATGATCATCGACGACCAGTATCACCGGACGTGCATTGCTTGCGGTACCACCCTGCGGCAATGCGTGTTCAGCCACAGCAGATTTGACGATCGTGGGATCGCACAATTGCGTCTCCACCGGAATCGAGAACGAAATCGACGTGCCGACACCCACCTCACTTTGTAACCTCAGCGTACCGCCCATCTTTTCGATCAGCTCACGGCAAATCACGAGGCCCAGACCGGTGCCTCCGTAGCGCCGCGTGGTCGAACTATCGGCCTGGGAAAAAGGTTGAAACAAGCGTTTTTTCTGCTCGTCCGACACCCCGATACCGGTATCGACAACCGTGACCTGCAAGATCGTCTGCAAACCCACGGATTCGCTCTGCAGATTGACCAACACCGTGACGCCGCCGCGATCAGTGAACTTGACTGCATTCGACAACAGATTGAGCAACACTTGCCGAACACGCGTGGGATCGACCAGGACACGCAGATTTTCTGGAATCCGGGCATCCATCTGCATCGCCAGGTTCTTTTCCTGCGCCTTGATCTGGATCATCTCGATGACGCCTTGCGCCAACAGGGTGATATCCGTCGGCACCTCTTCCAGTTCCAGTTTATCGGCCTCCAGCTTGGATAAGTCCAGCACATCGTCGAGCAAACCCAACAGGGTTTCGGCCGCGGATCCCGCCAGCGCCGTCAGCTCCAGCTGCCGCTTGTCCAACGCGGAGCGCTGCAGCAGTTCCACCGAGGACAGAACAGCATTCATCGGCGTGCGTATCTCGTGACTCATGACCGCCAGGAACTTGCTTTTTTCCTGTTCGCTTCGCACCGCTGCACGGCGTGCCGTCCTTGCACGTTGCGCCAACAACAGAATCAGGAATACCGCCACCAACAGAGACGTAATCTCGGTACCGTAATATTGCAGCAACGTGCGCCAGGAAGGCGCTCCGTAATCAGTTCCCTGCAACCACTTTTCCATCATGTCGTTGGTTTGCCTGGCGGTCAGGGATGACAGCGTCTTTTGGACTATCGATGCCAGCTCCGGCAAATCCTTGCGCACCCCCATCGACACCGTTGCCGGCATTTCGCCGATGGTTCCCGATATATGCAACGTGCCAAGATACTTGCGGCGCAACAGCGGCAACATGGCGGTATCCACCCCTATCGCCGCTTGCGCACGCTCGTCTACGACCGCCTGCAGAGCGGCTTCAGGGCTTTGCAACGGCAGCAGGTTAATGCCTGGAAAGCGTTCGCGCAGTAAGCGTTCATAGGCGCCGCCGCCCTTGATCGCAACGGTCTTCCCATTCAATTTTCGTGCATCGAAGATGATGGGCTCAGCTTCCGTTGACACAATAATCGTGGAACCGACGAAATAGGGCTCGCTAAATAGAACGACTTCTCTCAGGTTCTCTGGCGCGAATTGCTGCGACAAAGCCGGCAGCATGTCGACCTTGCCATCCATCAGCGCCTGCCGCGCACTACTCCAACTCTGGCCAGGCACCAGCAGGAATTGCAAGCCGGTGGCGGCTGAGATTGCCGCCACATATTCAGCCGTCAAGCCCTTATGCTGGCCGCCTTCAACGTATTCCAGCGGCCGCCAGTCCGGATCGACCGCGATATGCACGATCGGATGCGCAGCGATCCAGGCGCGTTCCTGGGCAGTAAACAAGCTGGGATTGGGAATGGAAGATTGCGCCTGGACCGATGCCAGGCAAAACAACGAGGAGGTAATGAAAAACAGAAAGTGAAGAAGCTTTCGCCTCATAGCATGCCTAACTGGCGATGCATTTTGAAGAGTTCGTTATCGGTACGAATCCCCAATTTGCGAAATGCCGACTGTTTCTGGGTGCTGATGGTCTTGGCGCTACGACCAAATTTCTTGGCCACGTCTGTCACCGACATGCCGTTCAGGCAGCAGCGCAAGACCTCACGCTCGCGCGGAGACAAATCGACATGGACCATGAGTGGGTCCTTGTCGTCCTCCGCCTGGCTCGATTCATGTACCGCGACATCGGACAATAAATAGGCAAATTCGACGGCCAGTGCCGGATCCAGATAGACCCGCCCGCGGGCGACAGTACGAATGGCCGCAACCAGTTCCGGCAACGGCTGATTTTTTCCAACAAAACCGCCAGCGCCGGCACGCAAGGTCAGCGCCACCGTAGCCGGGCTGCAATGCGCCGAGGCGACCAATATTTTACTGTCGGGGAAACGCGTGCACAGTGCGCGTATCAGATTCAGGCCTTCGATATCATCCGGTGCCAGCGCGTAATCGACCAACAACAAATCGGCAGGCTCGCTGCGCAGCGCCATCATCATCTCGCGGCTGTTGGCGAACGCACCCACGACGCGAAAATCGGACTCCGCGCGCAACAATTCAACCAAACCGTGGCGCACTACCGCATGATCATCCAGCAATGCTATGCGTAGCGGCGTTGTAGCGGTCCAATCCATCTAGAAAATTCCTCAATAAACTCATTACCACGTCAAGACATTCAGGACGCTCCATCAATTTGCCGATCCTGGGGACGGCTTGCATCAATATCAAGCGACACCATTTGTAACAAATTGACCACAAGAATCATTTTGCCCGAGTTCACGAACAAGGCATATCGGGATTGTCCTAAACGCAGACAGGAAATTCATTTATATTTTGACATGCAGCCACGTAGGCGCGAGCGCCCGTCGATCGGTCACTCAAAAAATCTCTCCGCGATCGCGCAATGCGAACAATTCGCTGTCGCTCTGCAACCCCAACTTGCTCATTGCGGCCTGCTTTTGTGTGCTGATGGTTTTGCGGCTTTTGGAAAATTTCTTGGCGATCTCGATCACCGACATGCCGTCAAGGCAGCAACGGATCACTTCGCGCTCGCGCGGCGACAAGGCTTGGCCGCTTAAACCCGCATCGACTGCGGCGACCGGATCGACCATCGCTGCGCCTGCCGGGACCGAAGCGCGAGGCTCCTCCGGCGAGTGTGCCGCAGTCGCCTCCTCATAAATGCCGCCGGCGGCAACCACGCGGATGGCATCAACCAACGTCGACAATTGCTCGGCCTTGGCAACGAACCCCTTGGCGCCGGCACGCATGGCCAATTCGACTGTGGCGGGATTATTGTGCGCCGACACGACCAGTATCTTGCTCGCCGGCGCCTTGATTTTCAATACCTGGAGTAAATTGATGCCATCGATCTCGGTAGGCCCGAGAGAATAATCGACCAGCAGGATTTCCGCCGGCGCGTTGCGCAAGCCTTCAATCATTTCGCGGCCGGTAGCATAGACGCCGACCACATCGAAATCAGATTCTTTGGAAAACCTGAGCATCATGCCATGCCTGACAATCGCATGATCGTCCAGCATGGCAATACGGATGTTTTTTGAAGCAGGGTGCAACATGATGTTATTGCCTTATTCAATAGCCACTTGTGCTGGTTATCGAAAGCCATCCAGGCCGCCCCCAAAAAAGGGCACTGGGAATGACAAAAACGGAAAAACCGATTCAGTCAACGGCCTTGCCGGAGCATTAAGGCACCATCATACAACAATTAACATTCACACCACTCATCTCTCAGCATTGATTATTTAACTACAATGCCCGTGCCCATCTCCCGCAATATCTGAAACTTCCGTTAAGGCCGAACCATCGCCACTCAATCAATGAATAGGCAATAAGCCGGCAGAGAATTAATCTTTAGTTATAAATAATCTGGACCACAGCAATCGCTTCGAACGGCCCTATTTGCGGGTCGCCAAGCGGCACCATGGTTGCGGTATACTGCACATCGATGTGGCTGACATCAGCCGCAAAACTGGCCAACGGGAATGGCTCGTTAATTGGCATCAGATTGCCGCCGGCATCTTTGATCTGGATACCGAACTGACTATCGGCAGCAGGCAGGATGGTGTTTGGGCCGCTCTGATTCACCGTACTGAAATAGCCGCCGATGTTGACTGAGCTGTTGCACTGCTTGTTCAACGCCAGGCTGAACGGCTTGGTCGGATTCGGCGGAGAAAATCCAGTGGAGTTCTTTTGCACCTGGCCGAAATCGATGATGCCCGGCTCCGGCGTCACGGTAACGTCAACAGTACACGGCGTGCCGACAATATTTTGCAAGCCATTCAGCTGATAACGGAAATTTCCGACAGGATTACTCGGACCACCATTCATCCCGTACTGGCCATCAAACTGAAAGACATCGTAAGTATCCTGGGGCGGACGCTGGAATGGCAGCAGCCCGCGCTTGCGAATCACCACCTGAAATGTAATCACCGGCTGCACCAATGAACAGGCTAGCATTTGGGCATCGTTGGTAGCGCCTGGGCAGCCGGGAGAAGTGAATCCACTAAATACGCCGTCACGCGGCGTTGCACTCCAGTCGCCATCCCAGGCATAGGTGCCTCTGTACAGCAGGCCGAATTCGATACCCCATCCCAAGGTATTTAAACCAGCCGGATTGCCATAGAAATAAATCGGATCGTCCTCGGTAAAATGTAAGTCATGTATCTTCCAGCACTTAGCTGGAATGGAATGGGTTTTTGAAATCCAGATGATGGTGCCGTCCGGCAAAGAATCCGGCACAGAGACAGGCCCGATCGATTCCGTCAGATAGCTGCCATCGGTCAAGGAGTTACAATACAAGGCCTGCGCCGACTGCGAAAAGAAACAGGCGCAGCACAGCAGCAACAACTGGAATATTGCCCTCCGCATCGATTGCGTCGGGCGACTCACGGCTTTCATGGCTGCACGCCCTTGCAGATATTCGCGCTGCAGGCGAACTCAGTATCGGTTTGGCCGCCAAAATCATTTATGTGCGACACATACAGTTTACTGAAATTCACGTCCTTCACGGCGACTTCGACCTTGCTCATTGGGCTGATCATTACAGACTCCATTGGCAACTTGGCCTTTTCAACACCGGCCAACAAACCAACCATAGAAACGTAGAACGGCGTCGGATTGTCGATCGCAACCGTCTTCGTCGCGGGATCAAGTTGCAGATTGAGACGCAGACCAATATCTTCGCCGCGTTTGGGTTGAACACCTTGCGGCCTGTAAAACAACTTGAGTTTGGACTGCAAGGCAATTTGCAGTGAATTGACCGCGTCGCTCTTAGGAGGTATCTCACGGATGTTCAGATAAAACACCGACTCACGGTCTTTTGGCAAACTATCGCCCGGCAATTTAGCTATACGCAGAACATTGCTATCGCTCGGCTCAACGCGCTGCAATGGGGGCAGCACCATGAAAGGTGTCGTGATCTTGACTCCCTTTTCATCTTCGATCCAAGTTTGCACGACATATGGCATCACTGC
Organism: Collimonas sp. NPDC087041; assembly: GCF_044745265.1. NCBI lineage: Bacteria > Pseudomonadati > Pseudomonadota > Betaproteobacteria > Burkholderiales > Oxalobacteraceae > Collimonas > Collimonas sp. NPDC087041. The sequence continues at coordinate 294,432 of NZ_JBIUZX010000006.1, forward strand.
ATTTTTATTGGTGATGGTCACACTGACAGACTGTACGCCGTCGTTGTAAATAACTCGCGTACGGTCGGGCACAATCGCTGCATGCGCCAGCATTTGTACACTCGCCAGTAGCGCCACCAGAAACTGTGCCGCTTGTCTGGAGAATGTATGTTTTTCTGTTTTCACGATTTTAACGTTCATATCGAAATCCTTTATTTTCCCAAATAACTTTCATTTTTTGTCTGCGTCCGGCATCACAGCCTGACACGCTACCGGGGTTGCGACACCGGTCATTTCCTGCTCATCCGGTAACGGTCCCAGCGAGCAAACTTGGTCACTCCCCCAACGCGCCACCAATTGGGCATCGCCCTTCACTCCAGTCAGATACGTAACGCCGTGTTCGCCGACAATGCCAACTTCTTTGTTGCTCTTGCTGTCCTGTACCGAAGCGCCAAATGGCACGTCGCCGCCCCCACTTTGGCCCAGGATGATGTAAGCGTTACGCCCTTTCTCAACCGAGAAATTGATATAGCCAATGGCCCCTTCCGTCAGTACGAGGCGTTGTACCGGATTGCCGACATCGGTATTGAGTGGCAATTTATTCATATTGATGCGAGCGGTGTAGGCCTGGAATGGCGGCAGGCTGTCAATCACGGCATACCCCGCGTTGTTGGAGCGCACCTGCCCCGAGAAAGAGACATCTGGCACCCCGTCAGTTGACACCAGTAGACGGGTGCTGCCATTTGACCCTCTGCCGTGCGGCATCACGCCATATTTTGTAATGACGAATGAGCCATCAATTTCTGCCGACGCCGCGTTGTAATTATTCGAGTCAGCGGACACGGAAGCGCTAGCGCGATAGAACGAGGTTTGTTTAGCCGCATAGGCACTCACGTAAGGATTCTGAGCACCGACACCACCATACAATTGATAATTGACCCCATTTCCGTTGTCGCCGCTATAGCCGACGGAAGTCGTCGTTCCACCATAACTGCTGTTTTGCACGTTGGTCGATAACGTCGATCTTTCGCCAAGCGGAATCGTCAAACCTGCGTAGACTTGCGTATTGCTGCCGGTATAGTCTTTAGTCCGGTAAGCGGACAAATTCATGCTAATGTTTTTCAGCGTGCCGATTGAGAACGTGCGTGCCAGCATCAATCCGAAACGATCGGCGGGCGTCACGTCCCAGTATGTCGAGTGATCGTACGAAAGGCTAGTTGTTATCCCGGAAAACCGCTTCGCCAGCGATAGCGTGTAACGCTGCTTGCCGGCGTTGAAGGCATAGGACGACGCGTCGCCGACGAACTGCGAAAAATTGGTAAAGGTGCGGTCGGAAAAGCGATAGCCGAAAAAACGCAAATCGGTATCGAGCCGATCTAGATGTTTGGAATAACTCAGCCTATAGGAATTGCCTCTTGTGCTCTGGCCATTCCACCAAAGCTTGGCGCGCGCGGTCGTGACATCGGCAGACAAGGCACCGAAAACACCAAAATCCTTGCCCGTACCGGCAGCCAGCGAACTATAGCCGGAGGCTGCGATCATGCCGCCATACACAGTCCAGTCAAACGGCAAGCCATAGGCTATTTCTGCGGCAGTGAAGGTCGGGGTAATGCCGTTTGCGCCGAACAGACGCGGTTGGCCAGCCGACACTTTGTAACGCAACTCGCCCTGGCGCGACAGGAAAGGCACCGCTGCAGTCGCAATAGTAAACTTCTGTTCTGTGCCATCCTCCTCCAGCACGGTCACATCCAGCGTGCCTTGCACCGCGCTATTCAGATCCTGGATACTAAAAGCACCTGGACTGACCTTGGTCGAATACAACACCCGCCCCTGCTGAGACACAGTAACCGTTGCGTTGGTGCGCGCCACTCCGTTAATCAACGGCGCATAGCCGCGCAAGTTAGGGGGCAGCATCCGATCATCGCTACTCAGCGTCACTCCACGCAAAGCAAACGTATCAAACACATCGGAGCTCAAATAACTTTCGCCCAGTGTCAGATTGGCGCGGATCTGAGGCAAGGCACGATAAGCATACAACCGGTTAAGCTGGAATGTTTTATTGCTCGAACCAAAACTCTGATCGCCGGAACTGTTCTGCGCCTGATAGTCGGCGCGCAAACGCCAGGTACCTACATTGGCACCGACTGTACCGTAACTGCTTATTGTATTGACCTGGTTGCTGCTGCCGTCGAGGTTGGAGCGACGTGTATTGGCAATCACGCGATAATCCAGCATCAGACCATCTACGCCATTACTCCAGCCGGCAGGTGGAATGTAATTGGGATCATCGTACTCAAACATCACCTGCGGGATACTGATGGCCAGACGTCCGCTTTTCTTAATGTATTTGATGACGACATTATCGCTTGCCTCCATACGCACGCAAGCGCCCACGGCAGTACGTGGCAGTTCGGCAAACACCTTCGGTTTCAAGCCAAATTTGGCAACCAACTGTTCAGGCAAACATGGGAACGTATCTTCACCGTTCTCATCCAGTCGGAATTCGATCGATTGCTGCGCGTAGAATTGCTTGTTCACCGTCACGTCAAGCATGTATGTTCCCGGCGCCGTATAGTTGGCGCGGGCAAATTGCTCCAGGTTGACGTCGGCATTACCGTCAACATTGAGGAAAATGGAGTTGAACTCAATCGCCCCCGCCTGACTGGCAGAGAACAATGTAGCTAAAAGCAGGAACTGACGATAAGACACAACCAATACCCTCTGGAAACTATTGAAGCTCTCGACAAAAAAGGGGGGCATTGCCCCCCTTTTTTTTGGGTTAACCGCTAGTAGTCAGCTATTACAGATAGGTAACGATAAAGTTGGTTGTCGCATCCGCTTCGCCAGGCACAACGTCAGCGGTAATCGCTTCGTACATTGCGCTGAAAGTTACGGTGTTGTCGCCATTTTGCAGCTTGATCTCATTGGCCTGGATAACGCCGTTATTCAGGTTGTCGCCATTGCTTGCCTGCAGGCGGAGGCCAACATTCTGCGCGCCACCGTTAACCGCGAACAAGTCTGGCTTAGCAACTGGAGCCTGACCGCTAAATGTGAATTTAGCAGTCCCGGCAACCGCCGTATTGCAATCAGTCAAGACAATGTCAAAACTTTCAGGGCTGGAGCGATCGCCGGCATTAGTGAACAAACTTACTGGCACTTGCCCCAGCGGTACGGTTTGATCGGCAGTACCAGGAGAAATACCGCAAGCACCCGCAACGATTTCGCCCGTGAATTTGATAGTTCCCGAGCCGCCAGGAGCAGTTTGAGCAAAAGCGCCTTGAGTAAAGGAGAACATCGCGATAACAGCAGTAGCAGCAACTAATTTTTTCATTTTGAAATTTGACTTAATAAAAACAGTTTTGAGACGAGATCCAGGCTGCAGGATCACTTTGCTGAATGACTTCTGTCGATACTCGTTGATGAGTTACAGCCCCAGAAATTTCTGACATTCAGTTAGGCCGAAGTATTGTTCTTGGATGTTTTTCCGGACATCAGATTTGTCCCAAAAATATTATTAATTTGTTAAATATCGTGACATTCCGCGAGATTTACCATTGGAAAATTCCGACTAATTGAAGCTGCATCGTGCGGCTCTCCGGATGCCTTCTCCTGCTCTTCCAGCCTGAAAGCGTTTGCCAGCAACGCGGACGCGATATCCGCATAGGCAACCGGATGACGGCGCAATGGCAAAAAGGAGATGGATTTGGTGACGAATTGCGCTGGGCGCTTGTAAACAATCAAGCTAAACAATCGCGGGCCTTGATTGAAAGGCTAAAGAGGAATGTTGTATTGCTGCGACAAAAATGCGCAGTACAGCCGCCATTGATCGTGTGATCTGCGCCGGAGAGGAATGAGAATGAAGATGAGGAAAAACTAGCGAGCACTACCCTTACTGCAGACAAGTATAGGCACTGCAGATCGCAGGAACGACGCGGGCGCCAGCAGTGTGCGCCGCGCCGAAAACAACATGCAACTTAAATCACATCCGGCCAGGCCCGCATCGCCTGCGCGCCGATAGCCAATAATTTCTCACGCGCAGCGCCGTCGCGCGCCTGGGTCGACATGCCGTGTATGACCGTCACATAGAAACTGGCAAGCGCGGCGGTGTCGGTATCGGCAGCCAGATCGCCCTCCTCGACGCCACGGTCGAGGCGCGTGCGGATACCCGTTTCCATCTGTTCCCGATAATTCGCCAGCACTTCCTGTACATGCGAATCTGCGGCGGTGCAGTTGGTAGCTGAAGTCACCACCATGCAGCCGGGCGGCTGGTTCGGATCGCTTTGCGAGACGGCGATGACCTCCAGATAGCTGCGGATGCTTTCCTTTGCAGTCAGCTTTTCGGCGGAGATCGATGCCAGAAAGCACGGCTTTTTCTGCAGATAACGCTCCACTGCTTCCAGGAACAGGTGTTCTTTATCGCCGAATGCCGAATACAGGCTGGGCGGAGTAATCCCCATCGCGGCCGTCAGGTCGTTGAGCGAAGTTGCCTCATACCCGAATCGCCAAAAAACCAACATTGCGCTCTCAAGCGCCTGGTCACGATCGAAGGATAAGGGCCGGCCGGGCTTCTTGCGCGGCTTACTTTGTGTCATTTCCATAGTGATCGATATTAAACCACTTGACAGCGTAAAACAAGCCCGATACAGTCCACCACTAATTCATAGTGATCACTATTCAATAGGCGTTTTTAGAGAAACGATAGTTGGAAAACGGGAATCGGATTGTCTCATAGAAATAAAAATCCGGTTTTGGAAGGCCGATTTTCAGCATGGGATACATGTCAATTAACAAATGGAAATGTGATGTTTGGAGGATCAGGCAAGAAGCTCAGAGGAAGCGTCTATCGTCTGCCAGCCACCCAACTCTATATTGCTAATCCGGGGTCAGACCGGCATTGACCGGCGCCCCGCCATCACGACATGGCACCCGCGCAACCTCTTTCGCCATCAACCGGCAACTTGTTTCCGATTCGCTTTGAAGTCTGTCTTGAATTCCGCTTTGTATTTCGCTTTGTAATTCGCTTTGTAGTTATTTAGCTCGCAATTTTCCTTAAAGATATCAGGAGCCTCACATGCAAACCTCGACGCCATTATTTTCCCGCAAGGCAATTGCCATCGCCGTCGGCATCCTCATCATCGCCGCTGCCGGCACCTTTACGCTTACCAGCCGCGCCGCCAAACCAGCCGAAGGCGCACCACCGCCGGCATCGGTGTCGGTGGCGGCGGCCCTGGAAAAATCAGTTACTGAATGGGACGATTTTTCCGGCCGGGTGGAAGCCATCGACCGGGTTGAGATACGGCCCCGTGTCTCCGGCACGATCGACGCCGTGCACTTTCAGGAGGGGCAACTGGTCAAGAAAGGCGACCTGCTATTCACCATCGACCCGCGTCCTTACCAGGCTGACCTGGCGCGCGCAGTTGCTGCCCAGGCTGGCGCCCAGGCCGGATTGTCGCTGGCAAAAACCGAACTGGCCCGCACCAGCCGCCTGATCGAAGAACACGCCGTTGCGCAGCGCGAACTGGATCAACGCAACAATGCACTGCTCGAAGCCGACGCCAACCTGAAATCAGCAGACGCCGCTGTGCAGACCGCGCGCCTGAACCTGCAATACACCGCGATTACCGCGCCGGTCAGCGGTCGCGTTTCGCGCGCCGAAATCACGGTAGGCAATCTGGTTGGCGCAGGTGTCAGTTCCCCTGCCCTGACCACCGTGGTATCGGTATCGCCGGTCTACGTCAATTTTGAAGTGGATGAGCAAACCTACATCCGCTACGCCGCCAACGGCGCGGTAGGCAACTCCGGCGTCAGCCACTTGCCGGTGTCGATTGGATTGGCGAGCGAAGACGGCTATCCGCATCAAGGACAGATCAAGTCCTTCGATAACCGCCTCGACACGGCTTCCGGCACCATGCGTGTCCGCGCCGTGTTCGACAATGCCAACGGCACGCTCACTCCGGGCATGTACGCCCGCGTGCGCACCGGCGGCGCGGCGGCGGAAACCGCGGTGCTGATCGACGACAAGGCAGTCGGTACCGACCAGGATAAAAAATACGTAATGGTCCTGGGCGCCGACAACAAGGTCACCTATCGGGCGATCAAGCTGGGACCGATCGTCGATGGCTTGCGCGTGGTCCGTTCCGGCCTCAAGAAAGATGAGCGGATCGTGGTCAACGGCTTGCAGCGGATCCGCCCCAACGACACAGTCACACCGGTGACGGTAGCGATGAACGGTGCAGAGCTCGCTCCGGCGAAGGATGCACTGGCCGTGGCTACAGCTAAATAACAAGGGTGCCGACGATTTTCCTGCCATACCGAATCGTATCGATGCCCAAACCCAGCAGAGCCCCACACCATGAATATTTCTAAATTCTTTATCGACCGCCCCATTTTCGCGGGCGTGTTATCGGCGATCATCTTGATCGGCGGCCTGATTTCCATGTTCAGCCTGCCGATCTCCGAATACCCGGAAGTGATTCCGCCTTCGGTGATCGTCAAGGCGCAGTATCCAGGCGCCAACCCGCAAACCATCGCGGAAACCGTCGCCACGCCGATCGAGGAACAGATCAACGGCGTCGAGGGCATGCTCTACATGTCGTCGCAAGCCACCTCGGACGGCCTGATGACGCTGACCATCACCTTCAAGCTCGGCACTTCGCCCGACCTGGCGCAGCAGCTGGTGCAGAACCGCGTCAACCAGGCCTTGCCACGCTTGCCGGATGTGGTGCAGCGGCTGGGCGTGACCACGGTCAAGAGCTCGCCCAACCTGACCATGGTGGTGCACTTGCTGTCGCCTAACGACCGCTACGACATGGCCTACCTGCGCAACTACGCGGTGCTGAACGTCAAGGACCGGCTGGCGCGCCTGCCCGGCATCGGTTCGGTGCAACTGTTCGGTTCCGGCGATTATTCGATGCGGATCTGGCTTGATCCACGCAAGGTCGCTGAACGCGGCCTGGCCGCCAGCGATGTAGTCGACGCCATCCGCCAGCAAAACGTCAATGTCGCCGCCGGCGTGATCGGCGCCTCGCCTGCTGTGCCTGGCGTCAACTACCAGATCTCGGTGAATGCACGCGGCCGCCTGGCTAATGAAGAAGAGTTCGGCAACATCGTGATCCGCACTTCGCCCGATGGCGTGGTGACCTATCTGAAAGATGTGGCCCGTATCGAACTCGGCGCCAGCGAATACGCATTGCGCTCGCTGCTGGACAACAAGCAAGCGGTGGCAATCCCGATCTTCCAGGCGCCCGGTTCCAACGCGCTGGAAATTTCCGACAACGTGCGCGCCACCATGGCCGAACTGAAGAAGGATATGCCGGAAGGCGTCGATTACAAGATCGTCTACGATCCGACGCAATTCGTGCGCTCGTCAATCGAAGCCGTGGTGCACACCTTGCTGGAAGCGATCCTGCTGGTGGTGATCGTGGTGATCATCTTCCTGCAAACCTGGCGCGCTTCGATCATTCCGTTACTGGCTGTGCCGGTCTCGGTGATCGGCACCTTTGCGGTGATGATGGGCCTTGGCTTCTCGATTAATGCGCTGAGCCTGTTTGGGTTAGTGCTGGCAATCGGGATCGTGGTCGATGACGCCATCGTGGTGGTGGAAAACGTCGAACGCAATATCGAAAATGGCTTGTCTGCCAAGGAAGCCACCTACAAGGCGATGCGCGAAGTCTCCGGACCAATCGTCGCGATTGCCCTGACCCTGTGCGCAGTGTTCGTGCCTTTGGCTTTCGTCAGCGGCTTGACCGGCGAATTCTTCAAACAGTTCGCCCTGACCATCGCCATCTCGACCGTGATCTCGGCATTCAACTCGCTGACCCTGTCGCCGGCCTTGGCTGCGTTGCTGCTGAAAGGCCACGGCGCCAAGAAGGACGGTTTCCAACGCGCCATTGATCGCGTCTTCGGCGGTTTCTTCTCGGTGTTCAACCGGGTATTCCATCGCGGCTCGGTTTCGTACGGCGAAGGCGTCACCGGGATCCTGAAGCGCAAGTCTGCAGCGCTCGGCGTGTATGCCGTGCTGATCGGCCTGACCATGCTGCTGTTCCACACCGTGCCGAACGGCTTCATCCCGGCGCAGGACAAGCAATACCTGGTTGGCTTCGCGCAGTTGCCGGACGCTGCCTCGCTGGACCGCACCGAGGACGTGATGCGCAAGATGTCCGAGATCGCGCTGAAGCAGCCTGGCGTGGAATCGGCGGTGGCCTTCCCTGGCTTGTCGATCAACGGTTTCGTCAATAGCCCGAACTCCGGCATCGTGTTCACCACGCTGAAGCCGTTCGACGAGCGCCGTAGCGCCGATCAAAGCGGCGTCGCGATTGCACAGCAGTTGAACCAGAAGTTCTCCGCGATCCAGGGCGCCTTCATCGCCGTGTTCCCGCCGCCGCCAGTACAGGGCCTTGGCACCATCGGCGGCTTCAAGCTGCAGATCGAAGACCGTGGCGCGCTGGGCAACCAGGCCTTGAACGATGCGTTGCAGGCCTTCATGGAGAAAGCGCATAAAGCACCGGAACTGGCGGGCATGTTCTCCAGCTTCCAGATCAATGTGCCGCAACTGTATGCCGATGTCGACCGGGTGCGCGCCCAGCAGCTGGGCGTATCGATTCCTGCTGTGTTCGACACTTTGCAGATCTACCTCGGCTCGCTGTACGTGAACGACTTCAACAAATTCGGCCGCACCTTCCAGGTACGGGTCCAGGCTGATGCGCCGTTCCGCGCCCATGCTGAAGATATCGGCTTGCTGAAGGCGCGCAACGACAAGGGTGAAATGGTGCCGCTGTCGTCGCTGCTGAAGATGACGCAAAGCTACGGCCCGGATCAGGCGGTGCGCTACAACGCATTCCCGTCCGCCGATGTCAACGGCGGCCCGGCGCCGGGCTACAGCACCGGTCAGGCCCAGGCAGTGGTGGAGCGCATCGCGGCCGAAACCCTGCCGCGCGGCATCAGCTACGAATGGACTGAAATCACCTATCAGGACAAGATCGCCGGCAACACGCTGTTCATCATCCTGCCGCTGTCGATCCTGCTGGTGTTCTTCGTGCTGGCCGCACAGTATGAAAGCCTGACTTTGCCGCTGGCCGTGTTGCTGATCGTACCGATGGGGATTCTCTCGGCGATTGCCGGGGTCTGGCTGACGCGTGGCGACAACAACATTTTCACGCAGATCAGTCTGATCGTGCTGGTCGGGCTGGCGTGCAAGAACGCCATCCTGATTGTCGAGTTCGCGCATGAGCTGGAACTACAGGGACGCAGCATCTATGCCGCTGCGATTGAAGCTGCACGCCTGCGCTTGCGGCCGATCCTGATGACGTCGATCGCCTTTATTGCCGGCGTGATACCGCTGATCCTGTCTTCCGGCGCCGGCGCTGAAATGCGCCATGCGATGGGAGTTGCGGTGTTCTCGGGAATGATCGGGGTGACGGCTTTTGGCCTGTTCCTGACGCCAATCTTTTACGTACTGTTGCGCACCCTGGCATCGCGCTGGACAACCGGCAAGCATGAATCCGAGGCCTACACCGGCCCGGCACATGCCCCGCATGGCGGCGTTGCGCCTGCACCTGCGATCGCACATACCGCGCAAGTTGAAGGAGCCTGAATATGAAACGCTTTAATCTAAAATTGACGGCAATGATGGCGGCGCTGGTGCTGGCCGGTTGCTCCACCACCAAACCGCCGGAACAGGTGGCGGTCGATACGCCGGCCCAATACAAGGAAGCGGCCGCGCTGGATGGTAGCTGGAAGGTAGCCCAACCTGCCCATGCCGCGGACCGCGGCGCCTGGTGGTCGGTGTTTGGCGATGCTGAACTCAGCAAGCTGATTACCGATGCCACGCAGTCCAGCCCGACCCTGGTGATGGCCTTGGCGCGCGTCAAGGAAGCGCGCGCCACCGCCGGCCTGGCCGATGCCGACCGCGCCTTCCAACTAGGTGCCGCCTTCGGCCCGACCCGCCAGGGTACGGCCGCCTCCACGTCCACTCAGTGGCAGGCGCAATTGGGCGCCTCCTATGAAGTCGACTTGTTCGGCCGCTTGTCGGACAGCAGCCGCGCCGCCCGCCTTGATGTTGAAGGACAGGAAGCGGCCTATCGCTCGGTGCTTCTGGCCTTGCAGGCTGACGTCGCCCAGCAGTACTTTGCGATCCGTTCGCTCGATTCGGAACTCGACGTGCTGCAACAAACCATCAAGCTGCGCCAGGAAAACCTGCGGCTGGTGCAACATCGCTACGATGCCGGCGACACCAGCGAACTGGATGTGGCGCAAGCCCAGACCGAACTGTCAGTGACCCAGGCCGAACAGGAAGGTGTGAGCCGCAACCGCGCCCAACGCGACCATGCGCTGGCGATCCTGCTCGGCAAGGCGCCGGCCCAGTTCACGCTGGCTACCGCGCCACTGCAGCCGGTAACGGTCAGCGTGCCGCCTGGCCTGCCCTCCGACCTGCTGGAACGGCGTCCCGACATCGCCCAGGCGCAACGTCAGCTGGCTGCCGCCAGTGCTCGCATCGGCGTCGCCAAGGCCGGTTTCTTCCCGAGCCTGGTGCTGACCGCTTCGGGCGGCTTTGCTTCGGATGCGTTGCACAACCTGTTCCAATGGTCCAGTCGTAGCTGGCTGCTGGGACCGGTGCTCGGCTCCGTGCTCAACATGCCGCTGCTGGACGGCGGCCGCAACAAGGCCAACCTGGCCAAGGCAGATGCCAATTATGAATCAGTGGTGGCCAACTACCGGCAACAGGTGCTGGTCGGCTTCCAGGATGTTGAGGACAATCTGAGCGCATTGCGCACCTTGGATAACCAGATTCGCTTCCAGGAAGACGCCGTGAAGTCGGCGCAACTGGCTGCGCGCCTGGCCGACTCACGCTATCGGAATGGCTCTACCAGCTATTTCGAGGTGATCGATGCGCAACGTTCCAGCTTGTCCGCGCAGCGCGCCAAGAGCCAGAGCGTCGGCCAGCGCGCGGTGGCGGCAGTCGGCCTGATTCGGGCCTTGGGCGGCGGCTGGAATACACCTGGCGCTGCCCCCGCAGTTGCGCCTGTTGCGCCTGTCGCAGCTGCCGCCGCAACATCGCCGGCACTGGCGCTGGCCAGGTAAGCTGTCTTGTCAATCTAAAATGGCGATGCCAAGGCATCGCCATTTTTTTCGCCTGACTAGAACTCTGCAACGCGCGGCATTCAATCCCGGATATCGCGCAAGGGCGAAGTCTTCAGCAAACCGAACGTCAGCAAGCTGGCGCCCGTCGCAATGGCGATCAGGCCACTGCGCACGCCAAGATGTTCTGCGATCCAGCCGGCCGACAAGGCGCCCAACGGCGCCGCAGCCACAGTCATGAAACGCATGGTCGACACCATGCGGCCGTGAAATGCATCCGGCGTCAGCTTCAGGCGCAAAGCCAGGTAAGGCATGAAATACAGCATCGCGCTGCAATCGAACACAAACACCACCACGCCGTAAGCCAGTGCGCTCAGCAAGGATGAGCCGAAAATGGTGGATGGAATCGTCGCCAGCAGCAACCACGCTGCGGCGGTGCCGCCAAGGCCGATCAGGATGGTGCGGCCGCTGCCGAAACGCCGCGAGAGCGGCTTGAGCAAGATGGAACTGACCAGCACGCCGAGGCCACCCAGCGTTTGCGCGGCGCCCAGCAATCCCGGCGACATGCCCAACTGGTGCGTGGCGAACAAAATCTGCAGCGCCAGATAGCCGTTGAACAGAATTTGCCACAGCGCGGTACCCCAGGCCAACGCCCACAACACTTCGTGATTCCTGACCATCTTGATGCCATCGACCATTTCACGGAACGGATGACGGCTGGATGGCGCCGGATAAGGATCGCGCTTTTTCAGGTAGCGCAAATTCCACCACGACAGCAAGAAACTGATGGCATTCACCAGCACCGCCACCGGCGCCGTCAATAGCTGCACCAGCATGCCGGCAATGCCGGGACCGATCAGGCGCGCCATCGAATCTGTGGCGGCGAACTTGCCCTGGGCGTCCAGCAATTGCTCGCGCCCCACCAGTTGCGCCACGAATACCTGAGAGGCGCTACCGCCGATCACGAAACCTATCCCCATCAGGAAACCCACCGCATAGATCACATGCATGGACAACAGGCCCAGCCAATAACTGATGGGAATCACTGCCAGCACACAGCCGAACAGGAATTCCGACCACAGCAGCACCGGATACTTGCTGCGGCGATCCAGCCAGACTCCGGCCGGCAGCGAAAACAGCGCGAACGGCAAGGTTTGCAAGGCAATCAGCAATCCCATCTGCTCCGGCGTGGCGTGCAGCAGCAGTACCGCCGTCAGCGGAATCGCAAGGCTGCTGACCTGTTCGCCAAAACTGGCGATAGTGGTGGTCAACCAGAAGCGGCGGAAGTCGTGATGGCGCAGCATCGGATCGGCCGATAGCTTGCGCAGGAAAAATTGGCGAAAGGCGTTAAAAATGATGATAACTCTTTGAAGGCGGCAAACTGGGTAAGTGACCGAAATGAGCGACTACGTCGCGGAAAGCCTCGGGTAGAAAGCTTATCCAAATGATACCCGTTTTGCGTGTTGCTTTTACGCACTTTCGTAAAGATAAGTGATCGAATTTGCCTCTGACATGAGGCATGCCATGCGGATGCGCGAGCGATGAGTTTCATGGACACGGCACAACGCTATTGTTGCCATAAATTTAATCAATCAAAATCGCCAAGCATCTTGAGACGACTGGTCATATAATGACGCCATGGATAAAGTTCACACGCTTAACGACACCCGCGCCACGCTGCTGCAAACCGGCCTCAAGCTGTTTGCCGAGCAAGGCTACAACGGCACCGGCATCAAGGAAATCGTCGATGCCGCAGGCGTGCCCAAGGGTTCGTTCTACAACTACTTCAAGAGCAAGGAAGACTTCGGCGCCGAAGTCATCGCGTATTACGCCACCTGCTTCGGCAACACCTGGTCGCAATATTTTGCAGAAGGGCCGGAGGAGCCACTGGCTGCGCTGCGCTATACCTACGAGCGCATGATCAGCTATCACGAGCAATGTGAAGTCAAGGCTGGCTGCCTGCTCGGCAATTTCGCCGCGGAGATGTCGGAATCGAGCGAGTTGTGCCGCGTCACGTTGCAGGAAGTCGTGACCAGTTGGCGCAAGCGCTTTGTCAGTTATCTGCGCAAGGCGCAGGCTGATGGCACGGTGCGCACCGACCTCAGCGCCGAGCAACTGGCGGATTTTTTCTGGAATGCCTGGGAAGGCGCCCTGCTGCGCATGAAGATCGAGCGCTCGACGGCGCCGGTGCGGGCTTGCGTCAACCTGATGTTTGACCACTTTTTTCTGCCACAGCATTAGCAGCAACGCGCCTGCGCTGCCGTGTGCCGGCAGCGCAGAGAAAACTGAAGGATTTTTTCAAACCAAATTCAAGACGACCGGTCACCTGAGTACATCTTGAAGTTTATTTTGTCAGCAACACATCAAGCCACCACTCGCCTCACAGCGATTTATTCAAGAAGGAAATGACATGAGCAACACGCAACAACCCCGTACCGAAGACAGCCTGTTTCAACCTGCGCGCATCGGCGACATCGAATTGTCCAACCGCATCGTCATGGCGCCACTGACCCGCAATCGCGCCGGCGAAGGCAATGTGCCGAACGAACTGAACCTGAAGTATTACGAGCAGCGCGCCACGGCCGGCATGATCATCACCGAAGCCACCCAAGTCTCGGCGCAAGCCCAAGGCTATGCCAACACGCCCGGCCTGCATACACCGGAGCAAGTCGCCGCCTGGAAAAAAATCACTGACGCCGTGCACGCCAAGGGCGGCCGCATTGTGGTGCAGATCTGGCACACCGGCCGCATGTCGCATGTCTCGTTCCAGCCGGGCAATTTGGCCCCTGTAGCGCCATCGGCAATCCGCGCCAATGCCCAGACTTATGTCGTCGGCGAAGGCTTTGTCGATACCTCGGTACCGCGCGAACTGGCGCTGGAAGATATCCCCGGCGTAGTCGACGATTTCCGCCAGACCGCACGACGTGCGATGGATGCCGGTTTCGACGGCATTGAAATCCACGGCGCCCACGGCTACCTGCTCGACAGCTTCCTGCGCGACGGCTCCAACCATCGCACCGACATCTACGGCGGCAGCATCGAAAACCGCAGCCGCCTGCTGTTGGAAGTCGTCGCTGCCACCACTGCCGAAATCGGCGGCGGCCGGGTCGGCGTGCGCTTGTCGCCGGTATCGCCAGTCAACGATTCCAGTGAAAGCAATCCGCAACCACTGTTCAACTACGTGGTGGAACAACTGAACCAGTTCGGCCTGGCCTATCTGCACGTAGTAGAAGGCCACACCGGCGGCCCACGCGACAACGCCCCGTTCGATTACGAAGCACTGCACCAGCGCTTCGACGGCGCCTGGCTGGTCAACAACGGCTACGACCGCATGATGGCACGCCAAGCCATCGCCAGCGGACACGGCGACCTGGTCGCCTTCGGCCGCGCCTTCATCACCAACCCAGACCTGGTCTACCGCCTGCAACACAACCTGCCGCTGAACGTACCGTTCAAGGATGCGCCGTTGTATGGCGGTGTTGGCGAACATGGCTATACGGACTATCCGGCGTTGACTGAAGCCTAAGCGGCAACCGTATCGGGTAACGGCTACGTCGCATCAAAACTGCATGGCCTGCGCTCCGTAGTCCGTTAAATGGGGTCAGAGTAATTTTCGCAAAGAACCGCGAAAAAAAACTCCGACCCCATTTAACTGCGCGGGGTTGGTTTTGACGTTGTTGTTGGTTTTGACGTTGTTGTTGGTTTTGATGTTGTTGTTGATTTTGATGTTGTTGTTGGTTTTGACTTTGCTTTTGAATTGGCTTTTGACGTCGCCGTTGTTTTTGACTTTTCGCATGCTGACGTTGCCAAATGGGACGGGTGACAGTCGGAAATAATGGGACACATGTTTGAGCGCAGCGAGTTTGTGTCCCATCCGACTGGCGCGCGGCTCATTTGGGAACCCGCCGCAGGCGGGCAGCGGCTGTGCGATCGCCTTTCTTTGCTTACTTTCTTTGGCGAAGCAAAGAAAGTGAGCGGCTGCCGGGCCGCCCCCGGCTAGCATCCACGGAGTAGTAACCGTTTGAAGTAACTTCGGACGAACAAGACTGATGCACCGCCGCACGTACTCCGTGGCCCGTTAAAAGGGGTCAGAGTAATTTTCGGCAAAACCCTGCCGAAAAAAAACTCCGACCCCATTTAACTCATTTAAATCGACTCTGACCCCATTTAACTGCTGACCCCGTTTAACTGCGTGTTCGGCGATGCCTAGTTCTACCGATACCGGCGTGGATATGCCATCATACAAAACCAGCATCTGGCTGCAAAAAGGCGGATTCCGTTCGCCTTCCGGATTGCCGCAAAATATTTTGGAGAAACCACATGCCGTCACCACACGCCAGCTTCCATTGGGATGACCCGCTTTTGCTCGAACAGCAACTCAGCGCCGAAGAACGCATGGTGCGCGACAGCGCCGCCGCCTATGCCCGCGACGGCCTGGCGCCAAGGGTCACGCTAGCATTTCGCAATGAACAAACAGATGCAGAAATTTTCCGCGAAATGGGCGGACTCGGATTGCTCGGCGCCACCCTGCCGGAAGAGTACGGCGGCGCCGGCCTCAACTACGTCAGCTACGGCTTGATCGCCCGCGAAATTGAACGCGTCGATTCCGGCTACCGCTCGATGATGAGCGTACAAAGCTCACTGGTGATGCTACCGATTTTTGAATTCGGCAATCTCGCCACCAAACAAAAATACCTGCCGCAACTAGCCAGCGGCGCAATGATCGGCTGCTTCGGCCTGACCGAGCCGGATCACGGGTCCGATCCCGGCAGCATGGTCACGCGCGCCCGCAAAGTGGACGGCGGTTATCGCATCAGCGGCAGCAAGATGTGGATCACCAACAGCCCGATCGCCGATGTGTTCGTGGTCTGGGCCAAGGATGATGAGGGCGCGATCCGTGGCTTCGTGCTGGAAAAAGGCTGGCAAGGCCTGTCGACGCCGGTCATCCACGGCAAGGTCGGCTTGCGCACCTCGATCACCGGCGAAATCGTGATGGACCAGGTGTTCTGCCCCGAAGAAAATGCATTCCCCGATGTACGTGGCCTGAAAGGGCCGTTCACCTGCCTCAACGCAGCGCGTTACGGGATTGCCTGGGGCGCGCTTGGCGCCGCGGAATTCTGCTGGCATGCTGCACGCAGCTACACGATGGATCGCCTGCAATTCGGTCGGCCGCTGGCGGCCAACCAACTGGTGCAGGTAAAACTGGTCAACATGCAGACCGAAATCACGATGGCGTTGCAAGGCTGTCTGCGGCTTGGCCGCATGAAAGACGAAGGCAGCGCATCGGTGGAAATCACGTCAATCATGAAACGCAATTCCTGCGGCAAGGCGCTCGATATTGCCCGCGTGGCGCGTGACATGTTGGGCGGCAACGGCATTTCCGACGAGTTCGGCGTGATCCGTCATCTGGTCAACCTGGAAGTGGTGAATACCTATGAAGGCACGCACGATGTGCATGCGCTGATCCTGGGTCGCGCGCAAACAGGAATCGCGGCATTCGCCAACTGAAATCCGCCGCTAACCGACGCCAAACACCTGCAGCACCAGCCAGATATTCGCCGCCGAGATCAGCACGAACAGCAGCCATGACACACTCGCCGTTAGGCGCGAATTGGCAAACACGCCCATCACGTCGCGGCGGCTGGTCAGGCGGATCAGCGGATACATGGCAAATGGCAATTGCAGGCTCAACACTACCTGGCTGAGCACCAGCAGGCGTCCGACCGAATGCTCACCCCAGGTCAGCACGCCGATCAATGCGGGCACCAGCGCCAATCCGCGCGTCAGCAGACGCCGCTGCCAGCACGGAATCTTCAGCTTGAGAAAACCTTCCATGATGACCTGGCCGGCTATCGTGCCGGTAAAGGTCGAACTCTGGCCTGCCGCCAGCAAACCCAGGCCGAACAGGAAGCCAGCCACGGCAGTGCCGGCAATCGGATCGAGCAAGTGATAGGCCTCGTCGAGATCGACCACCGTGGTATTGCCGGTGGCATGAAAAGCGCTGGCTGCCAGTACCAGGATCGCGCCGTTGATGATCAGTGCCAGCAACAAGGAGACGATGGTATCGAGCCGCGACAGCTGTATTGCCTGACGCCGGCTGGGTTCATTGTCGGCGACCACGCGCGTCTGCACGATCGACGAATGCAGATAGAGATTGTGCGGCATCACAGTGGCGCCGAGGATGCCGATCGCCAGGTAAAGCGGCTCGCGATTCGACAGCGTGCTCAATGACGGCAGCAAACCGGCGGCCACCGCGTGCCAATCGGGCTTGAGGAATGCCAGTTCAGCGAACAGGCAGACAGCGATGGTCAGCACCAGGCCAAGGATGATCGCTTCGATCTGGCGGAAGCCCTTGCCTTTCAAACCCAGCACCAGTACGGTATCGAAGGCCGTCAGGATAACCCCGACCGGCAGCGAGACGCCGAGCAGCAGCTTGAATGCCAGCGCACATCCCAGCACTTCTGCCAGGTCGCAGGCAATGATGGAAATCTCGGCGAAGAACCACATGCCTTTGCTGACCGCCGGACTGTAATTCTCGCGCGAATGCACCGCCAGGTCTTTATTGGTGGCGATTCCCAGCCGCATGCTCAAGCATTGCAGCACGATCGCCGCCAGGCTCGACAGCAGCACGACAAACAGGAGCTGGTAACCGAATTGCGAACCGGCCTGGATCGAGGTTGCCCAATTGCCGGGGTCCATATAACCGACCGAGATCAGCAATCCGGGGCCGACAAACCTGAGTATCTTTTTCCAGAGCGGGCCACCGGTGGGAACAGCGATGGTGCCGGCAACCTCGGAGGGACAAAACGGTGCTGTTGCGGTGGTCGGCAAATGATACATATCTGTGTCCTGATGAGTTGCCGTAATTCTATATCGTCACGGAAACAGCGTGCGCGCCAACCTCATTTGGCGGTTTCGGCGCATCTGCATTGCAAATCCGCGCGTCAACCCCTATGATTTGATCGTATTTTCAATATGACAGCGTCGGCCGGTCGCATTCCGGCTGTCAAGGCATCGCATCGCGGCAAGCAGATTCAGCGTGATCCACGGAAGTTTTTGATCTAGGGAGAAACGAAAATGAAAACCATACTTGCGCTCAGCGCTGCTGCACTGCTGACGTTCAACACACCCTCCTTCGCCGCAGACCAGCAAACCGAACTGATCAACCAGGCCCAAAGCGCAGCCACCGCCTGGATTGCGTTAACCGACGCCGGCAAATATGGTGAAAGCTGGGAGCGCGCCGGCACCTTCTTCAAGACCGGGATTCCCAAGAACACCTGGGAAACCGGAATCCGCTCGCTGCGGACGCCACTTGGCAGCGTCAAGAACCGCGAACTCAAGAGCACGGAATATGCGACCTCGCTGCCCGGCGCACCGGATGGCGAATATGTCGTGATCCAGTATGAGACGCAATTTGAAAACAAGAAAGCGGCGGTCGAAACCGTGACGCCGATGCGCGAAAAAGACGGTAGCTGGAAGGTGTCGGGCTACTTCATTCGCTAGGGCTTGGGCGGCCACAACGGCAAAAGAAAAATCGGGAGAAAACTACAGGAGTCAGTGAAAACTTGCCGCGTGCAGGCTGCAACTACTTCACCCCCGGATCCGAAAGCCACCTTGTGAGGGCTTCGAAATCTCTACATGCAGGGCGCCTTGTGGGCAAATCTGGACAATAACCAGAAATCTTTCGCTCAACGAACAAGTATCGAAAATACTTGCCGGAACCATCATTGAACCGCAGTTCAATTGATAAAATCTTGAAAATACATTGCTGACAGCCGCATTCATCGCGTCATCAGTGCACACAGTATTTCAAGATTGGAATATCATGTCCACTCACAAATTCGTATGCTCCATAGCTGATTGTTATAGCTGTAAATATTACCGGGGCGACGCCACACCTTTGCATTGACAAAAGCCATGATCCGTTTCAGACAAATAGAAGCCTTCCGTTCACTGATGATTTCCGGCACCAGCGTGTCTGCTGCGCGTCGCATGCACATCACGCAGCCGGCCATCAGCCGTTTGATTGCCGATTTAGAGACTGACCTCGGTTTTCGCCTGTTCAATCGCGCCAAGGGCCGGCTCGAGCCAACCAACGCGGGTGTGCGCTTCTATAAAGCGGTCGAAGAAAATTTTCTGGGACTGGAACGGCTGATGCAAGTGGCCGGCACCATCCGCCATGAAGCGCCGGAGGGTCTGACGATTGCCTGCCTGCCTGTATTGTCGACCACCCTGCTGCCGGAAATCCTGCAGCGCTTCTTCAAACAGCATCCCGATGTCTCGGTCAAAATCGACAGCTGCAGCGTGCCGGAAATCCTGGTCGGATTGCAGGATCTCAAGGTCGACATGGCGCTGAGCCTGGCGTTTCCGCCATTTGCCGGCATCGAAGTCGAAGCGATCATGAAAGCGAACGTGCTGTGCGCCATGCCAGCCACCCATCCGCTGGCAAAAAAAGATGTCGTCACGCCGGCAGACCTGGATGGCGAAAATGTGATCGGCTGGATGCCCAACAGCGCGCAATCCTACGACCAGGAACTGTCGACCCTGCACGCCGCCTCGATCCGTCCGCATTACACGATCCAGACCCACACTTCGCACACGCGCTACGCGATGGTCGCCAACGGCTTTGGCGTCGCCATCGTCGAACCGTTTGCCGCCAAGGTCTGGCGCCCGCATGGCGTCGTCACCCGGCCATTCAAGGCCGACATCAACTACGAATACGTGCTCGCCTATCCGAGCGGCGGCATTCGTTCGGAACTCGGACATGACCTGCGCGAAGCGGCCCTGTATGTGGCGAAGAATTACGGCTTCTAAGCGGTGATTTAGCGATGATTTAGCGATGATTTGCCGGCCTTATTTGGCGGGCAAGATGATGGTGGCCACCAGGCCGCCATCCGGATGATTATGCAACTCCAGCTCACCACCATGCGCCTGCACGATATTGCGGGCGATACCCAACCCTAAGCCCATGCCCGCAGCGTTCTGGTCGCGTCCATGCTCCAGCCGCGTGTAAGGATCGAACAGGCTGTGCAACGCATCTTCCGGCACGCCGGGGCCGTGGTCGCGGATCTGGATGCGGACATTGCTGCCGCCATCATCGGCCAG
The DNA here is from genome assembly GCF_044745265.1 of Collimonas sp. NPDC087041. Lineage (NCBI taxonomy): Bacteria > Pseudomonadati > Pseudomonadota > Betaproteobacteria > Burkholderiales > Oxalobacteraceae > Collimonas > Collimonas sp. NPDC087041. The sequence continues at coordinate 314,592 of NZ_JBIUZX010000006.1, forward strand.
CGTGTCCACCGCAATTTCCACCTTTTGACCGTAGTGCAAGGCATTGTCGAACAAGTTGCCGATCGCGCGCTTGAGCGCCAGCGGCTTGGCCATCACCGTGATGCCTGATTCGGCAAAGGCCACTTCATGCCCAGCCATGCGGGCATCGCGGATCATGCGCAGGATCAGTGCATCAAGACGCACTTCGGTGCGATTTTCATGGATGTCGCTATCCTTGACCGATTGCAGCGCGCCCTTGACCATCATGTCCAGCTCATCCAGATCTTCATGGAAATCGCTGCGCAATGCTTCATCGTCAAGCAGTTCAGTGCGCAATTTCAGGCGCGTGATCGGCGTACGCAAATCATGTGAGATCGAGACGAACAGGCGCTCGCGATCGTCGAGATAGCGCTTGATCCGTTCGCGCATGGCGCGGAACGCACGTGCGGTCTTAATGAATTCACGGCTGCCGGTTTCCGGCAGTTCCGGCGCGGTCTCGCCTTTGCCGAACGCATCGGCGGCATCCGACAAGGCCGCTAGCGGCCGCGTGGTCCAGCGTACCACCAGGATCGACAGCAACAGCACCGTAGCCAGCGATACACCTTGCAGCAGCAGGCGCTCGGGCGACAGGGGATTATCGCTATCGAGGAAATAAGGATTCGGCATCAGCGCTGCCAGGTACAGCCAGTTGCCGGGTTCGAGCTCGGTCTGGATCACCAGCACCGGCGCCGGGTTCGGCTTGATCAGCAATGTGTGCTGGACCCAGCTGTCCGGCAGATCGGCTACTTTGAGGCCGTCGGTCGAGACTTGCAGATCGTCAGGCCAGGAAAACGCCACGCGGAAACCAGGCAGGAACGGCAAATCGGCCTTCAAGGTGCTGCCGATGGTGGTCAACGCCATGTTGGCCAGCGCGTCGTCAGCGATCTTGTGGATGGTGACCGGTCCGTTGTTGGCATTGACGAAGAAGCGCGTGCCGCCCATCTCGCGCAATTGCTGGATCAGGATCGGCCGATAATTGGGCGGCAAGCTCATGAAAAATCGAATCGCGCTGGCAGCGCTATGCGCCAGATGCTGAGATGCGGTGCGCGTTTCGATTTCCGCCTTGCTGCGCAACTGCGCCGACCAGATCAAGCCACCCGCCAGTTGCGTCACCAGCACGCCGAACACCATGACCACCGACAGCCGGCCCAGCAGCGTATGCGGCAGCAGCCATGACAGCAGCCGGTTATAACCGGTCGACCAGTTAGCTTTCGTCATCGACTCAGGCGTGCGACGCCGCCACATCGGCAGAGAACACATAGCCGGCGCCACGCACCGTCTTGATCAGGTGCGGATCCTTGCCGCCGTCGTTCAGGCGCAAGCGTAATTTGCTGATCTGCACATCCAGCGAACGATCGAGCGGGCCGGCATCGCGGCCACGGGTTTCTTCGCACAGCACACCGCGATCGAGCACGTCGCCTGGATGCTCGACAAAATATTTCAGCAATTGATAATCGAGGCCGGTCAACGCCACTACTTGTCCTTCCGGATCGGCCAGCGTGCGCTCCACCGTATCCAGCGTGAAGCCAACGAAACGGTAATAGCGCGGCGCCACCGCGCTGTCGATGCCGCTGCGGCGATGAATCGCCTTGATGCGCGCCAGCAGTTCGCGCGGGCTGTAAGGCTTGGCGATGTAATCGTCGGCGCCCAGTTCGAGGCCGACCACGCGGTCCGTTTCATCAGAACTGGCAGTGAGCATGATGATCGGCACATTCGACTTGCGCCTGACGGTTTTACACAATGCAAAGCCATCGGTATCCGGCAGCATCACATCCAGGATCACCAGCGACAGCTCTTCCGAATAACGCTGGAACTCGGCCAGGAATGCCTCGCCGTTATGCGCCAGGCGCACTTCGTACTGGTTCTTTTCCAGATAGGCTTTCAACAACGTCCGGGTTTTCTGGTCGTCATCGACAATTAATATCTTGCGCATTGTTATGGTCTGCTATCAGTTTTCGTCATGGTCCTGGCAATGTTAGCCAACCGCCGCTGTGCTTCAACCTCCGACATCCTGCCGTCGATGAAATAGCGGTGCACTTCGGCCACGATGGCGTCCTTGGCGGTTTCGTCGGCGGCCATCCGGTGCACCAGGCTCGGCGCCTGGAATGCTGCGCCTTTGCTGAAGGTCGTCCACGAAGAACGCGCACAGCTATCCATTTTCGACAGGTCTGGATTGCGCCACACCGAGATCGCGCCTTTGAGCCGATTGTAATCGGTTTGCACCGGTTGCGACATGATGATCTGCGCCAGCTTTTCCTGCGCCGGCTGATGCGAATAATCGCCGGCGAACATGGCTAGCGTATCGACGCTGTACAAATGATAATCACCGGTGCCGGGCACTGTTGCGCACGCAAAATCCTGATCGGTGGTCAATCCCCAGGCCAGCAATTCGCCTTTGGCCCAATCGCCCATGACATACATGGCGGCAGAGCCATCGGCCAATTGGCGCGTCATCTCGGGCCACGCTTGTTCCCTGAGCGGGGTAGGCATCCATTCCTTGAGATCGCGCAGGCGCTTGAGTGCGTGCAGCAGCCTGGCATCGCCGAATGCTGCCGGATTCAGGTCGACAAACAAGGACCGATAATAAGCGGGGCCGCTCTCAGCCAGCACCAGCGTTTCGAACAGTGTCGCCACTTGCCACGCTTCGCTGCTCTGGGCCAGCGGCGTAATGCCGGCTTGCTTGAGCTTTTCCGCCACGCGAGTAAAGTCGGCCCAGGTTTTGGGCGGGGTCAAGCCGAGCCGGTCGAAGATCTTCTTGTTGTAGAACAGATTATTGATGCGGTGAATCCCGAGCGGCACCGCCACTACGTGGCCACGGTTATGCACCAGCGACCAGACCGTCGGAAACAGCAATTTTTGCCAATTGCCCGGCGTCGCCACATCGTCCAGTTCCAGCAACAGGCCAAGATCGGCCCACTCGCCGAACACCACACCGTTCAGTTGCGTCGCCTCCGGCGCCTTGCCGGCCAGGACCATGCTCTTGAGCACCTTGCTGGCGCCCAGCCCGGCGCCGCCTGGAATCGCGGCATCGCGCCATTGGATATTTTCGTCGGAGAGCCTGGTTACCAGCACATTGACCGCCTTGCGCTCGCCATCCGAAGTCCACCAATGCACCACCTGCAATGACGCCGGCGACGCGCTCGGCGCAGCAACGGCCGCCTGCGCTGCGCTTGCGGCACCACCCAGCGCGAGGAAAACTGCCGCTGCACATGCCGACAATGCAATTCCTCTTCTTAGATTCCATTTCCTGGACGAGGCTTTCTTGCACTCCCCATTTATCGCGTGTCGCCTATCAATCATCGATCGCCTTGTTGATATTTTTTATAATAAACAACCGTCTCTCTCCCACATCGGTGCTGACTATAGCTTAAGTCCGTGCCGCAACGTTAGCAGACTTCTTGTTTTGTAAAGAAACGTAAAGTTACGTAAAGTTATCTTAAGCATCATAATTAAGATATCCCTTATGGAACACCCGTGTTGCTCTATGGAATAACAGAAATGCTACAAGCACCAACGTAAATATTTGTAATCGACAAAAATCAAAAAAAATTCACTTACTCAATAAAATCAATAGCTTATGAAATTTATGTAGCTTAGCTACAAGTAAGATGGCAACACAATTTTTATGGTGCTAATGTCTGTTCGCGGCGGTTTGATAGGCATCAAGGGTCTACAGCAAGCTGCACACATCCAATCCATAAAAATCCAAGAGGAGACTTTGATGCAAACGGTCAACCGAATCCGTAATATCCGCAATGCCGTCCTGATCGCTCTGGCGACCATCGGCACCGCCCAAGCTGGCACCCTGACTATCGAAAGCTGGCGCGTTGATGACAAGACCTTGTGGGAAACCGTGCTGATCCCGGCCTTCCAGAAGAAGAATCCTGGCATCGAAGTCAAGTTTGCCCCTACCGCTCCTACCGAATATGACTCCAGCCTGACCGCGCGTCTGGCCGGCGGCACTGCCGGCGACCTGATCGCTTGCCGTCCGTTCGACGTCTCGCTCGCACTGTACAAGAAGGGCAACCTGGAAAAGCTGGATGGCAAGCCAGGCATGGAACACTTCCCGGCCTCCAGCAAGACTGCATGGCAGACCGATGACGGCAAAGACACATTCTGTATGCCAATCGCCTCCGTGATCCACGGCTTCCTGTACAACCAGAAGATTTTCAAGGAATTGAATATCCAGCCGCCGAAGACCGAAGCTGAATTCTTCAAGGTACTCGACACCATCAAGAGCAATGGCAAATACGCGCCGCTGGCGCTGGGCACCAACGATCAGTGGGAATCCAGCCAGATCATCTTTACCGGCCTGGGTCCTAACTATTGGAAGGGCGAAGAAGGCCGCAAGGCGCTGATCGCCGGCAAGGAAAAATTCACCGATCCAAACTTCGTCGGCGCCTTTGAATACGAAGCCCGGCTCGGCAAATACCTGAACAAGGGCGCCAGCTCGCAAACCTACGGCGACAGCCAGAACCAGTTCGCCCTGGGTAAAGCCGCCATCTACCCTGCCGGCTCATGGGATATCGCCTACTTCAACGACAACTCCAAGATCTCGATGGGCGCCTTCCCACCGCCAGTGCCTAAGGCTGGCGATAAGTGCTACATCTCCGATCACAACGATATCGGCATGGGCGTCAACAAGAAGTCCAAGAACAAGGAAGATGCTTACAAGTTCCTGGCATGGCTCGGTTCGCAAGAATTCGCCGACATCTATACCAACCGGGTTACAGGCTTCTTCTCGTTGTCGGACCACCTGATTTCGGTCAAGGATCCAGTCGCCAAACAGATGATCGACTGGCGCAAATCGTGCTCGTCGACAATCCGCCTGAACGCGCAAATCCTGAACCGTGGCGAGCCAAGCATGGAAAATCAGCTGTGGAACGTGAATGCTCAGGTCCTCAACGGCAAACTGGCGCCGAAGGAAGCTGCTGCACAGATCCAGGCTGGTTTCGCCAAGTGGTATAAACCGCAACAATAATCTCTTGACGTAACGCTGTTAGTCGGCAAGGGATGGGGTTAAGATTAACCCCGCCTCTTGTCGACAAGCCACACAGCGTCCAAGGCTTGCCCCAGAGCTAGCCCGTGAAGACCGGCACCGATATCAAGCATCAGGCCGCCCTCACGTTCGTTTCCCCTGTTCCGCTCAGCGGGGCCGGCGTGTTTTCTGCGATCTCCCCGCAGCGGACATTCCGCCCGTTGGCGAACTAGGGCCTGTTGACAACTAATTTGGGAGATGCGTTCAAACCAAACCGTGTGGTGGCAAGGCGCGTGGCGCAGTTGGGGCTGGTGCCCCAACAAGCCATGCAACGCGGCCAGCGCACGGTTTGGCTTGAACCCTCCGGGAACGGCTGCAGGCGTCGCATGCCGTTGTTGCAGCTCCTTGCCGTAGCACCGCTACGTCGCGTCGCTGCGCCTAGGCACGCAACGCCTGCCGCGCGTTCGCACTCCCAAATTAGTTGTCAACAGGCCCTAACTTATTGCATTGACAGAAAACCCGAATGAATCTTCAAAAAAAGACATTCCCCTGGCACATCGTCGTGTTTCTGGCGCCAGCGGTCATCATCTATTCGCTGTTCAGCGCGCTGCCGCTGCTGGACACCCTGCGTCTCGGCTTCTATACCAGCAACGACGCCGGCGTCCACAGCTTCGTCGGGCTGGATAACTACCACACCATCCTGTTCGATTCGGATTGGTCGAAGGCGTTCTGGAACGCCATGCTGAACAACGTGAAATTCTTCGCGATCCACATGCTGCTGCAGAATCCGATCGGCCTGCTGCTGGCTACCCTGTTCAGCCTCAAGGGCCTGCGTGGCGCTCGCACTTACCGCACGCTGATCTTCTTGCCGACGCTGCTGTCGGTGGTGATCATCGGCTTCATCTGGCAACTGATCCTGTCGCCACTGTGGGGCGTTGGAGAAGGCTTGATGAACCATGTCGGCCTGGGCGATTATTTTGCGCCATGGCTGGGCCAGGAATCGACGGCGCTGCTGACCCTGGGCCTGGTTTCGGTGTGGCAGTATGTCGGCATCCCGATGATGTTGATCTACGCTGCCTTGCTGGCCGTGCCGGAAGAAGTGTTGGAAGCGGCCTACGCCGAAGGCGCCAGCTCGTTCCGCATTTTCTGGCAGATCAAGCTGCCGCTGATCCTGCCGACACTGGGCCTGGTGACCATCCTGACCTTCGTCGCCAACTTCAATGCCTTCGACCTGATCTATTCAGTCAAGGGAGCATTGGCCGGACCGAACTACACGACGGACATCCTGGGCACCTTCTTCTATCGCACCTTCTTCGGCTACCAGGCGCAGATCGGCAGCCCGACCATGGGCGCGGCGGTCGCCACGCTAATGTTCCTGGTGATCCTGCTCGGCGTCGCCAGCTATTTTTACTTCGTGCAGCGCAAGCTGACACGCTACGAACTGTAACGAGGACCGACCATGAATTCCATTTCCTCGCTCCCGGCGGAGCAATCCGCCACCGTCGCCGGCCGCGGCCGCTTGCGCGCCAACCTGGGCCGCATCTGGGTGCACATCGTGTTGTGCGCCTATGCCGTGATCGCGCTGTTTCCAATTGCCTTGATCCTGATCAACTCGATCAAATCACGCGAAGCGATCTTCGATAATCCGTTGGCCTTCCCTACTCCGGAAAGCTTCTCGCTGATCGGCTTTGAAAAGGTGCTGCACAACACCAACTTCATGCTGTACTTCGGCAACAGCCTGGTGGTCACGCTCGGTTCCCTGGTCCTGATCGTGCTGTTCGGCGCGATGGCCGGCTGGGCGCTGTCGGAATACAAATTCCCTGGCAACCGCCTGATGGCGCTATACCTGGCGCTCGGCATCATGATCCCGATCCGGCTCGGCACCGTATCGATACTGCAACTGGTAGTCAGTCTCAACCTGATCAACACACGCACCGCGCTGATCTTGGTCTACACCGCGCAGGGGCTGCCGCTGGCGGTCATGATTCTGTCCGAATTCATCCGCCAGATCCCAAAGGAACTGAAGGATGCCGCGCGCTGTGATGGCGTCGGCGAATTCAAGATTTTCTTCCAGATTATCCTGCCGCTGATCCGTCCGGCGATTGCCACGGTAGCCGTGTTCACGATGATCCCGGCCTGGAACGACTTGTGGTTCCCGCTGATCCTGGCGCCGTCGGATGAAACCAAGACCGTCACGTTGGGCGTGCAACAATTTATCGGCCAGTATGTGACCGATTGGAATTCGGTACTGGCATCACTGTCGCTGGCCGTCATCCCGATCCTGATCATGTACGTGATCTTCTCCCGTCAATTGATTCGCGGCCTGACTTCGGGCGCTGTAAAGTAAAAATAAGAGACATTCCATGGCAAACGTAAGCGTTAAACAACTCACCAAATCGTATGACGGCAAGCAGAAAGTGCTGGCCGATCTCAACCTGGAAATCAAGGACGGCGAATTCGTGGTGCTGGTCGGCCCTTCCGGCTGCGGTAAATCGACCTTGCTGCGCATGCTGTGCGGGCTGGAATCGATCACCAGTGGCGAACTGTCGATCGGCGGTCAGGTCGTCAATCACCTGCCTCCTGCTGAGCGCGGGATTGCAATGGTGTTCCAGAGCTACGCGCTGTATCCGCACATGACAGTCTACAAGAACATGGCGTTCGGCCTGAAGATCGCCGGCGCCGACAAGGCTGCCATCGACCAGCGCATCCGCCATGCCGCCGGCATCCTGAAGATCGATCACCTGCTCGACCGTCTACCGCGTGAGTTATCCGGTGGACAACGCCAGCGCGTCGCAATCGGCCGCGCCATCGTGCGCAAGCCGAAGCTGTTCCTGTTCGACGAACCGTTGTCCAACCTGGACGCCGCGCTGCGGGTCCAGACCCGGCTCGAAATCGCCAAGCTGCACAAACAGCTGGAAGCGACCATCGTCTACGTTACCCATGACCAGGTCGAAGCGATGACGCTGGGCGACAAGATCGTGGTGATGAACGACGGCTACATCCAGCAGGCCGGTTCGCCGCTGGAGCTCTACCAGCAGCCGCAGAACCTGTTCGTGGCGACCTTCATCGGCTCGCCAAAAATGAATTTGTTTACCGGCACCGTGAGCGCTGTCGACAATGAAGCGTTGCGGATCAAGCTCGACAGCGGCCAGGAAATCAGCGCCAACGTTAGCGCCGGCGCCACCAAGATCGGCGATGCCGTGACAGTCGGCCTGCGGCCGGAACATATCCTGGAAAACGCGCATAGCGGCGAGATATTCAGCGGCAAGGTCAGCATCGTCGAGCACCTGGGTGAAGCCAATTTCATCTACGTGACGCTGCAAAATGGCCAGGACCTGGTGGTGCGCGGCGATGGCAACAACACCGTGCATATCGGCGACAGCATTACCTTGTCGGCGCCGAGCCACGCCTTCCATGTATTCGACAGCAACGGCCAGGCGCTGCCACGGCTGAAACCGGGCAACATGATTTCGTCCAAGCAATAGGAACCGGACGCGCGACCAGATAAACTACGCGTTTCTTAGAAAAAAGCAACGGAGTTCAATTGAAAGCAGAGTACCAATACCTGGTCGGCGTCGATGGCGGCGGCACCAAAACCCAGCTGCGCGTCGAGCGCGCAGACGGCAGCCTGGTCGCGGTCGGCAGCAGCGGCCCGTCGGCTTTGATGCACGGCACTGGCAAGGCATGGAGCGCCATCATCGCAGCGCTGGAGAGCGCATTCCAGTCGGCTGGCGTCGCCTGCCCGGCCTACCAGGAAGTCGCCGTTGGTTTTGGCTTGTCCGGGGTCAATAACAAGCAATGGGCGGACCAGTTTTCGGCGCAAAATCCGGGCTTTGGCGACATCGCGATCGGCACCGACGCCTTCACCACCTTGCTCGGCGCGCATCTGGGACAGCCCGGCGCAGTAGTGGCCATCGGCACCGGCAGCGTCGGCGAAGTGCTGCTGGCGGACGGCAGCCGCCGCGAAGTTGGCGGCTGGGGCTTCCAGACCGGTGACGAAGCCAGCGGCGGCTGGATCGGTTTGCGCGCTGCCAATCATGTGGAACGGGCACTCGACGGTCGAATCTCTCCTGGGCCGCTGGCCAGCGCCATCGTCAGGTTTTGCGGCGGCAGCGATGCATTCAGCGTCGAACAAAACCGGGAACGGGTAATCGCCTGGGTCAACGACGCCAACCAGAGCGTCATCGCGCAACTGGCGCCATTGGTGGTGGCCCATGGCGAACAGGATCCGGCGGCGGCGACCATCCTGCGCAAGGCTGGGGTAGAAATCGATCAGATTGCGCATGCGCTGGATCCGTCTGGGCTACTGCCGATCGCGCTATGCGGCGGCCTGGCCATTCCGCTCAAGGCGTATCTGCCGGAGCCGTTGAAAACACGCGCGATTGCACCGCGTGCCGACGCCGCCACCGGCGCACTAATACTGCTGCGCCGGCAACTCGCAGCACAGCAAGCACAGGGACAGGAGGCGGTATGAGCAGCACAAAAATTCATGGCAACGTCTTGACTACCGAAGGCTGGGTCGACGGCGCCATCACCTTTAACGACATGATCACTGACATCCGCGGTCATGCGCTGGAACAGGCGCCGGCCGACGGCGACTATATCCTGCCTGGCTTCATCGACCTGCATGTGCATGGCGGCGGCGGCAAAGACATCATGGAAGCCGGCGAGGCAGTGCATGTGGTCTCGCGCCTGCACGCGCAGCACGGCACCACCAGCATGTTGGCCACCACCATGACCGCGCCGCCGGCAGAACTGGAAGCGGCGCTGGGCGCCATCGGCCGTGCCTGCCGCGCCCGTCGCTCCGGTTCCGCGCGGGTGCTGGGCGCACATCTGGAAGGCCCTTACATCAACCCGGGAAAACTCGGTGCACAGCCGGATTTCGCGATTGCGGCTTCGCTCGAACAAGTTGACTGGCTGCGCAGTTTCGCGCCCTTGAAACTGATCACCATCGCGCCGGAAATCAACGGCCATATGGAACTGGTGAAGACGCTTTCCAAGATCGGCATGCGGGTGCAGATCGGCCACACCCTTGGTACTTACGAGGACGGCGTCAATGCCTTGAAGAACGGCGCCGCCGGCTTCACCCATCTGTTCAATGCGATGAGCTCCTTCCACCATCGCCAGCCTGGCATGGCCGGCGCAGCGCTGGCGCATGCCGAGTATGCGGAACTGATTCCGGACTTGCTGCACGTTCATCCTGGCGCCATCAAGGCTGCGCTGCGGGCGATTCCGCGCCTGTACTGCGTGACCGATTCGACCGCGGCGTCCGGCATGCCTGACGGCGAATACATGCTGGGTCGCCAGGTGGTGCACAAGTGCCTGGGCGGCGTACGCCTGGCCAACGGCACGCTGGCCGGCAGCACGCTGACCATGGATCAGGCGTTGCGCAACCTGGTGTCGCTCGGACTCGACGTCGCCGAGGCATCGCTGCGGGTTTCCACCTACCCTGCCGATTACCTGGGAATTCAAGAACGTGGCCGCCTCAAGGAAGGCTGCTTCGCCGACATTCTTGTGCTGGACCGCCAGCTCAAGCTCAAAGCTGTATATGTAGAAGGAGAAAGAATTGACCTCGTTGATGCTTAAAGAAGCCCGCTCGGCGGCAGAACATGTCGCCTTGCAGCTCAGCCAGGATCGCGACCGCTACGCGGAACTCGGCCAGCGCCTGCGCGCAGCGCCGCCATCGACCATCCTGACTGTGGCGCGCGGCAGTTCCGACCATGCCGCCAATTACTGCGCCTACCTGATCATGGCCCGCCTCGGCCGCGTGGTGGCATCGCTGCCGTTGTCGCTGGTAACCCTGAACAAAGCGCCGCTGATCGCGCGCGACGCCCTCGCTATCGCGATTTCGCAATCGGGACAAAGCCCGGACGTGATTGAGCCGATCCGTTATTTCCGTGACAGCGGCGCCACCACCGTGGCGCTGGTCAACGATGCCGCCTCGCCGCTGGCTTCCACAGCTGAATGGACGCTTCCATTGCATGCCGGCGCCGAACTTAGTGTCGCCGCCACCAAGAGTTTCATTACCAGTCTGGTGGCAGCAGCAAGACTGACTGCGCATTGGCAGGACGACGCCGAATTTCTGGCGGCTATCGATGCGCTGCCGCAAGCGCTGACCGCTGCAACCCAACTCGATTGGGCGCCAGCCATCGATGTGCTGGCGCCGTCCTCGCGCATCATGGTGGTCGGACGCGGCATCAGCCTGCCGCTGGCGTTGGAATCGGCCTTGAAGTTCAAGGAAACCTCAGCGATCCAGGCCGAAGCCTTCAGCGGCGCCGAAATCAAGCACGGCCCGATGGCGCTAATCGACGACGGCTACCCCTTGCTGATTTTCGCCACCCGCGGCCCAACCCAGGCCAGCCTGCTCAAACTGGCAGAAGAAATGCGCGGACGCGGCGCCAAGGTCTTGCTGGCAGCGCCGGACGACATCTCCGCACGCGACCTGACGCTGCCGGTCGCGGCGACCCCAGACCTCGACCCGATCGTCGCAATCCAGGCGTTCTACGTAATGGCGGCGCAACTGGCAGTGGCACGCGGCATGGACCCGGACCAGCCGCGGCATTTGAGTAAAGTGACGAAAACGCAGTAGTGCTTGTTGAAGCTGTTTTTGTGGTGCGCCCAGGTATGCACTCCGTGGTCCGTTAAAAGGGGTCAGAGTAATTTTCGCAAAAGGCTGCGAAAAAAAACTCTGACCCCATTTAACTTCTCGGGGCTGATTTTGACGTTGCTGTTGGTTTTGAATTGGCTTTTGACGTTGCCGTTGCTTTTGACTTTTCGCATGCTGACGTTGCCAAATGGGACGCGCGACAGTCGGGAATTATGGGACACATGTTTGAGCGCAGCGAGTTTGTGTCCCATCCGACTGGCGCACGGCTCATTTGGGGACCCGCCAACGGCGGGCAACGGCTGTGCGATCGCCTTTCTTTGCTTACTTTCTTTGGCGAAGCAAAGAAAGTGAGCGGCTGCCGGGCCGCTCCCGGCAAGCTTCCACGGAGTAGCAACCGTTTTAAGTAGCGCCGAATGAACACGGCTGATGCACAGCCGCACTCACTCCGTGGTCCGTTAAAAGGGGTCAGAGTAATTTTCGCAAAAGGCCGCGAAAAAAAACTCTGACCCCATTTAACTGCTCGGGGTTGGTTTTGCCGTTGCCGTTGCCTTTGGCTTTTGCATGCGGACGTTGCCAAATGACTCGAGCCGATCCCGATTGCAGATCCAATCTTAAAACATGTGCCGCATTCCCACCCGCAGCAACCCCTGCGCGCTGTTGCTGGAAGGCGCAAACGAATTCCCCACGACGCCATTCACGCCCCGCGATGCCCGGCGATAATCCGCCGACACATACAGATCACTACGCTTAGACATGTGATAGTCCAGCCCCAGCGAAACCTGATTCGCCTTGGTTCCCTCAATATGCATGCGCTGGTAACCCAGCGTACCGTCCAGCGCCGCACTGACATGGTAGCGGCCACCGACTTCCATCAGGCGCATATCCGATACCTGTCCATAGCCACGGAATACGATATCCGCAAAATTCGCCATCACGGTCAATCTCCCGATGTCATAAGCAACGCCGCCGGCAAAGATTTTCTGGCTGTCGATTGCCATGTTATGGAGCGCAACGCGCTCCCCGCTCTCGGCATCGATGACAAAAGTCGGCTGCCCGAGGAACTGCGTCAGGCCCAGGCTTTGATAAGGGCCAATCGCCTGCGGGCCGCGCGGCGTGTTCATGCGCATGTAGGAAACGCCGGCGGAAAACGGGCCGCGGACGTAATGAGCACCAATATTCCAGGCCGTACCGCTACCGGTGTCTTCGCTGTCATGCCCGCTCGAATGCCGGCTCTTGTCCGCGAATGAATAGAGCGCGCCAAAAGTCAGCCCGTCGAAATCGGCACTGGCGAACTTGATCGAGCGCTGGATGGCGTTGCCGGCAATGCGGTCGAAATCGCCCTGGTGCGAGGCGTAGCCACTGGCGGTAGCGCTAATGTTGAAGGGCGTGACATAGTCATTGATCAGGTCGTACTGGGTGCCCATGGTCACTTGTCCGTAACTATTGGCAAGGCCAATCATGGCCACCCGATCGAACAGCGTGCCCTGCGAGGATAAGGAACCATCGTCGAGATTGAAGCTGCTTTCCAGCTGAAATACCGCACTCAACCCGCCGCCCAAATCTTCCACGCCTTTGACGCCCCATCGGTTCGGCTCCATCACGCCGGTATCCAGCTTGACGTTGCCGTGGCCGCCTTCATTATTGGCGAAGGTGACGCCGGCATCCAGCACGCCGTAAAACACCACGGAGTTTGACGTCACGGCTTTCTTTTCGGCTGCAGGAATCTCGATCTGTGCCTGGATCACGGGTGAAATTGCCAGTGCACAGCTGCCGCCTATGATGCTTAATAAGGTTTTCATATTCATATTCCGATAATTTTTGAGAAAAACGAGCGGCCGCATCGATTGATGCAGCCGCTCACAAATTAAAACCACTGCCCATAGCGGCGGATGTAGATGGTCTTCACTGTCTGCGCCAGGATCATGTAGCCGATCATGGTGGCGATCAGCCAGTAGAAATAGGATTTATCGAGAGCGACAAAGCCGATCGATTCGGCCAACGGCGAGTACGGCAAGTAGCAGCCGATGGCAATGGCTAGCGTGGTCGACAGCAATACCGGCAGCGCCGCAGTGCTTTGAATGAACGGGATCTTGCGGGTGCGCAGCATGTGCACGACCAGCGTCTGCGAAACCAAGCCTTCGATAAACCATCCTGAATTCATGATGCTTTGCCCGGCATTGCCGCCATCGGCCGCAAACATGGCGCCGGCGCCGAATACGGTCCACATCAGGATATAGGTGGTGATATCGAACACCGAGGAGGTCGGCCCAATCCAGATCATGAAGCGCCGGATGTTTCCTGCGTCCCATTTGCGCGGCTTCTTGAGGAAGTCTTCATCCATTTTGTCCCACGGCAGCATCATCTGCGAGATGTCGTAGATCAGGTTCTGGATCAGCAGATGCACTGCCAGCATCGGTTCCCAAGGCAGCCAGGCTGAGGCGACCAGCACCGAAAACACGTTGCCGAAATTGGAACTGGCAGTCATGTTCAGATATTTGAGAATATTGCCGAATGTCTCGCGGCCCTTGACGACGCCCTCTTCCAGCACCATCAGGCTCTTTTCGAGCAGGATGATATCTGCGGTCTCTTTCGCAATATCAGCGCCGCTATCGACCGAAATACCGACATCAGCATCACGCAATGCCGGTGCATCGTTGATGCCATCTCCGAGAAATCCGACCGTATGGCCATTCGCCTGCAATGCCTTGACCACACGCGATTTTTGCAGCGGCGTCAGTTTGGCAAATATCGTGGTGTACTTCACCGCCTCGCCCAGTTGCTCATCGGACATCGCTTCGATTTCGGCTCCGACCAGGGGCGTGCCTGGATCAAGGCCGACATCGCGACAGACCTTGAGCGTCACGATGGCGTTGTCGCCGGTAAGCACCTTGACTGCCACGCCGTAGTCTTGCAAGGCGCGAATTGCCGGGGCAGCGGAATCTTTCGGCGGATCGAAAAACGTGAGGAAGCCGCGCACAATCAGATTCGCTTCATCTTCAGTCTTGTACTGCGCTTTGGCGTCGGCGGCGTTGATCGCGCGCGTTGCCACCAGCAGCACCCGATATCCTTCTTCGTTGTATTCCTGCGACTTCTCCAGCAACGCCGTGCGCGCATCGTCGTCGAGCACACGTATGTCATTGCCTTCCTGGATATGGGTACATACCGCCAGCATCTCCTCGACGGCGCCTTTGGACACCATCAATTGCGCGCCATCCTGCTCTTCCACAATGACCGACAAGCGGCGCCGCACAAAATCGAAAGGCATCTCGTCGATTTTCCTGTATTGCATCAGCTTGGCGGAAGGGCCGCGCTCGTCGGCGTGGCTGACGATAGCGATGTCCATCAGGTTCTTCTGGCCGCTTTGATGAAAACTGTTCAGCCATGCCAGTTGCAAAATGCTTTCATCTTTCTGGCCATTGATATCGAGATGGCGTTCCAGGATGATTTTGTCCTGCGTCAGTGTGCCGGTCTTATCGGTGCACAACACATCCATCGCGCCGAAATTCTGTACCGAATTCAAGCGCTTCACCACCACCTTGCGGCGCGCCATCGCCATCGCGCCTTTGGCCAGATTCGCAGAAACGATCATCGGCAGCATTTCCGGCGTCAAGCCTACCGCCACCGCCAATGCAAAGGTCAGCGCCGACATCCAGTCGCCCTTGGTCAGGCCGTTGATCATGAAAACGATAGGCACCATCACCAGCATGAAACGGATCAACAGCCAGGACACGCTGCTCACGCCACGGTCAAAACTGGTTTCTATCCGCTTGTGGCTAACCACATTCTTTGCCAACGAACCGAAATAGGTATTGGCGCCGGTGGCGACCACAATCGCTGTCGCTGTGCCGCTGACGACGTTGGTTCCCATGAAGCAGATATCGGACAGGTCCAGCAGATCGGCTTGGGTGTCGACCTCGGCATTCGCAGATTTCTGCGACACCGCACCCAGCGTGTCGTATTTCTCAACCGGCAGCGCTTCGCCGGTCAATACCGCCTGGCTGATAAACAGATCGCGCGATGCAAGCAAACGGATATCCGCCGGAATCATGTCCCCCGCTTGCAGGCTGACCACATCGCCGACAACCAGGTCGCGCATTGGAATTTCCTGCCGGGACGGATTAGCGGCATCGGTAGTCCGGCGTAATACGGTAGCCGTGGTACGGACCATCGATTTGAGGCGTTCGGCGGCTTTATTCGATCGATATTCCTGAAAAAAACGGAGGAAACTGCTGATCACCACCATCGTTACCAGGATCGTGATGCCGGTCCAACTGCGCTCGTCTGGCGCTACCAGATAAACGTCTGTCACGAAGCTGATCGCCGCCAGCAGCAACAAGACAATCACAAATGGATTTTTAAAGGCAAGGAAAAGCTGTACCAATGCATGGGGAGCCTTATCGTGCGCGACCTCATTCGGGCCGAGCCGCTGCAAACGTTCTGCGGCATCATCTTCAAACAAGCCGAAAGGCGAGCCTTTGGTGCGGTTGAATGTGGATTGCAAAGGTTGACCGGATTCTTCGACGACGCGCATCGAGAGCTTTTGTTCCGGCGCCGTGGATCCCGAGATGAATCCCTTTTGCGTCTTTTTCGGATTGCCCGTTTTGTGCGGGGATGTGTGAGCCATTTTTTTCTCCTGCCCAGGCCGTGAGCGCAAGAGAATCTTGTCTTTATTTAGACAATGCCCTCCCCCGCCGCACCACGCCCGGGCGTGTTCGGTTGATGAAATTGATTGGACGAAGGTCGCCCGCTGTGGTTGTCTCGATGACTATCCAAGCGGGCGGCCTATCGCTTCCTTCGCTGTCGTCTTGCATAAAATCCTTTTTCGTCTGATTTCAATTTTCCCCATGCGCTTCGAACGCAGGGGCTCGATAAAAATTTCCGATTCCACCAATTTAATGCGGCATGAAGATCGGGGCGGAATAAGCAGGCATCGAAATTTCTGCCTCCTGTTGCGGCAATATACTCATCAGTATGATCAGCCAGGCGAGGGCAATAATGAGACCCAGCAGTACTGCATTTTTAGCGGTCAAAAATTGATACTCCATGTTCCCCCCCAACTCGTTTTACAGCTTTCAACGGTCCTTGCCGTTTATCAGAACGCCATACACGCCGTAACTCTGAGGATTCGATTGATGCTCGGGCATTGACGGCTTGCGGGGTTGTGCGTCACCTCGGCCGACTCTCCAGCCAAACATCCAGCCGGTGGATTTATTTGCAGCGTCGCGCTGTCGATCGTTACTGATTTTGAATAATTTAATAGCCATGGTTTTCCTCAAATACACGTGTTTGAATAGCGACTCGCCATGCAGGAAGTCGCAACAGAAGTAAGCAAGATTTGCGTAAGACTCGTACGCAATGATCAGAGTCCGTTACATTCGATCGGGCGGCTACCGGATAACGGCGGCAATACTTGATCGATGTTCGGCGAATCGCTAGGTAATGTAAAAATGCGACGTAGCGCGCCGACGATAATGATCTTACGCCGGATCGCCCGGCGGGCATTGGCGCAGCAAACCCCGAATGGCAGCGCTATTCGAAGCAACGGGCGGTGCAACGCCGATGCAACGTCGATATGTGGGCCACTGGCGAAAGCTTAAAACACGCGTGCAAGGCATGTTCCGCGCACGAGATCCGCAATGATTTATTTGAAGAAAAGAGGCATGCCAATCTCCTTTAGCAGCGGCTCCCGCGAGAGATCAAACGTGTTCAGGCGGCCCGGGCCAATTGAAAACCGGTGGGTGCAAAACGCGTTAATACAATGCGGAAACGGCTATTTACCGAATCGGAAATTGGATGGGGGATTGAAAGTGCGGTTTTGCTGATCGCATCTACAACTCGGCGCATGCAGAGTTGTAGCGGAGGAAGGTCTGCTAGAACACTGCGAGGTGGGCCGGGTTGATCACCCATCCGCGTCTACTATTAGAACTACAGTCCACAGTGGACCTCCATATAATGCAATGCCCGAAGTCTAGCGGCTCACGCTTGGGCGTGTCAAGAAAGAATCTGGCTGCGTTTCCGTGGAAAAATATGAAAATTCGAATGCAGATAAAATAAGAAATTACTGCTGCAACGTGCCGCACAACAAGTGACAATAGAATTGACTATGCAAAACATTCAACCTGTAGAACTCGCCAAGGCTTATCGCTTGCTCAACCACGGCCCCACCACCATCGTCACCAGCGCCCACAATGGCGTCAGCAATGTGATGGCGGCGGCATGGGCGATGCCGCTCGATTTCGATCCGCCAAAGGTCTTGCTGGTCATCGACAGCAAGACCCTGACGCGCGAACTGGTGGAAGCATCCGGCGAATTTGCGTTGAACATCCCGACTCGGGCGCTGGCGGAAACAACGCTGGCGGTGGGATCCAGTTCTGGTCGCGATGGCGATAAATTTGCGGCGCTGGATATTGCGACTTTCCCGTCGCAGAAAATTGCCGCGCCACTCTTGAGCGGTTGCCTGGCGTGGCTCGAGTGCAAGGTGATTCCAGAGCCACACAACCAGCAACGCTACGACCTCTTCATCGCTGAAGTCGTCGCCGCCCGGGCCGATGCCGCAGCATTCTCGAACGGCCGCTGGCACTTCCCTGCCGACGACCAGCGCTCGCTGCACTACCTGGCCGGTGGCGCATTCTTTGCCACCGGTGAGGCGTTCAATGTTGAGTTAAAGCCGTAACGAGGATTCGATTCAATATCGGGCCTCGTCCGATCATCAAACACTTGTCAGCCCCGTCCGACAAACGGCATGTTGGTGGCCATCACCGTCATGAACTGAACGTTCGCATCCAGCGGCAAATCGGCCATGTACAGCACCGCCTTGGCGACATGCTCGACTGACATGGTTGGCTCCACCGCAATCTGGCCGTTGGCTTGCAGGATTCCCTGCTGCATGCGCTCGGTCATGTCGGTCGCGGCATTACCGATGTCGATCTGACCGCAGGCGATGTTGTACTTGCGGCCATCCAGCGAAGTCGACTTGGTCAGGCCGGTGATCGCATGTTTGGTGGCGGTATAAGCGACCGAATTGGGACGCGGCGCATGGGCCGCAATCGAACCGTTATTGATGATGCGACCACCGCCCGGCGTTTGCACTTTCATGATCTTGAATGCCTCCTGCGTGCACAGGAAAGCGCCGGTCAGGTTGACAGCAACCGAGGCCTGCCATTGCGCAAAATCGACCTCTTCCAGCGACGCCGATTTGGTAAAGATGCCGGCATTATTGAACAGCAGATCGAGCCGGCCGAAACGCGCCTTGATTGCTTCAAACAATGCCTTGACCGAAGCTTGATCGCTGACATCCGTTGGCACCGCCAGCGCCTGCGCCCCATATGCACCGGCCGCGTCAATCGTCTCTTCCAGCGCTGCGGCGCGACGACCGGCCAGCACCACGCTGTAATCATGGCGCAGCAGCGCCAGGGCGATATGCTTGCCAATGCCTGAACCGGCGCCGGTAACCAATGCTACTTTCTTCACTGCTGTCATGCTCTGCTCCTTGGTTTGGTATTCCTCTGCTTTATCTGCTTATTCTAACGATGTTTCAATTCGAAGCCTCAACGCCTAAGCGGCGCTTGCAAACTTGTAATATTCAAATGCAACTTTGATCGTTCACTCCGGGATATTGTTTTGTTAATCTGGCCGGCATGGTGATCGCAATTCCGATCCACCAAATGACCGAAACGCCAACCAGGGACCAACACAATAATGAAATCACATGCCATATTTTTCGCTTGCCTGACGCTACTGTCCGGCCTCGCCCATGCCGACAAGCTCGATGACATCAAGAAAGCAGGCGTGCTGCGCGTCGCCACTTTTGACGGCAATCCGCCGTTCGGCTTCGTCGACCAGAAAACCAACAAGATCATCGGCCTGGATGTCGACTACGCCAATGAAGTCGCCAAGAAACTGGGCGTCAAGGTTGAACTGGTGCCGACCAATCCGGCCAACCGCATTCCTTTACTGACATCCGGCAAAGTCGACCTGGTGTTCGCCAACTTCACTATCAACGCCGAACGCGCCCAGGTGATCGATTTCAGCATTCCTTACTTCGCTTCCGGCCAGCAGTTCCTGGCGAAAAAAGGCGTGCTGAAGAACGCGGCGCAAATACCTGATCTGCGCATCGGCACCGACAAGGGCACCACGATGGAAACCACCTTGCGCGAGAAATATCCAGCGGCCAAGGTTGTGCTGTATGACGACACCCCGTTCGCGCTGGCGGCACTGCGCAACGGCAATGTCCAGGCGATCACCCAGGATGGTTCGAAGCTGATCGCGCTGCTGGCGAATATCCCGGACAAGGAAAAATATGAAATCCCGGCCTTTGCCATTTCGGAAGAATATGAAGGCGTCGGCGTCCCCAAGGGGGAAACACGATTGGTGAATACGCTCAACGACACCTTGCGCGAATTCGAAAAAGACGGCACCGCGCTGCGGATCTACGACAAATGGTTCGGCCCCAATAGCAAATCGCCGCTGCCACGCCTGTTCAAGATCGGCGACACCAAGCTGAGCCAGAACTAGATCGATTACCTCGACTCTGTCTTGCACTGGCAAGCCTCACGGTTTGCCAGTGCTTTTTTATTTAATGTTGGAAAATTCGCTGGTGATGTTTTTGATGACTGAGTTTCACGCAATACTGGGTCAGATGCTGGCCCCCAAATACATCGGCTGGCTGCTCGACGGCCTGTACATGACACTGCTGCTGTCGGCGGTGGTCGCTGTGCTATCGACATTGTTGGGTATCGTGGTCGCCGCAGCCCATTCCAGCCAGCAGCGCTGGTTGTCGCACCCGGCGGCAATATTCGTCGCGGTATTCCGCAATACGCCGTTGCTGGTGCAATTGTTCTTCTGGTATTTCGGCGTCTCCAGCCTGCTGCCTGAGAATACCGTGGCATGGCTCAATAGCGTTCACAGCGTGACGTTTGGCAGTCACCTGGCACTCACATGGCCATCGTTCGAGCTGCTGTGCGCCATCGTTGGCCTGAGCCTTTATTCGGCCACCTATGTCAGCGAGGAAATCCGCTCCGGCATGCGCGGCGTGGCGGAAGCCCAGCGGCTGGCCGGCGCCGCACTGGGCCTGACGCGCTGGCAGGTATTGCGCTACGTGATCCTGCCGCAAGCAGTGCGGATCGCACTGCCGCCGTTGCTCGGCCAGTACATGAACATCATCAAGAACACCTCGTTGACGATGGCCATCGGCCTGGCTGAACTGTCCTATACCTCGCGCCAGGTGGAAGCGCAAACTTTCAAGACTTTCCAGGCATTCGGCATAGCGACGCTGTTTTATATCGGCAGCATCGCCCTGATCGAAAGCGGCGGCCAATTGCTGCGACGCCGGCAACGTCTCGCCGATGGAGAACATCGATGAGCATGCAATTGAGCGTATTGACCGACAATCTGCCGTATCTGCTGTGGGGAGCCTATCCCGACGGCGAGTTGGGTGGCGCCGCCTTGACTGTGCTGCTGAGTCTGGGATCGGCGCTGGCCTCGGCCGTGTTGGGGTTGGTGCTAGGGATCGGCTTGTCGCTCACGCGCGGACTGCCGAACCTGCTACTGACCGCGAGCATCGGATTTTTCCGGGCGATTCCGGTACTGATGCTGATTTTCTGGACTTATTTCCTGCTGCCGATCGTGTTCCACATCAATGTTCCCGGCGTGTTCTCAGTGATGTGTGCGTTGTCCCTGATCGGCGGCGCCTACCTGGCGCATTCGGTGCATGCCGGAATCAGCGGCATTCCCGCCGGCCAATGGGCCGCCGGCATGTCGCTTGGCATGACCCGCTTCGCCGTGCTGCGCCACATCGTGCTGCCGCAAGCATTGCAGATGATGCTGCCGTCATTCGTCAATCAATGGGTCACGCTGATCAAGGACAGTTCACTAGCCTATATCGTCGGCGTCGGCGAACTGTCGTTCGTGGCGGCGCAGGTCAACAGCCGGGTCATGATTTATCCGGCCGAGATATTCATGTTCATCGGTTTGATTTACTTTGCGCTGTGCACAGGATTAGGCTGGTGCGCGGATCGTATTGGCGCCCACTTCAGCAGCGGACAGGATCGGCAGTTGCGTCGGGCGCACTGAGCAGATCAGTAACCGAATTTTTTCTTGCACTGGGCAACCGACTCGTGCAGACGCTGCGTCGCCGTTTTTGCCCCCTTCGCGCTCCCGGTACCGCTGAGCATGGCGCCCAGTTCGGCGTCGGAAATTCCGTTGACGTAACCCTCTGAAGTGCATTTGCAGAAAGCCTGCAAATGCTGCTGGTCTTTCGGCACACTCGGTTCGGTCGCCGGCGTCACCTGCATGCAGCTTTGCACATTACCTTGGACCATGGTTGCGCGAATGTCGGCCATTGACGGCGCCTGCGCCAGCGCGACAGATGCAAAACCCAACAAACAGATTGCGACAAGCGGACGGACTATTTTCTTCATCGTGATCCTTCATTGATTTAAAAAGTAAGACGGCATCATTATCGCCGTGCAATATGGTAGGGCGTCAACAAATATTTACACAGGGAAACAAAAAGAAACAAATCTGGTGCGGTGAGATTGACCAAATGCGGATTGAATTTATACTGTACATATATACAGTATAATATCTCTCCCAAGGACTCTTTCAACACACCATGTCCATGCTTGCCAGCGCGTCACTCAGCCACTCCGCTGCCGTCCAGTCGGTCGTCTCGGCCCTGCCGCACGCGTTGTGGCGCGCCGATCAGATGGGTTCTTACCAGGGCGCCGTTTGCGCTTCCGGCCATGCGGCGCTGGATCGCGAACTACCCAATGGCGGCTGGCCGCACTCGGCCCTGATCGAGCTGCTGTTGCAGCATCCCGGCTACGGCGAGATCCGCCTGTTGCAGCCGGCGCTGGTGCAAATCGCGCGACAGCGCCGCATTGTGCTGCTGCAACCGCCGCACTTGCCGCAGATTGCCGCCTGGAGCGCTGCAGGGTTGAGCACCGAGCAACTGCTTTGGATTAAGGCCGAACGCAGCGCCGATGCGCTGTGGTCGGCGGAACAAGTACTGCGCAATGGAAGTTGCGGCGCGCTGCTGCTGTGGCAATCGCATATTCGCGGCGATGCATTGCGACGGCTGCACCTGGCGGCGCAGGCCAGCGATACCGTGCTATGGATGATTCGGCCGCTGGCCGCTGCGCATGAATCCTCGCCGGCGCCGTTGCGCCTGAGTCTGCGGCCGGCGCCCAACGGCATCGACATTCAGCTGATCAAGCGCAAGGGGCCGCAGCACGAGCAGCCCTTGTACCTGCAACTGACTGCACCCACGACGGCGACTGAAATGCCCAACTCGGTGCCCGTCCCTTCCTCTTCAACCTTTTTTTCCGTACTCGATCATGCCTCTGTGGATCGGCATACACCTGCCGTTGCTGGCGTTGGAAACATTGCGCCCGCGCTGGTCTGAGCCCTGCATGCTGGTGGTGCTGCAGCACGATCAGGTGCTGCTGATGACGCCCAGCGCAGCGGCCAGCGGCATTCGCTCGGGCATGCGCCGCGGCGGCGTTGTTGCGCTGGCGCCGCAGGCACAGTTGTGCGAACGCGATCTGCCGCGCGAACAAAGCGCGCGCGACGAGATCGCGCTGACCCTGTTGCAGTACACGCCGGAAGTTGCGCATGCCGAAGAAAATACGCTGCTGCTCGACATCAGCGCCAGCTTGAGCGCGTTCGGCGGCCGCCTGGCGCTGTGTCGGCGCATCCGCGACAGCATCCAGGCGCTTGGTTTCACGCCGCAACTGAGCATGGCGCCCACCGCACAGGGCGCCTGGCTGCTGGCCTACAACCAGCCTCAGCGGCAACTCGCTAGGCAACGCCGCAGCTTGCGCCTGGCAAGCCTGCGACGCCGACTGGACGCATTGCCTTTCATGACCCTGCCGGCAGCCCGCGCTTACCAGGAATGGCTGGCCGGCATCGGCTGCCAAACCCTGGCCGACTTGCGCAAACTGCCGCGCGCCGGCCTGCAGCGGCGCAGCGACAAGCAAGTGCTGGAAACCCTGGATCGCGCCTACGGCGACGCCTCGGAAGTATTCGAATGGGTGCAGGCGCCGCCCGCCTTTTCCGTCTGGCTGGAATTGCCGGACCGGATCGAACATGCGCAAGCGGTGCTGTTTGCGGCGCGCCGCCTGATCCTGCAGATGATCGGTTGGCTGGTGGCGCAACAACTGGCAGTGACGCGCTTCGAACTGTCGCTGGAGCACGAGCGCGGCCGCCAGGCGATTGCTCCCACACCATTGGTGATCGCGCTGGCTGAACCGGCCTGGCACGAAGAACATTTGCTGCGTCTGCTGAAGGAACGGCTGGGCCGGTTGCAGCTCGACGCTCCAGTGATCGCCTTGCGCCTGCAAGCCAGCGAGGTGACGCCGATGCTGCCGCCCAGCGCGGCCTTGTTTCCCGAGCCGGGCGGTACGCCCGGCGCCTACCCGCGCCTGCTGGAACTGCTCAGCGCCAGGCTCGGTGGCGAGAATGTGCTGAGCCCGGCGGCAGTAGCCGATCATCGACCGGAACTGGCCAATGCCTGGCGCCCGGCCACCGACAACAAGCGGCGCCAGCCGCCAGCCGAAAGCGGCGCACTGCAACGGCCGTTCTGGCTGCTGCAAACGCCGCTGCCCCTGATACAGCGCGAAAACCGGCCATTCTATAGTTCGCCGCTGCGCCTGTTGTCGGGGCCGGAACGGATCGAGTGCGGCTGGTGGGACGGCGCCGCCGCGGTGCGCGACTATTTCGTCGCCGAAGGTGCGGAAGCCGCCTGCTACTGGATCTATCGGGAACGCAGCGGCGATGACGTCCAATGGTTCCTGCATGGCTTGTTTGCCTGATTCGAGGATCACACAAGATGGATCTCTCCTCTCCGCAAGCATCAGTTGCACCTGCCGTGCTGCCGGCCTATGCCGAGCTGCAATGCATATCCAACTTCACTTTCCTGCATGGCGCCTCCCACCCGGAAGAGTTGGTGGAACGCGCGGCCCAGTTGGGCTATAGCGCCCTGGCGATTACCGACGAATGTTCGCTGGCCGGCGTGGTGCGCGCCCATGTCGAAGCCCAAAAACAAAATTTGCCGCTGCTGATCGGCAGCCAGTTCCAGTTGCATGAGAGCGATGGCAGCCCGGCATTTTCCATTGTCGTGTTGGCGCAGAATCTGGAAGGCTACGGCAACCTGTCGGAACTGATCACACTGGCGCGCAGCCGTGCTGACAAGGGCAGCTATCTGCTGCGGCCGCAAGACCTGGCTGCGCCCGATGCCGAACACGCGCATCTGTGCCAGCTGCCCGACTGTCTGGCGATCCTGTTGCCGGAGCATGGCATCGATGCCAACACACTGGCACACCAGGCCGAGTGGCTACGCGACACCTTTGCCGAACGCGGCTGGATCGGCCTAACCATGCTGCAACAGGCCGGCGATGAACGGCAGCGTGCAATCACCGCCGAAGTGGCGCAGGAGATGTCGATGCCGGTAGTGGCCACGGGCGCGGTCTGCATGCATCGGCGTTCGCGCAAGCCATTGCAGGATACGCTGACCGCAATCCGCCTGGGCACACCGGTCTCTGCCTGCGGCTACGCGCTGGCGCCGAATGCCGAGCAGCATTTGCGCGCCAGACTGCGGCTGGGCAATTTGTACCCGCCCGCAGCGCTGGCTGAAACCATCAGGATTGCGGGGCTGTGTAAGTTTTCTCTGGAACAGCTGCACTACGAATATCCCGATGAGGTAGTACCGGCCGGCCATACCGCCACCAGTTATCTGCGCCAGCAAACCTATATCGGCGCGCGCGAACGTTTCCGTGATCACATTCCGGCGGCAGTGCAAAAGCAGCTGGAAGAAGAACTCGGTATCATCCAGGAGCTGTCCTACGAATCGTATTTCCTGACGGTCTACGATATCGTCCAGTTCGCCCGCAGCCAGAAAATACTATGCCAGGGGCGTGGCTCCGCGGCCAATTCGGCGGTCTGTTATTGCCTTGGCATTACCGAAGTCGACCCGAGCCGCGGCACTCTGCTGTTCGGCCGCTTCATCAGCCGCGAACGCAACGAACCGCCCGATATCGATGTCGATTTCGAGCACCAGCGCCGCGAAGAAGTCATCCAGTACATCTACAACAAATACGGCCGGCTGCGCGCCGCCCTGACTGCGGTGGTGATCAGTTACAGGCCGCGCAGCGTATTGCGTGATGTTGGCAAGGCGCTCGGCATTGATCCCGGCGTGGTCGACCAGATCGCCAAATCGCAGCGCTGGTGGGACGACAAGCAGCAGTTGCAGCAACGCTTCGTTGAATTCGGCATGGATCCGGAAACGCCGATTGCCACCCTCTGGGCCGATCTGTCGCATACGCTGATGGGTTTCCCGCGCCATCTGTCGCAGCATCCGGGCGGCTTTGTAATTTCGCGTGGCAAGCTGTCGCGGCTGGTGCCGATCGAAAATGCGGCGATGAAGGACCGCAGCGTGGTGCAGTGGGACAAGGACGACCTGGATGCGCTCGGCCTGCTCAAAGTCGATGTGCTGGCGCTGGGCATGCTGTCGATGCTGCAGCGGGCGCTGACGATGGTCGGTGAGCAGCGCGGCGAGGCGTTTGAAATGCAGGACATCCCGCGTGAAGATCCGGCAACATACAAGATGATTTGCCAGGCCGACACCATCGGCGTGTTCCAGATCGAAAGTCGGGCCCAGATGAGCATGCTGCCGCGCCTGAAGCCGAATAAATTCTACGATCTGGTGATCCAGGTTGCCATCGTACGGCCGGGGCCGATCCAAGGCGGCATGGTGCATCCTTATCTGCAGAACAGGAAGATCGATCCGGAGCTGATCGTTTATCCCAAAGATGAGTTGCGGGAGGCACTGGAACGCACACTGGGCGTGCCGATTTTCCAGGAACAGGTGATGCAGATCGCCGTCATCGCGGCCGGCTTCACCCAGGGCGAAGCCGACGGCCTGCGGCGCTCGATGGCGGCGTGGAAACGTAAAGGCGGCCTTGGCAAATACGAGCGTCAACTGATCGACGGCATGACCCACAATGGTTACGAAAAAAGCTTTGCCGAGGCCATCTACAGCCAGATTCAGGGCTTCGGCGAATACGGTTTTCCGGAAAGCCACGCCGCCAGTTTCGCGCTGCTGGCCTATGCCAGCGCGTGGCTCAAATGCCACGAGCCGGAAGCCTTCCTGGCGGCGTTGCTGAACAGCCAACCGATGGGTTTCTATTCCGCCTCGCAACTGGTGCAGGATGCGCGCCGGCACGGCGTCGAAGTGCTACCGGTCGACATCAACCTGAGCAACTGGGATGCCGCGCTCGAAGCGATACCGCAAGCGGCCCGGCCGGCGGTGCGGCTCGGCTTCAATCTGGTTCAGGGCCTCAATCCCGACGGCGCGGCGCAGATTGAAGCGGCGCGCGCGGTACGCCGCTTCAGCAATCTCAAGGACATGGCCTTGCGCACCGGCCTCAAGCGCGATCAGTTGCAAGCGCTGGCCGCGGCCAACACGCTGGCGCCGCTATCCGGCAACCGGCGCCAGGCGCTGTGGCAGGCACTGGTCAGCGCGCCCGATAAAGGCTTGCTCAAGCAGGCTCAAGTCAATGAGGAAGAATTGCTGCTGGCGGAACCCGGCGAGGCAGAAAACCTGCTTAACGATTATCGCTCGCTAGGCCTGACGCTGGGCCGCCATCCACTGGCCCTGCTGCGCCCGCGACTGGCAGCCAAACGCTTCCTGCCGGCCGATGTGCTGAACACCTTTGCTAACGGCCAGCTGGCGCGTGGCTGCGGTATCGTCACCATGCGGCAACGCCCCGGCACGGCCAAAGGCGTGGTGTTTGTCACCCTGGAAGATGAAACCGGCACAGTCAACGTGATTGTCTGGCCGGACCTGGTCGAGCGCCAGCGCAAGGAATTGACCGGCTCGTCATTGATGGGGGTTTATGGCATCTGGCAATGCCAGGATGGCGTGCGCCACCTGGTTGCCAAACACTTGCTGGACCTATCGCCGCTGCTGGGAAAACTCGATACCAGCAGCCGCGATTTTCATTAACGTGCTGTCGGCCCTGGCTGCTGATGCGGCATTTCCAGATGATCGGGATGCAAGTCGAGCAACTGATCAATGCTGGAACCAGGATCTTCGCTGCCATCTTCCTGGATCGCCACTTGGCGCTGCAGCGCAGTCTCAGCATCGGCGGCAGCCAGCAAATCGCGTTTGCGCTGCCAGCTAACCGCCACCAATCCGCCCACGCCCAGCACCGCCAGGCAGGCTGCCGGCACCAGCATTGGCGTCACGGTGCTATGCGTGACCTTACCGACATAAGGCATCAGGTTCTGGCCGAAAAATCCGCCCAGGTTACCGATCGAATTGATCGCTGCAATACTGGCGGCGGCGCGTGCACCCTGGAAAAATTTCGGCGGCAGCGACCAGAAACATGGGTACAGCAAAGTGATGCAGGCGCCGCCGATCACCAGCGCACCAAAGCGCAGGATATTCGAATCCAGCAACGCGCTGGATGCAAAACAGAACAAACCCAGCAGGCCGATGGCGGCAATCGCTTTATATACGATGCGGTCGCCGCGCAACTTGCCCGGCAACCACAACAGCAACAACACCGCCAGCCCCCACGGGATCATGTTCAGCAAACCGTTGATAGTGGAGCTGACGCCAAAACCCTTGACCAGCGTCGGCAGCCAATAGGTGACGCCATACAGCGAAGTCGACATCAGCATGTAGGTTGCAGCAAACAGCAACACCCGCACATCCCACAGCGCAGCCAGCGGATTGCCATGCGTTGCGTTAGGCGGCGCGTCACGCCGCATCATGTCGTTCAGCCGGGCCTTCTGGCCGGCCGACAGGAACTTCGCTTCATCGATCGAACCTGGCAGGTACAACATCACGAGCCCAGTCAACACGATCGCCGGCAGGCCGGTCGCAATAAAAACCCATTGCCAGCCGGCCAGTCCGAAGGTGCCGCTCAGGTTCAGCAGCAAACCGCCCACCAGCGCGCCCAGCATGTTCGCCAACGCGCTGCCCAGGGTAAACACGCCCAGCACCCGGGTGCGATATGCCTGCGGGAACCACAATGTCAGGTAGTAAATCACGCCGGGATAAAAGCCCGCTTCGGCGATACCGAGCATGAAGCGCAGTACATAGAACATCGGCAGCGAGCTGGTGAAGCCGAGCAGGATCGTCACTGCGCCCCAGGTAAACATGATGCGCGCGAGCCAGACTCGCGCGCCGTATTTGTGCAATGCCAGCGTACTGGGAATTTCAAACAACAGGTAGCCGATGAAAAACAGCGAAGCGCCCAGTCCATACGCCGCCTCGCTCATATGCAGCGCATGCACCATCTCCAGCTTGGCGAACCCGACGTTCTGGCGATCGATGAACGATACCAGGAACATCACGATCAGCAACGGCATCAAGCGCCACGCCACCTTCTTCATCAACTGCTCTTCAGACAACTCGCTTTGTGGCACCACAACTGGTCTCCCTATTTTTAAAATCAATCCGCCGGCTGTGCTGACGGCCTCAATAACGTGTAATACAAAATCAGCTTTCCCAATGCCGCGCCCACACCGGCGCGATGTCCGGGTGGCGCTCCACCTTCGCAATGGCTGCGGCAAAATCCGGGCGCACTTGCGCCAGGTGGGCGCGTGCGCCCGACCATCTGGAGACCACTGCGGCCAGCAGGTCAAGCGCGCCGGGCCTGGAACCGTTGAGGAAAGGATGCTGCGGAAAGGTATCGGCAAAAATTTCCCAGTTGCGATGCAGCCGCTCGGTGGCGCCAAGCCGGATCTGCTCCTGCACGGCAGTGTCGGCGTCAACGCACCAGCGTTCCGGGAAATCGATGACGCCGATCGCCGCATAGCAATTGGCGGCGACGAACACCAGGCCGCGGATAGCCTGCGCACGTTGCCCGGGATCAATCGGCAGCAAATGGGAAGATGGGTGATGCAAACCCAGGTGTAAAAGGATAGCCGCGCTTTCTGTCAAAACGCCACCGTCCGGAAGTTTCAGCGTGGGAATCTGCCTGAGTGGGTTCAAGCGCTGCAATTCGTCGATTGCCGATGTTTCGGCCCAGGACGCAGCATCAACCTTGCGATACGGCAGCGCGGCCATTTCAAGCGCCGCTTCGACTGCTGCCGAACCGGAACCCTTGAAACCGTAGAGTGTGTACATGTCTCCTGCCTCGTCCTATCTCTTCTGCCTAAGAGATAAATTCTAGCAGGAGTGGCCCTTCCCGGCTAAATCAATTCAAATTTAGCAATTCCAGCGCATGCCGCACGCGTTGGCATAGCTCCGCCGGCGAGCGTGAAATAATTTCTTCCGGCACCAGGAATTTCTTGATCAGCCGCTTGTGGCTTTCAAAGCCGTAAGAGACCATGAAAGGATGCATGCCGCTGCCGATCGCCGACAGGTAATCCTTGTGTTCATCGCCGCAGATGTAAGCGCGTGCCGGGTTGATGTCGAGGCGTTCGCGGATCGCGCGGAATTCCTGGACTTTTTCCTGGTGGGTCGGGATATGCGCGAAAAAATCGAGAGCGTCCAGATCGATGTCGTGACGTCGGAACAATTGCCTGAGGGTTTCCTCCGGCTGGTTGGTGACGTTGCGCGTGACCAGGCCGACCACCACGTCGGGTGCGGCGATCAGGCTTTGCACCAGGCTGGCAATGCCGGGATACAGCAACGCTTCTTCACGGTAGACCTCGGTCAAGGTGGCAATCAGCAGCTTGCGGCTCTGCTTGCCGATCTGTTTCTTCAGGTTGGATGGAAACTCCTTCAAGCCGCCCAGGTATTTGAACAGGCGGCGGCGCTTTTGAAACCGTTCCTCATCGCCAATTTCCATGCCGTGGCGGGAAAAGGTCTTGTCGATCGCACTGTAGGCATCGATGGTGGTGCCGTCGGCATCAAGAATGATTAGTCGCTTGTTGTTTTTGTACATGAGTCATCCGTCAGGAAACAGGTGCTGCTGGCAATGTGTGTCCGCAACCGCTGATCGGAACATATAGCAGTCTTATGACAGCACGATGACTTCAATGTGGCGGCGCGGTGTATCATGAGAATTCATGACGATTAACCAACACCCCGAATATACGACGATGAGCGCCATCACCGATCTTGACACCCTGCTTGCTTCAATGCACCCGGTTGCGCACAAGGAGTTGTTTGTGTTCTGCACGATACCGGGACATGCTTACGGCAGCTTTGCAGCCCTGGCGCCGATCGCTTCTTTCCAGGAAACCGAGGGACTAACGCTGATCCTGGAACGGCAGGCCGCCGACGATGCCGGCCTGAAATACGACGGCCTGTTCTCGATGATCACCCTCAGCGTGCATTCCAGCCTGGCCGCAGTCGGACTGACCGCATGTGTGGCAACCGAACTGGCGCAGTCCGGCATCAGCGCCAACGTGGTCGCCGCGTATTTTCACGATCATGTATTTGTACCGGCGGCGCGCGCCGACGAGGCGCTGACGGTGCTGGGCGAACTGGCGCAACGTCACGCCCGCCAGACGCAGCAATCGCAAGCCGACCGATAATTCTCAGGGCGTCAAACGATTGGCCGCGGCATCGCGCCGCAAGGCCTTTTCCCGGCGCAGCAGGCGCACGCTATGCACCGCCGTCAGGCCAACTGCACACCAGATCGGAATGTAGGTCGCCAGTTGTCCCGGCGCCAGCGCTTCACCCAGAAAGACAATCGCCACGCCAACCAGCAACACCGGTTCGACATAGCCAAGGATGCCGAACAAGGCCATCGGCAGCAGGCGGCTGGCGCCCAGGTAAGAAGCCAGCGCGATGGTGCTCAGCAGACCCAACCCCGGCAACAGCACGAACAGCATGTCCGGCCGGTGCGCAACCAGTGCCCACGAATCCCGCGTGTAAAGCATCGCCACTGCAAACGGCAACAGCAACGCCATCTCGATCGCAAACGCCACGGCAGGATCGGCATTGATCTTACGACGCAGGATAAAATACGGCGGATAGCCGAGCGCCACCACCAACGTCGGCCAGGCAAAGCTGCGCGTCATCCACAGCTCATGCAGCACGCCGACCAGCGCGAACGCCACCGCCAGCCACTGAAACACATCGAGCCGCTCGTGATAATAAAAGCGGCCGACCAGCACCATCGTCAACGGCAACAGAAAATAGCCCAGTGACACTTCCAATGCGCGGCCATGCAGCGGCGCCCACAAGAAGATCCACAGCTGCACCCCCAACAAGGCCGCCACCACCAGCAGCATGGCGCAAGTCAACGGTTCACGCAGCAGGCGCCGCAGCAACTCGCGCGCTTGCGGCATGCGCTGGCGCAGGATCACCAATGCCAGCGCTCCCGGCAAGGTCCACACCACGCGCCAGGCGAAGATATCCAGCCCATCGAGCGGCGTCAGCCATTTGGTATAGCCGGACAGCAAAGCGAACACCATCGAAGCGCCGACCGACAAACTGATGCCGCGCCCTATCTCATGCTGGTTCATTCAATTGGAATTCATGGATGCCGCCAACCTCAATCGCTGAGCGCGGCTTTGGCGGCTTGCTCGGGCGTCAAACCGTCGTAAAACTGGTCGGTAAACCATTCGACCTGCTCTTCAATATGTTCCTGTGCCTGCTCCAGCGTTGCGCCGCCAGCCACCAGGAAACCTTCAACTTCGATGCACCAGTTGATCAGGGCCAGGGTTTCCGGATCCAGATCATCATTTTTCTTCTTTGCCATTTTATTTCCTGTTTTACATGTATTGCCGATACGGCCGTCACGAAGCTTATCAGGAAGCCGGCCCGCAGGGTTGCTCGCGCACTTGCCCATCGCTGGAAATCGGCTGGCGTCGCAGCGCTGCAGCAGGCAGAGCAAACCCATCTTTGGCCCATCACGTGACAAACCGGAATCGCGGCTACTTGGCCCCACGGGCGGCAGAGCGGCGACTGAAGCGTTGCTCGATGACCCGGGTTCCCCACTGCGCGCCCTCCGATTCATCCGTCAATTGAAAGCCGAATTTTCCGTACAGATTGCGCGCCGCATCCAGCCCCTTGAAGGTCCAGAGGTAGGTCTCTCTGAAGCGCCCGTCGACAAAGTTCATCGCATGGGACATCAGTTGCCGCCCGACGCCAGAACCACGCAATGAATCGTCCACAATGAACCAGCGTAAATGGGCGATACCCGTTTCATCATTGCCGTCGATGGCCAGGGAGGCGAGAGAACGGCCATTTTCGATGTAGAGCCATAGCGCCTTGCCATCGGCTGGCAACGTGCCGGCAAACTCGGCAAGCTCGGTTGCCACCCTGTTCTCGAAGAATGCGCCGAACCCCCAGTGCTCCGAGTAAAAGCGGGCATGCAAGCTCGCGACGTCGCCGATACAGCCAGGCTGGTATCCCTCCACGATCCGGGCCGTCGCGGCACTTTCGGGAGGAGCTTTGAGCGAACTGTCCTGCGCGAGTGCGTCGGCGTATAGCGCGAGAGAACGGACCAGGGCTTGCTGATCAGCGGGGACCATGCGCCGCAGCGCGTTGGAGACTTGATCCGTCGCGAAGCGGTCGATCTTTTTCCGGAGTTTCTGCCCTGCTTCCGTCAAATACAGCTCGAAGGTACGCGCATCTGCGCTTGCGACCGTACGCGTCACAAGTCCGCCAGCTTCCATCCTGGCGACCTGCCTGCTCGTGTTCGATTTGTCCAATCGCAGGATGTTGCCCAAGTCCTTGGCGCTTATCCCCGGCGCCGCCCCGATTTCGATGATCGCGTGAACGGCCGACGGTGCGAGATCGCTATCAGCCAAGGTGGTTCGCATGAAGCCGAGTTCGCGAACCAGTTTTCGGGAA
Source organism: Collimonas sp. NPDC087041 (assembly GCF_044745265.1). Lineage (NCBI taxonomy): Bacteria > Pseudomonadati > Pseudomonadota > Betaproteobacteria > Burkholderiales > Oxalobacteraceae > Collimonas > Collimonas sp. NPDC087041. The sequence goes on from NZ_JBIUZX010000006.1 coordinate 347,958, forward strand.
AACTCCCGGAGTGCAAGAATCGTCGTTTCTCGGGGTTGGGCAGGAACATCGACAAGGTCCATGAAACACTCACATTATATTAGTTGCGCATCGCAACCAATATAATTACTAAATCCGCCTGATGCAAGCCTGACTTTGCCGAGATGTTGAAGCGCAACGCTCGTGAAGGCTTTACAGGCATTGTTGCCGCAGGAACATTTTTAAATATAATTGAGCTGCCTTAGGGCCCGAAATCGGCACCAGAAGTCTCCCGGCCGGTAAATGGACTTGTCGTATCGACTCAGCCCATGGATGCAAACAGCAGCATTTTCATAGTCAGCGTGCTAATATACGATTTATATACAAACCATATATATTTCATATAAATAGGCAGCTTATGGGAATCGTCAAAATCACTGAGCAGATGCATACCAATCTGCGCCTCACAAGCGGCGCCATGAGCCGCTCGATCAACTCGCAAGCCGAGCACTGGCTGCGTGTCGGCATGATGGCCGAGTTGAATCCTGGCCTTTGTTATAACGACATTTGCCAAAAACTCAGAGAGGCCGAACAGCAAGCTGCGGACTCCCCGCAAGAAATCACCTTGTCGCTTGAAAAAGCATGATGGCCGCTCAAGTCGAAATCAAGACGCCTTCCGATATCGCGATGCTACGGACGGCCGGTGCGCTGGCGGCAGATGTCTTGCGCATGATTGCCGAACACGTTCGGCCTGGAGTCACGACCAATCAGCTGGACAAGCTATGTCACGATTACATCGTAGATGTTCTTCAAGCGGTGCCAATCAATATCGGCTACAACGGTTACCCCAAAACGATCTGCACATCAGTCAATCATGTCATCTGCCATGGCATACCTTCCGACAAACCATTGAAGAATGGCGACATCATCAATATCGACGTCGCATTAACGAAGGATGGGTGGCACGGGGATACAAGCCGCATGTATTTTGTGGGTCAGCCTAGCATCTTGTCCAAACGCTTGGTGAGCACGACTTACGAAGCGATGCGCGCAGGCATTCGCGCGGTAAGGCCGGGGGCAACGTTCGGCGATATCGGCCATGCCATCCAATCTGTCGCACACAAGGAGGGTTTCAGCGTGGTGCGCGAATATTGCGGCCACGGTATTGGCAGGATCTACCACGAGGATTTGCAGGTGCTGCATTACGGTCAACCAGGCCAAGGGCTGACTCTGCAAACCGGCATGGTATTCACGATTGAGCCAATGATTAACGCCGGCAAGCGGCATTCAAAAGAATTGCCAGACGGATGGACCGTCGTGACCCAGGACCACTCCCTGTCTGCCCAATGGGAACACATGGTGGCAGTGACAGAAACGGGCTTTGAAGTCCTGACACTGTGGCCTGACGGATTCGGAGATTATTCTCCGATCGCTCCCTGATTCAAACCTGTTGCGAAGCATAAGAGGTTTACACATCGCGGAAGCGCCGACGAATAAGGTCGAAACTGGCCTTTTACCCTTTCAGGAAAAGGCCAACTGCGATGATGCAGGCAAGGACCGGCGCGTCACGCAGTTTCGACTATGAACATCCGCGCTTGCTGGGCTTCCCGCCGTTCGGCCTTGATCGGCGCATACCTCTCGGAATTGTAGAAGGCTTGCGCTTGGGCCAGAGTCGGAAACTCGAACACGCCGGCCATCGGCAGCGGCTCCTGATCACCCTCCAGAATCTGCGCAACCGGACCGAAATGCAGGATCTGTCCGCCCGCCTCTTTTAGCGCCGCCTGAAAACGTGGAGCGAGCGCGGCCTGCTTGGCGGCGTCGATGACGCGTAGATTGACGTGTACGTATGCTGGCATTATTTCCCCATGAATAGTGCATATACATTATTATGCGAAAATGAGATTGTCAAGGAGATAGATGTGAACGGTTTCAATCCAGAGTCTTTGAAGGACGTCGCAGCGGAATGTCCGGGCTTCCAGGCGCGTGCAACGGCGCGCGCGCTCACGCGTTATTACAATGCATGCTTCAAGCCGCTCGGCTTGACGGCCGAGCAATTCAGCCTCTTGGTTGGGATCGGTGAGACTGAGGGAGCGACGCTGGTCGAGCTTGCGGACAGGGCCGGGGTCGATCCGACCACCCTCAGCCGAAATGTCCAGAATCTTGAGAGTCGGGACCTGGTCAGTGCTGAAGGCGGACGTGGCCGCGCCGGGAAGCGGCTAGCCCTGACGACATCCGGGCGTCAACTCGTGGTCGATGCGTTCCCGGTGTGGAATTGGGCCAAGGCGGAACTCGCCCGTCGCATGGGCGATGAAAAACTGCATTCGGCCAGGCAGGCAATGTCGGAACTGGCCAAGGCGGCCGAATCCTCTTCGGCATAGCGGGATTGCCAAGCGCGACGCAAACGACGCCTGCAGGGCGTTGCAATCCCGTGAAGGAGCCTCCTCTTCAACCTCGAGTCGATACCCTGTCCCTGCCTGTCAGACCATAGGGAGCGTGAACCAATAGCAATGATCGCAACCTGGCCACACTCCCGATCTGCAAAGAGGCATCAGGCCTGGTAACACCAACCGCCCTCAATCCGGATTTCGCTTTTAACGGAGCGCGCCAGGAAGCACTCTTCGTGCGCCTTGTGGTGCAAGCCTTCCACTGCCGCATCGTCCGGCATCTTGACGCCGGAAAACACCACCTGCGGCAGCAACTCAACCAGCGCGACCCAGCTTTTGCCATCGGCTGCGCGCTGCATGTGTCCGCGCGCCTGGTCGACATAGCTGTCGACTACATAGCCGGCATTTGCCGCCAACCCCAGGAACCACAACATGTGGCAGCTCGACAAGGAAACCACGAAAGCCTCCTCGGGATCGACGTTGGCCGGATTCGAGAGTGGCACCTTGACCACATGCGGCGAACTCGATGCCGGCACCACCGCACCACCATCGAATTGCCATTGATGGGCGCGACTGTAGCGATTATCGATGAATTGCGCTCCTGAACGCTGCCACTCGACGGTAGCGATATGACTGGACATGCTCACTCTCCTAGGTTTGCGTTAGCGCCGCACATACGGCGCGACAAGTTTCCTGCAGATGTTCACTCAATACCCTGACCGCTCCCTCGACATCGCCCGCCGCCACGGCGGCAAGCAATTGCCGATGCTCGCGCGCCCATCCTTCGCGCCGCGAACCGGGACGCAGCTTGGACAAGCCATAGCGCTCGACGCGTGAACGCAACTTGTTGATCAATACGAGTGTTTGAGGGCGATCGGAAGGCGCATACAGCGCTTCGTGAAAGGCGCGGTCGCTCTGCATCCAGGCGGCCTTGACATCTTCCAGCTCAAGCTGGGCCTGCATGGCCTCGATCAGCACCAGCGTCTTGCGACTATGGGCGGGAATCGCGCGGCGCAGTGCATCGGCCTCGAGCAGGATGCGCAAATCGAATATCTCTTCAACTTCGGCAACGCTCAGCTTGATGATGTAAGCGCCGCGATTCGGTTCGATCACCACCAGCCCATCGTCACGCAACAGGTTGAGGGCTTCGCGCACCGGAATGCGACTGACGCCATACAGCATCGCCAATTCGTCCTGCCGCAGCGCGGTGCCATCCGGCCAGCGGCCCTCGTTGATATCGGCGCGCAGGCGGGCCGCAATGATGGCGGCTGAGGTGGAGGCTGAGGCAGCTATATTCGACATTGGATAATTGTATCCAATCTGGGACAGCGGTGTCAAACAACCCTCCGCGACCAGCCAATGAGCCCCCGTCGCAGACCATGTGCATGGAATGCATTCACTGGCTTTTTCCCACATACCTCATATGCTTTAAACAGAAGCAACGCTTTCCGCAAAAGACAATAAGGCCACGTCGGGAGCGCCAAACAACCTTGCCGTATCGAAAACATGATTCAAGGAGAAGACCATGTTCAAGCATCTTCTACTACCGACCGATGGTTCTGCAGCGTCCGAATCGGCGATTCGGCAAAGCATCCAGTTTGCCAAGGCGACCAGCGCCCGGATAACCGGCGTCCATGTGATCCCGGAATATCATGTCTTCAGCCGCCAGCTGCTCACCCTGGCGGAGACCAAGGAACAGTTCGACCAGCAAGGCGTCGCCCAGGCCGTCAAACTGCTGGAAGAGATCGAAAAGGCGGCGCAAGCGGCGGGAGTCGAGTGCGACACCCGATATGTCGTCAGCAATCATCCTTACGAGGCGATTATTCAGGTAGCCGAGGAAAACGATTGCGACATGATCACCATGGCATCGCATGGCAGGAAAGGAGTAAGAGGCATCTTTGCCGCCGGAGAAACCCAGAAAGTGCTAACCCATAGCAAGAAACCGGTTCTGGTATTTCGTTAAACGGCACGCAACTTCCCCACCGGCTTTTTCGCGCTTGGGCAACTCTATCGGGACTTCAGACAAGTCGAAGAGGTTGAAGTAATCAAGATACTTTCCCACTGCCACAACGGCGGAATGCCGGAACGCAAGCTAGTTGCTTCGCGCGACCGGCAGCGGGCTATTGCGAGTTTTCGATGCAATGGGCCGGGCCAATGCAGCTTTGAATGAAGTCATGCGTCAACCGACGAACCAAAGTTGACGCGCGTTCCGGACCGCCTTTAATGCGTTGATTCATGGTCAACGAAACCAGCCCATGCAAAAACGCCCAATATAAATCTGTTTGCGCTTCACTGTCGCTGGCCTCGTTATTGCCCGCCTCCGCCATCAAGCGCCCTATTGGCGCATGCAAATCCTTGAAACACGCAAGGGCCTCCGGTGGCGTTTCATTGGTTCCGAAAGGAACACCGCGCAAGTCATGCATCAATTGATACAGCGTTGGGCTCGCGAGCGCAAACTCCCAATAAGCGAACCCGATGCCTTCGACAGCGGCTGCAGGCGTCTCCGCCGCATCGACAACCCTCACCAACTCAACGTGAAGGCGTCCAAAGCCCTGACGCATCAGATCGAGCAGTATTTCATCCTTGTTGGCAAAATACTCGTAGATGAGCGCTGGACTGTACTCAATTGCTCCGGCAACCGCACGAATTGTCACAGCGTCCCACCCCTTGTCTGCCGCGATCATTTCTGCAGCGTCGACAATTTGCTTGCGAACCGCAGCGCGTTCGCGCTCGCGGCGCTCTTGAATTCCCATTATTCCCCCAAGTAGTTCGCGCGCAGTGTTTGGAAAACGCAAAGTAGCCGAAGCAGCAAGTCCAATACGGAACTCAACTGAAGCAAGTTCTGGCCGGCGCCCCAAGCCCAAATCGCCCCAGACACGCCACGTTATGCAAACACTTTCTACGTGGATTGTAACTGAGGCGCAATCGCATAGATACCCGATTTATTGCAACCTAGGAAATTTAATCAACTATTTATTTTATTTTGAACTGTTGACTCAATACTGAACACTGTTTAGTATCTGAACATCGCAAGGCCAACCGGCTTCGCCCAAACCAGGAGAACCAAATGTCAACCGATTTGAAAAAGCTCGGCTATCTCTTCGCCGAGATCATGTCCAGCCACGATCTATCACGCCTCGACGAGATCAAGGCGCCCAATTATGTGAACCACAATGCTTTTGCCGAACCGGGCCTGGAGGGTTCAAAGAAGGTCCTTGGAGCCATCATCGCAGGGGTGCCCGACCTCAAGGTGACCGCAGAAGATGTCTTCGTCTCGGCCGATGGCTCCCGCGTGGTCGGCCGTTACCGTTACGACGGCACGCACACCGGAAATCTCCTCGGCTATCCCGGTACGGGCCAAGCCTTCGTCATGCGCTCGATCGACATCTGGCGAGTCGAGAACGGCCGCTTCGTTGAGCATTGGGACGAACTCAATACTCTCGACGTCTTCATCCAGATCGGCGCCGTTCCACCACCGAGGCAACCGTCTTAACCCGCGATTTTCGAAGACCCACAAAGTAATGGCGCGATGCGTGGGTCCTTGATCGTTTGGCGCACAAAGGCTCAACTCAATCGCTCTGAAATTTTGTCGGAGATTGACGCAACGCCCCAGCGAAACATGCCACGTGACGATGAACAGCCATTTCTCAACAGGAGCTCACCATGCGAACCTTTGAACTTCGCGTATACACGATGCGCACGAAAGACGCGCTCGATTTCTATACCAACACGATCTATCCCCGCCACCTTCAGAATTTCCATTTGTTCGGCGTCCAGGCTCATGGCATCTGGACCGCCCAAGACGATCCATCACCCAAGGCCTTCATGATGGTTTCCTATACGGAAGGCGATGATCCAGGTGAGGTCGCTCAGCGTTACATAGAAAGCCCGGAGGCAGCCAACGACGCCCGCGGGTTTGATGTCGCCAATATCCTCAGTGTCGAATCAACGATCCTGATTCCACCAACAAGTTCGACGTCCAGCTGCCCCAATGAAAGGAAGAATAAATATGAATGCAGAACTAAATAGTTCGACATTGAAGTGGAATACGCCGCTGTTCTGGTTCACTTTCCTGGTACCGGCCGCAATCATTGGGTTCGGCATCAACTTCATCTTCAACCCAGTGGGGGCATCAGCTGGCTTCGGCATACCGATTACCGATCCGGCCGCCTTTCCCTTTATGTGGACCAAAGGCATTCGCGACATTTTCGCGGGTGTCGCTGTCCTGGTGCTTCTCTTTAGGGGACACCGACGGACAGTCGCAATAATCTACTCCATCGCAGTGTTCATCGCCATTGGTGACGGATTTGTCATTTTGAAGCATCTCGGCTTTGCACCACCCATCTTTATTCATTGGGGAACAGCGGTGTATATGACGATCGTCGCCGTCTTCCTTCATGGACGGAACAAATCCTGACGCAATGACATGACCCGATGTGTGTAGTATGAATTTTTCCTGTAATTATTATGAAAAATGCAATTCGAATTTGGTAATTTTGTACAAGTACGTGCAATTCACCGGCGCCACACGCCTGACAAGCAGAAAACCTCGATCTGTATCGATGTTGACCAAGCGACCTGCCTTTAGCCCAGCCAAATTCAAACAATTTTCTTACGGGAAATTAAATTATTGGGCGCGAGATACGTGCGTCACAAAAAAAGCCGCAACTCCATAGAGGAGTTACGGCTTTCTCGATTACTGCGAAACCAGCTCAAACCAACATCTTATGAAGACGCATAGAAATTCGGCCGATCTTTATTAATACAAAAAATACAATCCAACCATCACCGGCCCGGCGCCGGATCTAAGCGCTGCGCTTAACAAAAAACAATGCCGTGCCCACCGCCATCAATACGCCGCCGAAAAACCGGTTCTGTTTCTTCATTGCGCGCGCGTCGCGAAAATAACCTTGCATGGTCGATGCGGCAAAGGCATAGCCGTGCATCACCATCAGATCCACCGCACACATGGTCACCGCCAGAATCAATAATTGCGGCAGCAAAGGGCCATCGGCGCTGATGAACTGCGGCAGCACCGCCACCATGAAGATGATCCCCTTCGGATTGGTGGCATTGGTCATGAATCCCAACAGCATGCGCTTGCGCACGCTGGGCGGTGTTGCCCGCGCAGTTGGCTCAGGACGCTGCAAAGCAGCGGTGTCGATTTTTGCCCGCCACTGGCTCAACCCCAGGTAGATCAGGTACAAGGCGCCAATCGTCTTGACCACCGTGAACATGGTTTCCGACGTCAGCAAGATGGAACCGACTCCTGCACCAGCAATAAACAAGATCAGCAGCAAGCCCATTTGCAGGCCGGCGATAGTTGCCGACGTTCTCTTTACGCCATATGACAGGCCATGCGACATCGACAACACTGCGCCTGACCCTGGAGAAATGGCAATCAGCCAGCAAGCGGCAAAAAAGGTAAACCAGGTATGGGGATTCATGGATAGGAAATGGTCACAAAACTACGGGGTTCAGTTTAAATTTGCATGCATCAATTTCAAGGTAAACGCCTATCTGGCCGGAGCCAGGATCGATGCAAACAAACAGGCTACATGGCGCTCCGATTATAGCCTAGCGCCAAGACTTGCCCCCGACAGCCGCCAATTTCGTACGGGTTGTATTTCCGCTTAGGCCTTGGCAGACCTGGCGCTGACATGTCCCCGATACATTTCCAGCGTCAATTCCTGACCGACATGCGACAACTGCGTTGCGGCGCCCTCCGCAGCTCCTGCGGCGGATTCGACAACACGCGCAAACATCAGTGCCTCATATTCAGCGACAGCCTCGGCCCAATCGCTGCGCGTCGTCAGCAATCGCGCCAATTCGGCGGCATCGAACATGGCGTTATTTACCCCGTCACCGCCAAATGGCGACATGACATGCGCAGCGTCGCCCAGCAACGTCAGCCCACGCCGGTTCGTCCAGCAATGCCCGACCGGCAGCGCGTAGATCGGACGGATCGCGAACGCATCGTTACTGGCCCGAAAGAGATCGAGAATCTCGTCGGAAAAACCAGCGAACTCTTTGATGAGTTCTGCCCGCATGGCAGCAGGTGAACCGATGTCAAAACGCCGTGCCGCCCAATCGGCCGGCACCCGGAAGATTGCATAGGCACGGATGTGCGCATTACCGTTGCGCTGCGCGATGATTTCCTTGCAATCGCCCTCAACGCCCATCTTGCCGCGGCCGACCAACTGCGACAGCTTGGGATGACTGCGGTCAACGTCGTCGATGCCACACTCGATGAAGGTGAGGCCGCTGTATTGCGGCCGGTAAGGCGACAGCAGCGGCCGTATCCGCGACCATGTGCCATCGGCGCCCACCACCAGGTCGAACGGTCCAGCGCTGCCGTGATCGAAGGCCAGGGTCCAACGGCCATCATCCGTTGCCTGCACCTCCCGCGTCGCGTGGCCCCAGCGCACGCAATCGGCCGGCAATGCCTGCAGCAGCATGGCGCGCAGTTCCGTGCGGTCGACTTCCGGACGATCGCCGTCAGCATCGTCATCTTCAAACAATACCCGCCCTGCTTTATCAAGCAAGCGCGAGCCTTGGTCCTCATAGCGGGCAATCGCCAGGAATGCATCCATGAGACCTGCCAGCCTGACTGCCTCCAACCCGGAGTCCTCATGCAAATCCAGGGTGCCGCCTTGCGGGCGTTCCAGAGGATGCGATTCTTGCTCGAATACCGTCACGGCAATGCCGTTCAGATGCAGGATACGCGCAAGGGTAAGCCCTCCGGGGCCCGCGCCGACGATGGCGATGTGCAATTGTTTGTTCACAGAATTGACCAATTCATTTATCATAGGTGCCTATATAAGAACATAGTCAACTATCCAATGTCAATATCATGAAAAACAATCTCTCCGACAATCCCATGAGGCTCATCGGGCACACCTATCGTACGTTCGCGCGGCTGGTCGACGGCCCATTGGGCGTACTCGGGTTGGCCGTGGGCCAACTGCCGGTGCTGGTATCACTAAAGAAGAACGGCCAACTGTCGCAAGCTGCGCTGGCGCGGCTGGCGCAGGTAGAACAGCCGAGCATGGCGCAACTGCTGAATCGGATGGAGCGCGACGGCCTGGTGCAACGCGCCCCCGATCCCGACGACAGGCGCAGCCACCTGATCTCGCTGACCGCCGATGCTTCGCAGCGCTTGCCAAAAGGAAAAGCCGTGATGGAAGCCGTCAGCCGGCAAGCCTTGTCAGGTTTTAGCAAAGAGGAGCAGGATCAACTGATGGCGCTGATACTGCGCGTGAATGCCAATCTTGATCGTGCGATCGGCGAGATGGAGAGCTGAAGGCGCCCCTACTCCGGGCCACTCATGGCAGCATGAAACAGCTGCGCCTCCCTGCTCGGACATGGAGCGGCCGCGGTGGCGCACCCGCTCCATTTTATTTCGATGCGGCGGACTAACGACATACGTTCACAAGCCTGCTCCTTTAGGACGGCGCACTGCGCGGACCTTGCCACTGCCGCCACCGCCGCAGTAAAAGAGCCCCGCGCCATCGGACTCAAGTCCGCTGACGCCGGCGCCGGGCGGCATCTCAAGCCGCTCCAGCACGGCGCCGCTGTGCGGATCGATACGCCGGATATCGCTCTCATCGCCTTCCCAGGTGCCGTGCCATAGTTCGCCGTCGACCCAGGTCACGCCGGTGACGAAACGATTCGACTCAATGGTGCGGATGATGGCGCCGTTGGCCGGATCGATCTGATGGATCTTGCGATCGCGGTACTGGCCTACCCACAGACTGCCCTCGGCCCAGGCCAGCCCCGAATCGAAGCCGTGACCGGGAGCCGGGATCGAGGCCAGCACGTTGCCGTTGGCGGGATCGATCTTGTCGATGCGCTCCTCGGCGATCTGATAGAGGTGCGTGCCGTCGAAGGCGGTGCCGGCATCGCACGGACGGTCAAGCGTACGCGTAGGTTCGCCACTCTCGGGATCGAAGGCGATCAGTCTGGCGCCGGTAGCGGCCCAGACGCGTTGGCCATCGTGGGTCACGCCATGCACGCCGTTGGCGCCGGGGAAAGGTCCATATTCGCGCACGATCTCGGCCGTTTGCGCCGTTACTGCGGAGGTGTCTTTGCCGATCTTGCTGAGATTGCTGGTCATCGCTGGCTCCTTGTGATGCGCCTCGTATCGGCGCTGCAAGACAACTTTATTCCATCTGCAGCGCGGTAGGGAGTAACAAGATTGTCGTGAATCCTGCCAGTGGCGGCGCCAGCCAGCGACGCGCCCGCGCCTGCCCGATTGAACGCACCCGCCCGGCGGATTCAAGCTCTGCCAGCGCCCGCTGGACAGTGCGCTGACTGCCCCCCAAGGCCTGTGCCAGGGCCGAGGTTGACCAGGCTGCACCGTCGGCAAGCAGTGCCTCCAGCGCCGCCTGTTCGCCGTCAATCGGCGGCGCCAACAATACCACGGTACGGCCGTCGAATGGCTTGAGAACGAAACCGCGCGCGCTAGCCTCGATACCAGCCAGCGTCGTGACGAGTGCGCGCAGGCGCCCGATCTCCACTCGCAAGCGGGCTCGATGCGATTCGTTGGGACGATGCGTATGGAATGCGCAGGCGATCAAGGCTTCCCGGTCGACATCGCCGGGCCACGCCTCGGCGAGCGTACGCGCCAACGTGAACAGTACCGGCCGCCGTGCCAGCGAGCGCCACGCAGAACCGGTACCCAGCGCGCGACGACAGGCATCGATCACCAGCGCACCTGAAGCCATGAGCTCCGCGACTTCGTCAAGGCGCAATGCGCGCTCACCGCCAGCAAAAAGGTGCCGGGCCGCAGGACGATCGAGCGCGGTACGCGCCTCCGCCACTTCGGCCAGGAGCGCAGGCACGCCTGAACGCATGGCCGCATCGTGGGCACGGGCGAGCGCCGCCCGTGCGGCGTCGACGCGCAGTGAGCGTAACGCCAGCTCCGCCGCAGTCAACTCGGCCACTGCCGTCAGTGATGGCGGCAAACCGCGCGTATCAAGCAGGGACAATACTGCCTCGGTTTCGTCAAGGCGGCCAAGCAGCAGGAGTCTGCGCGCTGCGATGAGCTGCGCTTGCAGCGCATTGGCGTGATCGGCGTGCGCCTCCAGCGTGCTCAAGGCCGCCGTCAGCGAACGCGGCGAACCGCTGAGATCGCGTACCGCTAGCGCCACCTCAGCCTCGGCGACAACGCAACGCGCGCGTGCCAGTTCCTCATGGGCGCCGAAGCCACGGGCGGCACGCCGCAGGAGTTCACGGGCGCGCGTATGCTCGCCGAGCTGGGCCATGGCGATGCCGCGCAAGGCCAGCGCCGGCGGGTCGTCGCGCAGGGCAACCCGCTTGAGTGCGCCGAGCACGTCGCCGGCGGCGAGCGCACGCGCGGAGGCTGCGATCAGGGAATCCATGGCGACAGGATACACCGCCGCGCTGCTGTCACCTCGCGCTTATTCCGGGTGAAGACCGAATCGCGCCGTCACGAAATCAACAAAGCTGGCAAGCTTGGCCGTTATCTTGCGTTCAGGCAGATAGACGATATGTACCGGAAAAGCCGGCGCGCCCAGGTCGGCAAACAATTGAACAAGCCGCCCTTCGGCGATGTCGTTCTCCAGCATTATTTCCGGCATCCAAATAATGCCGAGGCCGGCAAGCGCTGCCTGACGCAAAGCCTGGCCGCCGCTGACATCGAGGCGGCCGGGTACGCGCACGGTCTGTTGCGTGCCGTCGGCGAGAATGAAGCGCCAGTCACGCTCGGGACCACTGTTAACGCCAAAAGCCAGGCAATGGTGATCTGCCAAATCCTTCGGCTCGATCGGCGTCCCGTGTTTTGACAGATATGCCGGCGCCGCACAGACAATGCGCTTTGACGGCGCCAGCGGTCGTGCGATCAGATTCGAATCCGGCAAAGTACCAACGCGGATGGCCGCATCGAAGCCACCGTCGGCAAGATCAACTATACGGTCGCTCAGCGACAGTTCCACATGCACATCCGGATAGCGCTCAAGATACTCCTTCATCGCCGGCGCCAGCTTATAGGAGGCATAGATGATTGGCGCGCTTACTCGCAGGTGTCCGCGCGGTCGTGCCCGCATATCGCGGGCATCGATTTCCGCCGACTGCAGCTGCGCCAGGATACTGACGCATTGCTCGTAATAACTGTGGCCGATTTCGGTCAAACTTTGCCGCCGCGTGGTCCGGTTCAGGAGCCGCGCACCGAGCATGCGCTCAAGCGCACGGATGTGATTGCCAACCATGGTTGCGGTCATGCCGCTGCCTTCCGCGGCAGCGGCAAAGCTGCCGCGCTCGACGACGCGGACGAAAATCGACATGCTGACGAAACGATCCATTCAGAAGAATTACTTACGAGTGAAATAAATACATCATCGTTTATCAAGTACAGCTATGCAATCATAATTTGCAGACGTCATGTGACGCAGCCAACATAGCAAAGGATCAACATGAATCTGCAAAACAAGAAAGTCGTGATACTCGGCGGAACCTCCGGCATAGGATTGGCCACGGCGCACGCTGCATTGGCACAGGGGGCGACGGTGGTTGTGTCATCGTCCCGCCAAGATAAGGTTGCGGCGGCCGTTGCAGAACTGGGCGCGCGCGCCGAGGGCAAGGTTGTGGACTTGAACGATATCGATTCGGTGGACAGGCTGTTCGCCGAAATCGGCGGTTTCGATCATTTGGTCTATACAGCCGGCGATACCCTGCAAATTGGCGAGCTCGCACACACCGACATGAGCGCAGCGCGCAAGGCTTTCGATTTGCGCGTATTTGGCGCGATTGCCGCAGTAAAAGCGGCGACGCCAACTATTCGGCACGGCGGATCGATCACACTCACCAGCGGCATCGCCAGCGCGCGGCCGCAGAAAGGCTGGTCGATCGCAACCAGCATTTGCGGCGCCATGGAAGCTTTCATGCGCGCACTTGCGGTCGAACTCGCGCCGATTCGAGTCAACATCGTCAACCCTGGTTTTGTACGCACTCCGCTCTGGTCGAACATTCCCGAGAGCGAACGCGAAGCGATGTATCGTCAGGCTGGCGGGCAACTGCTGGTTGGCCGGGTTGGCGAAGCCGACGATATCGCGCAGACCTATCTCTATCTGATGAACAACGCGTTTGCCACGGGACAGGTGATCGTGATCGACGGCGGCGGTGTTCTGGTCTGAAATGATGTCGGTGGAGGCAAGCTTGCCTCCATTGACATCACCCCATTTCTCCGGCTTCCTCCCTACTCGAAACGACCCACATTAATCCACTGGCTCGGGTATCGGAACTTCCCTTGTCGCGTCGGTGCCTTGATGAAACGCGGCTACAGATAGACCAGTGTACGCAGCGATATATCGCGACATCCAAATAGAAAAGAAAATTTTCCATGTCGCAACAATTGATATTTTGACCTGTTTTTATTTGTACAATAAGTTACATTAAACGACATGGCCAGGAATATCGAGATAGAATATGGCGCGATCACTGTGTCGTTTAGCCGGAAGCGCGACGATTACAAAATAAACAATTCCGTACAATAAAAAACATTCACATGACCAATCGCCTCAACGTCGACCGTGCTGTCGCTTGAGGCTTTCGATGCGTTTGGATCGGCATTGGCCGTTGGCATTGGCTGCTTTGCGTAGTCACAGTTTTTACAGGTTTTACCCCATGAAGTAATGGGCTGCTAGTTCAGATATGACAGGAATGCCATTGTGACCAGTTCATCAATTGACGCGAATAATATCGAGGCCATCTTCGTTGCCCATCACAACTGGCTGCGGGCTCGCCTACGCCGTAGCGTCGGCGATGCGTCTGCGGCCGATGACGTGGCGGCCGAAACCTTCATGCAATTGCTGGCAGCGCCGATTGCGCAACATATTCGCGAACCTAAAGCGTTGTTGACAACCATCTCGCAGCGCATCGTCTACGAAATATGGCGCCGGCGCGATCTTGAACAAGCCTGCCTGCAAGCTCTCGAACACCTCAGCAACGAGCAATATGCAAGCTCGCCCGAGGATCAAATGCAGTTGCTGGAAGCGTTGCGCGCCATGGACCGCGCCTTGGCCGGACTGTCGCGCCGTGAATGCGCCGCGTTCCTGCTGTACAAGCTCGATGGCTTGACCTATCCGGACATTGCGCTGCAGTTGGGCATCTCGGCGAGTGTCGCCAGAAGATACGTGGCGAAGGGACTCCTGCAATGCTACAAGGCCTGCTCTTTTGCGCCTCTTGCCTGAGCCTTGACCATGAGCGAAGAAAAAATCGTCGAACAAGCGATTGATTGGATGCTGCGGCTGGAGCTGCCGGATTTCACCAGTGCCGATCGCGTGGCCTTTGAGCATTGGCGTGATGCCGATGCACGCCACGAAATCGCTTTTGCCAATTTGACAAAATCGGTGCATCAATTCGATGTGCCACGCCAATTGGGGGCGACAACCGAGGTTTTACGCCACACATTGCAACAACGGAAAGATCGACGCAAGACCTTGCAACGGATCGCCGCCCTCGCCGGCTTGAGCGTTGGTGCAGCCGTGCTGGTCAATCAGGTGACGCCGATCCTGAACATGAATGCCGACTTGCGCACTGGCACCGGCGAGCGCCAGACTTTCACGCTGGCAGACGGCAGTGTCGTGACATTGAACGCACGCAGTTCTGCCGACCGCTGGATAGACCAGAGTCGCCGCTTGCTGAGGCTGACGGAGGGCGAATTGCAAATCCAGGTCGCCTCCCTGGCGCAACGTCCGTTCGTAATAGAAACGGCGTATGGCAGTGCGAGCACCTTGAGCGGCACGTTATTGGTCAGCGCATTGCCAGAACGCACAGAGGTCGTCTCCCTGCAGTCGGTGGCCAGCTTGACGACACTGAATGGCCAGAACGGACAGCTGCAGCCGGGCCAGCATACCTGGTTCAGCCGCAGTGCAATTGCTTCCGTGCAGAGTAATCACGGCAGCGAAAATTCATGGGTCGACGGCTATTACACGGCATTTAACGAACCGTTGATCGATGTGGTTGGCGCCTTGCGCCCCTATCGACGCGGCGTGATCCGAGTGGACCCGGCAGTGGCGCAACTCAGGGTCAGCGGCGCTTTTCCGCTGGACGATAGCGATCATGCGCTCAATGCACTGGCTGCCACCCTGCCCGTTGCGGTGGCCCGCTTTACACCTTACTGGGTCACAATTTCCGCACAGGCATAGCCACTCCGGCACCGTTGACCACGACAGTCGGCAGATTGCCCAATCCAGTTTCCTCCCCCTACCACCATGCGATATCGCTGTGCCGCCAGTGTCATGATGTCTCCGCTTGCCGCTTCTGTGCTGGTAGTTGCTGCTACGTCGGTTTGGACTACTCCGGCATTCGCCGCAGCGGCCCAGCCGGCCAAAGCCAGTTTCCATATTCCTGCCGGTCAGCTGGAGCAGGTGCTGGTAGCGATTGCCAAATCCGTCAGAGGCATCATCCTTTTCGATCCGGCCTTGGTCGGATCGTTGAAGTCTGCCGGGGTCAACGGCAACTTCACTGTGCAAGACGCGCTGCGCGAGGCAATGCAAGGGACCGGCCTGGAGGCCATAGCCAATCCCGACGGCTCATTTGGCGTGCGCCGCGCTGCGCTCAAAACGACACCGCCAACCGCGCCAGAAATTTTGCCGGCGCCAAGCGTCTTACCTGAACCCGAACCAGAACCAGAGCCGTCGGTACTGCCACCGGTCGTCGTCACCAATTCTGCGGAGACTTACCACGGCTACCATGACATCGGATTCATCATTCGCGACACCCGATCCGCCACGCGCACCAATACGCCGTTGGCCGACATTCCCCAATCAATCCAAGGGGTGACAACGGATCTGATGGAGAGCCAACAGACGCAATCGGTTGTCGACTCCTTGCGCAATGTCAGTGCGGTCTCGTTCGCGCGCGGTAGCGGCGTTGACCAGGCCAGCACCATCTACGTAAGAGGTTTTGTCGCACCGATCATGAAGAATGGCGTGGCCGACCTGGTCTCGCTGGCCAACGTGACCAATGGCCGAGCGTCAGGCTCATGGGCAATCACTTCGTTAGATGTTCCCATTGCTGCTGTTGAGCGCGTGGAAGTACTTGGTGGCGCCGACTCCATCATTGCCGGCGGGCCAATGGAGCCAGGCGGCGCCGTCAATATCGTCACCAAGCGGCCACAGGCAAACGTGATCCGGGAGGCGACGCTGGACATCAGCAACGACGGCCATCGGCGCGCATCGCTCGATCTGGCCGGCAGCCTGTCGGCAGATCGACGCTGGACCTATCGTACCGTTGTCTCCGCCACCGACGACGCGCGTACATTCGATGGCTACGATGGCGCGCGCGCACTCTACCTGGCGCCGTCGATAGGTTACAAGCATGACGGAACCAGCATCGTTACCGGCTTCAGCCACCAGATCAACCGTCTGCCGTTTGGCGGCTACCAGAGTGCTGAACTGACGGCGTTAGGCCCTGGAGCGGACCAGCAGACCTCGCCTTGGGGGCGGCCTGACGACCACAGCTTTGCCGCAAAAACGGAGCTTTTTTACGATCTTGAGCAACGCCTCTCGCCAAACTGGACGTTTCTCAGCAAGGCGCAATATACCAAGCTGCGCTACGACGCGGCGGGATATGATAATTGCTTCCAGTTCGATATTGGCGCAACCAGCGGCATTTGCTCTGTTGATCTCGCCAATATCACAAGCTACACCCGCAACATCGAAAACAGCGTGCGCGGTACATTTCAAACCGGGCCGTTGCACCATACGCTGTTGGCCGGCATGAGCTACGGTCAGACTCGGCTAGGATCATATAACGACGTGAGTGCGTCAGGCAGCGTCATCGTCCCCTGGCCGCCATCCGACTTGCAGCTGCCGCCAGTGGCCGGTCCGCAAAACCTGATCACCACCGACGACACGTTCTACTACACCAATTTTTTCCTGCAAGACCAGATGACCTGGGGCCGCTGGCATGTGCTGGCCAACGCCGGTTATGAGCAGGAACGAAATAACTTCTCCACCGATACCGACGATAACGGCGTAGAACACGACACCTCTCCGCCCAAGAATGCTCCTGTCTATAATCTTGGCGTTGCCTATCGGTTGAACGAAAATACTGCGCTGTATGCAAATACTTTCCGCAGCTTCACACCGGGCAATACCGTCCTGGATGCAACCCTGAATGGCGGTCCGCCAGGCGTGATTGTCGCTCCTCCGACTACCGGCAGGTCGACTGAAATAGGCATCAAACTTGAACTGCTGAACAAGCGGATGACATTCTCCGCTGCCGTTTTTCGGGCAACGCATACCAATGTCCTGCAAGCAGTCGGGGCACAGACTACTGCGTCAACCTATATCGATTACGTGCTACTGCCGTCGACGATCAGCCGCGGCCTCGAACTGAACGTCGCCGGACGCTTGATGCCCGGCTGGAATTTGACGGCAAGTTACAGCTACATCGCCTTTCAATACGCAAAACCGCCAGGCCAGGACCCGGAAATTTCGCAGTTTCCGAAGCATCGC
This sequence comes from Collimonas sp. NPDC087041, assembly GCF_044745265.1. Taxonomy (NCBI): domain Bacteria; kingdom Pseudomonadati; phylum Pseudomonadota; class Betaproteobacteria; order Burkholderiales; family Oxalobacteraceae; genus Collimonas; species Collimonas sp. NPDC087041. Next base: position 365,782 of record NZ_JBIUZX010000006.1, read on the forward strand.
GCCAGTTTGTGGACCACCTATGATTTTCAGTCGGAAGCCTGGCGCGGCTGGGGACTGGGCCTGGGACTCACGGCGCGCAGCGGATATACGGCAGTGCCGGATACCGGCGTGCTTGGTCACATCGCGGGGCAAACGCGCACCGATGCCAGTATCTATTACAAAACACGATACTGGTCGACCACGCTTGGCATCAAGAACCTCTTCAATCGCCGCCTCTACAGCGACTTCGCCACCTCAACGGTCGGCGTAGAGCCAACCCGTACCCTGCTGCTGACCAATACTTTCGAGTTCTGACCAACGCCGCCCCCCCCTCGCGGCAGGCACATTCCATGACCGATATCGCAGATTAAAAAAATAATTTGTAACAGAGCGTCATTTTCTGTTTGCCGTTGCACATACAGAGCAGATAGGTCCGATAAATATCTCTTTGCTCTGATATGGCTATGAATTTCAAATCTGATTACAGGCGGGCGCTGCCCTCGATTGCGCTGTTGCCTTTGCTGCTTGCGGACATGGAGTCCGTATGGCTGGGCTGCGCGGTCTCAACTTTTTTTCTGATTCTATCCGCGCTCTCCAGTATCCCGGCTAGTATCCTGAGATGGGTGCCGGCACTCGGCGACTCTGCGTCGAACCGACACAATGCCTCGTCCACGAGCGCTAGCAGCAGCCGTCGAGATACCGGACTCCCCTACCTGCACGCGCAAAGCTTGAGAATTTTTCTGAAACTGCGATATGTCTTCGCACCGCAATGGGCATCCCATGCGGGTGCGCAAGCGGGCAACTCAACGCGCGTCACGTTATATACCTGCCTTGCCCATTCGCGCCCGGGCCTGTCACGATTGGCAAAGCGCATCAAACTCACCTTCCGGGGCATGACGCAACGCCAGGTGACCCAGAGTTGGCTGGGCTATTGGAACGCAACCTCGACGCGCATCCAGCTGGTCAAAGCTACTCCCCGACTGTTGCAAAAAATTTATCGGCCGTACCAGTCGCTGCGGCTATCCGGTCGTCAAGACCGGCTGAATTTGTTGCTTAATCATTACGATTTCGTTTTTCAACAAGGCCTTGATGCGCTGGTCCTGCGTGCAAGCACATCGCCGGTATCACTCGGCAGCTTCATTGGGAAATCCGGGGCCGTCTATGTGATCCAGCTGGCATCGGTTGCCGGGCTTGACCGCGAGGGCGAGCTAACCCTGATGCTCTGCAGCGATCAGCAACGCCTGTTCTCGATCGCTTTCACTTTTCACCAGGACAATTTGACGCCAAGTATCGGCATCGGCTGCCTGCAAGGACCACGCGGCGTCGACAAGCAGGAACGGGTACGTAGCGCCACACGCGACATGTTCGGCTTGCGACCGAAAAACTTGATGGTGCGCCTGGTAAGGGAAATTGGGCGCGCCTACGGATGCAAAAAGCTGATTCTGGTCGGGAATCAAAATCGCGTCCTGTTCCATCAAGTCCGCACCGGCAAGGTACTCGCCAACTATGACGATTTTTGGCAAGAAATCGGCGCCACCGCTCGACCAGACGGCGATTACCAGATCTGCTGCGACCAAATCCCCCTGCCCGATCTTGCCAGTATTCCTTCCCATAAGCGGGCGGAAGCCAGGAGACGGATTGAACTGATCGAGTGCGCCATTCATGCCACATTGAATGGTTTTTCCAGAGGTTAAGTTTGATTTCTTGTAACGGAAAATTCAATGAAGGCCACGGCAAAAAATATTCTACTGACTGGAATCCTGCCTTTTGTCATCGCCGCCTGTGGCGGCGGGGACGCAGCGTCATCGACCTCCGCGCCACAATCACCGACTTCGCCGTCACCATCGGCGTCGGCTTCCTGGCGACCAGCCCCGACCGATACCTGGCAATGGCAGTTGAAAGGAAAACTCAACACCTCTTATCCGGTAACCGTCTATGACGTCGATCTGATTGATACGCCCGCCGCCACCATTCAAGCATTGCAGGCAGCGGGGAAAAAAGTGGTGTGCTATTTTTCTGCGGGAAGCTCCGAGAACTGGCGCTCCGATTTCTCCAGCTTTCAGGCTGCCGACATGGGAAACAATATGACGGGCTGGATTGGAGAACGATGGCTCGACACACGCTCTGCCAACGTCCGAAAGATCATGCGGACACGATTGAATCTGGCCGTCAGCAAGGGATGTAACGGCGTTGAGCCGGACAACGTCGACGGTTACGTCAACAATAGCGGCTTCCCATTAACTGCAGATACGCAATTGGACTTCAACCGTTTTCTGGCGAGCGAAGCACATGCGCGCAAGCTAGCCGTTGCCCTGAAAAATGACGTGAACCAGCTATCCGACCTGGTCGGCGATTTCGATTTCGCGATCAACGAACAATGCCACTCTTACAATGAGTGCGACGGCTACCGGGTTTTCATCAGCAATGACAAACCGGTATTCAATGCAGAGTATGCAAGCTCCTATGCCACTGACGCAAATGCGCGCCAGACGCTATGCATTGACGCCCGCGCACACAATTTCCACACACTGGTGTTGCCGCTCGATTTGAATGACAGTTTCCGCTATAGCTGCGAACCGTAAGAATGCAATCTTGCGGCCGCAGTTCAGGGGGCAATAACGCGCTTGAGGGCACTTAAAGGAATTCAAGAAACTCCCTTTTCCGCCCTCCTCTTTTTTACTCAGCAACTCCCAAAGTCGTGCCTCGGTTGCTACGACTCTCGGAATCGGCGGCGTCGGCCACTTTCTGCGTCTTCTCGCTCCAGCCGCCGCCCAGCACCTTGTAGAGCGTAATGCGATTATTCTGCTCGGTCAGGCGCAGCGAGATCAGCGTCTGCTGCGCGCTGTACAGGGAGCGTTGCGACACCAGCGTGCTGAGGTAACTGTCTATGCCGGTGCGATAACGCGCATCAGACAGTTTGTAACTCTTCTCGTAAGCGGCAGCGACCTTCTGCTGCGCGGTCAGGCGCTGATCCAGCGTGCTGCGCTCCGCCAATGCGTCGGCCACTTCACTGAATGCCGTTTGAATGGCTTTCTCGTAGGTCGCCACATCGATATCGCGGGTGATCACGGCGGCATCCAGGCTAGCCCGATTGCTGCCGGAGTTGAAAATCGGCAGGTTGATCGATGGCGCAAAACTCCAGGCGCCGCTACCCGCCTTGAACAATCCGCCGAGACTGCTGCTGGCCGTGCCGCCATTGGCGGTCAGTGTGATGCTAGGGAAGAACGCTGCGCGTGCAGCACCGATGTCGGCATGCGCGCCAATCAGGGTATGCTCCGCCGCCAACACATCGGGACGACGCAACAGCACGTCCGACGGTAAATCGGCGGGCGTACTGAGCAACGCGGCCGCCGTGTCAGGCAAACGAGCAGGCAACAATCGAGCATCAAGCGTCGCGCCGACCAACAGATTGAGCGCATTGATATCCTGCGCCACCTGGCTGGTGTAGCGGCCCACATCGGCACGTGCCGATTCGACACTGGCTTCCTGGTCCGCCAGATCAACGCCTGACACCGTACCGATCTCATGACTGCGCTGGCTCAGCTCATAGGTGCGGCTCTGGCTCTTGAGCGTGTCTTGCGCCAGCTGCAGCAATTCCTGATCCGACGCCAGCTTCAACCACGCCGCAGCGACTTCCGCCACCAGGCTGATGTGCGTGCTACGACGGATTTCGATCTGATATCGGTATGTTTCCAACGCCGATTCGCTGAGATTCTTCAAGCGGCTGAAGAAATCCAGTTCATAGGCGCTGACGCCCAGCGTAGCGCTGTACTGGCGCGATGTAGTCGCGTTGCCGGCACTAGACAACGTGCCCGGCGTACGGCTGGCGGTTCCCGAACCAGTTGCACTGACCGCCGGATAACGCGTTGCGTCTTCAATCCGGTATTGCGCGCGCGCCTTCTCGATATTCAATGCAGCGACGCGCAAGTCGCGATTGTTTTGCAAAGCCTGCGCAATCACTTCGCGCAGGCGTTCATCAATGAAAAAATCCTGCCAGCCGATATTTTCAGCAGCGACGGTGGCAGCGTTACCCCGTGCAACAACGATGTTCTTGCCATCCACCGTCTGCGCCCAGTTGGCCGCCACCGGCGCCGCCGGCTGCCGATAGTCGGGCGCCAGATTCACGCAACCGCCCAGCAGCATCGCCAGCAACAATGTCGATGCAAGTCTAAGTCCAGGCAAGGATCGCTGCGGCATGATTTTGCTATCTCTCTCAATGCGCATCACACGCCTTCCTTTCCATTTGCAGCGGCTTTCGCCTTGCGCTTGTCCATCCATGTGCCGATCAAATAATAGAACAGCGGCACGAAGAAAATTCCGAGTATGGTTGCCGACAACATGCCGCCCAGCACGCCGGTGCCGATTGCGCGACGGCTGGCCGAACCGGCGCCCGAAGCAATCGCCAACGGCAACACGCCGAACATGAAAGCCAGCGACGTCATCAGAATCGGCCGCAAGCGCAGTTGTACGGCTTCCAGCGTGGCCTCGCGCAAGGATTTTCCGGACTCGTGCAGTTGCTTGGCAAACTCGACGATCAAGATCGCGTTCTTCGCCGACAAACCCACCGTGGTCAGCAAACCGACCTGGAAGTAAACATCGTTGGACATGCCCAACACCCCGGTCAGCAACACCGTTCCAACGATACCCAGTGGCACGGCGAGAATCACGGCGAACGGCACCGACCAGCTTTCATACAACGCGGCCAAGCACAGGAATACAAACAAGATCGAGATCGCGTACAGCATCGGCGCCTGATTGCCGGACAGACGTTCCTGATAGGACGAACCGGTCCATTCGTGGCCGATGCCGGCGGGCAGTTGCGCCGCGATACTTTCAACCTCTTTCATGGCGTCACCGGAACTCACGCCCGCCGCCGGCTCACCGACAATTTCGAACGAAGAGACGCCGTTGTAACGTTCCAGCAGAGACGGGCCGAAGCTCCACTTGCTGGTCGTGAATGCGCTGAACGGCACCATTTGGTTGGCTGAATTGCGCACGTACCACTTGCTCAGATCGTCGGTCTGCATGCGGAACTGCGCATCGCCTTGCACATACACTTTCTTTACGCGGCCATTGTTGAGGAAGTCATTGACATAAGTGCCGCCCATTGCGGTCGCCATCGTGTCGTTAATGTCGCTGGTGGCGATGCTCAGCGCACCGGTCTTGCGGTCGTCGATATTGACCACTAGTTGCGGCGTGTCGTCCAGGCCGGTTGTGCGTACGTTGGCCAGGCGCGGATTCTGCCGCGCCAGTTGCAGGAACTGATCACGCGCCTTGACCAATTCTTCATGGCCAACGCCGCCGACATCCTTGAGTTCGAAATCGAAGCCGGAACTCTGGCCCAGTCCGCGTACTGCCGGCGGGCTCATCAGAAACACGCGTGCGCCGCGAATCTTGCTGAGATCCGCATTGGCGCGCCGTACCAGCGCCGAGGCACTGGCATCGTCGCCGGTACGCTCGCTCCAGTCCTTGAGCTTGATAAAGGCGCGCGCGCCGTTCTGGCTGTTGCCGCCGACCCCGGCGCCAACAATGGCCAGCACGGAATCGATCACTTCCGGCTTGCTGAGGAAGTACTCCTTGACGGTGCCCACCACGGCGCGCGTCTGCTCCGCCGTGGCGCCGGTCGGCAACTGGATCTGTGCCATCAGCACACCCTGGTCTTCTTCCGGCAAGAAGGAAGTCGGCAGGCGCATGAACAGCACGCCCATTACCACCACCACTAAAGCATACGCCAGCAGACCACGCTTGCCGCGCGATAGCAGGCCGCCGACTCCGGAACGATAGCTCCCTGCGTTGCGCTCAAAGGTGCGATTGAACCAGGTGAAGAAGCGCCCTTGATTCGTCCCATGCGTGCCGGGCGCATGCGGCTTGAGCAGCGAGGCGCACAACGCCGGCGTCAGCGTCAATGCCACCAGCACCGACAAGCTCATTGCAGCGACGATGGTGATCGAAAATTGGCGGTAAATCACGCCAGTGGAACCGCCGAAGAAGGCCATCGGCACGAACACAGCCGACAGCACCAGCGCAATACCAACCAGCGCGCCAGTAATTTCCTGCATCGACTTACGCGTGGCTTCCTTAGCGCTGAGCTTCTCTTCGCTCATCAAGCGTTCGACGTTTTCCACCACCACAATGGCATCGTCCACCAGCAAACCGATCGCCAGCACCATGCCAAACATGGTCAGCGTGTTGATTGAATAACCGAACATCGCAAGCACGCCGAAAGTCCCCAGTAGCACCACCGGCACAGTGACCGCCGGGATGAATGTGGCGCGGATATTCTGCAGGAACAGGTACATGATCAGCACCACCAGCACCACCGCTTCCAGCAGTGTCTTCACGACTTCTTCCAGTGAGATGCGCACGAACGGCGTGGTGTCGTAGGCGATACTGCTCTTGAGCTGCATCGATGCCGGGAAATACGGCTCCAGTTCGGCTATCTTGGCCTGCACGGCTTTGGAAGTAGCCAGCGCGTTGGCGCCGGTCGCCAGCTGGATCGCCAGCGCCGACGACGGCTTGCCGTTCTGCCGCGACGCGACCTGATAACTTTCGCCACCCAGCTCGACACGCGCCACATCGGACAGCTTGACTAAGGAACCGTCAGTTGATGATTTAACAATGATGTTGCGGAATTCCTCGGGCGTGGTCAGCTTGCTGCGCGCGGTGATGGTGGCGTTGATCTGCTGACCGGAAACAGCTGGCAAGGCGCCGATTTCACCGGCGGACACTTCGGTGTTCTGCGCTTGCAACGCGCTGGAAATATCGGATGGCATCAACGAATACTTTTGCAGCTTGGCTGGATCAAGCCAGATGCGCATCGCATAGTTGGTGCCGTAGGCGGTAACGTCGCCCACGCCTTCGACGCGGCTGATCTGGTCGGTCAGCGTGCTACTGATGAAGTCGCCAATATCGGTCGAGGTAATACGGGGATCTCCCGAAGACAGGGAGATCACCATCAGCGTATCGGTAGATGCCTTGGTGACGGTCACGCCGTTGTTTTGCACCGCTTGTGGCAGACGCGCAGTCACCTGCTGCAACTTGTTCTGCACCTGCATCTGCGCGACATCGGGATTGGTGCCTGCCGTGAACGTCAGCGTGACGCGGGCAGTACCTGCCGAGCTGGAGGTAGCCGACATATATTGCAGATTGTCGAGCCCCTTCATCTGTTGCTCAATCACCTGCGTGACTGAATCTTCCAGGGTCTTGGCGGAAGCGCCGGTGTAGGTCGCGCTGATATTGACTTTAGGAGGCGCAATATCGGGATACTGCTCCAGCGAGAGGCTGCGGATGGACAGTAAGCCACCCAGCATGATCACGATCGCGATGACCCATGCAAAGATGGGCCGGTCTATGAAAAAACGTGCCATATACGCCCCTTACTTCGCTGCCGCGAGCGCGGGCTGCGAGGCATTGTTCTTCGGCGTATTTAACGTATCGCTCATGTCGATCGCGCGCGGCACATCGCCGTTGCGCACTTTTTGCAGACCATCGACGATCAGCTTGTCGCCTGCCTTCAGGCCGGCGCTGACCCACCAGTTGTTGCCAACTGCACGCTCTACCGTGAGCAGACGCTGCTCGACTTTGCCGCCAGCGCCCAACACCAGCGCGGTAGCCGTGCCGGTGACGTCGCGGCTGACCGCCTTCTGCGGCGCCAGTATGACATTGTCGCTGACACCATTTTCAAGGACGGCACGGACGTAAGCGCCCGGCAGCAGGATGCCATCCGGGTTGGGCACCACTGCGCGCAACGTGATCATGCCAGTACCGGTGTCAACGCTGAGCCCGCTGAACTCAAGCTTGCCCTGCTGCGCGTAGGTGGAACCGTCTTCCAGCACGATCTTCACCGGCGCCGCATTATCGCCACTCTTCTTGATCTTGCCGCTGTCCAGCTCTTTGCGCAGGCGCAGCAGGTCGACGCTCGATTGTGTGACATCGACGTAAATCGGATCGAGCTGTTGCACCGTGGTCAGCGTCGCAGTCTGTTGCGCCACCACCAGCGCGCCCGGCGTCACCGTGGATTTTTCAATACGGCCGGAAATCGGCGACACAATGCGCGTGTAATCAAGAGCGATCTTTGCCGTCTTCACCGCCGCGCGCTGCACCTCAACATCGGCCTGGTTCTGGCGTAGCGTGCTTTGCACGTCGTCGTTGTCCTGCTTGCTGACGGCGTCAATCTTGTCGAGCTCGGTGTAGCGTTGCGCCTTGAGTTTCGATGAATTCAGGGTCGCTTCGGCTTTCAGCAACGAAGCCTTGGCGCTGTCGTATGCCGCCTGGTAACTGGCCGGATCGATCTGGTACAGGGCTTGGCCTTGCTTGACCGCAGAGCCTTCCTTGAACAAGCGCTTCTGGATGATGCCGCCGATTTGCGGGCGGATGTCGGCGGTCAGATAAGCTGTCGTGCGCCCCTGCAATTCAGTGGACACGGCCTGGCGCTGCGGCTGCAAGACGATATAACCGACTTCGGCAGTAGCTGCCACCGGCTTGCCGTCTTGCCGGGAACAAGCAGAGAGCGCCAGCACCAGCGCGGCACAACAAACCGCCATACGGCGCGGCGAACGCGTGACGACACCCAGCGAAGGGAACGCAAGAATCTGTTTTTTTGAATGCAATGGGGACTTTCAGCCCGCCGTCGCCTTGGTAGTCAGGCATCGTCCGGGCGCAATGAACTATGGGACTGCCCATCGTAAGATGTAATTGTGAAGGAAATATGAGGAATACCACGCCCGTAAAATATCGCCACTGATGCACGCAAAATTGCTAGACTGGCTACTTTCTTCGATCAACGGCAGGCGCGCGTCCTGTTTGCGCCCCTCTCCGACAACACCGTGCGCGATTTGATTTCGACCACCATTGCAGGTATCTACCGGCGCTTCTTCGCGCAGGCCAGCATCCGCCTCAAACTGTTCTGCGCCATGCTGGCGCTGATCGTCGTTGTGATCTTCGTCATGGGCGCCACGGGGCGCTACATCTTCAACCGCGACTTCCTCGGCTACCTCAATGAACAGACCCAGCAACAAATGGAAGAGCTGGTCCCACGCATCGAGCAAGCCTATCGCGCTAACGGCAACTGGGACTTCATCAGCGACAATCCTCGCGCCTGGTTCCAGTTGCTGAAACCTGTAATCGTCGAGCGAGAGGGCCTGGATGTCGCCAACATCGGCCCCGACGGCATGCCGTTGAGCAAGGCCTTGTCCAAGCCGGCGCCGACCGCTGCCGACTTGACCGGCGCCACTTTGCGTATCTCGCTATTGGACGCCCAGCGCAAACTTGTCATCGGCTATCCCTACATCGGTTCGCACGCACGCATGCGCCCCATCATGCGCGATAGCGAAATCGTCGGCTGGATCGTACAAACGCCTTTCGAAAACGTCATCAGCGCGATCGACCTGCGCTTTCAGCACAGCCAGTTGCTGGCACAACTGATCATCGGCGTGGCCGCCATCATGCTGGTCGGCCTGATCGTGATACGTATTTCAGGCGTCTTGTTGAAACCATTGGTGCGCGTCGCGGGCGCCACCCACAAACTGGCTGGCGGCGACTATGCGATTCGCGTCGAAGTTGAAACAGCGGATGAAGTCGGCCAGTTGGCGCGCGATTTCAACCAGTTGGCGATGACACTGGAACGCAACGAGAAACTGCGGCGCGAATTCATGGCCGATGTTTCACACGAATTGCGTACGCCGCTCGGCATTCTCAACGGTCAGCTCGAAGCGCTGGAAGACGGCATCCTGCAACCGGACGAAGCTACCGTGCGGTCAATCAAGAGCGAAGTCACGCACCTGAGCAAACTGGTCAATGACTTGTACGACCTGTCGCTGGCCGACGCCGGCGCGCTGACCTACCGCAAGACCGACATCGATCTGGCCCAACTGCTGCGCACCACGATGCAATCGTATGAAGACATGTACCGCAGGCATGGGCTGACGCTGCAAGCACAACCCTTCCCTGACGCCATGCCGATACACGCCGATGCAGGCCGGCTGCAGCAACTATTCAACAATCTTTTTGAAAACAGCCTGCGCTACACCGATGCCAACGACGGCAGCGGCAAACTTGTGGTGAGTTGCAGGGAGGAGCAGCAATACTGGATCGTGCAGTTTGACGACAGTGCGCCGGGAGCAGATGCTGCCGTACTGAGCTGCCTGTTCGAACGCTTCTACCGCGCCGACGCCTCGCGCAATCGCGCCAGCGGCGGCGCCGGCCTGGGCCTGGCAATTTGCCGTCGCATAGTCGAAGCCCACCAGGGTGAAATCCGCGCCGAAACGTCACCGCTGGGCGGCCTGCGCCTGATCGTCCGCCTGCCGGTCGGCACTGTACCGATCACCAAAGGAGCGGCAGCTTGAGCGCTCCCACCTTCCTATTCGAAGCGCCAAAGGCCGCCGACATCCTGATCGTCGAAGACGAACCCAAGCTGGCCGAGTTGCTGCAAAAGTACCTGGCGGCGGCAGGCTACACTTCGCGCCACATCGCTCACGGCGACGCTGCCGTTCCAGAGGTGAAGGCCAACAAGCCCGACCTGATACTGCTCGACATCATGCTACCCGGCCGCGACGGCTGGCAGATTTGCCAGGAGCTGCGCGGCTTCACTGACGTTCCGATCCTGATGCTGACGGCGCGCGCCGAAGAAGAAGATCGCCTGCGCGGCCTCGAACTTGGCGCCGACGATTACATTTGCAAGACACCATTCAGCCCGCGCGAAATTGTCGCACGCGTAAAAGCCATGCTGCGCAGGAGTCGGCGCGAACAAGAAGTCTCCACACGCAATGACAACGCCGGCGGCAATGCGTCCACTCTGAAAATCGACGACGTGCGCCACCAAGCCAGCTTCAACGGCATGCCGCTGAATCTAACTCCGCTGGAATTTCGCCTGTTGAAGACCTTCTCCTCGGCACCCGGCCAGGTATTTTCGCGCGACCAATTGCTCAATCATCTGCACAACGAATACCGCTCCGTCACCGATCGCGCCATTGACACCCACATCAAGAACCTGCGGCGCAAGCTCGAACCGTTCTTTCCCGGACACAATGTCATTCAAGCGATTTATGGACTGGGTTATGTCTTTGACGAGAACATGCCGACCGATCCGTCTTGAGTGTCAGCGAATTCATGGCCAAATCAACACAATCTTGAAGCGGAAAATCCCAATAAAAAGCATCCCTCATTCACACTGTTAGACACTGATCAGCAACGCACAACGCTCGTTGGAAATGCATCCCTGGTAAGGCAAGGCGTGATGTTAATATCTCAGCTCAGTCGATCGTTTTTCGCCAATCCCATCAAATTCCAGCCATCGTGTCAAAAGCCAGCCCTCCCGACTTTCATAGCGGCTCCGACGAAGGCCGCGCCGTAGCCCTGCACTATCCGCGTGGGCAACGGATAGACCCGCACTCGCACGAATGGGCGCAAGTCTTGTATGCCGTGGCCGGTGTCATGTGGGTCGAAGTAGGCCATGAAGCGTTTATTGTCCCACCCCAAAGGGCAGTCTGGCTGCCGGCCGGCACGGTTCACTCGATTCACATGATGAGTGCGGTACGGATGCGCAATCTCTACTTCCCAGAACGCAAAATCGGCCACCTTAGCAAGCGCAGCGATGTGTTTGAGGTCAATGGCTTGTTGAAGGAGTTGATTACGACGATCGCCGAAGGTGAAAATGAAAGCGACGAAAAATATCTGCAAGCCGCGTATCGTCTGACCGTGCTGGAGCTTGCGCGCGCACCGCGCTCATCGCTACGGATTCCCTTGCCGGACCAATCGGACCGCCGGCTTGACGCGCTGTGCCGGGCCGTGATCGAGAATCCATCGATCGCGCTCGGCTTCGAGCAGCACGCCGCTGTGGCCGGAGCCAGCGTACGCACCCTGTCACGACTGTTCCGCAGCCAGCTAGGCATCGGCTTTTCCGAATGGCGGCGTCAGGTTCAACTAGCGGTCGCCTTGTCGCAGCTGGCGGAAGGCCACTCTGTCAGCCACATCGCCCGCTCCCTGGGATATTTACCGAGCAGCTTCAGCGACATGTTCCGCCGCGAGCTGGGCGCGCCACCCACAGAATTCGATCCTGGCGAAACGCTCAGCGAGCCTTTACGGACAGCTTCCGGCCCGCGAAACTAAGCCTCCCAACGCAATGGCCGCTGTTGTTGCGGTCAAATACAAATAAACCCAAAATCCCTTCTGTCCGAAATTCGAAAGCTTTTGTCCCAACCAGCCTGAACAGGCCTATTAGAATTTGATCATGAGCTGCATGAGCATGCTTACTAACCGATCCAAGGGGAGCAAATTCGATGAAAGCGATTCAATTCAAATCTTTCGGCAGTCCGGAAGTGCTTGAGCACTTGAGCGTCTCCAAACCATTGTGCGATAGCGACAGCGCAATTGTTCAAGTCAAGAGCGCATCGGTAAATCCAAGCGATGTCAAAAATGTATCAGGCCATTTCGAGCATACGGTGCCGCCGCGGATTCCTGGGCGTGACTTTAGCGGCGTCGTGGTGGATGGTCCCGCCGAATGGCTTGGAGCCGAAGTGTGGGGAACCGGCGGCGACATCGGCTTCACACGCGATGGCAGCCACGCCGAATTCATCAAGCTGCCTGTCGGCGCCCTGGTGCGCAAACCCGCCAACATCAGCCATGAACAAGCATCGGCAATCGGCGTGAATTTCGTGGTTGCCTGGCTCGGCACCGTGGATTACGCCAAGCTGGTGCAAGGCGAAACCATCGCAGTGATCGGCGTCAGCGGCGGCGTCGGCGGCGCCGTGACACAGATCGCCAAAGCGCTCGGTTGCCGCGTCATCGGGATTGATCGCAGCGCGCCGCTTGCCGAATCGCCGGCAGCGCGCCTGATCGATGCCTACCTGCCGTTGGATGAGACCACCCAGCAACGCATGAAGGAACTCGGCGGCGCCGATGTGGTGTACGACGCGGTAGGCGGTGTCGCCTTCGAAGCGGCACTGGGGCTGGTCAAGCGGCGTGGCCGCGTGGTCGAGATCAGTGCAACGGGAAAACGGCGCGTCGATTTTGATTTGATCGATTTCTATCACAACGAAACGCAACTGCTGGGCGTCGACAGCGCCAAGCTTGGCGTGCTGGAATCGGCAAGACTGATGGCAGCACTGGTCGATGGCTTTGAAAGCGCCAAATTCGAGCCACCGGTGATCGCCCATCGATACAGCCTGGAGCAAGCGCGTGAGGCCTACGAAACTGTTGCCGGCGGCGCCCGCGGGCGAGTTGTAATCAATATGTGATGCGGTCACGCCAGACCTGGCGGGCTTTTTGAAACCGATCTTACAACCCAAAATCAGACAGGAATTATCATGAAAGCATATCTCATCTCATTAGCCGTCGGCATCGGCGTTGGCGTGATCTACAACCTGGTAGACGTGAAATCACCCGCGCCGCCGACGATTGCACTGGTGGGCCTACTCGGCATGCTGGCCGGCGAGCATTTGATCTCCTATGTAAAAACCTTGCTGGCTTAGCTGGCTTCTGCCATTGCAAGATGGCAGCCTTCTACACTGCCTGGTTCCAAGCATTCTGACAAACAAGTTTAGCCACACGTTTCGTAGGAAAGTTATCTTGTCGCACAAAAAAACGATCCTACGCAAACCAGATCTGATAACCCGCATGTTTTGATTCGGCAGTAGCGGCCTATTGGCCACAACACGACATCCGCCTCGGCCAGTGGATTAACTGCGCCGATTGGCCGCCTGCCGATCGGCAAAGACTGCCGACATCCTGATCGTCGAAAACGAACCCAAGCTGACCCGGACACAATCTCATTCAAGCGATTTATGGATTGGGTTATGCCTTCAACGAGAACATGCCGACCGATCCCCATTGAGTGTCCGCGAATTCATGGCCAGGTCAGCACTGTAGTGGTCAAGTAATCCCGGACACTGCCTTAAGTTTTTCTTCGGCCACTGCCGGCGCGAGTCCGTCATTGAACTGATGCGGCCGTATCCAG